>DASVGG010000032.1:0-89614 GCA_036379655.1 Pyrinomonadaceae bacterium
GCGAGAGCGACCGCCACTTCCGTCTGCTTCACTTCCGAGAGGTCCGGTTTAGAACTCGACCCTGAGTCCGAACTCCAACTGCCGGCGGCGCTGCTCGGCGGTGTCGCGGCCGAAGTCGCCGCTGTTGAGATCGGTGTTCGGGCGGAAGCGGTTGACGTGGTTGAAGAGGTTGTAAGCCTGCGCGCGGAGTTGCACGTTGAAGCTCTCGCCGAAGCGGAAGTTCTTGAAGAGCGACGCGTTGACGAACTCCATCCGCTCGCCACGGAAGACGTTGCGCCCGAGGTTGCCGAAGGTCGGCCCCGTCGGGTCGCTGGCGAAGACCGGCGTCACCGCCGCGCGGAAGGCCGCCGGGTTCAGGAATCGCCCGTCCGCGAGGTTGGCGGCCGTCGGCGTCGGGTCGCCGACGAGATCGACGCGCCGGCCGTTGGCGAAGACCGAGTAGACCGGGCCGCTCTGGACGTAGAGGTCCGTGTTGAGCTGCCAGCCGCCGATGAGCAGGTCGGCCGCGCGCGGCACGTCCTTACCGAAGCGGCGGCCGCGCCCGAAGGGCAGTTCCCACACGCTCGCGAAGCTGAAGCGGTGGCGCACGTCGAAGTCGGAGTTGCCACGGTCAAGCTCGGGCCTGAGCGGGTTCGAGAAGCCGCAGGTCGAGGGGCCGGTGCCGCCCGTGCAGAAGTTGCCGGGCGAGTTGTCGATGGAGTGCGACCAGACGTACGAGGTGATGAGCGAGAGCCCGCCGGTGAAGCGCCGCTCGACCTTCGTCTGAAGACTGTCGTACTGCGACGCGCCGATGTACTCAATCGACTGGACGGTGCCGCGCGTGTTGACGACGCGCGCGCCGGGGAAGCCGCTGCTGTTGTTGCCGAGGTTGCGGACGACGAGCAGGTTGCGACCGCGACTGCCGACGTAGCCGATCTCCGCGAGCCAGTTCGGACGAAACTCCCACTGCCCCGTCAGGTTGAACTGGTGGAACAGTTCGTTCTTGATGTCGGGGTCAACGCGGACGACCGTCGCGCCGCCGGCGGGCGTGAACGTCTGGCCCGGCGCGATGTTGAGCGCGACGAGCGGGAGCGGGATGCCCGTGTCGAGGTTGAAGCGCGCGGGCAACTGCGGGCAGGCAGAGGTGCCGAGTTGGTTGAAGCTGCACCCGTAGCTGCCGGCCTGCGGCGAGTTGGCCTGAAGGACGCCGGGGATGCCCGGCGTGTCCACCGCGTACTTGATGGCATAGCCGCCGCGCAGGACGACCGTCTTGTCCTCCTTGAAGCCGCTCCACGCGAAGCCGAGCGACGGGCCGAAGTTGTTGTGGTCGCTGTTGACGAGGTCGCGTCCGCCCGGCGCGCTCTCGCCCGCGCGGACGAGCGTGTCGTTGGCCGGGTTGTAGTTGGCCTGCGCGTCGAAACGCTCGGTCGGCTGCGTGAAGATGTCGTAACGCAGGCCGAGGTTGAGCGTTAAGGTCTGGCTCACCTTCCAGTCGTCCTGCCCGAAGAAGCTGATCTCCTTGTTCGAGAGGAAGGGCGGCGTGCCCGGCGTGCCGCGACTGGTGAAGCCCGGGTTGTAGCCGAAGAGGAAGTTGGCCGTGCCCGAGCCAGAGTCCGTCGGGCCGAAGACGCCGTTGTAGTTGCCCGCGAGGAAGCCGCCCGAGGCCGTGCCGTACTGGTACTGCCCCTTGATGGCGCCCGCGCGGCCCGCGTCGAAGTTCGAGTTCTGGCGCACGCGCAGGTCGCCGCCGAACTTGAAGGTCGAGGTGCCGCGCACCCACGTCAATCCGTCGGCGAAGCTGAAGTTGTTCGACGTGAAGTAGAACGGCCCGCCGTCGCCGATGAACTCAAGCTGATTCTGACGGCCGCGCTGGAACGGCTCCTCGATGCCGAGCAGGATCGAGCCCGTGCACTCGCCGCAGATGTTCGTGTTCGGGATGCCGAGGTTGGCCGAGACGTTCGGGTCGAAGCCGAGCGCGCCGCCGACACCCGTGTTGAAGATGCCGATCTCGACTCGGGTCGCGCCGAAGCGCGCGTCGTTGATGACCGTCGGCGAGAAGATGTGCGTCTCACCTAAGCGGACGCCGCGCGAGTCGCCGAACTCGTTGCCCGCGCCGAAGCCCGAGGGCAGGTCGTTGCCCGTGGGCGACGCGCCGATGGGGAAGTTGTTGTCGCGCGCGCGGCTGCTCTTGTCGCTGCTGTAGGCGAAGAAGATCGAGTCGGTGCCGCTGATGTTGTGGTCGAAGCGCAGGCCGTAACCGTCGCGGTTGTACTTCTCCTTGCGGTTGGTCGCGAAGTTGTCGCCCAAGCCCTGCCCCGTGGCGTTCGGGACCGGGTACGCCTGAAGCACGTTCAAGGCCGCCTGCGAGAGCGCCACGCCGCAGTTGCGGATGTCGTTGCCGGCGGCCGGGATGCCGTTCGGGCAGAAGACTGTGCCGATGGGCGCGTTGATCGTGCCGTTGATGGTGTTGAAGGCGCGCGAGGTGCCGGGCTGTAGAAGCTCCGAGAAGTCGCCGACGCGCATGCGCACCGTCGGGACGCTGACGGCGCCGAAGTCGCCCGTCGTCGAGGGCGTCGCGTTGCGCTGCCCTTCGTAGTAGACGAACCAGAAGGTCTTGTTGCGGCCGTCGTAGAGGTAGGGCGTGCCCTCGCCGAAGCGCGGCAGGAAGACCGGGCCGCCGGTGGTGAAGCCGAACTGGTGCGTGTTGCGATTGGTCAGGCCGCGATTCGCACGGAGGTCGTCGTGGTCCTTGCGCGAGAGCGCGCCCGCCACGCGACCCTGGTAGAACTCGTAGGCCGAGCCGTGCAGGCGGTTGCCGCCCGACTTCGTCGTCGCGCTGATGATGCCGCCGCCCGCGCGGCCGTTCTCGGCCGGCGCGACGCTCGTCTCAATCTTGAACTCCGCGATGGCGTCGGGCGGCGGGTAGATGCCGATCTGCCCGAACTGCCCCTCGTTGTTGTCCGCGCCGTCGAGCGTGAAGTTGTTGTTGGTGGGTCGCGCGCCGTTGACGACGAGGACCGAGCCGCCCGACTCGCGGAAGCGCGTGGACTCGGTCGAAGTGCCCGTCGGGTTGGCGCCCGCCTCGAAGTTGCCGCCGCCGCCCAGCACCCCAACGACGGGGCGCGTCACGCCGGGCGAGAGCGTGGCGAGCAGCGTGAAGTTGCGCTGCGAGATGGGGAGGTCCGTGACCTGCTTGCCCGTGATGAGGTCGCCGCGCACGCTCGTCTCGGTCTCCGCCAGCGGCGCCTCGGCCGTGACGGTGACGGTGCCGCCGCTCACGCCCCCGGCCGTCAGCGTCACGTCAATGGCCTGCCGGCCCGCCGTGTCGAGCTTGACCTCCTCGACGACCGACTGCGAGAAGCCGGAGGCGTCCACCGTGACGCGGTAGAGGCCGGGGTCGAGCGCCGGCAGCGAGTACGTTCCCTCGTCGCCCGTCGTCGCCTCGCGCGCCTCGCCCGTGGCCGTGTTGGTCGCCGTGACCTTCGCGTCCTTGACGACGGCGCCCTGCGGGTCGGTGATCGTCCCGGTGATGGTGCCCTTGTTGCTCTGCGCCGTGGCCGGCAGCGCGAAGACGGCTACGAGCAGGAGCGCCCAAAATACTCGGGAGAAGTTGCGGAGTGTAGTCATAACAAACCTCGATTACGGACGGGCGTCGTGCCCATCGCCAAAGAACAGGAAGCCGCGGACTCACACCAAAACTTACAGGTGTGCGACGGCCTCTGGCGTTAGGCCGTCTGAAAGTTTGAGAGCAAGTTGCTGAGTAAAGAGTATTGCCGACCGTTTGTTGCCTGTCCGAACGAAGTCTTTGTAATACAGATGGCAGGAGCCTGTCAACGAATTTCTCTCCGCCGGGCGACGTTTAACTGCCGCCGCCCGGCTCGCCGAGTTCCCTCTTGGCCTCGTCAATCAGCTCGTTGTTGCGCTCGTAGGAGTGCGTCCCGGCCGCTTCAACGGAGCGTGGCGGGTAGACGTGATTTTGATAGACGGGATACGCCTCCGTCCGCAGGTGCGCGAGCATGTGATGGCCGCGCCGCGCCGCGCGCTCGTGGCGCAGCGCCGAGATATCCACGGGCGCGACGACGATGCGCTCGCCGGGGCCGGGGCTCGCTTCGGCGAGGACGCGGCCGTCGAAGTCCACGACCATGCTGCCGCCGGGCCAGGAGTAGGGCGGGTAGTGCTTGAGGCTCGCGCCCTGGTTGGCGGCGACGACGTAGGCCGTGTTCTCGATGGCGCGACAGCGGTTGACGACCGTCCACCAGTCCATCGGCGGCGTCGCGCCCCACGGGTCCATGTAGGCCGAGACTCTTATAAGAACTTCCGCGCCGTTCGCCGCCAGTTGCCGCATCGCTTCGGGGAAGAGCCAGTCGTAACAGATGGCGCAGCCGATGCGCCCTATCTCCGTGTCGGCCACGGGGAACAACGGCTCTTCATAGCCCTCTATGTCGTGCGGGCTCGCGTGCACCTCGTACGGAATCCACGTGTTGACCTTGCGGTACTTGTAGAGCACGCCCTCGGGACCGACGAGGCACGTCGTGTTGAAGACGACGCCCGGATACTTGTTGTCGCGCTCCAGCATCGTCCCCGACTGGATGTAGACGCCGTGCTCGCGCGCCTTCATCTCCAGGGCCTCCGTGTGCTCGTTCGGGATTTCGACGGCGAGTTTCTCCAAAAGCTCACCCACCGTCGGGAAGACCGGCGCCGCGTGCGCGAACTCCGGGAAGACGACCAGCCGCACCGGCAGGAACGGCGCCGCCCCCGCCACCGCCGAGTCGATCAACGACAACATCCTCTCCGTGTTGCGCCGCATCTCGCGCCGCTCCAACGGGTTCGGCATGTCCGTCTGGCACGCCGCGACCGAGTAACGAATGTGGGTCATGTGTGGAATTGCTTGAAGGGGATTAGGAGAGCTGGGTGATGATCTCTTGCACTTCGGCCGGCAGGTTGACGGGGATGAAGAACTGCGCGGGGTAGACGGCGGCCTCGCCCGCTTCATCAATCACGCGCGCGAACTCGCCCGTGACCTCGATCTCGTAAATCTTACGCGGGACGAGCAGCGCCGGGTCGTCGGTCTCGACGCAGACGGCCAAAACCTTCAACGGCGGCGGGAACGAGTCGGGCACTTCATAGACGAACTCCCGCGACGGCCGAGCCTCACCGCGAAGCATCTTCCCGGCCTCGATGATGCTCTCCTTCAGCCTCTCGAAATTCTCCTTCTTCATGAGAGCCACTCCTTAACGAGCTTGCGCAACACTTTCAACTCGTCGGGGGTCAAATCTTCCTTCTCGCTCTTGGCGTAAATGTCGAGCATGAAGAACACGCCGCGCGCCGAGGCACAGTAGTAAATAACGCGCGTGCCGCCGCGCTTTCCCTTCCCGGCAACCGTCCAGCGCAGTTTGCGGATGCCACCGCTGGCCCGTATCAAGTCTCCGGCCTCGGGCCGGTCAAGCAAGTACCGCTGTAATTGAGCGTACGACTCGTCGCCCAGGTATTCTAACACGCGCTGCGTAAACGAAGCCGTCTCCCGAAAGCTGAAAAGTTTCATGAACGCTCCGGGGCAGCCGGAATAAGCGAACGGGCATGTGAGGTTTTGTCGGCGAGTTGCGGGGCAGGATAACACAGAGGCCGCGATGCCGAAACGAAACCTCCCGCGCCGTGAAACCTTACGCTTGCGCGGTGCGTTTGACTGACGGCGCGGGGGCGGTCTAGCATCGTGGCTCCTGCTCTTCCGTTCGACCTGAGACCTTTGGATTTCATCCGAAAAACTGTAAACGGAGACCTTCACACGCACGGCGCCGGACGTGTCCGCGTCGCGGTCGTGCCGACGCTTTCAACAGGAGTCCTATATGAACCGCAAACGACCTTCGGCGCTCTTGCTGCTGGTGCTCTCGCTCTCGACGCTCACGGGGGGGATGCCGCGCGTGGCCGACGCACAGACAAGTAAGAACGTCTCGCTCGACGTGCTGACGGAGGGCAAGACCGTCGGCGGCTTCCGCGCCGAGGCCCTCTACCTGAACGACTCGGACAAGCCCTTCGGCGCGCGCCTGCGCCACGCGCGGACGGGCTTCACGCTCGACTACTTGCAGATCCAGTCGGTGCCGCAGGTCTTCCTCTGGGTCAACTCGTTCCCGACCTCCGAGCACGGCGAGCCGCACACGCAGGAGCACTTGCTGCTCGGCAAGGGCAACGTCGGGCGCGCGCACGCGGGCTTCGAGAGCATGTCGCTCGCCGGCTCGTCGGCCTTCACGCAGCAGTGGCGCACGTGCTACCACATGCACACCGCCGCCGGCCCCGAAGTCTTCTACAAGCTCTTCGAGAGCCAGGTGAACGCGCTGCTCCACCCCGACTACACGGACGAGGAGATACGGCGCGAGGTGAGCCACTGGGGCGTGAGCGAGAACCCGGCGGACAAGAAGTTGGGCCTCGAAGAGAAGGGCACGGTCTACCAGGAGATGCGGACGACCTACGACCGCCCCGTGAGCCGCCTCTTCCGCGCGCTCAACCAGACGGTCTACGGCGCGGACCACCCGCTGGCGATGTCCTCGGGCGGCTGGCCCGACTCCATCCGCGAGATGAAGCCGGAGGACATACGCAAGTTCCACGCGGACAACTACCACCTCGGCAACATGGGCATGGTCGCCTCGTTCCCGAAGGAGATGCCGTTAGACTCCGTGCTCGCGCGCCTCGACGCCATCTTCAACCGGCTGGAGCCGAAGCAGGAGAGCCGCCGCTTCATGTCCGAGTCGGACATTCCCGCCCCGAGGCCGGCGCCGGCCGGCGCGGTCAAACTGGTCGAGTACCCGCACAAGAACGAGCAGCAGCCCGGCTCGGTCCTCTTCGCGTACCCGGCGCAGCTCACGCTCGACACGAAGGAGAAGACGCTCCTCACCCTCTTCCTCTCGAACGTCGCGGGCGACGCGACGACGAACCTCTACAAGATGTTCGTCGATTCCAAGACGCGCGTGATGGAGACGGGCGCGAAGGGCGTCTTCGCCTTCCTCGAAGACGAGATGGTCGAGGGCAACCCGGTCTACGTCGGGCTCTCCGACGTGTCGCCCGCGAACATGACGGACGAGAAGATTCGGGACATCCGTCAGAAGATCATGGACGAGATGAGGCGCGTGGCGTCGTTCGCGGACGGCTCGGCGGAGCTGAAGGAGTTCAACGAGCGCCTGAAGAGCCGCGTCGTGCAGACGCGCCGCACGCTCTCGAAGCTCGTCAACTCGCCGCCGGGCTTCGGCTTCCGCAACGGCGACTCGGGCTGGATGACGCACCTCGTCGATCTCAACCGCACGCCCGGCTTCCGCAAGTCGGTCACGTTGAAGCCCGAGTTGGCGTCGGTCGAACAGGTCGTCTCTTCGGACAAGAACGCCTGGCGCGACCTGGTCGCGCGCTGGAAGCTGGCCGAGTCCGTCCCCTTCGCCGTCGCCGCGAAGCCCTCGCCGCAGATGCTCGCGCAGGGCGAGCAAGAGCGCGAGGCGCGCGCGAAGGCCGAGGCCGCGCGCGTGATGAAGAAGTACGGCGTGGCGGACGAGCAGGAGGCGCTGCGCCGCTTCAAGACCGAGTACGAGGCGACGACCGCGGAGCTTGAAAGGCTCGCGAGCCAGTCGGCCTCGCTGAAGTTTTTGGAGAAGCCGCCGCTCACGCTCGACGACCAGCTCGACTACAAGGTCACGCAGCTTTCCGGCAACGTCCCGCTCGTCACGTCGAACTTCGAGAACATGACGAGCGCGCAGACGGGGCTCGCGCTGCGGCTCGACGGCGTGCCGCAGGAGCGTCTCTTCTACCTCTCGGCGATGCCCTCGCTACTGACGCAGGTCGGCGTCGTGCGCGACGGCAAGGCGATCCCGTACGAGCAGATGAGCGAGATGCTCCGTAAGGAGATTCTCGCGCTCAACAGTTATTTCAGCACCAACTTCCGCACGAACCGCGCGGAACTCATCGTGCGCGGCTCGGGCAACGACACGGCCGAGTCGCAGCGCGCGCTCGGATGGATGAAACTCGTGCTCACGAGTCCCGACTGGCGGCCCGAGAACCTCGCGCGCATCCGCGACGTGGTCGATCAGGTCTTGAGCGGCATGCGCAACCGCACGCAGGGCTCGGAGGAGAGTTGGGTCAACGACCCGGCGAACGCCTACTGGCGGCAGGACAACCCGTTGCTGCTCTCCGTCTCCTCGTTCATGACGCAGGCGCACAACGTCCAACGTCTGCGCTGGCTCCTCAAGGACGCGGGCGCCGACCGCGAGCGCATCGCCTCGTTCCTCGACGCGCTGGCCTCCGCGCCGAAGCAGAACGCGGAGCGCGAGCACCTGAAGAACCTCTTGCAGACCTTCCAGAAGGGCGAGGTGAAGGACCGCTACTACAACGACCTGAAGTCTGCCTTCCACGAACTCCCCGCCGGGGCGAAGACGCTGACCGTCGAGGCGGCGAAAGACCTCGACCAGGCGCTCGCCGACATCCCGGACGAGACGCTGGCCGCCGACTGGGACTACCTCGTCCGACAGATACGTCGCGACCTGCTCGTCCCGCCCGCGCAGGCGCTCGCCGAGTTGAACGAGGTGCGGCAGAGTTTGTTGAAGACGGGCGGCGCGCGGATGTTCATGGTCGGCTCGACGCCGACGCGCACGTCGCTTGAGCCGGGCGTGCGCGAGCTGCTCGCGAGTCTTCAGACCGCGCCGCACGCGCCCGCGAAGTACGCGGCGGCGCGGCTCGTCGAGACGCGCTTGCAGGAGCGATTGAAAGATAAGGGGCGGCCGGTCTTCGTCGGGCTCGTTAACCCGAACACGCAGGGCGGCGTCGTCCTCAACTCGGCGCCGATGGCGACGTACGCTGACGCCGACAACAGGGAGGCGCTCTTGGACTATCTCGCCTCGCGCCTCTACGGCGGCGGCGGCGCGCACGGCATTTTCATCAAGACGTGGGGCGCTGGGCTCGCCTACTCGAACGGCCTCGGCGGCTCGCCCGCGTTGGGCCGCCTCGGCTACTACGCCGAGCGCACGCCCGAGTTGCCGCAGACGCTCCGCTTCGTCGTCGAAGAGTTGAAGAAGGCCAAGCCCGACCCGGCCCTCGTCGAGTACGCCATCGCCGTCGCCTTCTCGCAGTTCCGCTCGGCCTCGCAGTACGAGTCGCGCGGCGAGCAGATGGCGAACGACATCGCCGACGGCACGCCGCCCGAGGCGGTGCGCAAGTTCCGGCAGGGGCTACTGGACCTGCGCAAGTCGCCGAACCTCTCGGACGAGTTGTTCAAGAGGATGAACACGGTCTACGCGCGCATCCTGCCGGGCCTCGGCGTAAAGGCTTCCGGCGTCGAGGGCGGCGTCTTCTACGTCATCGGCCCCGAGAAGCAGCTCACGGCCTACGAGCAGTACCTCAAGACGGTCGAAGGCCCCGACGCGCGCCTCTTCCGCATCTACCCGCGCGACTACTGGGTCCGACTGACCGACGCCGGAGACCAGAGCAGCCGCACCGGCACCAACTAATAAGGGTTAAGGGTAAAGAGGAAGGGGGAAGGGACGTTATGATTCGTCCCTTCCCCCTTTACCCTTGACCCTTGTCGAGATTCTTCAGCCGAAGATGTCGCGCACCTTGTCCATGAGACCTTTGTCGGTGAGGTCCTTCTCCTCTATCTGCGCGAGTTGTTCGAGGAGCTTGCGCTGCTCGCGCGTGAGCGTGGTCGGCGTGATGACCGTGACCGAGACGAAGAGGTCGCCGCGTCCGCGTCCGCCGAGCACGGGCATGCCGTGGCCCTTGAGGCGGAAGACCGTGCCGGTCTGCGTCCCCGCCGGCACCTTCAGATTCTCCTGCCCTTCGAGCGTCTGCACGGTGGTCTCCGCGCCGAGCGCGGCCTGCGCGAAGGTGATGGGGACGGAGGCGTAGAGGTTGTTCCCCTGCCGCTCGAAGAGGTCGTGCTCCTTGACGTGGATGACGACGTAGAGGTCGCCCGCCGGGCCGCCCTGCACGCCGGCCTCGCCCTCGCCCGCGAGCCGCAGCCGCGAGCCCGTCTCGACGCCGGCCGGAATCTTCACCTCGATCTGCTTCTCGCGCTCCACGCGCCCCGCGCCCTTGCACGTCTCGCAAGGCGTACGGATGATGCGCCCCGCGCCGCGACACTGCCCGCACGTGCGCGCCACGGAGAAGAAGCCCTGCTGATACCTGACCTGCCCCGTGCCGTTGCAACCGGGGCACGTCTCGGGCTGCGTGCCCGGCGCCGCGCCCGAACCCTTGCAGCCTTCGCAGGTCTCAAGGCGCGGCACGCGCAGTTGCGCGGTCATCCCCCCAGCCGCCTCTTCGAGCGTCATCTCAAGGTCGTAGCGGAGGTCCGCGCCGCGCTGCGCCGAACCGCGACGGCCGCCCCCGCGCCCGCCGCCGAACACGTCGCCGAAACCGAAGAGGTCGCCGAGGATGTCTTCGATGCCGCCGAAGCCCTGCGCGCCCCAGTTGGCCTGCGCGCCCGCGCCCGAAGAGACGCCCGCGTGGCCGAAGCGGTCGAAACGCGCGCGCTGGTCCGCGTCGGAGAGGACGGAGTAAGCCTCTGCCGCCTCCTTGAATTTCTCCTCGGCCTCCGCGTCGCCGGGGTTCTTGTCCGGGTGGTAGCGGACGGCGAGCTTGCGGTAGGCGCTCTTAATCTCCGCCTCGGTCGCGCCCCGGCTCACGCCGAGGACTTCGTAGTAGTCGCGTTTAGTAGCCATATGAGTTAGAGGTTCAAAGTCCAAAGTTTAAGGTCCAAAGTTCAGTTTAGCAAACGCCAACTTTGAACTTCGGACCTTGAACCCGGAACCCGGATTTTCCCGCCGGCCTACCGGCCGTTGTGCTCGACGACGGGGTTGAGCATGGCGAGGGCGAGTTGCTGCGAGATGCGTTCGAGGCGCCCCGTGGCGTCCTGAATCGCCTCGACGTTCTCGGACTTGAGCAGCTCCTCGCACTCCGCGAACGCGTCCTGCGTGATGGCGCGCTCGCCCGAAGAGAGCGACGAGCCGAACTCCGTAAAGGTGCGCTGAGCGTTGCGCAGCAGCCCTTCGAGCTTGGCGCGCTGCACGAGCAGTTCCTTGGCGCGGCGGTCGGCCTCGGCCGACTGCTGCGCCTCCGCGATCATGCGGTCGATCTCGTCGCCCGAAAGCCCCGAGGTCGGCGTCACCTTCATCTGCTGCTGCCGGCCGCTCGCGCGGTCGGTGGCCGCGACGCTGAGGATGCCGTTGGCGTCCACCTCGAACGTCACCTCAATCTGCGGCCCGCCGCGCGGACCCGGCGGGATGCCGACCAACTCGAACTTGCCGAGACTGCGGTTGTGCTGCGCGATCTCGCGCTCGCCTTGCAGGACGTGAATCTCGACCGACGACTGGTTATCGACGACCGTCGTGAACGTCTGCGAGTTGTGGAGCGGGATGGTCGAGTTGCGCTCGATGAGCTTGTGGAAGAGGCCGCCGCGCGTCTCAAGGCCGAGCGAGAGCGGGAGCACGTCCAAGAGCACGATGTCCTTCACGTCGCCCGTCAACACGCCGCCCTGAATGGCCGCGCCCATCGCGACGACCTCGTCGGGGTTTATCTCCGACGAGGGGTCTTTGCCGAATATCTCGCGCACCGTGCGCGAGATGATGGGCGAGCGCGTCTGGCCGCCGACGAGCAGAACCTTGTCGATGTCCTTCGGCTGGAGCTTCGCGTCCCACAGAGCCTTCTGGCACGGCTCGACCGTGCGCTCGACGAGGTCGGAGATGAGCCCCTCGAACGTCTCGCGCGTTAAGGTCTTGCTGAAGTGCTTCGGCCCCGAGGCGTCGGCCGCGATGAAGGGCAGGTTGATGTTCGTCTCGGTCAGTGACGAGAGGTCGCACTTGGCGCGCTCGGCCGCCTCCTTCAGACGCTGGAGCGCGAGGCGGTCGTTACGGAGGTCGATGCCCGTCTCTTCGTTGAACTGCTTCACCATCCAACTGATGATGCGCTCGTCGAAGTCCTCGCCGCCGAGGAAGGTGTTGCCCGAAGTCGCCAAAACCTCGTAGACGCCGTCGTTAATCTCCAGGATGGAGATGTCGAACGTGCCGCCGCCGAGGTCGTAGACGGCGATGCGCTCCGACTCGCCGCGCCCCAGACCGTACGCGAGCGCGGCGGCCGTCGGCTCGTTGATGATGCGCTCGACGCGCAGGCCCGCGATCTTGCCCGCGTCCTTGGTCGCCTGCCGCTGCGTGTCGTCGAAGTAGGCGGGGACCGTGATGATGGCCTCCGTCACGGGCTCGCCGAGGAAGTCTTCGGCCGCGGCCTTCAGGCGTTGCAGGACGATGCCCGAAATCTCCTGCGGGCTGTAGACGCGCCCCTGCACCTGTATGCGCGCGTCGCCGTTCGACGCCTCGACGATCTCGAAGGGCGAGGTCTCGCGTGCGCGCACCACCTCGTCCTCCTTGTGCTTGCGGCCGATGAGACGCTTGACGGCGTAGATGGTGTTGGCGGCGTTGGTGACGGCCTGGCGCTTGGCGATCTGGCCGACGAGCCGCTCGCCCTTGTCGGTGAACCCGACGACGGTCGGCGTCGTGCGCCCGCCCTCCTTGTTCGGCACGATCTGCACCGCGCCGCCCTCAAGGACCGCCACACAACAGTTGGTCGTCCCCAAATCTATTCCGACTACTTTGCCCATAACTTTTTCTCTCGTGAACTGTGAACGGTAAACCGTAACAAGAAAGGCTGCGGAGGAGGGAGAGTTAAGACCGTGACGGGCCGGGGATGACCCGCCACGGTTTACGGTTTAAGATTCACGCCTTCGTGGCGACCTTGACCATCGCGGGCCGCAGCAGCTTGTCGCCGAGGCGGTAGCCGCGCTGCATCTCCTGCGTGACCGTGTCGGGCTCGTGTGCGTCCGTCTCCTCGGTGGCGACGGCCTCGTGGACGTGCGGGTCGAAACGCTCGCCGACCGTGGGGACGACCTCGACCCCCAGGCCTTCGAGCACGCCGCCGAGTTGGCGGTTGATGAGTTCGACGCCGTGGAGGAAGTGCCGGAACTCCTCCGATTCTTTGACCTCGACGACGCGCTCGGCGTCGAGCGCGCGCTGGAGGTTGTCGAGCACGGGCAGAAGCCTGCGGACGACCTCGCCAAGCGCGCGGTTGTAGGTCTCGGTGCGCTCGCGCTCGGTGCGCTTGCGGAAGTTGTCGAAGTCGGCCGTGCGGCGCGCGAGTTTCTCGTTCAACTCCTGCCGCTCCTCCGTCAACTTTTTCACTTCGCCCTCGACGCGCCGCAGCTCCGCGCGCGTCGCGATGAGTTCAATCATCTGCGGGCCCGCGCCGGCCGAGGCGTTGCGCGTCGGCTCCTGCGCGGTGGTGCCTGACGCGCCGCCGCCGCCCTTCTCCTCGGGCTCCGTGTGCGAGGCGGTCGTGTCCTGGTCGTTGCGGCTGCGCGGCTGCTCCGAAGGGTCCGTGCCGCCGGGGACTCCGGTCTCGCCCGAGCCAGACTCCTGCGCCTCGCCGCTGTCGATGCGCCGCGCCATCTCGGTCGAGTCGTCGTAAGAGGACTGCTGCCCCAACTCTTCCGGCGTCATGTTCTCGCCCGGCGTGCCCGCCTCCGGCTGTTTACCCTCGTCGTCGCCCACGAAGCGCACGGGTATGCGATTCGGCTTCCGCCCGCCCTTGTTTGCCATGTCCGATTGAGTCATCCCTTTTTGAAGCCCTTCCCCGAAGCCGAAACGAAGGTCCAAGTGTTTAAGAGTGGGCCGCCTCGCGCAGCACGCGCTCGACGAGGCGCGCGACGTAGTTGACGGCGGCCATGGTGCGCGCGTACTCCAGGCGCATCGGCCCGACGACGCCGACCGTCCCGCCGACGAAGCCCTCGCCGAGGCTGTACGGCGCGGTGATGAGCGCGCAGGACCGCATCTGCGGCGCGCTGTGCTCGCGCCCGATGACGACGTGCACGTCGCCGAAGACAGGCTCGCGCGCGATGCACTCGTTCAGGATTTTGACGAGCCGCGACTTGGCCTCGAACGTGCGAAACAGCTCGCGCAAACGCTCCACGTCCGAGAAGTCCGGCTTGGCGAGGATGTTCGACGCGCCGTCGATGTACACGTCGCCGGTCTCGCCCTCGCCGCCCTCGACGCTGCGCTCGAACAGGAGCACGGCGTTTCTCAACAGACGGTCATACAGGGCCTTCTCCTCGCCCATCAGCGCCAGCACCTCCGCGCGGATGGTCTGCAAGGTCTTGCCCGAGAACTCCGCGTTGAGGTAGCGCGCGGCCGACTCAAGCTCCTCGGCGGTCAGCGGGTCGTCGATGCGGATGATCTTGTTCTGGACGACGTTCGACGCCAGCACCAGCACGACGAGGATGCGCCCGTCCGAGAGCGGCAGGAACTCTATGTGTTCGAGCCGGCTGTCCGCCACCGGCGGCGAGACGACGATGCCGACGTTCTCTGAAAGCTCCGACAGCACGTGCGAGACCTTCTCCATCAGCCGCGACGGCTGCGCGAAGGCTTCGGAAGAGAGCCCAAGCCCGAGCCCACGGTCGATGGCCGAGATGTCCGCGCGCGACAGTTGCGCGTCGCCGATGAAGTGATCGACGTAGAAACGATACCCCTTGTCGGTCGGCACGCGGCCCGCGGAGGTGTGCGGCTGCTCGACGAGCCCGTGCTCTTCGAGTTCGGCCAGCACGTTCCTGATGGTCGCCGAACTCCACCCCGCGCCGCACGCCGCGCGCTCGGAGATGGTGCGCGAGGCCACCGGCTCGCCCGTCCGCAAGTGCTCCTTGATGACGGCCGACAGCACGGCCTGGCCGCGCGCGTCGGGCGACCAGTCGGCCTGCGTCGGTTTTGTCGAGGCTCGGATTGCCATTGACTAACTAAGGACGGCGAGCGGGGCTAGGGGGTTTTGATGGTGCGACGCGGGAGGCGGGCCGCCGCGAGAGACGGCACGGCCTTCGGCGGCCATCTTTAAATTGTTTACAGCCCCCACTGCGCACTGTCAAGAATTAAATTCCCCGCGGACTCAGGGGTTTCGGCCTGCCGCCCGCGCCACGGCCCGACAGATTATAACCAATCGCGGAAAAGGCGCGCAAACACGCTCCCGGCCGCCCGTTAAACCCTCTGCGGATTCGACTTACAAGGACGCCTCGACAACAGTCTCACGCCGTCGCGGTTAAACCGTTGAAGTTGAAGAGGTTGACGACGGCCGTTTTTAACCCCGTTTCAGAGGGTCTTGAGCCGAGCGCGGCCATTTATCGGCAAGTAAAAGGCTTAGCGCACGTCCGGAAAAGGACGTTTGACGCCCCCCCTGACGCCCTCTTAATATCGACCCTCACACCGGTTACCGTGACGACAGTTTCCACCCGTCTCCCGGCGGCTTCCCGGTCGTAAAAAGCGGCGGTCTCCCGGCAGGGTTATCATCTTATGCCCGACTCTCAACCACTGCTCAGCACCCTCTTCGCCGAAGCCTTCCGCACGCTCGCGCCGAAGCGCCCCGCGCCCGAGGTTGACGTGCGCTACTACCCTTACGCGGGCCTGAACCACACCATCCGCCTGCGCTCGGGGCGCGTCTACGTGCGCCTCTCCGACGTGTTCAAGTCGGCGCCGCTGAACGTCCACCGCGCGCTCGCCTTCATCCTCGTCTCGAAGCTTTTGCGACGACGCGGCGCGCCCTCTCTGTACGAGCGCGTCTACCGCGACTACGCCTTCTCGCCGGAGGTCTTGCGCGCCTCCGACCTCGCGCGCCGGCAGCGCGGGCGCAAGATGGTCTCGTCGGCGCAGGGGCGCGTCTACGACCTCGGGCGGATGTTCCAGCGTTTGAACCAGCGATACTTCGACGGTAAGATCGAGCGGCCGACGCTCACCTGGTCGCAGCGCCGCACGCGCACCATCCTCGGCCATCACGACGACGTGCACGACACCATCGTCATCAGCAAGACGCTCGACGACGCGGACGTGCCCGAGTGGTTCGTCGAGTACATCCTCTACCACGAGATGCTCCACATCAAACACCCCGCGCGCATCATCAACGGCCGGCGCTACTACCACACCAAGTCGTTCCGCGCCGACGAGCAACGCTTCCCGCACTACCACGAGGCGCAGCGATGGCTCGAAGGCGTCGCCCGCGAGCGGCGGACCCTGCGCGCCCGCGCGGCCTGATTTTTTTGTGAACTTTCCCGCCCGACCGTCGTTTACACGCTCAGGAAGGTGGGCTCCTCCGAAAGGGCGGGCGGGCGGCAAAAGAAGACAACACTCCCTCCGTTGTCTCTTATGTTTCCCGCCCGCTCTCAGGTTTAGGGCCGTCCAATTTTTCTCACGCGCGTCCGCGCCCGCGGATTTCTTGACTCGCACACACACGCGTGCTAGCGTCCGCCCTGCTTTCAACCCAAAACAATTTCAAATTCGAGATTTGAAATTCCAAATTCGGATTCGCACCGGAGGACTCCGCGCATGAGCGAGAAGGTTTTCAAAGGGGTCGAGATCGTCGGCACCTCCGACCAGAGTTTCAGCCACGCCATCGAGGTCGCGGTCAAGCGCGCGCGCCAGACGCTGCGCGAGTTGTCGTGGTTCGTCGTCGAGGAGCAGCGCGGCGGCCTGCAATCGGGGCGGCTCGAATACCAGGTCACGCTCCGCGTCTTCTTCAAGCTCGACCCGCCGGACGCGGCCGACTCCGAGGGCACGCTCGTCTAAGTCTGCCCGCTGGACAAAGGGGCGAGGCCGTAGCTAGACTACGGGGTTTGCGAAAGGCGTCGCGGGGCTCTCTGTGGGGCCGTGCGAACTCTTTCGGCCAGACACGTCGGAATCCCAAACGCTTCGGAGTCAGATTTTCTTATGGCAATATCCGCGACCCAGATCAGGAAGGGCATGGTCATCGTCTTCGAGGGCAAGCCCTGCAAAGTCATCGAAGCGCGCCACCACACGCCCGGCAACCTGCGCGCGATGATGCAGACGAAGCTGCGCGACCTGCGCACGGGCAGCAGCTTCGAGCACCGCTTCCGCTCGGCCGACACCGTCGAGCGCGCCCACCTCGAACAGCACGAGATGGAGTTCATGTACGCCGACGGCTCGCACTACCACTTCATGAACACGGAGAGCTACGAGCAGACGGCGCTCTCGGACGAAGACCTCGGCGACATGGCGCAGTGGCTCCTGCCGGGCATGAAGATTCAGGCCGAGTACTACGAGGGTTCGCCCATCGGCATCGACCTCCCGGCCTCCATCGAGCTGACCGTCGTCGAGACCGAGCCGACGCTGAAGGGCGCGACCGTCTCGAACGTCAACAAGCCGGCCAAACTGGAGAACGGCGTCACCATCTCCGTCCCGCCCTTCGTCAATGAAGGCGACCGCATCCGCGTCGATCCCGTGGAAGGCCGCTACATGGAGCGGGCGAAGTAAAAGTACTGAGTGATGAGTACTGAGGACTGAGTGAAGAGGCGATATGCTTTCACTCAGTCCTCGGTACTCAGTACTCATCACTTATGTATTTCCTGTACAGCATCCTCCTCGGCATCGGCGTCCTTGCGCTGCTGCCGAGGTTTCTTTTGGACGCGGCGCGGCACGGGAAGTACGCGGCGGGGTTGGGCGAGCGCGCGGGGTCGCTCGCGCCGTTCGACGCGGGCGGGCGCCCGGTGGTGTGGCTCCACTGCGTGTCGGTGGGCGAGGCGCAGGCGGCGCGGCCGCTGGCGCGCGCGATTCTGGACGAGCACCCCGGCCACGCGCTCGTCGTCTCGACGACGACGCTGACGGGGCAGCGCGTCGCGCGCGAGGCGTTCAAGGGTCAGGCCGAGCGCGTCTTCTACTTCCCCTTCGACTGGGCGTGGAGCGTGCGCCGCGCGCTGCGGGCCGTCAACCCCTCGGTCGTGCTCCTGATGGAGACGGAGTTGTGGCCGCGCTTCTTCCGCGAGTGCAGGCGGCGCGGCGTCCCCGTGGCGCTCGTCAACGGCCGCATCTCCGAGAAGTCTTTCGGCCGCTACAAACTCATCCGTCCCTTCATCGCGCGCGTGCTCTCGGACCTCTCGCTGGCGGCGGCGCAGTCGCGGGCCGACGCCGCGCGGCTCGTCGCGCTCGGCCTCGCGCCCGAGCGGCTCCGCGTCACGGGCAACGTCAAGTTCGACATCGAAGAGACGGCCGCACGTCCGCTCACGGAAGAGTTGCGACGGCGCTTCCGCATCGACGGAGACCGCCCGCTCGTCGTCGCCGCGAGCACGCACGCGCCCGAGGAGCGCGTCGTGGTTGAAGCCTTCAAGCTCTTAAACTCCACGACGAAGCGCCCGCGCCTGCTCGTCGCGCCGAGACATCCGGAGCGTTTCGGCGAGGTCGCGTCGTTGCTTGAGGCGTCGGGACTCGCATGGGCGCGGCGCACGGACGAAGAGCGCGCGTCGGACGGGAACTGCGACGCGATACTGCTCGACACCATCGGCGAGTTGCGCGCGGTCTACCCGCTCGCGGAGGCGGTCTTCGTCGGCGGGAGCATCGCGCCCGTCGGCGGCCACAACGTCCTGGAGCCGGCGCTCGAAGCGCGCGCGGTCGTCACAGGCCCGCACACCTCTAACTTCAAGTCCATCGTCGCCGCGCTCCTCGAACGCGACGCGCTCGTCCAACTGCCGCACGCGCCGGACGAGCAGTCCGCCGCGCGCGAACTCGCGGGCGCGCTCCGCGTGCTGCTCGACGACGACGTGAGGCGCCGGCGCGCGGGCGAGCGCGCGCGCGCCGTGCTCGAAGAGAACCGAGGCGCCACGGCGCGCACCGTCGAGTTGCTCGCGCCGCTCCTGAACCAGATGTCGGATGCCAAGCGTCGCGTGTTAGTTAAAGAGACGACGCTGGCGTCCGACATTTAGCGTCTGACATCTCGCCTTATATGTCGCTCGCGCTGCTACCGTTCAGCATGGCTTACGGCGCCGTGATGCGTATGCGGGCGCGCCTGTACCGCTCGGGCTTTCTCAAGTCTGAGCGGGTGGGTGCGCCCGTCGTGAGCATCGGCAATCTGACGGTCGGGGGGACGGGCAAGACGCCGCTGGTCGAGTGGACGGCGCGGGCGCTCGCGCGAGAAGGGTTGCGTGCGTGCGTGCTGACGCGCGGGTACGGGCGCGCGGACGAGTCGCGGCGCGTCGTGGCCTCGGACGGCGCGCGCGTGCTGGCGGAGGTCGAAGAGTGCGGGGACGAGCCGCGTCTGTTGGCGGAGAGTTTGTTGGGCGCGGCCTCGGTCGTGTGCGACCGCGACCGCGTGGCGGCGGCGCGTTGGGCGCGGGAAGAGTTGGGGGCGGAGGTCTTCGTGCTTGACGACGGCTTTCAACACCTTCGCATCGCGCGCGACCTGGACATCGTGACGCTGGACGCGACGGCGCCGTGGGGCGGCGGCCACATGCTGCCGCGCGGGCGTCTGCGCGAGCCGCCGTCGGGGCTCGCGCGCGCCGACTGCGTCGTCATCACGCGGGCAGAGTTGGCGACGGACCTCGAAGGCTTGCGCGCGGAGGTCGTGCGCGTGAGCGGCGGGCGCGCGGAGGTCTTCACGTCGCGCGTGCGGACGAAGGGGTTGAGGCCGCTGTCGAAAGAGGGCCGGGCGGAGGCGGAGGTTGATCTTGAAAGTGCTCGGGTCGGGGCGTTCTGCGCGGTGGGGAACCCGGACGCGTTCTTCGAGCACTTGCGGCGCGAAGGGTTTGAGGTCTGTTACACGCGCGCGCTCCGCGACCACCACGCGTACACGCGCGCGGACGCGGAGGCGGTCTCGCGCGAGGCCGTGGCGCGGGGCGCGGGGGCGCTTTTGACGACGGCGAAGGACGCGGTCAAGCTGCGCGGTCTGGACTTCGCGCTCCCCTGCTACGTCGTCGAGGCGGGTCTTGAGTTTGACGACGAGTCACGTCTGCTCGAACTCCTGCGCGCGGCCGCGTCGCGGAGGCTTTAGTAAACGTCAGGAGTGAAAAGGAAGAGGCGCCGCGACTTGATGGTCGAGGCGCCTTTTAACTTGTCGAGGAAGCTCAGGGTTTGACGACGGGGCCGGGCGGTGCGTCGTCGGTCTGGGGCGGCTTGTCTTCGCCCTCCTTGGGCTTCTCCTCTTTGGGCTTCTCCTGCTTGGGCGGCGTCGCGGGCGGCGGCGTCTCGACGTTAGCGTTGGCGTTGATGTCCAGGCGCCGGTTGCGCTTGGGCGTGGGCGTCGGCGCGGGCTCTTCGTCCTCGCCCTCTTCGCCCTCTTCCGTGGGCTGCCCTTCCTTGTTCTCGTTGCCCTTGCCGGGCCCGGTGGTAGGCGAGGCCACGGGGTTGGCGTTAGCGTTGGGGTCGTTCGCGCCGCCGGGTGCGCCGCCCACTACCGTCCCGGGCGTCGGCGAACCGGGCGCGGTCGGGAGGTTGCGCTCGGCCTGCCCCGTCGGCGGCGCGATGGGCTGGCCGGCCTGACTGTTGGGGTCCGCCTGGAGCGGGGTCGCGTCCGGCTGCGGCTGCCCGTTGGAGACGCCGCGCCGCTGGAAGGCGAAGAAGACCGCGAAGACGATGGCGACGACCGCGATGGCCGGGACGGCGACGCGCCAGGGGTTGAAGGAGGGCTCGGGCAGCGGCGCGCCGGGCGGCGGAAACTCTTCGCCCGTCGTCGCGGCTATGTACACTGCCGGCGCGTGGCCGGCGCTGACGACCGTCGCCTCGTCGTCATCGACGCCCACCACGGTCGTGCGCGCGGGCTCGTTGGGCGAGGTCGGCGAGCCGATGCGGTCCGTGTCGAGGACGGCGGCGGCGGCGGCGGTCGAAGGCGTTTCGGCGGCAGCTTCGGCGAGCGCCGCGGCCAGTTCGCTTGCTTTCTGGAAGCGGTCTTCGGGACGCTTGGCGAGCGCGCGCGCGACGACGCGGCCGACCCCTTCGGGCAGGTCGTGCCGCTCTTCGAGGACGGAGGGCGGCGGCTCCTGTATGTGCCTCATCATGATGGCCGTCGGCGAGTCGCCCGTGAAGGGGACGTGGCCGGCGAGCATCTCGTAGATGATGACGCCGAAACTGTAGATGTCGGAGCGCGCGTCGATGTCCGAAGCCTGCGAGCACTGCTCGGGCGACATGTACTGCGGGGTGCCGATGATGAGGTTGGGCGCGGTCAGGCCCGGGTCCGTCTCGTGGACGCTGCGCTCGGTCTCTTGAATCTTGGCGATGCCGAAGTCCAAGACCTTGGCCCAGTCGCCACCGGTATGCTCTTCGAGCATGATGTTGTCGCTCTTGAGGTCGCGGTGGACAACACCCTCGAAGTGCGCTACGTCGAGAGCGCCCGCGACCTGCCGGACTATCTCGACCGTGCGTTCAATCGTCATCGGCCCGCCCGAGCGCACGATGTCCTTGAGCGTGCGGCCGCGCAGGTACTCCATGACGAGGTAGACGATGCCGTTTTCAGACTCGCCGAAGTCCGTCACGTTGATGGCGTGCGGGTGCGAGATGCGGGAGGCGGCCTTGGCCTCGCGCGTGAAGCGGGCCACGATCTTGTCGTCGGCCGCCAGCGCGGGGTGCAGCACCTTGACGGCGACGACCTTCTCCATCAGGACGTGCGTGGCGCGGTAGACGCAGCCCATGCCGCCCTCGTCGATCTTGTCGTCGATGCGGTACTTGCCGGCGAGCACCTGCCCGATGAGACGGTCCTCGTTGCCCGCGCGCTTGAGCACGTTGCCGTCCGCCGGGCACAACGTTGTCGTGTCGGCGTACTGCCTACCGCATGTCGGGCATGTCTTCATCGAGGATAAGGCCCCGCCTTCAACTCTGTTTTCAGGGGAGACCTGAGCGTAACACACCGCTTTCACACGACGCAATATTAAGGGCTCCAACCGTACGTTGCGTGAGACATTCGACACCGATTCGGCACGCGCGTTCAAAGCAGGCGGTTCGCGTCGCTTCTGGCCTCGCCGTTCCCTCCTCTGTTAAATTCCGACGTATGGCGACAGCGTTGCGCGTCGAGAACGTGTCGAAGCAGTACCGCATCTACGCGCGGCCGGGCGACCGTCTGAAGGAGACGCTGACCCGAGGGCGCCTGAAGCGGCACCGCGAGTTCTGGGCCTTGAAGAACGTGAGCTTCGAGGTCGAGGCCGGAACGACGACCGGCATCATCGGGCCGAACGGCTGCGGGAAGTCAACGCTCCTGCAAATCATCGCCGGGACGCTTGAGCCGACCGAAGGGAACGTCTGGCGCGAGGGGCGCGTGGCCGCGCTGCTCGAACTCGGCGCGGGCTTCGACCCGGAGGCCACCGGCATCGAGAACGTCCACATGAACGCCGCGCTGATGGGGCTCTCAAGACGTGAGACCCTGCGGCTCTTTCCAGAGATAGAACGCTTCGCGGAGATCGGCGACTTCATCAGGCAGCCGGTCAAGACCTATTCGTCGGGGATGTTCGTCCGCCTCGCCTTCGCCGTCGCCGCCAACGTCGAGCCCGACATCCTCGTCATCGACGAGGCGCTCGCCGTCGGCGACGCCGTCTTCCAGCACCGCTGCCTGCGCCGCATCAAGGAGATTCAGGAGCGCGGCGCGACCGTCCTCTTCGTCTCGCACGACGCGGCGGCCGTGCGCGCGCTCTGCACGCGCGCCATCCTGATGAGCGCCGGCCGCGTGCTCTCGGACGGCCCGCCGATTGAAGTCCTGAACCACTATCAGAAGACCGTGATGGAGCGCGAGCAGGCGTACGAGGAGCAGGAGGCCGCGGCCGACGGAACCGAAGGCGAAGACGGTCGTGAAATGGATGAGGGCTTCGCGCCGCCGCGTTACACGTACCGGCACGGCGACGGCTCCGCCGAGATCGTGAGCGCGGAGATGCTCGACGCGGCGCGGCGTCCCGTCGGGGTGGTCGAGACGGGCTCGCCGCTCACGGTGCGCATGCGCGCGCGCATCAACCGCGACGTGGACGACGCGGTCTTCGGGTTTCTCGTCAACGACAGCCGCGGCGTCCACGCCTACGGGACGAACACGAAGGAGCAGCAGATAGACCTCGGCCTGCTCCGGCGCGGCGAGTTGGTAGAGGTCAGCTTCGCCTTCGACTGCTGGCTCGGGCTCGACCAGTTCTCCGTCTCGCTCGCCGTCCACAGCCGCGACGGGGTGAGCTACGACTGGCTCGACGGCGTGCTCTTCTTCCGCGTCACGAGCCCCGTCCTCGTCGAAGGCATCGCCAACCTCAACGCCACCGCGACCGCGCGGCGCATCGGAACGCGGAATGCGGATTTCGGATTGCGGATTGAAGAAGAGGCCCGCACTTGAATGCGCAATCCGAAATCCGCATTCCACAATAGAAGGAACTGAGATGGCCGATTTAGAAGTCGAGAACACTCTGCGCGAGATACGCGAACGCGTGCTGGCGGGCTCGCGCCGGGGCGTGCCCGCAACGACGACGACGAACGGCGCGACGGCCGCGCCCGCGTCAACGAACGGGGTCGAGATGGCGGCCGTCAACGGGCACGCGGGCGCGGCGTCCGAGGCGCTGGCGCGCATGGACGCGAACCTCGCGACGACGGCGCGCGCGTGGTCGCGCCTGCCGCCGCTCCTGAGCTACCGGCGCGGCGCGGCGGCGCGCTTCGAGCTGTGGTTCAAGCGGCTCGTCAAGCGCGCGCTGCACTGGTTCACATGGGAGCAGGTCAACTTCAACTCGGCCGTCCACCACGCGCTCGGCGACGCGCGCGCCGCGCTGGCCGCGCAGGACGAGGCGCTGTCGCGCGCGCGCGCGGAGCTGCGCGCAGAGTTGGCCGTCGAACTGCGTGCGCTGCGCGCCGAGGCCGAGTCAGACCGCGCACGCGCCGCCGAGTTGCAGGCGCGGCTCGCGCGCACAGAGGCGCAGGTCGCGGAGGCGCAGACGCGCTTCGAGTCGGGTGGCGCGCAACTGCGCCACGCGTTCGCCGCCGGCCTCGAACGTCTGGCCGACTCGCAGCGCGCCGCGACGGCCGCGCTCCGCGAAGAGCTGCGCGGTGAGTTGCGCGAAGAGTTGCGCGGAGAACTGCGCGAAGAACTGCGCGGTGAGTTGGACGCGCGGGCCGAGGAGTTACGCGCCGAGACTGCCACACGAGCAGAGGAGTTGCGCGCGGAGACGAACACGCGCGCCGAAGAGTTGCGCGCGGAGACCAACGCGCGGGCCGAGGAACTGCGCGCGGAGACTAACGCGCGGACAGAGGCGCTGCACGCGGAGACGAACGCGCGCGCCGAGGAGCTACACGCGGAGTTGCGCGCGCGCGCGGACGCATTGCTCGAAGAGCAGCGCGTCTGCTTCAAACAGCTCTCGCTCGAAGCGGGCGAGACCGCCGTCATGCACGACCGCGCCCGCCGGCAGCTCGAAGCGCGCCTCGAAGCACTGGAAGACCGACAGGGGAAGGGTTAAAGGGAAAGAGGGTAAGGGATAAGAGACACGCTGCTTTTTATCCCTTAACCCTTCCCCTTTAACCCTTCCCCTCATCTTTTATGACCGACGACCTTTATCGACGCGCGGGGGTCGAAGACCTCTCGGAGTTCTACCGGACGAAGTTCGTGTCGGACGAGGTGCTCGACGCGCGCTACTTCAGCGCGCTCGACCGCTTCGACATGCGCTTCGCGCGGACGATGTGGGTCTATGACAACGTGCGCGCGGGCTCGCACGTCCTCGACCTCGGCTGCGGCGCGGGCATGCTCGCGCTCCTCAAGCGCAAGGGCGTCACGCTCGCCGGGCTCGACCTCTCCGAAGAGTGCGCGCTCGCCGCGCGCCGCAACGGCTACGACCTCACCTGCGCGGCCGAACTCACAAGCCTCCCCTTCCAGGCAGACTCGTTCGACTACGTCGTCAGCCTCGACGTGCTCGGCCACGTCGAGTTTGAAGACAAGGACGCGGTGCTCAGCGAAGTCGCGCGCGTGCTGCGCCCCGAAGGCGTGACGCTGCACGGCATCGAGTGCACCGACCGGCGCGCGCAGAAGAGTTACGAGGAGATGTCCGAGGAGGAGTTGCGCCGCTTCGTCGCCGTGGACGGCCACGTCGGGCTCGAAGAGGAGCAGGAGCACGCGGCGCGCTTCCGCCGCTTCTTCCGGGAAGTCGCGTGGGAGCCGCGCTACGCGCTCTGCCTCTCGTCCGAGGAGTTCGTCAAGCAGCGCGACGAGTACGGCCTGCCCTTCGAGCCCGACTTCGTCGAATACCTGCGCGGCCTCTCGCACTCGGAGCGGCGCGCGTTCGACATGGCGATGGGCTACGTCTTCAACAAAATCTCGGACCTGCACGTCCGGCTCCCGAAGAGCGGCCTCTACGTCCTGCTGAAGGCTTCGCAGACGCCGCTCGGTCCCTTCTACAACGAGCACCGCGACCGCTCCGGCCTCTTCAAGGATGACCACTCTCCCGCCGCTTCGCGCGCCGTCAGCCTCGACCGCGCGGCCTTCTTCGACGACGGCTGGTACGAGCCCAACCTGCTCCCGCCCGTCGCGCGCTGGATGAAGCGGCGGGGGCGCGTGCGCTTCAACGCTTCATCTCTCAAGGCGCTGCGCCTCGACCTCACCTCGCACATGCCCGACCTCGGCGCGCGCCCGCTCGGCCTCGAACTCTCCCTCAACGGCCGCATGCTCCTCGCCCTCTCGCTCCTGCGCCAGGGCTGGCTCGAACTAACGCTCGACGTGCCCCCCGACCTCTCCGCCGCCAAAGACTACGAACTCGAACTCCGCGCCTCCCACACCTGGCAACCCCGCCCCCACGACCCACACAACCGCGACGACCGCGACCTCTCCGTCGCCGTCTGCAACATCGAAGCGTTTACGGCTGCCGACTCTGACTGAGGCGTGCTTCGAGGTTGTCGCGTAAGTTTCGGAAGTGTTCGTCGGGGACGGTGGCGAGAGAGCGTTGGAGGCGTGAGACGACGGGTTGGAGTTCGCGCTCCTCTTCGGGCTCGACGCTCTCGATGGCTTCGGCGACGCGCTCGGGTTGGGGCGGCTGGCGGCGGAGGCTGCGGGAGAGGAGCGCGGCCGCGCCGCGCAGCACGCTCTTCGACTTGCGGAAGGTGCCGCCGACGGCCGACTCCAGGGGCTTGATGGGCGCCTCGCGGCAGACGGCCTCGATGGCCTCGTTGACGGCGCGCGCGCCGTGCGCGTCGAGCAGGCTCGGGGCGCCGCCCTCGCGGCGGCGCAGCGCGTGGCCGACGAGGTAGCCGAAGTGATACGTGCGGCTCGTCAGGTCGGCGGCGCGCTTCCATTCAAGGAAGTAGAAGATTTTGCGGAAGACCGCCTTCAGCGGGTAGACGAGCGCCGACACGACGCACCCGCGCAGGCACCCGCCCCCGCCCTCCGACGCGAGCGCCTCCAACTCTTCCTCGGTCAGCACACGCCCCGCGCCGGCCGCGAGGCGCCGCACCAGCCGCTTGCGGAAGTAGCTCTTGACGAGGTCGTCCACGAGCGGCACCGGGATGAGCGGCGTCAGCCCCGTCAGCACCGCGTGCGTGATGAGGACGTGCTGCGGCCCCCCGCCGTCCTCCGCCCGAACCAGGTCCCGCCTGTCTGCCATGTTCAACAACGCCTCCGCTCACATGATACAGTAAGCCCGAGCGATGAAGTATGAACGATGAACGATGAACTGAAAATCCGGCTCGTCTTTCAGTTCATCGTTCATCGTTCATCGTTCATACTTCCACGAGATGCCCATCCGAAACATACTCATCTGCACGACACAGGTTCCGTTCACGACCGGCGGCGCGGAGTCGCACGTCGAGGGCTTGCGGCGCGCGTTCGTCGCGGCCGGCTACAACGCGGAGGTGGCGGCGCTCCCCTTCAAGTGGTACCCGCCCGCAGAGATCATGCGCGGCGCGCTCGCGTGGCGGATGCTCGACGTGACGGAGTCGAACGGCAAGCCCATCGACCTCGTCGTCGGGATGAAGTTCCCCGCCTACACGGTCGCGCACCCGCGCAAGGTCTTGTGGGTCATCCATCAGTACCGCGCGGCCTACAACCTCTGGGGCACGCCCTTCGACGACCTCTCGACCTACCCGGACGGCGCGCGCGTGCGCGACCTCGTGCGTCACTGCGACGAGCGGTTCATCCCGGAGGCGCGCAAGGTCTTCGCCAACTCGCGCACGGTGGCCGAGCGCATGCTGCGCTACAACCGCATCGAGTCGGAGCCGCTCTACCACCCGCCGCCGCGCGCCGGCAGTCTGCGCGCGGGCGCGCAGGGCGACTACGTCTTCTACCCGAGCCGGCTCGAACCGCAGAAGCGGCAGGAGCTTCTCATCGAAGCGATGCGCCACACGCGCACGCGCGTCCGCGCGGTGCTCGCGGGCTCGGCGCAGGACATGGCGCACTACGAGTCCCTGGTCAGGCAGCACGGCGTCGGCGACCGCGTCGAGTTGCGCGGGTTCGTGGCCGAAGAAGAGCTGCTCGGGCTCTACGCGAACGCGCTCGCCGTCTGCTACCTGCCGTTCGACGAGGACTACGGCTACGTAACTCTGGAAGGGATGCTCTCTTCGAAACCGGTCGTCGTGCCGCGCGACGGCGGCGGCGCGACCGAGTTCGTCGAGCACGACTCCGAAGGTCTCGTCGCGGACGCGGACCCGCGCGCGCTGGCCGAATGCCTCGACCAACTCTACGCCGACCGCGCACGCGCGCGCCGCATGGGCGAGCGCGGCCGCGAGAAGCTCCTCGCGCTCGACCTCTCGTGGGAGAACGTCGTCGAAAAGATCATCGACGCCGCGGGCTGAACTCAACGCTCGACCGGCCGGTTCTTATATTCATCCGACGCGAGGAAGGCGCGGCTCAGGCTGCGGTAGTCCCTGTTGCGCGTGAGGATGCCGAGCCAGAAGTCGAAGCCTTCGGGGTCCGGGTCGCGCCCGAGGTATGCGAAGAAGTGAGCGCGCACGTAAGCCTCGTCATACTCGCGCGCGTCGAAGTTTTTGTTTGAAGCGACGGCCAGCAACTCGTCGGCCCGTGCCCTGTCACCGTTAGCGAGACGCGCGGCGAGCGCGCGCCGGTTCTCCGAGAGTTGACCTTCCCACCCACGCGCGCCGACGTGAAGTCCTCGCCCTAGTTCCTTCATGCTCGACGTGAACTCGTCGCGCGTCGGCGCGCGCCCGTTGGCAACTTTCAAAATTTTGTGGACGAAGAGACCGACGCGCGAAAACTCTTCCAGCAACGCGAAGGGGTCGCGCCCGACGCGCCGCGCCAGTTCGCGCGGCGGCGGCGCGGTCCTCACGACGCCGTGCGTGGGCGGGCGCGCCTCGTAGACGGCGACGGCGCCGTCGCGGTAGACGGCGCGCAGGTTGGCGTCGAAGAACGCGGCGTCCGCGCGCATCTCGCGCCGCTCCGACTCGCCGAGGTAGACGTAATCGACGCCGTAGTAGTTCAAAAGCTCAAGCGCATCGGACGCGCCCGCGTAGATGCGGCGCACGTCCGCCTCGCGCGCGCGGAACTCGTAGCCGTGGCTCCACGCCCACGAAGGCTCGCCGCGCACGACCGCGCGTCCGGCAAGACTCAGCGCCGGGTGATTAATGACGGGCGCGGTCAGGAAGAGCGAGCCGGGCGCCGTCCGTTCGCGCACGAACTCTGCCGCGCGCACGTCTTCGTCCGAGAAGAGCAGCGAACGCTTCAGGCTCTCGCTCTGCAACGCCGTGAGGCCGGAGGTGATGCAGACAAGTGTTAGCAATGTTGCCAGAAGTCTTTGCCGCCACTCGGCGGCGAGGCGGTAGAGGAGCGAGCCGACGAGGACGCTGTTGAGCGCGTGCCAGTGGTAGATGACCTTGCCGTTGTCGAACGTGTTGGGCGAGAAGATGACGACGAGGGCGAAGGCGAGCAACAGCGCGAAGGGCAGGTAAAAGAGTCGCAGAGAGCGCGGCGCGACGATCAACGCGGGCACCGCGAGCGCGAGCGGCAGGCCGAAGTTACGTAGAAGGTAGACAGGGAAATTCGGCGCGTCGTGGCCCATCCAGCCGGGCAGTAGGCGCAGGAAGCCGCCGCCGGTCGCGTGGCCCGCCAGTTCCAACAGGTGCGGCGCGGGCAGGAGCAGCGCGGTCGCCCAGAAGGCCAGCCACGCGCGACGCGGTCGCAAAAGGAAGAGGAAGACGCTGACGAACCCGACGGCCACGTACGTGTGCGCGTGGAAGAGCGGCAGCAGTCCCGCAAGCACTCCCGCCGCCAGCAACAGCGACGAAGGACCCGGCGCTCCTTCATCCTCACCGTGCCAACGGCGCCACGCGGCGTGGAAGAACGTGAAGACCATGAGCCCCACGGCGAGGCCGTAGAGGCTCGTGCGCTGCGGCAGGAACGAGTCCGTGACGACGTTGTTCCAATGGATGCCGCTGTCCCACGCGTTGGCGTAGTTGACGCCGAGCGTGTTCCAGAATTCAAAGAACCCCTTGCCGCTCTTCAGCCAGTCGCGCGGGAGGTCCGTGAAGCCGAGCCCGCCGCCCAGCAGGTAGAGGACGGCGGCCAGCGACGCGGCCCCGCGCGAGCGCGCGACCCTGAAAGCGAACTGATAGAGGAGGCCCGTGACGACCAGCGCGAGCGGCACCGCCGTCAAGAGCAGCGCCGCGCGGAGGCTCAGACCCGTAGCCATCAGCGCGGCCGCCTGGAAGTCCGGCAGGAACGGGTAGAGGAGCGGCTCGGGCGGCAGCGGCGTGTAGACCGGCGGGAAGTTCGCGCCGTAGACGAAGGAGGTGGCGAGCGCCGCGTGAAAGCTCAAGTCCGCCCAGGTGCTCCCGCCCGAATAGACGCCGCCCTCGCCCGGCGCGAGCATGTGCGTCGAGAACAGGCGCCAGTAGACGGGCGCGAAGAGGAGAAGCACGACGAGCAGCACGACGTTCTCACGCACGCCCGCCGCGACTCGAGCCGCGCGCGGCAGGCGCGGCCCCGCGACGACCCACAGCGCCGCCGCCGCGAGCCACACGCCGACGGTCGCCCACGCCATCAAGCCAAAAGAGAGACGGCCCTGCCAACGCGCCAGCCCGTAGACGAACAGGGCCGACAGCATCCACCCGACGACCGCGCCCCACATCAACTGCTCCGCACCGCCGAGCAGCCCGCGCAACGCCCGCCGCACCACGCACGCGCCGAGCAACGCCGACCCGATGAGAAACAGTATCGCTAACATAACCGGAAGGACTGAGGACTGAGGACTGAGTTATAAGAAGCGACTGTCTTCCACTCAGTCCTCAGTCCTCAGTCCTTTTTTTCATCGCCTTGTACTCGATCGAGTCTCGAAACGCGAGGGCGAGTTTTTCGAGGTCGCCGGTGCGTTCGAGGTTCGAGAGCCAGAAGTTGAAACCCGTCAGGTCGTGGTCGGGCGGGTCGTCGGGGTTGCGGTGGAGGAAGGCGAAGTAGTGGAGCAGGAGGTTCGCGCGGTGGAGTCCGCGCTCTATGAGTCGCGGGTCAGAGGCGACCCTGAGGAGCGCGCCGACGCGCGTCTCAGACTTCGTGGTGAGGGCTTCGGCCAGCGCGGCGCGCTCGGCGGCGTTGGCCTCCAGCCCCGCGTTCTCGTAGAGCCGTTCGACGAAGCGCGCGTCGTCGGGCTCGTAGAAGAGCGCGCGGAACTCCGCGCTCCGCTCCCAGTCGCGCGCGAGCGCGGCGAGGCCCTCATCGAAGTCGCGCTGCGCGTCCTCCGTGCCCGGTATCAGCCCGCGACCGAGCGCGCTCGCGTCCGGCATGAACTCGTCGTAACGCGGCATCCGCCCGCGCGCGACGAGGTGCAGGCGGTAGAGAGCGCGGCTCCAGTCCGCGTACTGGCCGAGGAGGTTGACCGAATCCTCTTCGAGCATCGAGGACCAGTCGCGCAGCTCAAGCTCGGTCGGCGGCCGGGTCTCGGCGCGCGCGCCGGGCTCTGTCTTGACGACGGCGTAGAGGTCGTCGCGGCCGTCGAAGCGTCTGACGAAGCGCAGGCGCCCGGCGGCGACGGCGAGCGAGAGGAAGGTTGTGTAGTTCGTGCGCCGCTCGGGCGCGATGAAGTTGTTTTTGACGACGACGTAAGAGACGGGAATCTCTTCGAACAAATCGAGGAGTTCTTGCTTGATGATGCCGCTCGCCGTCAGGCGCTCGATGCGGTCCTCCTGCGGCGAGTTGAAGCCGGAGGTGCCGACGACGAGCGGTTTCGCGTGGTCGGCCGAGCGCAGCATGTAGCGGTGGTTGAAGTCGGCCCCGGCCGGCAGCAGGACGACGCCGCCGCGCATCTCCGTCTGCTTGAGACGGAGCGTGACGGCGTCCGGGTAGGCTTCGCCGTGCGTGAGGGGGAGCGGCGCGGCGTTAAACTCGACGAGCAGCAACGCGCAGGCGACGACGTAGACCGTCACAACCGAGACGCGCGGCCGGCGCGCGTTGATCAACGCGGCGAGGCGGCGTACGCCGAGGCCCGCGAGGAGCGCGAGGCCGAGGTAAGCGAACATCGCCCCGCGCGGCGGCACGCGTATCCCGCGAAAGACCGGCAGAAGGTCGTAGCAGACGCGGTAGAAGAAGAAGTTCCAGCCGAGCGAGTAGAAGAAGCCGACGAGCGCGAGGCCGAGGCCGAGCCAGAAGGCGTCGCAGCGACGCGGGGAGGTGAGCGTCGCGACGAAGTTATCGTTGACGGCGCGGAGCGTCTTCGGGTACGCGACGCAGAGGCGCACCGCCACGACCACGGTCAGCACGGCGAGCGCGCGCTCCGAAGTGACGTAGCCGAAGAGGCCGCCGAAGAAGTTCGTCCGGTCGAACCCGACGGCGAGGAGCGCGACGACGAAGGCGAAAAAGATGAAGGCGTCGAGCCTCGGGAGCCAACGCGGCCGCGCGGGCGTCGCAACGTCGCTCGTCTCGTCGGCGCGTCCCTTCAAAGGCTCGACAAGTATCAACGCCGCCAGCGAAAACAGTAGCGTGAGCAGGCCGGGGAAGAGCTTGAAGCGCGCGCCGAGTTCCATCTGCTCGCCCATGCCGAACCAGAGCTTGTTGCGGTTCTCGACCGACAGCCAGTGCCACGGCCAGGCCGAGTTGGCCTTCACCTCCTCGACGCTGCGCGTGAAGTTGTAGAGCTGCGAGACGATGTAATAGGGCAGCATGAACGGCACGAGCCCGAGCGCCGCGAGTCCCAACGCAGTCGCGCTGCGCCACCAGAACGCGCGGTCGCGCCAGAGCCCGTAGCGCGTCAGGAGCACCACGCCGCACAGCGCCAGCGGCACCAGCGCGAAGGCGAAGAACGAGACGCTCGTCAGCCCCATCATGAAGAACGCGAACCCGAGCCACGCCGCCCGCCGCCGCGTGCGCCCGCGCGCGAAGAGCACCAGCGCCTCGAAGACGAGCGGCAGCCACGGCGAGAAGAGGTAGACCGTCTGCGACATCAGGTGGAAGCGGAAGGGCACGAACGCGAAGACGATGCCCGCGACCCACGCCACGCCCTCCGACCCCGTCAGCGTCCGCGCCAGGCGGTACGCGCCGTAGCCCGACAGCGCGAAGCCGAGGAAGAGCGCCAGGGCGTGCACCGTCAGCGGCGGCACGCCCAGCGCGTAGAGCGGGAAGAACGGCAGCGCCAGCCCGTAGCAGTGCTCGCTGAACGCGAGCGTGTACTTGAGCGGGTAGAACGAGTTCGAGTGAAAGAGGTTCAGAGGGTCGTGGAACGTCTGGTGATAGTCCCACCACATGATCCAAGTGACGAGGTACGGGTCGCCCTCGTCCACGACCGCGTCCCGCATCATCGTCACGTACGGCCACGTCAGCAGCGCCGTGAACAGGCAGAACGCGAGCGCCACCAGCAACTCCCTGAGCGGCCGTACGCGCCGGATGGCGGCGAGCGCGTTTGGCATTTCCCGGCGCGAAATGTTAGTTTGCCCCTTCTTCAAGTGATGTGTGATTAGCGTTTAAGATTAGTAAGCCGTAGAGTGTAAATCCGCCGCGTCTCTTATCACTTTCTCTCAACCCGATGTCAAGAACGCACGCCAGAGAGGTCGTCGCGCGCGCCCCGTCCGCGTCCGGGGGGCGCGGGGTCGCCGTCCTCGTGCCCTGCTACAACGAGGAGCCCACGGTGGCGCGCGTCGTCGCGCGCTTTCTGGAAGAACTGCCCGAGGCGCGCGTCTACGTCTTCGACAACAACTCGACCGACCGCACCGTCGAAGAGGCGGAGCGGGCGGGCGCCGTCGTCTTCACCGAGCGGCGGCAGGGCAAGGGCTACGTCGTGCAGTCGATGTTCCGGCAGGTGGACGCGGACTTCTACGTGATGGTTGACGGCGACGACACCTACCCGGCCGAGGCCGTCCACGCGCTGCTCGCGCCCGTCGTCGCGGGCGAGGCCGACATGAGCGTCGGCTCGCGCCTGCACGCGCGGTCGCAGAGCCAGTTCAAGCGGCGCAACCGCGCGGCGAACCGGCTCGTGCGCTCGACGCTCAACTTCATCTTCCGCGTCGAGCTGACCGACATCCTCTCGGGCTACCGCGCCTTCAGCCGCGAGTTCGTCAAGGGCCTGCCACTCTTCGGCGGCGGCTTCGAGATCGAGACCGAGTTGACCATCAAGGCCGTCGAGCGCGGCTACCGCCTCGTCGAAGTCCCCGTGGACCTCACGCACCGGCCCGAGGGCAGTCATTCAAAGATTCAATTCCTGCGCGACGGCTTTCTCATCCTCAACACGACGCTCGCGCTCTTCCGCGACTACAAGCCTTTGACGTTCTTCGGCGGCGTCGGGCTCTTCCTCGTCCTGCTCGCGTGCGTGTCCGGCACGGCGGGCCTCTTCGGTTTCGGCGGCGTGGTGCCGGGCACGTTTCTCGTCGTCGCGGCGGCCGCGCTCTTCCTGTGCGGGTTGCTCTCTTTGACGGCCGGGCTCATCCTCCACTCCATCGCGCGCCGCTCGCAGGAGTTCGAGTATCACATCCGCGTGCTGACGGACGAGTTGCGCGCGGGGCGAGAGAGAGAGACCGAAGAGCGCGACGCGGCCGACCGCGTGAGCAGCGGGGCGGCGGGGCGCTGAAGCAAGTATGACGAGCACCGCCGTCCAGCCCGAAGTTTCAACGACGCGCCAGGCCGTGGACGTTCGTCCCGGCGTACTCGCGCGTCTGCGCGAGCGCGCGGAGTTCGGCGACGTGCTCGTCTTCTTCTTCCTGCTCGTCTTCATACGTCAATATCTCTGGCCGCTCGACTCGAACGCGCTCGCGTGGGCTCTGGCCGTCCCGGCGGCGTGCGTCGCGTGGTACTTCTACGTCACGACGAAACCCTTCGCGGCCGAGCGCGCGGGACGCGAGTTCTGGATGGTGTTGCTGCCCGCGCTTCTCTTCTTCTACCTGCTGCGGCTTCCCTTCCCGGACATCTCGTGGGACGTGCTCAACTACCGCCTGCTCCACGCGGAGCGTTCCTTGCGCGGCACGCTCTTCATGCCGGGCGACTACTTCCCGACGCCCGCGCCCTATAACCCCGCGCCCGACACGGTGACGGGAATCTTCCGGCACGCGCTCGGCTACCGGCTCGGCACCCTCGCGAACCTGCTCGCGCTCGTCTGGACGGCGCGCGTCGCGGAGAAACTGGTGCGCCCGTTCGTCGCGCGCGCGTGGGTGCGCGCGGGCGCGGTGCTGCTCGTCATACTCGCCGAACATCTGCTCTACGAGGTCAACGAGTACATGGTTGACCTGCTCTCGCTCCCGCTGCTGCTCGAAGCGACGTGGCTCGCGCTGCGCGTGGATGAGACTGAGAAGAAGCGCGCGGTTCTGGTCCGCGTCGCGCTGCTGCTCGGCCTCGCCGCCGCGCTCAAGCTGACGAACGCGGCGGCCATCCTGCCCGTCGTCCTGCTCTGCGCGTACAGGGCGCTCAAGGGGCCGGGACGTTTGAAGTCGAGAGAGTTGCTGACGACCGTCGCGCTCGCTTTCGTCGCGTTCGTCGCGCCGCTGCTGCCGTTCGCGGTCTACCTGTGGCGACTGACGGCGAACCCGGTCTTCCCGCTCGGGAACACGTTCTTCAAGTCTGCCTATTGGCCGACCGACGGCGGTTGGGACGGGCGCTGGGGGCCGAAGAATTTCTGGGAGACTCTCGCGTGGCCCGTGCTCGCCCTCTTCGAGCCCGCGCGCCATTCGGAGTTGAACGTCTACTCGGGCCGCGTCACGCTCGGCTTCGTCGTCGCGCTGGTGGGGCTCGCGCTGCTGTGGCGCGACGGGCGCGTGCGCGCAGTGTGCCTGCTGGTCGTCGTCGGGTGTCTGGCGTGGAGCGCGGGCGGGATGGGTTATAGCCGTTACGGGCTCTACCTCGAAGTGCTTTCGGGCGTGGCGCTGGTCGCGGTCGCCGCGTCGTTGATGAGAGTGATGCGGTCCGGCTCCGCTCGTTTGTTGAAGACGGCGGTCCCGACGGTTCTCATCGTCGCGCTCTGCGCGCAGGCAACGCTGGCGTGCGTCTACGCGCTCAAGTACGAGTGGAGCATGCGGCCGACGGCGCTGTCGGAGTGGGGCCTGTACAGCCACGAGGCGCGCTACGTCTTCCGCGACCGCCGTCTCAAAGACTTCATGAAACCGGAGACGCGCGCGCTCTTCGAGGGCTTGCGGGGCTGGGTCGAGAGCGGCCCCAAGTCGAACGGCGTCGAGGCGCTCATCGACCCCACGCTCCCCATCGTCACCGCCAGTCACCCAGAGTACTTCGCCACGCGCGACTCGCGGCGGCACTTCATCCGCACGGTCGAGTCGGGGCCGCAACGCATGCTCTCGCTCTGCATGCCCGAAGACCTCGCGCGGGCGCGCGAGTACGTCAAGAGCCGCGGGCTCACGTTCGTCGATGCGCGGCCCGTCAGCGTGCCCTTCTTTTCGCAGCGCGTCCCGCTCGGTATGATGCTGATCGAAGTGACGCTGCCGGAGGGCGAGGAGGGGCGCGCGACGCTCGAACGTTTCTGGAAGTCGGCGGCCTTCCGCGACCAGGACTACCGCGCGGAGATCGAGGCGCTCGCCGCCCCGACGCGGCTGCGCCCGGGCGAACGCTCAGAGCTGAGACTGCGCGTGCGCAACGGCGGCCCCGTGGCGTGGCCCGCGCGCGGCGAGCGCGGCATGTATCAGGTCAACGTCGGCGACCGCTGGCTCGACCGCGAGGGTGTGCGCGTCGTCAATGACCTCGACGGCCGCACGTCGCTCGCGGCGGACCTTCAGCCCGGCGGCGCGGTGGAGCTCAGCCTCCCCGTCAAGGCGCCGAAGGAGCCCGGCGACTACGTGCTTGAGGTAGACATGATCCACGAGGGCGTCACCTTCTTCCACGAGAAGGGCTCGAAGACCCTGCGCATGAACGTGAAGGTAGAATGAACGCCGACAGCTCAAGAAGAGAGGAACGATTGAGAATGAGATTCACAAAACTTTTCACCCTCGCGCTGGCGTGCGCGCTCGTCGTCATCGCCGCCGGGTGCAGCAAGCGGCCCGAGACGGCTGGCACCAACACCAACGCGGCGCCCGCGCCCGCACAGACGCCGGGGCCGCTGCCCGACAACGGCTTCAAGGCGCAGCTCTCCCTCCAGGACCCGCCGACCAAGCTCCGCACCGGGCAGAAGGAGCAGGTGCAGGTGCGCGTCAAGAACGCGAGCGACGTGTTCTGGTGGTGGCGCGGCGCCGAGAAAAACACCCGCGAGGACAGCTCGTTCGTCATCGCCGCCGGCAACCGCTGGCTCAAGGCCGACGGCTCGCTCGTGACCGACATGGACGGCCGCTACGGCATCTCGAAAGACCTCAAGCCCGGCGAGGAGACGCTGGTCCCGCTCGCCGTCACCGCCCCGAAGGAGCCCGGCGAGTACATCCTCGAAATAGACCTCGTGCAGGAGCAGGTCGCCTGGTTCAGCGACAAGGGCTCGCCCACCACGCGCCAGAAGGTGACGGTGGTTCGGTGAAGAAGTAGGCAGTAGGCAGTAGGCAGTAGGCAGTTAAGAACTCCGCTGACCGAACGCCGCTGTTATATCGTCAACGTACTTAACGCGGGGCGTACTGCCTACTGCCATCTGCCTACTGCCTACTGTTTTATGCGTCTCGCCTACTTCAGCCCGCTCGGCCCGCAGCGCTCGGGGATCGCGGATTATAGCGAGGAGTTGCTGCCGCACCTCGCGGCGGCGGGCGCCGAGTTGACGCTGTTCGTCGAGGGCTTCCGCCCGGCGGACGAGGCGCTCGCGCGGCGCTTCGAGGTGCGCGACTACCGGCGCGACCCCGGCGCGCTCGCCACTCTCGGCGAGTTCGACGCGGCGGTCTACCACATGGGGAACGACCACCGCTACCACGCGGGCGTTCTCGACGCGTCGCGCGCGCACCCCGGCGTCGTCGTCTTCCACGACTTCGCGCTGCAAGACTTCTTCCTCGGGCTCGCGCGCTCGCGCGGCGACATGCGGCTCTATCTCGACGAGGTCGCCGCCTGCCACGGCGAGGAGGCGCGGCGCGCGGCCGAGGAGTCGCTGGCGCGCGGCGCGACGCCCGCCGCCTTCGCGCGCCCGCTCGACTTCCCGCTCAACTGCCGACTGGCGCGCGGCGCCGAAGGCATCCTCGTCCATTCCGACTGGAGCCGCGCGCGCTTCGAACGCATCGCGCCCGGCGTCCCCGTCCGCCGCGTCAACCACCACATCACGCCGACGGCGGCGGAAACGCCGACGCGCGTCGAGAGCGACGCGAGCGGGCCTGTTCGTATCGCGTCGTTCGGGCTCATCACGCCGGACAAAGGCATCGAGCGTGCGTTGCGCGCGCTCGCGGCGCTGCGCGAGCGTTACGACTTCCGCTACACGCTCGTCGGCGACCCGAACAGCTACTTCGACGTGCGCGCGCTCGTACGCGAGTGTGGACTCGAAGACCGCGTGGAGATAACGGGCCACGTCACCCTCGAAGAGTTCGAGCGCCGCATCGGCGAGACCGACGTGGCGCTCAACCTGCGCGAGCGCACGGTGGGCGAGACCTCCGGGAGCCTGTGCCGCATCATGGCCGCCGGCGTCTGCGCGGTCGTCTCCTCGGTGGGCTGGTTCGGCGAGTTGCCCGACGACTGCGTGGTCAAGGTCGAGCCCGGCGAGCACGCCGACGAACTGCTGCGCGCGTACCTCGCGCGCCTCATCGAAGACGAATCTTTGCGCGCGCGCCTCGGCGCCAACGCGCGCCGTCACGTCGTCGCCGAACACGACATCCGCAAGAGCGCCGAAGGCTACCTTGAGTTCATCCGCGAGGTCGTCGCCGCGCGCCCGCGCAAGCGACTGCTGGCGGGGCTCTCGACGGAGTTGTCGCTGCTCGGCGTCGAGCCCGACCTCGACGACTCGCTCGTGCGCGCCGTGGCCGCCGAGTTCGCCGCGCTCGCGCCCGAAGGGCTCTTCGCCCCCGAGCGCCCGCGCGCGCAGAGGGACGCGCCGCTCCCCTACACGCACGGCTCGAACAACGGCTCGGCCGCGTCGAACGGCAACGGGCGCGGGCGCAAGCTCGAAGGCGTGGACTACAAGCGCGCGGCCGTCGAGTACCCGCGCCGCATCACGGCGGAGCGCCTGCACCACCTGCGCACCAAGCCCTTCTACAACCTCGCCAACAAGCCCGAACGTTACGCGGGCGACGGCATCGACGCCGACACCTTCCGACACTTCTGCGACTTCGCCAACGTCGCGCTCGCGCTCGCGCTCCCGCCCGACCGCCGCATCCTCGACGTGGGCTGCGGCTCCGGCTGGCTCAGCGAATACTTCGCGCGCCTCGGCTACGACGTGACCGGGCTCGACATCAGCCCCGACCTGATCGAAGTCGCGAGCGAGCGCGTCGCGAAAGTTCCTTACGGCGCCGACCACGAGACGCCCCTGCGCTGCCGCTTCCTCGTCCACGACGTTGAGGGCGCGCCGCTTGAAGAGCAGTTCGACGCCGTCGTCTGCTACGACTCGCTCCACCACTTCGAGGACGAGCGCGCCGTCATTAAGAACCTCGCGTCGATGACGAAGTACGGCGGCTCGCTCTTCATCCTCGAAGGCGACCGGCCCGAGGAGGGCTCGGAGCCCGAAGAAGAGTTGCTCGAAGTCATGCGCGACTTCGGCACGCTCGAATCGCCCTTCAGCCGCGAATACCTGCGCGGGCTCCTCGACGCGTGCGGCTTCGCCGTCGTCGGCGATTACGTCTCGGTCAACGGCCTCTTCGAGCGCGACTCGCTCGAAGGCGGGCGCCTGCGCGTCGAGCCGCCGCCCGTCAACTACCTTCTCTGCAAGAAGGTCACGCGCGAGCCGGGGCTCAGCGCCTCTTCGGTCCCCGACACGCGCAAGCCCTCCGTCCCGTCCGCGCGCATCAGTTTCCCCGACGGCTGGCCCGAACAGGTTACGCCCGGTTCAAAGATGACCGCGCGGCTCGTCGTCGAGAACACGGGCGACACGCTCTGGCTGTTGGGAACGGCCGAGCGCGCGGGCGCGTGCATGCTCGGCGTGCGCCTCTACGACGAGGCGGGCGCGCTCGTCTCGGAGCGCCACGGCACGCCGCCGCTTCCGCGCTCGCTCGCGCCCGGCGAGTCCGCGGCGTTGAAGTTCGAGTTGAAGGTGCCGCGCGCGCCGGGGCTCTACACGCTCAAGCTCGACATGGTCGCGCAGCACGTCTGCTGGTTCGAGGAGCGCGGCTCGGCCCCGCTCGCGGTACAGTTTCGCGTCTCTTAAGTGTCAAAGATGATGAAGCCTGACGAGATTCGTGAACGGGTGGAAAGGCTCGGTCCCTGGTTCCACTGCATTGATTTGGGCGACGGCCTCGTGACCAAGACGCGGAGCGCCGTCGGCGAGCCGGTCGAGCACCCGCGTCCGACGTGGGAGAAGGTGAAGGCTTGTCTGCCCGAAGAGTTCGACGGCAAGAGCCTCCTCGACGTGGGCTGCAACGCGGGCTTCTACGCGGTGGAGCTTAAGCGGCGCGGCGCGGGTGCCGTGCTCGGCGTGGACTCGCAGCGCAACCTCGTCCGGCAGGCGATGTTCGTCCGCGACGTGCTCGGGCTCGACATAGAGTACCGGCGCATGTCCGTCTACGACCTCGACCCGCGCGAGTTGGGGCAGTTCGACGTGACGCTCGCGCTCGGGCTCGTCTACCACTGCAAGCACCTCGTGCTCGCGCTCGAACGCCTCTTCGCCGTCACGCGCGAACTGCTCGTCCTTGAGACGGCCATCTACCCGCCGGAGCACGCGCCCGCCTCCTTCACGTACGAGGTCGGCGGGCTGCGGCCACTGCTCCACCCGCTCGCCTACGTCGAGAACCCGGGCGAGGCGAAGGAGGCCATCTACAACTGGTTCCTCCCCGGCGTCGAGGCTTTGAAGGCGCTGCTCCGTAACGTCGGCTTCGACGAGGTCGAGGTCTTCCCCGCCACGCAGGACGACCGCGCCATCTTCGCCTGCCGCAAGCGCGCGCCCTACCCCGACAGCCGTTGGATCAGCTACCTCGGCGCAAAGCTCTCGGTCGAAGAGGCGCCCGCGAGTTGCGACGCAGGGGCGGCGAGCGTAGAGTTCCGCGTCCGCGCCGAGAATACGGGGCTCGCGCGTTGGCTGCGCGGCGACGACACGGGTACGCAGGAGGGTTCCGTCCACCTCGTCGCGCACCTCTACGCGGCCGAGGGCGAGGAGCCGCTCTCCTGGTATCACGCGGGCGCGTACCTGCCCCACGACGTGGCGCCCGGCGAGTCGGTCGTCATCGACATCCGCATGAACGCGCCCGCCGCGCCCGGCCGCTACCGGCTCGAATTCGACATGGTCTCCGAGCACCTCGCGTGGTTCGAGGACTTGGGCTCCGAAGTCATCAAACACGAACTGACGGTCGAATGAGCGCCGAAATTATTTCCCGCCAGACGCCGAACGTCTGTCAACTTTTCGGCCGTTTCGGGCGTCAAAAGCATCGGAAGTCGAAAGGCCCGGACGGGCACTAAATCTTCACGTTTGTTGAAGTTGACAAAGGTCTGGGGGGGTGTCTAAACTTCCTCTGGTCGTGACGGGAGCAGCCCCGCTCCCGACGAGAGTTAGGCGACAACGCGCCACGGGCTCGTGTCACGCTACTCACCGCAGCTTTCCTGAATTTTGGAGCAAGCAGATGCGTAAGTTTATCGCCGCAGTCTTCGCCGTGGCCTTGACGGCCTCCGCCGCGCTCGCGCAGAGCGGGCAGGCCCCGACGCTGCGCATCGTCACGGAGGACGGCAACCGCCTTCCCGCCGAGTTGATGTACGGCAACACGAAGGTCAAGCCGCTGCGCCTGCGCCCCGGCACGAACGTCCCCATCACCATCGACGACTCGGACTTTTTCGTCCAGCAGCACTACGTCGATTTCCTCTCGCGCTTCCCAGACCAGTCGGGCTTCGCCTTCTGGCAGGACGAGATCAACAACTGCACGCCGAAGCCGGGCTGCATCGAGGTCAAGCGCGTCAACGTCTCGGCCGCGTTCTTCGTCTCCATCGAGTTCCAGAACTCGGGCTACCTCGTCTACAAGACCCACAAGGTGGCCTTCGGCAACCTGGACGGCAAGCCCGTCCCCATCCGCCGCGATAACTTCATGTCCGAGACGCGCTCGATCTCGAACGGCATCGTCGTCGGCGAGACGGACTGGCAGAATAAGTTCGAAGCCAACAAGAACGCCTACATGCTCGCCTTCGTCCAGCGCGGCGACTTCCAGGCGGCCTTCCCCGGCGCGATGACGGCGGAGCAGTTCGTCGATAAGCTCTTCGCGAACGCGCTGCTGGCGCCCACGGCGGGCGAGCGCAACGCGGCCATCGCCGCCTTCGGCACGGGCAACGCCGCCGGTCGCGCCGCCGCGCTGCGGAGTGTGGCCGAGAGCCAGACGCTCCACCAGGCCGAGTTCAACAAGGCGTTCGTCCTCGCGCAGTACTTCGGGTATTTGAAGCGCGACCCGGACGCCCTGCCGGACGTGAACTTCAACGGCTACAACTTCTGGCTCGGCAAGCTCAACGAGTTCAACGGTAATTACATCCAGGCCGAGATGGTCAAGGCGTTCATCAACTCGACCGAGTACCGCACGCGCTTCTAAGCCGCGCGCCGACGGAAACAAAGAGGGGCACTCGACGTTCGAGTGCCCCTCCTCTTTTTGCGCATCATCTCTCGCCGCTTCACTCGCTCTCGCGCACCGCGACGACCGTGTAACGCTCCTCCCAACGGCCCGCGTAGTCGTAATAATAACTCCCCTTCGTCACGCGCTCGACGCCAAAGCCCAGCATCTTTAAGACCTCGCGGTAGACGCCGATTGAGTAGGTCCACCACGTGTAATCGTAATCGGTGTTCGACGCCAGCGGCTCGAAGCGCGCGACGCGCTCCTCCGTTTCGAGAAGTGGCGTGACGACGACCAGCGTCTCGCCCGTCACGCGCGCAATCGACGCGAGCGCCGAGACCTGGTCGCTCAGGTGTTCGAGCACGGACCCGACGATCACCACGTCGAAGCGCCCGAGCGCGGGCGGCAACTCGTACACGCTCCCGTAAAACGCCCGCGCGCGCGACTCAAGCAGTCGGTGGCAGAGCCAGTACGCGTCCTTCCAACGCTCCATCTCCGCGCCGTAAATCTCGGCCCACTTCTCGCGGTCCTTGTAGTAGAGCTTGTCCTTGAAAGGCAAGAGCGTCTGCTGCCGCACGTCGCTCATGTCGTGCGAGACGACGCGCGCCGCGCCGCGCCGCTCCGACTCGAAACTCAGGAAGCCCGTCGCCGTCCCCACGTCGAGCACGCTCTTCCCTTCGACCTTGACACCACCCACGTACTCGTCGAACTTCCCGCGCAAATCCCACTGCCCATGCACGACGCCGAACCCGGGCAGCTCCATCGTGTGATAGAAGAAGCAACCCTCCGGGCTCTCGACCCTCCTCGGCTCCGCGAACTTAACCGTCTGACTCAAACGCTCACCCCCTCACCTTGTTCTTTACTCCTCCGCCCGCGCGACGCGAGCGCCTTCAGCCGCGACTCCGGCAACAATCTCCGCCACCAGAGCAGCAGCCCGAGCGCCGCGAGCAGAGAGACGACGGCGCCGATGATGAACGACTTCGGCCGGTAGACGAAGAGCACCTCGTGCTCGCCCGCCGGGACGTGGACGCCGCGCTGATTGTAGTTGACGCGCAGCACGCCGACCGACTGACCGTCCAAGTACGCGCGCCAGCCCGGGTAATGGTTCTCGCTCAGGACGAGGACGGAAGGCCCGCCGGCCTTCGTCCGCACCTCGACGCGGTTCGGTTCGAGGCGCACGACCTCCGCGCTCCCCGCCCGCGTGGACGGCGAAGGCGCCGCGCCCGGGTCCGACTCGACGAGCGCCGTGCGCAGAGGCTCCCACGCCGAGCCGTTGGGGAGAAGACCCGTGCGTATAACTTTGAGCGTCGCCTCTTCGTCAAACGCGCGAGCCTCCGCGGCGAGCCACGCGCGCGGCAACGCACGCGCGTTCTCGTAGACCTCCTCGCGCGCCGTCCGCCCGAGCAGTTTCCAACGCGACGCGTCCGACGTTTCGACCGCGTCACGCTCATCAACAACCTTATCATCCGCCGCGCCCTTCGTCTGACCCGACGGCTTTGTTGTCGTGGTCGTCGTGACCGTCTGTGTCTTCGACCCGGCGGCCACGGCGGCGGCGGCGACGGCCTGCCTCTCGACGTTGAACCACTCGCGGCGCAGCGGGTACGTCTTGCCCGCCGCCGCGTCCGCGAGCGAGACGCGGAAGACAGAGAGCAGCAACTCGGGCCACTTCGACGAGACTTCGGCCGCGATCTCGCCGCCCACAACGACCGCGCGCGCGGGCAGCGCGAACGAGGTGACGTAGGTGTGCCCCTCGTACTTCCCCTGCGGGTCGTCAACGGGATAGCTCGACGCGACGGCCGCGCGCTTGTGACGGACGCGCGCGTGTATGTCCGCGCGGTCGTGCGCCCACTCGGACGTGTCCGCGCCCGCGCGCAGCTCGAACTCGAACGCGCGGCCGTCCTGCGTCTTCAGACGCACGCGCCCGACCGTCGTGCCGTCGGGCACGCCCTCCGACCACGCAAGGTTCGTGACAAGGGCGACGCGGTCCGTCTCCACGGGCGCGACCGTGAAGACCAGGCGCTTGCCCGCGCCGACGTTCGGCAGCCCCATGTCGCTGGCCGCGAACAGAAAGTCGCCGTACCTCTCGGTCGCCTCCGGGAAGTTCTGCGGTGGGGGTGAAGTGGGCGCCGAAGGGGCTTCGGTTGTCGGGCCGTCGTTGTTAGTCGAGGCGGTCGAGCCCGCGCCCTTCGGACGCATCGAGACGAGGTAACGCACGCCCAGCAAGTCTATCTCGCGCCCCGCGCCGCGCAGCGAAGACTCGGGGTCGGTCAACTCGCCCCAGACCTTCATCTCACCCGCGAGACGGCTGTAGCGCGCCAGCCCGAAGCCGTCGTAACCAGCCGCGTTCGCCACGCCGTGCATCATGTAGATGTCGGGCTGCGTCCACAGCGTCCACTCCGTCGAATGCGAGACGGAGGGCGGGACGGGCGCCGCCGCCGGGTCGAACGCGTGCGGCGCGGTCAGGATGCGTTGAGAGGCCGAGTCAACGCCGCCGTTCTGTCGGATGAGTTTGACGGTCTCGGGCTCGCGCCAGAGGTCGCCGTCCCGCGTCGGGCTCGAAAGGCGCCAGCCGCTCGACTGCCCCCACAACGCGAGGTCGCACGCCAGCAGCGCGACGAGCAGCGCCGTCGCCCCGCGCCCGCGACGCCCACGCGCGAACGCCCACAGCGCCCACGCGCTCAAGACGGCGACGACGATGGGCACGAACAACTCCGGCGCGCGCATCAGACTCACGGGCGCCTGTCGCGCCAGTTTGAACTCGTCTGGACGGCCCAACGTCACCACGAGGAACGTCAACAGCACCGCGCACGTGGCGACGACGGCCGCGCGCCGCAATATACCCGCGCCCCCACGCATCGCGGCCAGGGCCGTCAACCCTCTTCCCGCCAGCACGGCTAACGCAAACTGCGCCTCCATCAAGTGGCGCGCGGGCACGCGGAAGAGGTTGAGCACGGGCACGTAGTAGATGAGCTTGTAGAACTTCAAAGGCGCGTAACGCCCGAGCGCGAGCAGGAGGCAGACGAGCGCGACCGCCGTCCAGAACTTCGTCTGCGCGTCCCTCTTCAACACGACCGCGCAGACGGCGAGCATCAGGCCCAACGCGCCGACGTATCCAGCCATCTCGCCGTAGTACGGCGGACCGACGTACGGCGCGCGGAAGAGGCGGCCGTCGCCGCCGCCCGCGACGTACGGCGCGAGGAACGTCTGAAGCATTCCCGGCGTCAGCGAGAACGAGGTGAAGAAGTCGTACGAAGAGTCCGCGCGCAGGCTGTTGCGCAGCAACTCGAAGGTCGGTAGGATTTGTATCGCGGCGAGCAGCACACCGGCCGCGAGCAAAGCCAGAGACCAGAGGTAACGCGCCCGACAAACGCGCACGGTGTACGCGTTGAATGCCGCGTAGGCCGACGCGAGCAGGAGAGAATAGGCGAACGTCTGCTGGTGGCCGGCGAAGAGCTGGAGCGCGACGGTGACGGCGAGCACAACGCCCCACTTGCGCTTTCCGGTCGTCCCGTAACCGTCGAGCGCCCACAAGACCCACGGCAGGCACGCGCCCGTCTGCACGATGCCGATGTGCCCTATCTGCCCGACGAGGAAGCCGCCCCACTGCCACGCGAGGCTCGTCACGACCGCGCCCGCGACGGACGCGCCCGCGCGCCGCGCGTAAAGATACGCGCCGAGCGCGGCGATGACGTAGGACGTGACGACCATCAGGTTCGTCGCCGCCTGCGGCGAGAAGAGCAGGTAGAACCAGTTCGGCGGGAAGAGCAACCCGCCCTGCGCCGACGCGAAGAGCGGCATGCCGCCGAAGATGTAAGGATTCCAGAGCGGCAGATTCCCGTCGAGCGTGATGTTCGCGGCCGCGACGCGCAGCGGCGTGTTGAAGATGGTGCCGTCGTCCGGACACAGCACCGAGCCCGCGAGGACGGCCGGCAGGAAGTAGAGGACGGGCGCGAGCGAGACGGCAATCGCGGCCAGGCGGTCGCGATTAACAACCACTGCGGAACGGGCGCGCGGCAACGTGCGAGGGTTTAATGGACGAGTCATTGGATCAGGCGGGCGTCAACGACCTCGACACCGAGGCCGGAGACTTCATCGTCTTCGAGCCGGGGCGCGCGCTCGAACGCGTGCGCGCGTGGGCGCGTCCGCGCGCGGCCGTGCTCGCGTGCGCGGCGCTGCTGGCCTTGATGTCGCTCCAGATGCTCGCGGTGGTCTGGCGGAAGAGCATAACCGTGGACGAGATTGTGATGATTCCCGCCGCATACTACCACCTCGCCGCCGGCAACTGCCAACTCGTCCACGAGCACCCGCCGCTCTCGAAGATCATCGCCGGCCTCCCCCTGCTCTTCTTACAGCCCGACGAGACCGACCCGCGCAAGTGGAATCAGGCGCCCGACTCGCCCATCGGCAAGTGGACTTACGAGGAGCGATTCTGGGAGGACAACCCGCGCCTCTTCGAGTCGATCTCCTTCTGGGCGCGCGTGCCGATGATTCTGTTGACGTTGTTGACGGGCATCCTCGTCTTCGCCTTCGCGCGCGACCTGTTCGGTGACGTGGCGGCGGTGCTCGCCGTCGCGCTCTTCGCGCTTGAGCCGACGCTCACGGCGCACGGGCGCGTCGTGCAGACGGACGTGCCGGCGGCGTTCGGCTACCTGCTCACGGCCTACGCGCTCTACAAGTACCTGCGCGCGCCTTCTCTGAAACGGGCCCTGCTGCTCGGCGCGGCGGGCGGCGTGGCGTGCCTGACGAAGTTCTCGATGCTGATGGTGGCGCCGGCCATCGGCGCCGTCTACCTCGCGCTCTGGTGGCGCGGGCGCAAGACGAAGGGCTCCGCGAAGTCTGTCGCGTTACGTGCGTTGACGACGATGCTCGCGGCGCTCTTCGTCATCAACGCGGCCTACCTCTTCGACCACCGGCCGCTCGGCTTCGAGGGCGTGAAGTGGCTGCACGAGGGCGCGCCCGACCAACCGGACGGGATAGTCCTTTTCGTCGAGGTCGTCACGTACGTCCTGCCGACCGACTTCGTGCTCGGGGCGCTCTGGCAAATCTGGCACAACCGCTCGGGGCACAACGCGGGGCTGCTCGGGATGTACAGCCGCACGGGCTGGTGGTACTACTTCCCCGTCGCCTTCGCTTTGAAGACGACGATTCCCTTTCTCCTGCTCTCGCTCGCCTCGCTCGGCTGGGCGATTGAGAGAGTCGTTCGCGGGCGCGAGCGGCGGTTCCTCTTCCTGCTTGTGCCCTTCGCGTTCTACGTCGCGGCCTCCATCGCGGGCGCGCTCAATCTCGGCGTGCGCTACTTCCTGCCGGCCTACATGTTCCTCTTCATCATGGGCGGCGCGCTGCTCGAAAGGATGTGGCGGTCGAAACGTTCGCGGCCGGCGGGCGCCGTCCTCGTCGCCGCGCTGCTCGCGTGGATGTGTGTGGAGGCGGCGCGCGCCTTCCCCGACCACATGAGTTACATGAACCAGCTCGCGTACAAGCAGCCGCACTGGTGGTACCTGTCGGACTCGAACGTCGAGTGGGGCGACGACACGCGCGCGCTCTCCGAGTACCTGCGCGCGAAGGGCGAGACGAAGGTGCGCGCGATGTTCCTCGGCGGCTTCCTGACGCTGCATCACTACGGCGTTGACTATCTCGACGCGCTCGCCGTCCCGAAGGGGCCGCCGCCGCGCTACACGGCCATCGGCGCGAGTTTCCTCAACGGCTCGACCGTGCCGGACAACGCGGGCAACTGGAAGCCGGCCACCGACGCGGAGCGCGTCAACTACTTCGACGAGTACCGCCGCCGCGCGCCCGAGAAGGTCTTCGGCGGCATCTACCTCTTCCGCGAGGACGGCCCCTGAGTCTGTTTGAAATCTCAAATCTCAAACTTTAAATCTCGCATCCTGCCCTGGCTCCTCGTCGCCGCCGCCGGCCTCGCCTTCTACGCGTGGGGCGCGCCGACGAACCCGCCGGGCTTCTTCATCGACGAATCCTCGACCGCCTACAACGCGCACACCATCGCCCAATCAGGTAAAGACGAGCACGGCGCGGAGTGGCCGCTCTACTTCCGCGCGTTCGGCGATTACAAGAACCCGACGTACGTCTACCTGCTCGCGGCCGTCTTCCGCGTGGCGGGGCCGAGCGTCGCGGCCGCGCGTTACCTGAGCGCGACTCTGGGCGTGCTGGCGGCGCTCGTGTTGGGATTGTTGGGGCTGCGACTGACGGGGAGCCGTGCGGCGGGCCTACTTACGTTCCTGACAGCGTTAATGACGCCGTGGCTGTTCGAGTTGAGCCGTCTGGTCGTGGAGGTCGCGGCCTACCCGCTGGCCGTCGCGCTCTTCCTGCTGGCGACGCGGCGCGCGGCGTGTAGAGAGGCGTGGGGTTTAGCAGACTCGGCGCTCGTCGCCGCGTCGCTCGCGCTCGTCACGTACACGTATTCGACGGGGCGCCTGTTCGGGCCGCTGCTCGCGCTCGGGCTCGCGCTGCTCGTGACGAGTCGCGCGCGGGTGCGTTCGTTGTTGACGACGTGGGTGCTGTACGGACTCGCGCTCGTGCCGCTCTACGTCTTCCACCAACGCAACCCGGAGGCGCTCACGAAGCGTTTCAGTTACCTGACCTACTTCACGCCGGAGAGCGGCTACGCGGAGGTCGCCTGGGAGTTCGCGAAGCACTTCGCCGGCAACCTCAACCCGTGGCGGCTGCTCGTGACGGGCGACGTGAACCAGTACCAGATCGTGAGCGTGCAGGGCGCCGCGCCCTTTCTCTTCGCCGCGTTCGCGCTCGCGCTGTTCGGCGCGTGGATGGCGCTTAAGTCCGCGCGGCGCGACGCGTGGTGGCGGCTCTTCTTCTACGGGCTGCTCGCGTCGTGCGTGCCCGCGTCGCTGACGAACGACTACTTCCACATGCTCCGCCTCGCGGCGCTGCCGGTCTTCCTCGTCGCGCTCTGCGCGCCCGCGCTCGCGTGGTTGATCGAGAGAAAGAGTAAGGCGCTCGTCGTCTTAGTCATACTGTTGCTCGCGCAGGGCGCGTTCTTCCGCTGGCAGTTCGAGCGTTACGCGGGCTCGTCTTGGCGGCGGCACATGTACGACGCGGACTACCCTGTAAAACTGCTGACGGCGGCGCTCGCCGCGTCGCCGCGCGAGGTGCACCTGGCGGACTCGACCTCGGTGCCCGGCTACGTGCAGGCGCTCTGGTACGGCGCGGCGTGGGGGCTCCCGCCCGTGACGTTCGTGCGGCTGCGCGCCGACGAGCCCGCGCCCACGGGCGCCGTCGTCATCACGACGGAGGACGTGCGGCCCCGCTGCCGCGTGCTGGCCGAGAGCGCGCCCTACACGATCTGCGCCACGGAGGGTCCACCGCGCCAAGCCGCTCAACTCGCGGACGCGGACTTCCGCGCGGAGTTGCGCGCCGTCGAGATACCCGCGCGCGTTGCGGCGAAGTCGCGCGTGGAGGTCCGCGTCGCGGTCAGGAACGCGGGCGGCGCCGTCTGGCTCGCGCGCGAGCGCGGGCTCTCGCCGCGCCAGTTGAGCGCGGCCAACCACTGGCTCGACGCGTCGGGCACCGTCGTCGCGGGCGACGACGGGCGCGGCGCGCTCCCGCGCGACCTACGCCCCGGCGAAGAGACGGAGATCACCTTCGCCGTCAACGCGCCCCAACGCCCCGGCGACTACCTGCTCGAAATAGACGTGCTGCAAGAGGGCGTCTCCTGGTTCGCCCTCAAGGGCTCCAAGACGCTGCGCGTAGCGGTGAAGGTGGAGTAAGCCGCGCGCCGGGAGCGCGGGCATCCCTGCCCGCCAAAGCGTGCGCCAGCACGCTTAGCCGTGATGCTTTATCTTTCAACGGTGAGATGTAAAGTCTCACTCTATTCGCGCTGACGCGCTCATGGCGGGCAAGATGCCCGCGCTCCCGGCGCGCGGCGCTCCTTTATTGCGGCGCGTGTATGGCCGGGGGCCTACGGCCGGCCGCTTCTCTTCAACGCCTCCGCGTACACGTCGAGCGTGGCGCGGGCGGTGTTGGCCCAGGAGAATTGGGCGGCGCGGCGCAGGCCCGCTTCGGAGAGGGCGCGGCGGGCCGCGTCGTCCGCGAGGAGTTCGAGGAGGGCGCGCGCGAGTTGTGCGTGGTCGCGCGGGTCGAAGAGGCGCGCGGCACCGCCGGTGACTTCGGCGATTGCGGGCGTGTCGCCCGCGACGACGGCCGCGCCGCAACTCATCGCTTCGAGCGGCGGCAGCCCGAAGCCTTCGTAGAGCGAGGGGTAGACGAAGGCCGCGCACGACGTGTAGAGCGCGCGCAACTGCTCGTCGGAGACGTAGCCGGCCAGCACGACGCGGCCGCGCGCGGGCGAGCGTTCTATCGACTCGAAGAGCGGCCCGCTCAGCCAGCCGCGCCCGCCCGCGACGACCAGACGCAGGTTCGACGCGGGGCGCTCGCGCAGCACATCCTCGAACGCGCGGACGAGCGTCGCGAGGTTCTTGCGCGGCTCGATGGTGCCGACGGCGAGCAGGAACTCGCCGCCGATTCCGAGCCCGCGCAACACGCCCTCCGCCTCGCGCGCATCCATCGGTTTGAAGGAGTCGCGCGCCGCTTCGTGCACGGCGAAGACCTTCGACGGCGAGACGCGCAGCCATTCGCACAGTTCGCGCCGCACGGCCTCGGTCGGCGTGACGACGGCCGAGGCCGCGCGCGCCATCAAAGGCAGACGCCTGCGCGCGCGCCAGACCCGCCGCTGCTCGTGCGTCTCCGGATGCGTGAAGAGCGACAGGTCGTGGACGGTCAGCACGCGCGTCGTCCCTCCCCACAGAGGCACCTCGTAATTAGTCCCGTGGAAGAGCCTGTAGCCACGCCGCGCCGCGTAACGCGGCAGCCCCGCCGACCACCAACGCCGCCCCACCGCCCCCACGCGCACGCGCGCCGCCTTCAGGTTCGCGGGCAGCGACTCACTCTCGTCTAAATCGAACGCGGGATATGAGGAGGGATAGACCAGCTCGAACTCGCCGCCCGGCGCCGCCAGCGCCAGCGCGCGCGCCAGCTCGTACGTGTAATGGCCGACCCCCGCGCGCGTCTCCGTCAAAGGGATGGCGTCGAGACCGATGAGCATAAGGCAGTCGGCAGTCGGCAGTCGGCAGTCGGCAGTCAGAGAAAGCAGTTACTTTAAAACACCGGAGGCCGCGATGGTTTATCACCTCGCGGCCTCCGGTTCTTAACTGCCTACTGCCATCTGCCTACTGCCTACTGAATCGTAATGCGCGGCGCGGTGTCGGCCGGGCGACTGGTGAACGTGCCGGCGGACGTGCTGGTGACGGTCACGATGACGGGCACGTCGCCCGCGCCCGCGAGCGAGGCCGGCAGCGTGACCGTGATCTGGTCAAAGCCGGGCGTGTTCGACGGGCTGATGGTGACGGGCGAGTCCGCGGCGGTCGTCGAGACGATGTCGGTCGTGCCGATGCGGACGGTAATCGTCGCGTTCGCCGTGGTGACGTTGCGCACGCCCGTCAACATGAAGAGCAGCCGCGTCGCCACCGTCTCGGTCGTCGCCACCGTGCAGTCGTTGTTCGTCGGCCGCGAAGAGGTGACGGTGAACGGCTCGGCCGTCCCCAACACGCACGCGTTCGTCACGTTGAGCGCGGCCGCGCGCCCGCCCGGCCCGTTGGTCGTGGTAAAGATGTCGGGCTGCGCGAACTGTATCAGCAGCGACGTGCGGGTGAGCGCGCCGCCGTCGGGCGCGCGTGTGTTGAAGATGACGACCGGCGCGGCCGTCGTCGAGGTGACGAGCCCCTTCGGCACCACGAAGTTGATGCGGTTCGGCGAGACGAAGTAGAGCCCCGCCGCCGCGCCCGCCACCGTCACCGACACGCCCGACAGTTCGACGGGCAGCGGCGGACGGCGCAGGAATTCGTGCGCGGTGGTCTGGTCAACCTCAACGGTCGCGGGCGCGAGCGTCAGCGTCGAGCGCGCGATGGCGAGTTCGCCCGGCGCGAGGCCGGTCACGTCCGGCGGCGTCGGCGAAGGGCTCGGCGCGACGACGGCGCGGTCGCTCGCGCCCGTGAAGAACGTGACGGGCGCGGGGCTTGTCGCGGGCGTCGGGCTCGGCGCGGGCGTCTGGTTCGCCGCATCGGGGATGAGCTGGTAGAACGCCTCGCTCGAAGCGTCGCTGTTGCCGCTGCCCTGCTCGCTGCGGAGCGAGAGCGCCATCCGGCGGATGTTGTCGGCCGGGAGCGGCTGGATGGCGACGAACGCGCCGTGGAGCGCGAGGCCCGTGCCGGCGCCGAGGTTGGTGACGCGCGAGATGGTCGTCAGCGCCGAGACCTGCGCCGAGAAGACCTGCGCGAGGTTCAACTGGTTGAGCCCCACGCCCGTCGTCGTTGAGATGGTGCCGTCGCCGTTGTAGTTCAGGTTCGAGGACCAGACGACGCGCGTGCTGTCGCCCGTAAACGTCGGCCAGCGCGCGGGCAGGTCGGCCTGGTCGGCGGGCGGCCGCAGGCCCACTTGCTCGAAGACCGGCGTCGTGCCCGCGACGTTGACGATGTAGATGCCGTAGACATCGGAGAGCGTGCTGCCGAAGGTGCCGTCGGCGTTGAACGGGGCCTTGGACTCGAAGACGACGCGGGTGCCGTCGCGCGAGGCGCGGCGACCGGGGGTCAGCAGGTTGACGCTGATGAGCCCGAAGATGAGGTCCCTCTGGGGCGGCGTCTTCGTCAACTGGCGCGTGCTCTGCACGGCGCCCGTCGCGCTGTTGAGCGTGGCGACGAAGATTTCGCCGTTGCCTCGGCTGGCCTCGACCTCGTCGGTGCCCGGGTCCGCGTTCGAGACGTAGACGAGGCGGCAGGTAAGCGTGCCGTCGCAGGCCGAGAGCGAGGGCGACTCGTTGAAGACCAGCCGACCCAGGGCGTCGCTGCCGCTCGGCGGCACGTCAACCGACGTTGTCACCTGCGTGAGCGAAGTCACGGAGACGGTCGTCGGGGCTTCGCTGACGTTGAGCTTGGCGACGAAAATCTCCTTGTTGCCGTCGGCGTTGCCCGTGCCGATGCTGCCCGACCGCGCCTTCGAGACGAAGGCGATGAGCGAGCCGTCGTCGTTAACAATCGGGTCGTAGTTGTCGAGCGCGAACGAAGCCCCACGGGTGGCCGTCGCGGAGAGCGGCGGGGCGGTGGCCTTCGTCGTGGTGACGCGCCACATCGTGCCCGTGGAGAGATCGACCTCGGGCACCTCGGTCCCCGCCGAGAGATCGGAGACCTCCGCGAAGGCGGGCAGCGCGTAGATGAAGATTTCGGCGTTGCTGTTGTTGATGGTGCCGTCGCCGTTCACCAGTTTGAGCGCGTCGGCGTTGGCCTGCCCGTCGAAGCTCTTCGGCGTGAGCGAGGTGCCCTCGATGTAGGCGTTCGACTGGAAGACGATGAACTTGCCGTCGTGGCTGATGGAGGGCTGGAGGTTGACGATCATCACGTCGATGTTCGTCGCGTCGAGCGGTGAGATGGACGTGCTCTTGAGCGCGCTCTTCGTGTCGGTGATCTGGTAGATGCGGCGCTGCGCGTAGTCGAAGAGGAAGATTTCGACGTTGCCGTCCGCGTTGTTGCGGCTCGCCGTCTTGTTGGTGGCGATGTCGCCGCTCGACTCGATGACGACGAAGCGCCCGTTGCCGCTGATGTCTCCCGCGAAGGAGTCGCGCGGGATGGGGATGGGCGTCAACGGCGTCGGGCTCGGCGTGGGCGTCGGCGAGGGCGTCGGCGTGGCCGGGGTCGGGGTCGTCGAGGTGATCTGGAAGAGAGCGGTGTCGGGCGACGACGAGAGCGTCTGCGCCCGCGCGGCCGTGGTCAGGACGGCGACGGCGGCCAGCGCGACGAGCGCCGCGCGGGCGCGTGACAGACGGAAAGCGTGCTTCACGAAAAATCCTCCGGACGGGAGCATATGATATCGCTGACGAATAAGCCCAAGGGAGACGAAACGGGCGCGGGCTCTAGCGGGCGGCGCCGGCCGTGCGGCCCCGGCGGGCCGAACCCCTTCGAGTGTGGCGCGCCGCTGGAGTAAAGAAAACGCATTTTACGCGGAAGCCTCGCGCCCGCGCAACCGGAGAGCAGTATGCAGTAGGCAGATGGCAGTAGGCAGTGGGGAGCAAAATTGCCTGTTCCCCACTGCCGCCCGCTGCTTAGCGGGATGCCGACTCTCTTTTACTGCCTACTGCCTACTGCCATCTGCCTACTTTCCCCTTACTGCACGAAGCGCGAGCGGTACTCGGTCGCGTCGATGAACGCCTTGACCATCTCGGCCCGGACGTAGTCGCCGTTGAACTCGTTGAGCTTGCCGAGCCAGAAGTTCCAGCCGGCGTAGTTGAGATTCGTCTCGGGCGCGTCGCTCGGGTTCCTTCTCAGATACCCGAAGTACTGCATCAGCACCAGGGCGCGACTCTTCTCGCGCTGGTCGAACTCCGCGTGCTCGGCGACCTTGCGGAGCACGGCGGCGCGGCCCGCCGTCGTGTTGTTCGCCGTCAGCTCGTTGATGAGAGCCGTCCGCTCGCCGTCGGTCAGCACGCCACCCGCGTTCTGGTTGAGCCGGTCGATGAACTGGACCGGGGTCAGCGCGCCGTAGGCGGTCGTGAAGCGCGCGCGCTGGACGAAGGTCTGCGCGTAGGCGACCTTGTTGTTCTCCAGCGTCGTGTCCCAACCGGGCACGCCCACGATGACGTTCGCGCTGATGAGCGGCGTGTCTTGCTGGAATTCCGCGCGCGTGATGATGGGCACGACCAGCCCCGTCGAGGTCTCCGTCCGGTCGCCGTAGGCGGCCTTGTACATCCGCTCGGCGAGGTAGCCTGTGTTCTGGAACTCGATGGACTGGAAGAAGGCCGCCGAGACGTTGACGCGCTTGACCTCGCGGCAGATGAGGTCGCCCCAACAGTTCTCGATCTCGCTCGTCCAGAAGAGCAGCCCCGAAGTGTCGGGCTCGCGCCCGAGGAAGTCGCGGTAGTGCTGCGTGACGAAGGCCGTCGTGCCGTCGATGGGGTTGCCGGGCGAAGTCACGAAGTCGCCGAGTCCCATGTTCGCCTGCCCGTCGTTGACGACGGCGAGGCTCGCGGGGCTGAAGGCGTACTGCCCTTCGCGGATCGGCGCGACGGTGTAGGTGGCCTGCATGGGCATGGCCGAGAACGTGTAGTTACCCGACGCGTCCGTCATCGCCGCAGGGTACTGGAGGCCGTTGGGCAACGTCGGCCCGCTGATACCGACGCGCACGCCCGAGACGCCGTTGCCGGCGGCGTCAACCACGCGCCCCGAGATGTTGAAGCGGCCCGAGACGGGCGTGGGGCTCGGCGTCGGCGTCGGGGTCGGGGTCGGAGTTGGGGTCGGCGTCGGCGTCGGCGTGGCCGCGGCCGTGAAAGACCAGTTGACGACGACCGTGCCGTGCTCGCTGTTCCAGCCGTCCACGTTGACGCGGTAGGTGGTGCCGGCCGTGGCGCTGAACTGGACGGAGCTGGTGCTGAGCGAGCCCGCGTCGTCGTTCTGGCAGTTGAAGGAGCAGGCCGGGACGACCGTGCTGACGCTGTCGCCCGTGTAGACGCCGAGCGTCGTGTCGAAGCTGCTGCCCGAGGTGCTGAAGGTGGCCGTCCCCGCGCCGGGGGCCGTCCAGGTGAACCAGACCGACTTGTCGCTGACGAAGCCGGCCTGCGACCCGTTCGCCTGCGTCGCCAGCTCGCCCGCCTCGCGCGTGGCCCAGACGTTGGTGCCCGTGAAGCTGCCCGACGCGCCGCTGAGCGCCGTCGCGTTGGCGAAGTTGTCGTTGTCGGGGCGCGTGGGGTTGAAGAGAACCGAGTAGCCGAGCAGGTCGATGGTGCGGATGTCGTTCTCGGTGACGGTGCGGTGGACGCTGCGCCGCGAGGTCGGGTCCATGATGCCGATGAAGCTGGTGCCCGCGCTCAGCGAGTCGTCCTTCCAGTGGCTCGACTGCCGCCCGTCGCCGCCGTCGGCGGACGAGCCGCTCGGGCCGCCGGTCGAGACGAGTAACTCCTGCGAGGCGTAGGTGGACGTGAAGTTGCCGAACATGACCTGCGTGCCGCCGAGCGTCAGCCAGCGCGGCGCCGTGGCGAAGGTGCCGAGATTGGCCGCCGCAGGGGCAAAGCGGAAGAGGTCCCAGATGGTCAGCACGGAAGCACTACCGCTGCCGTTGGCCGAGCTGAAGCCGAGGGCGTGGCCGATCTCGTGGACGACGACCGCGTCGAAGTCCTGCAAGTTCGTCGAGATGCCATCCGACGGGTCGAAGTCGAACTGCCCGCCGTTGCCGAAGTTCGAGTTGAAGCCGATGCGCGCGTCCGGGTTCGTGGTCGAGATGTTGAACCCGAGCGCGCGGCCCTGCGCGGTATTCACACGCACGTTCGAGACGTTGACTACCCCGCCGTTGAGTTCGGCCGGGATGGTGTCGGGTAGCGCGTTGTAGAGCAGAAGCTCGGCGGCCGACGGGTTCGAGTTGAGGAGCCGTGTGCGGACGGTCGCCAGCGCAGAGGTGATGGAGAAGGAGCCGGTCTGCCCGAGGATGCCCGGGCTGCCGTAGTCCTGGCCGAAGAACTGCGGGCCGTAATCGACGCTCAGGGTGATGGTGACGGGCGTCGAGATGATCGACTCCCAACGGTTGGCGGCGACGATGAAGGCGTTCTTGGCCGTCGGGTTAGCTTCGAGCTGCGCCGTGCCCTGGAGCACGATGGTCAGGCCCGCCGAGGGCAGCAGCGGCACGCCCGACGTGTCCTCGACCGCGTTGGGCTCAAGGATTTCGTGGCCGAACTCCGAGACCTTGCGGCGCTGCGGAGCCCCGCGATAGATGATGTGCGTGGCCGCGCGGGCGCGAATGCGCGCGTGCTCCTCGGCCGTCGCGGGGCGGCAGACCGTCTCGCCCTTCTCGTTCTCGTAGAGGACGAAGGACTCTTCGGCGGTGCCGACGTACTCGGGCTCGCCGCCCGTCTGCGCGCGGGCGGTGCCGGCGAAAGAGCCCGAGAAGGCGAAGACGAGCGCCAGGAGGCAGGCGGTAAGGCTGATATTTTTACGCAAAATTCCTACTCCAAACTACGAGGGGGGCGGCGGTGTCGCCCGGATGTTTCGGCCGCGCGGCGCAGAGCCTTGCGGCCGCGCCTGACGATGTTGTTTCGGTCTGTTCCTGGCGCAAACTGCGCGCCCGCGTTGTGAAGGGTCGGGGCGAACGGGCGGGGACTTCAACGGTGCCCGTTCGGCCACGAAAACGCTCGCATTTAGACGCCCGGCGTCCGCCCCCAGTTGCTTCGGCACCCGGGAACGCGAGCCGGGAGCGCGGGCAGGATGCCCGCGCTCCCGGGTACGCTCCCGTCTTTTACAGGCGGCTGCCGAAGCGGTCGATGTACTCGGTCGAGTTGATGAAGGCTTTCACCATCTCGGCCGCGATGTAGTTGCCGTTGAACTCGTTGAGCTTCGTGAGCCAGAAGTTGTAGCCGACGAAGTCCGAGTCGGGTCCGGAGTCCGGGTCGCGTTGCAGGTAGCCGAAGTACTGCATGAGGACGAAAGCCTCGTTGAAGGTCTTCGCCGAGACCGAGTTGCTCTCGGCGACCGAGCGCAGCGCAGCGGCCTGCCCCGCCGCGCCGCCCGCGCCGAAGGCGTTGATGGCGGCCTGCCTCTCGGCGGCCGTGAACGTCGCGCCGGTGTTCGCGAAGAGCGAATCGACGTAGGCGGCGGCACCCTGACCGGCGTGCGCCGACTGGAAGGCCGGGCGCTGCACGAAGGCGAGCGCGAACGCCTGCTTGTTCGTTTCGAGCTGCGCCTCCCAACCCGTCTGCCCGACGATGAGCTGCGCCGGTGTGCTCCCCACCGTGCGCGTGTCGGCGATGAAGTCGGCGCGGCGCACCGCCACGGGCTTGCCCGCGAGGTTGCCGAAACCGGCCTTGTGCATCTTGTAGACGAGGTTCCCGGTCTGCTGAAACTCAATCGACAGGAAGAACGCGGCCGAGACGTTGATGCGCTTGACTTCGACGCACGCCTTGTCTATTCCGCAGCCGAACACGTCGTCGCGCCAGAACGAGAGGCCGTTGGTGTCGGGCTCGCGGTTCAGGAAGTCGAGGTAGTGCTGGCGGACGAAGAAGTTCACGTCGCCGACGGGGTTGAAGGCCCAGCCCACGTCGCGCAGTTGCGAGCCCGTCAGGTCGGCCGGGACGGCGACGCTGTGGATGAGGTCGCCCGTGATGTTCGGCTCCATCAACTGGTTCGAGTAGAGGCTCACGTCCCAGTGCGAGACCGACGAGCCCGAAGAGACCGGGTTCGGCGCGTACATCAGCGCGCGCCCCTGCGCGTCCACGCCCGTGGGCGCGGAGTTGTCGAGCAGCAGCGTCACGTTCTCGCCCGCCGTCAACTGGCTCTTGAGCGTCGAGCCGTCCGTTAAAGAGACCATCAACGAAGGGATTGTGATGGTCGAGTCGCCGCCGCCCATCTGGATGACGCCCGGCGTCACGTTGTTGGCGACGATGACGCCGATGGCGCCCGCGTTCTGCGCGTTCTTCACCTTCACCGTGAAGTTGCAGCCGCCACGGTCGATGAGCGCGATCTTGCCCGAGACGGCCGAAGGGTTCGCGAGCGCCGAGCAACCGTCCGAGGGCGCGGCGGCCGCGACGTTCCCGGTCGTGCCGCCGGGCGAGACGGCCGGGCCGAACTCGGCCGTGCCGACGGCGTAGTTGCCCGCGATGGTTCCGGGCGCGTTGACGCGCACGCGCGGGGTGCCGAGCACGCCGCGCAGGTCCGCGACCGTCCGCGAGCCCGTCCAGACGAGGTTGCCCGTGTTGACGGCCGAAGCCTGCCGCTCCGCGTTCGTCATCTGAATCCAGCTCTTGCCCGTCGAGTTGTCGAAGAGGAAGCGGTCGTAGACGGACGGGAAGTTGCTGCTCTGCGCGCCGGTGCCGGAGTTGGTGAAGCTCTGGAACCCGAGGCCGTGCGCGAACTCGTGGATGAGCACGGAGACGAGGTCTGTGTCCTCGCCGTGCTTGTTGTCGAGGCCGAGGTAGAAGGGCGAGCCGTCGAAGCAGCCCGCGTTGCCGAGGTTCGAGTTGAACTGCGCGCTGATCTCGGGCTGGGCCGGATTAAGGTCGGTCCCCGCGATGGCGTTGGCGAGCGCCGCCGAGTACCAAGTGTTTCCGACGGGCGCGTTCGGGAAGTCGCGGAAGATGCCGACCGTGCCGGCCTGACCGAGCACCGCGCTCGTCGAGCTGCACGGCAGCGCCGCCCAACTCGCGCGAATCGTGATGGTCACGTCGCTCTTGATGGTCGCGCCCCAGACGTTGGCCGCGAACTGGAAGGCGTTGAGACGCTGCTGCCCGATGGTCGTGCCGGTGTTGCCGCCGACGGGGGCGGCGGGCGTCGCGTCGTTGAAGCCCGTGCCCGCCGAGTCGTTGTTCTGGATGACGATGGTCGCCGCGGCGCGCGCGTTGTCGGCGGCCGCGACCGCCAGCGCGAAGGCGAAGGCGAAGAGGATGAGCTTCGAGATAAAAGACTTCTTCATCACTGCTTCGACGCCGCCTTTCTGGTCGCGCCCGTGCCGGCGCCGCCGCCCGTGCCCGTGACCGTCTCGGTCTGCTCCGCGCCTGAGAGGAACTGCTCGGCCGCCTCGGGCGTGTCCACGCACGCCGCCGAGACGGTGCCGTCGTCGTTCTTCTTCGCCATCGTCACGTTCTGAAAGCGGCCCTGTAGGTCAACCGCGACCGTGCCGTCCTCTTGCTTCTCCTGCACGAGCCCGTCGGTGGTCTTGTTGCCTTCGAGCTGCGCCGCGAGTTGCTGCGCGTCGGCCTGCGACAGTGGACCCTGCTGCAACGGCCGCGCGTTCACACGCACCTTCTTCCCCCCAACTTCAACGGTGACGTAAGTGTCGGCGGGTTGTGCGGCGGGGGGTTCCGGCTTCGGCCGCGCGGCGTTGCGCGACGCGTAGGTGGCGACGACCGTCGCCACACCGGCGACGAGCAGCGCGCACGCAAAGAGCCCGGCGCGGAAGGCGCGCCCGCGCCCCGTGGCTGGCCGAGGGTTGGAGACTCTCTTCGACTTCTTCATGGCTAAGGATTCCTCTGTTTCGGGACACACGCGCGGCCGGCAGACTCGGGCCTGAAGGCCGAAACACCGGGCGCCGCTGGGTCGTCGGCGCGCGCGGAGCGGGCCGTGGGAAAGTGTCGATTGACCTGACTATTAAGGATTGCGTTACTGAACTCTTGGGGCGCGTGAACCCCGTGGGAGGACGAGTTTGACCGCGAACTCCCGCATTTAGACGTTGCAACCCGGCCCCCAGTTGCATAGGGCCGGGCGCCGCGCGGGCTCAAAAAAAAACGCGCCCCGCGTCTTTAAAAAGGCACGGGGCGCGGCGTCAGTTTAAACGGCGGCGGCTTAAGGCCGCGTGCCGAAGCGGTCCACGTACTCGTCGGCCGTGAGGAATGCCTTGACCATCTCGGCCTGGACGAAGTTGCCGTTGAACTCGTTGAGCTTGCCGAGCCAGAAGGCCCAGCCGGTGAAGTCCGTGTTCGGCCCCGTGTCGGGGTCACGCCGCAGGTAGCCGTAGTACTGCATCAGCACGAAGGCGCGGCGGAACTCGTTGTCGCGGAGCTGCTGGTTCTCGGCCACCGCGAGGAGCACGGCGGCGCGCGCGGCCGCCACGTTGGCGTTGGCGTCGAGCTGCGCGATGAGCGCGCTTCGCTCGGCCGGCGTCAGCGTGATGCCCGCCCTGCCGACGAGCTGATCCACGAACTGCGCCGAGGTCATCGTCAGCGGGAAGGCCGTCAGGAATCGCTGGCGCAGGACGAACTCCAGCGCGTACGCCTGCTTGTTCGCGGCCAACAGCTCCGGCCATCCCGGCGCCCCGACGACGAGGTCCTTCCCGATGCGCTGCGCGTCAGGCAGGAACTCGTTGAGGCGGATGACGGGCACCGTGCCCGGCACGTTCGGCGAGGTCGCGTCGCCGTAGGCCGCCTTGTACATGCGGTAGGCGAGGTAGCCCGTCTCCTGGAACTCGATGGCCTGGAAGAAGGCCGCCGAGACGTTGACGCGGCAGACCGTCAGGTCCGCGGGCGGCGGGTTCGAGCAGTTCGTCAACTGATCCGACCAGAAGCCGAAGCCCGAGGCGTCGGGCTCGCGGTTCAGGAAGTCGAGGTACTGCTGGCGGACGAAGAAGGAGCCGTTGAAGCTCTCGGCGCGGACGGGGCTCGGGCCGTCGGTCCCGTCGTTCGAGACGATGGTGAGCGTGGCCGTCTGCGTCGCGCCGAGCACCGCCCCCACTGGGTTCGAGAGCGTGAGCGTGACGGTCTCGGGCGCCTCGGCGAAGGCGTCGTCGGGGACGAAGACGGTGAAGGTCTTGCTCGTCTCGTTCGGCGCGAAGACGAGCGTGCCGAGCGCCTGCTCGTAGTCCTTCAGCCTGCTGGCCGTGCCGTCGGAGGTCGCGTAGTCCACGGTCGCCGTGCCCGACGTGGTGCCCGTACGCGTGACCGTGACGACGCGGAAACCCGTGCCGTCCACGCCGAGCCCGCCGCCGCCCGTGCCCTCGTTCACGCTGTAGGCCGCCGACGAGAGCGAGACGCTGTTGGTCGAGCTGCTATCGGTCAGCGTCAGCGAGTAGGCGCCGTCGTCGTTGTTATCGAAGGAGGTGGCTTCGATGGTGTAGACGCCGGTGGCGGGCAGGGTGAAGAAGCCGCTGACGGGGATGCGCGAGTCGGTGTCGTTGCCGAGGACGATGTCGTCGTTGCTGGCGATGATCGCGCCGTCGGGGCCGAGCAGGTAGAGGAAGGTGTCGAGCGCCCCGGCGGGCGGCGGGTCGCTGGTCGGCTTGATGGCCGCGTTCATCTGGATGCGCACGCGCTGGCCGGCGCGCGCCGTGAACGTGTAGAGGTCGATGAAGGAGTTGACGCGGTTGGTCTGGCCCGAGCGGCAGTCGGTGGCGGCGAGCGAGCCGTTGACCGTCTGCCCGATGGCGATGGGCGTCGAGCCGCACCCGGCGGCGGCCGCCTGCCTGACGATGAACTTCTGGGCGCCGATGTCCACGGCCGCCTCGCGCGGGCCGGTGGTGGTGTTGGGCGCGACGGTGTAGGGCACGAGGCCCGAGCCGCTGCCCGCCAGCACGCTCGGGGTGATCCAGTCCGAGCCCTCGGCCACGCCCCAGTTACAGCCCCCGCCCGCGTTGACGCCGACGTTGTTCGAGCCGCCCGTCGCCGGGAAGAACTGCGACGGGGCCGTGAGCGCGTAGGTGCAGCCGGGCTGCGTCAGCCGCGCGAGGCACGAGCCGCCGGTGCCCGTCAGGTGGCTCGTGATCTGGTCGCGCGAGAACGGGCAGAAGGTCGGGTTGAACTGCTGCTGCACCGACGAGTTCATGATCGAGGGGCTACAGCCGGACGGGACGGGGCTCTCCTGGTTCGGGTGCGTCGCGCCGAAGTTGTGGCCGAGCTCGTGGGCGGTGACGCTGACGCGCAGCTCGTTGACCGCCGAGAAGCGGCTCTGCGAGATGCCGTAGGAGGCGTCGGGGATGTCGCAGACGACGCCGCGATAGGCGATGCCGATGGTCGTCCCGTCGAAGTCCTTGCCCGTGAACATGTGCGTGAGGTCGCGGGTCGGCGGGTTGTTCGTGCCGAACGAGTTGTCGTAGTTGTCGGCGAACTCTTCGAGCGCGTTGCTCGCGTCGGTCAGCGTGTAGGGGTCGGTGTTGGTCGTCCAGACGCGCTGGAAGCCGACGCGCAGGCTGACGCCGAGCTGCGCCTCGTAGATGCCGTCCACCTGCGTCATGATGTTGAGGATGTCGTTGTTCGTCGTGGTGACGTTGCTGCCGTTCCAGATCGAGTAGAACTCGAAGTCGGCCTCGGTCGCGATCACGGCCTCGGGCATCGGCCCGAACGCCTCGTCGGCCGGCGGCGTGCCGGAGGTGGCGTTCGCGGCGGCGACGTTCGAGGCGGCGGAAGCGGCTTCGCCGGAGCGCGCGGCCTCGGCGGCGACCTTCCCGCCGAGCGTGGCCTCGACGCACTCGCCCTCGGTCGGCTTCACGTCGGTCGCGGAGTAGAAGACGAAGTCCTTCGCGCCGGCCGCCGCCGAGAGGTCGCGCGCCGGCTCGACGTAGAAGGTCTCGGTGGGCGTGATGATGACGCCCTGAAGCTGCTCGCCGTCGAGGTAGAGGCGGACGACCGTCCCCTCCTGCCCCGCCACGCGCCCGCGCCACGAGTGCGAGGGCGTGCGGGCGAGTTCCGTCATCACGCCGTCGCCGGAGGCGGCCACGGCGCGGTAGTCGTCCGTGCGCACGTCGTAGGGCTCGACTATGAGCTCGAAGGTGCCGCGCGCGGTCTGGAGCGTGACCGAGCCGCCGTCGCGCGCCGAGCGGAGCGCCTCGGCCGGGTCGAGCGTCACGGTCTCGAAGCTGTCGAGCACCTGGCCGATCTCTTCGGCGGCGCGGCCGCCCTTCTGCCCCGAGGCGGCGGGCGAGACGAGCATCGCCGCGGCGGCGAACAGGCAAAGGGCGAACGCCGGCAACACGGCGCGAGGGTACTTCCTTCGATTCATCCTTAAGACCTCAACGGGGAGTCTCGAACTATTAACTTTTGGACTTCAGAGGCGGGTTAACGCTCTGGTGAAGCGGACGCGGGATTCTAGCACAGGCGAAATCAAAACCGCGAACGCGCTGGGAGCGCGGGGTGTTACCTGTACCGCTGTCCGATCTGCTCGGTGCCGAAGGTGCCGATGCCGTTGAGGCGGAAGCTGAAGACGACGCGGTTCTCGTTGCGGAGGCCGACGTTGAAGGTGAAGTACTGGCCGACGACGGCGCAGCAGTCCCAGGCGTGGCCGACGGTGACGGTCGAGCTGATGAGCGAGGAGCTGCCCTTGCCCGGGCGGTTCTGGAAGTCGAAGAAGAACGAGGCGCCGCCGAACGGCCCGCGATTGCGGTCGCCGATGAAGAACGAAGGGCTCCACTGCGAGCCCTGCAACGTGCCGGGCTCGTTGCCGCGCCGGTCGTTGTACTGCTGCAAGGAGGGCGCGAGCGTGATGGCACGCGTGTAGTAGAAGGTCTGGAACGCCTCGATGGCGCGCAGCACGGCCATGCGACGGCGCAGGCCGAACGAGATGGCGAGGTCGCGCAGGCCGCCGCCCTCGCCGAGCACGTCGATGTCCGTGCGGATGTCCGAGAACAGCTCCGAGTCGGCGCGCGTCGGCGTGCGCAGACGGGCCTCGACGTTCATGGGCGAGAAGCGGCGCGGCACGCCGCCGTAGGTGAAGCCCGAGAAGTTGTTGATGGGATAGAACTGGTTGCGGCGACCCGGGATGAGCGCGCCGCCGAAGGTCGGGTCGAAGAAGTACTTCTGCCTGACCGTCACCGAGAGGAACTCGAAGGGCTGCCGCGTCAGAGGCGACTGGCTCGCCTTGAGCGCCGTCAACTGCCCGCTCACGCGCGTGTTCGCCGGCACGCCCGGCTCCGTGGCCGCCGCTGCCTCTTCCTTCTCTTTCTCTTCCTTCTCCCTGGCCTCTGCCTCGCGCTCGCGCCGCGCGTCGCGCTCACTGCGCTCGCCCGCGGTGCGTATGCCGGAGTCTTCGGGGCGGATGCGGCCCGCCGCGCGGCGACCGACCGATTCGGCCGAGCGGCGGAGGAAGAAGCGGTTGGTGACGCCGTACTCAATCTCGTTGGTGTCGGCGACCGCCTCGGTCTCGTCGAAACGGATGAGCTTGTGGAAGTCGCCGGAGATGCCGCCGACCTTTCGATAAGTGAGATAGGGCTCGATGACGTGACGGAAGCGGAAGGTGCCGTCGCCGCCGTAGAAGTTTCGCGCGAGGGCCGGCGGGCGCACGTCGAGGTTGAACTCGCCGTAGCCGCGCGTCACGTCGTTCGGCAGCACGAGGCGCGTCAGCGGGTCGATGGAGTTCGAGTAATAAGTCGCGCGCACGCGTCCCGTCAGCGTCACGCCCCAGCCATTGATGTCGAGCGGCAGCGTCACCGTCGGGCGGAAGTCGAGCCGCTGCACGATGGACGGCGTGATGATGGGGTTCTGATTCCCCTCGGCGAGGAACGTCGCGAGGTCTTCGACCGTCTCCTTGCGGCTCACGCCCTCGATGCTGCTCTCGTAGGAGAAGTAGACCGGCAGCTTATCCTTCAACCAGGAGACGAGGCCCGGCCGCTTCTCGAACGAGATGCCGGGCAAGGAACGCGTGCGCACGCGGATGCTCGGGATGCTCGTGACCTGCGTGCGCGCGATGAAGTTGAAGGAGTAGGCGCTGTAGTTCTTGTTGACGAAGACCTGCGAACGTTCCTCCGGCGAGATGGCGAGTTGGATGGAGTCGGAGAAGATTTGCCGGAACGCGAGGTTCGACGTGATGTTGATGTCGGCCGCCGCGAGGAACCCATTCGGGAAGTAGTGAACGCCGTCAACGTAGAAACTCGAACCGCCCTGGTCGGGGTGCGCGGCGTCCTCCTTCGGCCCGAGCACGCGGTCCTTGACCGTGTAGAAGCCGAGGTTGAGGAACGAGCGCGAGTTGGCGCGCGTCCGCACGTCGGCGCCGATGCCGATGCCGCGCTTCGTGTAGATGTCGTTGCGGAAGGTGATGTCGGCCGAGCGGCCCAACGTCTGGTAGTAGGCGTTCGAGAAGCGCATGCCCTTCTCGCCCGAGCCCGAGAAGGTCGGCGTCAGGAAGCCCGACTCGCGGTCGCGCTGCTTGATGGAGACGGAGGCGTAAGGGAGCCAGAAGACGGGCACGCCCTTGACGAGCAGTCGCGGCTTGGAGAGCTTCACCTTGTCCGCGAGCTTGATGGTGGCGCGCGCCGTCTTGAAGCTCCACTTCGGCACCTCGTCGTCGCCGCAGGCGGTGACCTCGCCGTTGATGATGACGATCTTGTCGCCCGCGACCTTCTCGACGCGGTCGGCGGTGAAGTACATGATGGTGCCGTCCTGCGTCTGGTTGGTGAAGCCGGTCGAGTTCTCGAACGAGCCGACCTTGGTCGCGTAGTTCCACTCGGCGCGCGAGCCGGTGATGCGCTGGAACTCGCCCTGGTCGAGGACGACATTCCCCTCGGCGACGACGCGGCTCTGCGCCTCGTAGTCGGTCACCTTGTCGGCCTGCAAGCGGTAGATGCCGACGCGCACGTCCACGTTCCCCTCGAAGACGGTGACGTGTGCGCCCTCTTCGCCGCTGACGGTCTGCTTGTCGGCGCGCACCTCAAGCTCGTCGGTCGGCTGCGCGGACGGCGGGCCTTCGGGGCGCGTGCGCGGGCGCGGGCGGACGACGGGCCGGTCCTGCGAGAGCGGGTTGACGTTGGGCGTGTCGGTGACGGGGTTCTCGACCTTGCGGTCCACGGGGTTGGTCTGCTGCTGCGCGCGCGCGGGCGCCGTCAAAGACAGAAGCGCGCCGACGAGCAAGAGCAGCAACGTCAGCGCAGAGACTCGCCTGTGTGCAGGAACGTAAGCGCGCAAGAGTTTGAGCCGAAAGCCTCCCGAGAGACGAAACGCGCCGATGCTAACACGCGACTCTGAAGTGGACAAGCAGGGCAGTAGGCAGTAGGCAGTAGGCAGCAGGCAGCCGCCCCGCGTTATGAAGTTGAGAGGTTATTTATGAAATTTCAGCGGCAAGGTTTTTACTGCCTACTGCCATCTGCCTACTGCCTACTGAACATGCGGTAGCGCGCGGTGAGCGAGAGGCCGAGGCTGAGGACGACGAGGGCGACGACGACGAAGGGCCAGATGTATGGGAGCCCGAGGACGACCGCCCAGAAGGCCGCGCCGAGCAGGAGCGCGACCGACTCGGAGCGACGGTCTTCCGGCAGCAGCACGCGCTGGAGCCAGCGCCCCGTGGCGGCGTGGATGACGACGCGGCCGAAGACGTAAGAGAAGAGTATGAGCAGCAGCGCCGTCACCCCGACGAGCGCCGCGAGCGCGGGCGGCAGGAAGTGCAGCGCCGAAGTCACGCCCGGCCCCAACACCAGCGCGCCCACCAGCCCGATGAGCGCCACGCGCGGCAGGGTCAGTTGCAAACGCGCCGCCGCCCGCCCGACCGCGCCGGGCGAGACGGCCGTCAGCGCGATGGAGACGACGAACCAGAAGAGCACGGCCATCAGGCGCCAGCCGACGAAGGCGAGCGAGAACTCCGGCGTCAGAATCGACGCAGGGTTGCGCGCCATCTCCTTCAACTCCTGCTCGTAGCCGGCGTACATCAAAGTCTTCCCCGGCGGCGTCCTTCGGTCGCCCCCCTCGTTGCGGTACTCGCCGCCGAAGACGATCACGTCGCCGCCGACGTACGAGCCTTTGAGTTGTATGACCGAGCCGCCGACGGCCGCCGCGTCGCCCTCGACGCGCCCCTCGATAATCACGTCGCCGCCGAAGGCGATGACGCCGCGCACGTCGCCGCGCACGCGCACGCTCCGCCCCATCCCGAACACGTCGCCCGCCTGCCGCCCGTCGATGACCAACTCCTCGCCCCGCGCCGCGTCCTGACCGTTCACGACGACGGCGGTCAGCAGCATGAGAAGAAGAATCAGGACAGACTTGGACAGGAATCGCTCGGCGAGTTCCGAGAACGGGAGTTGAAAATCACGACGGATGAACGGGCCGCGTGATACGGCCGCGCCCGTCGGGTGCAAGAGGAGTCTGAAATTTGAAATCTGAAATTTCAAATCGTTGATGCGCCGAGCGGCCAGCGCCCGTCCCTCCCGCGAGTGACGAGGGCTGGCCGCCGCTCGGTCTCTCAAAAAATTTCTTCAGTCGCGCGCCGACGCGCGGTGGTAGCCGCTCACCAACCTCAGCAACAACAGAACGCCCGCCGCCAGCAGCAGCACCCAGAAGACGGCCGCCGGCTCCGCGCCCGCGACGATGCGGCCCGCGACCGCGCGCAGTACCACGCCCGCGCCCGTGCCCGTCTCGGCCGACGCGCGCCCGGCCACGCCGAGCACGCCCGAGGCCGCGCCCAACGCGCCGAGCGCCGGCCGCACCACCACGTCGAGCGCCGCGAAGCCCAGCAGCGCGAAGGCCGCCGCGCCGAGCGCCGCGCATATCTTCAAAGCACGACGGCGCTCGCTCGCGTCGCGCACGCCGCGCAGGTCGTTCTGCGCGCGCGCGCGCAACTCGCGCGTGAAGCCGTCGGGCAACTCCAACTTCTTTTCAAAGGTCCGGTCGAAGGCCGAGTCGAGCAGACACAGAAGGCGCCGCTGTTCGAGAAGCGCGGCCGAGCAGTCGGGGCACGCGCGCGCGTGTTCGTGGAACTCTTCGGACGCGGTCGTGTCCAGCTCGCCGTCGAGGTAGGCGGCCGTCAGGCTCGTCCGCGGGCACTGCGGTGCCCCTTCGCGCGCGGCGTCCGCCATCGCCCTTACATCCCCGTGATGCCGCGCGCGACGAGCAGCTCTCGCATCGCCTCGCGCGCGCGGAAGATTCGGTTCTTGACCGTGCCCAGGGGGAGACTCGTCACCTCCGCGATCTCGTCGTAGCTGAGGTCGTGCGAGTGCCGGAGCACGATCAACTCGCGGTAGGCGGGCGGGAGTTGCGCGACGACCTCTTCGATCTCCGCGCGACGCTCGCCGCGTTCGGTCTCCTGCTCGGGCGTGGGCGCCTTGCTCGCGAGTGGCTTCTCGAAGGTCGTGCCCTCGGCCCCCTCGACCTGCATCTCCTCGGTGCGCGCGGCGCCCTGCCGGCGCAGGTGGTCGATGGCGGCGTTGTGCGCGATGCGGTAAATCCAGGTCGAGAACTTGAACTCGGGGCGGTAGCGCCCGAGCGAGTTGTAGACCTTGATGAAGACCTCCTGCGCGAGGTCGAGCGCGGCGTCGTAGTCGCCGACCATGCGGTAGACGTAGGCCACGATGGGGCGTTGGTAGCGGCGCACCAACTCCTCGAAACCGTCCTCGCGCCCGGCGAGGGCGCGCACTACCAACTCGGTGTCGGCCGCCGTTGCGGCCGTAGGGGAAACAGCGTGTGCGATCATGACGCCAAGGTTTTACGCGCGTGGCGGCCGGGAAGTTTCAGGCCGGAAAGTTTCGTGAACACGTGTCTTCAGGGTCGGGCCGCGTCGGCGGGCGGCGGCGGCGCGGGCGACGCCTCAAGCGCCTTGCGGACGCCCGCGCGAATCATCTCGGGGACGCGCGGGTTGTAGCCGCGCACGCGGAGGACGACGTGGCCATCCGCGCCGACGACGAAGGTCTGCGGGATGGTGAAGGACGTGCGCGGCGGGCTCGACGCGTTCCAGTTGGTGAGCCTGAGCACGGTCTCCTTGTCAATCCAGCCGACGCGGTAGCTCATACGCAACTCGTTGATGAACTCGCGCACCGTCTCCGCGTCCTCCTCCGGGTCTTCGGCCGTCAGCCCGACGAACTCGACGCCGCGCTCGCGATAGTCCTCGTAGATTTTGTTGAAGCCCGGAATCTCCAGGCGGCACGGCCCGCACCACGTCGCCCAGAGGTTGACGACGTAGACGCGCCCGCTCAGTTCTTTAAGTCGGAACGCGCGCCCCGAGAGGTCGCGCAGCTCGCGGCCCGTCACCTCTTCGGGCAGGGACTTCGGCGCCTCGACCGTGACGGAGGGTTTGACGGCGGGCACGGGCGCGGCCGTCTGCGCCCGCGCGCGCGGCAGGCAGAAGAGCAGGAGGGAGATTGAGAGCAGCGCCTTCTTCATCTTCATTCAACGGCGGCAGCCCGGGCCGCGAAACGATGAACCATGAACGCTGAACGATGAACTGAAGGCACTAGGCTTTCAGTTCATCGTTCAGCGTTCATAGTTCATCGTTCTTATCTCCTCACGCCCACGCGAGCGCGGCGAGGCCGGCGGGCGCGGCGATCTGGCGGAAGTCGATGCCGGCAGCGGGAAACGCGAGCCGCAGGTCCGAGGGTTGGACGGAGCGTGGCGTGGCGCTCAAGGTCTCTTCGACGATGGCGCGCGCCTCCGCCTCGTCGAGCCCCGTCCCCGCGACGAGCAGGCGGCCGATGCCTTCGCCGTAGAGCGGCGGCGGCGGCGCGACCTCGCCTTCGGCGGGCGACGGCGAGGTGCGGTCGCGGTAGAAGAGAAGGAAGCGGTACAACTCGTCGGCGCGGTCTTCGGTCTCGCAGATGACGACGCGCACGAAGAGCGGCGAGCCCGCGCGCATGATGACGGCCGTGAACCCTTCGGCGTGCGAGCTGACGAGCAGAGAGTCCGCGCCCGCCGTCGTGGCCGCGCCCCGCCCGCCGTCGCGCATCAGCCACCAGGCTTCACCCATGTGGCGCGGCAGTACCAACCCCGCGCGCCAACCCAATGCCTCGAAGACCTGCTCGTACTCGGCGAGGATGGGAAGGCGGACGGCCGTGACGAGGTAGCGCAGGCGCCCCTGCGCGTCGGGCTTCAGGCGCTCGCGCGAGACGCGCAGTTCGTCGAGCGGGGCGCCCAGCGCGCGCTCGGTCTTCCAGCGCAGCATCTCGTCGGCCTCGGTGCGCGAGGCGGGCGCCGTCTCAAGCGTCAGGATGGACGTGCGCGTCGCGGCCTCGGGCAGCGCGACCGACCAGCGCTTGCGCCGCGCCTGTCCGGCGCTCGTCAAAAGCTCCGTGAGCGCGCCGGCCAGCTCCGCGCCGTCCGACACGTTCGGCTCGTCGAAGCCGGGCCGCACGAGCCCCGAGGGAAGCGGCAGCAACCCCGCGCTCCTGATGGCGAGCCCGCCCCCGCGCCGCTCCAACTGCACGACGCTCGCGGCCTCGCCCGACAGCCCCACGGCCGCCTGCGGCAAACGGGGCGAGATGAGTTTCTGGAAAGGATTCATAAGAAAGTTGGCAGTAGGCAGATGGCAGTAGGCAGTACGCTTCGCGCTCCGGACGTTGAAAGATTGATGCGGAAATTTCGACGGCGGTGTCTCCAACTGCCTACTGCCTACTGCTTACTGCCTACTGCTTCGTCACCATTCGTTATAGCGGGTCGAGCCGTCGGAGGAGACATCGCCGGAGGAGGAGCGGACGTTGGTGACACCCTGCTCGCCGCCGGTCGAGCCGGGGTCTTCGCCGAACTCGACCTGCCAGTCGGCGGCGTCGGTCATCGGGTCGATGGGAATGTCGTGGATGTAGCCCGCGCCCCGGAGGTCGTCGAGCGACTGCGGCAGCTTCCCCTTGTCGGCGGCGTACTGGTCGATCATCTTCCGCATCGTGAAGAGGTCTTCGCGCAGCGTCGCCTCCCGCGCCGCCAGCACCGTCCGGTTGTACTGCGCCATCGCGATGAGCGCGAGGATGACGAGGATGGAGATGACGATCATCAACTCCAACAGCGTGAAGCCGCGCGCCGCGCGCGAGCAGGTGGCAGGCAGACGGCTGTAGGCAGTCAGCCCCCTCCGCGTACCTGAATGAATAACTTGTCGCCGCTCACTACCGAACATTTAAATTAATCCTTAAACTCAATCTCTCTTCGACTGCCTACCGCCTACTGCCCTCTACCACTCGTTGTACTTCTCTTTCCCGTTGAGCGCCGTGCCTTCGGAGCGCGAGCGCACGTCGAAGACGTTGTTGGGGCTGTTGGAGCAGCCGCCGTCGGCGTCGTCGTAGTTCGAGAGCATGCACCAGTCCTTGGTGCCCGTCATCGGGTCCACGGGAATCTCGCGCAGGTAGACCTTCTTCTTCGGGGTGGGCGCGGCGTTCTGCTCGGTGAAGTTGCCCTGCGTGCTGCCGAACTGCTGCGCGGCCGTCTGTGTGCGCGGCAACACGTCCACGCCGTCAACGAGCATCTCCAGGCTCGGCGGGTATCGCTCGGGGTTGTCCACGCCGAAGATGGTGCAGTCGGCGATGCGCACGCGGCTGCGCGGGTCCACCCAGAGTTGCGGGACGCCCGGCGGGCCGGGACCCGCCGTGGGGGGGCCGGCGGCCACGGGGGCGCCCGTCGGGCCGCACTGCATGTTGACGGTGTCGCGGTGGAACTCGTCGATGGCGCCGCGTATCTCGCGCAGCGCCTCGCGCAGACGCACCTCGCGCTGGCGCCGGATCGACGTGCGGACGATGGGGATGACGGCCATCGTCAACACCGCCATCACCGTCATCGTGATGACCAGCTCGATGAGCGTCCACCCGCCGGAGGACTTAAGGGTAAAGGGGAAGGGGTAAAGGGGAAGGGTGCGGGACTCCTGCCCTCGCCCTTTCACCTTTACCCCTTCCCTTATCATCGTTGCTCCCTTCAAGTGCTACTGCGTGACCTTGAAGCGGCCGGGGGTCGTGCGCGGGCGCACGGTGCGGCCGTCGTTGGCGACGAGATGCACCTTGTCCGCGTCGAACTGGATGCCGGTCTCGCCGGGCGCGAGCCCCTCGACCTCGATGACGAGCAGCAGCCCCTCGCCCGTGAGCGCCGCGGCGCCGGCCGCGGGCGTGACCGAGATGACCAGCACGCCCGAAGGATCAACCGACTGGTTGACGACAGGCCCGCCCGTCGCGCCGGCCAGACCGCCCTGCGTGACCGAGCGGACGGCCAGCGCCTTCGGGTCGAAACGCAGCGTCGCCGTCGCGAGACCCAGCGGCGCGTCGGTCTTCAGGAAGACCATCAGGCGCCCGCGCTCGCCGACCTTCAACTCCTGCCGGTCGGTCATCAGCATCAGCTCCGCCGAACTCTCGGCCGGGGCCGCGCTCGTCGCGGGGAGCGCGGCGTTGACGACGGGCTTCTCTGGGAGGCCGACGTTGACGGCGCGCGTGCCCGCGTTGTCGTTGGCCGTGGTCGTCGTGGTGGTGTTGTTAGTGGCGGTGGTGTTGTTCGCTTCGGGCTGCGCGAGCGCCTTCGGCGCGGGCACGAAGGTCACCGGCTCGGCGGAGGCGAGCGTCGGGGTGACGGGCGTCGCGGGCGGCGGTATCTGCGCGGTCACGTTGGTCGGGAGCGAGCGGGCGCGCGCGAGCGCGTCCTCGCGGTCGGCGTCGCGGATGAGAGCTTCGAGCGAGGGCGACTGCGGCGTCTGCATCGTGCCGGTGTCCTTGGGCTCAAGGTCGGACGGCGTGATCTCGGGCGCGCGCAGCACGCGCGGCGTCATCGTGATGACGATGTCGCTCTGCTGGTTGTTCTTGTTCGGCGCGGTGAAGAGCCGGCCGAGAATCGGGATAAGTCCGAGGAGCGGCAGCCCCGCGCGGCCGCTCTGCTCGCGGTCCTGCGCGATGGAGGCGATCATCATCGTCTTCCCGTTCGGGATGCGCGCCACGCCCTCGATCTTGCGCTGCGTGAAGACGGGCGTCAGCGGGTTGGCGCCGGCCTGCTGGTCCTTCGACTCGATGGTCATCGAGACCTGCACGTCCTGGTTCGGGTAGACCTTGGGTTTGAAGTCGAGGTTGAGACCCACGTCCTCGTACTGGATGACGGGGTAGCCGTTGCTGAAGGCGTTGTTGATGCCGTTGTTGCCGGTGGTGGTGCCGCTGCCGCTGGTGGTCGGCGCCAGCCCGCTGTAGACCGACGCGGTCTGGACGGGCACCTTCGAGCCGACGCGCGTCGAAGACTTCTCGTCGTCGAAGGCGTGGACCTGCGTCGAGAAGAGCAGGCGCGTGTTGCCCTTGCTCTGGTAGGCCGAGATGGTCGAGGACGGGATGAGCAGGCCGACGCCGGAGTGGAGCAGGCCCCCGCCCGCGACCGTCCGCGCGCCCGCGCCGAGCAGGACGCTGGCGGACTGGAGGCCGCCGAGCCCCGTCAGGCTCGAAGGCGTCGTGTCGGTCGCGATGGAGCCGAGTTGGTTGCCGATCTGCAAGAGGTCGGTGCGCGAAATCTCGTAGATGGAGACCTCCATCACGACCTCGGCGCGGTCCTTGTCCACGCTCTGCAAGAGCTTCTCGATGGTGCGCATGTTCTCGGGCGTGTCGCGCACGGTGATCGAGTTGGTCGTCTTGTTCTCGACGAACTGCGGCTGGCGGCCGGCGTTGGCCGGGAGCGCGGCCGTCAGCAGCGTGCGCGCCTCGCTCGGCGGAATGTTGTAGAGGTAGAAGGTGCGCAGCACCAACTGCTGGTACATCGGCCGCTTCGACTGGTCGGCGACGAGGATGGTGCGGCGGTCGAGCTTCTGGAAGAAGAGGCCGTTGGAGAGGAAGACGTAGTCGAGCGCGCGCGCCGGGGTGATGTCCTTCCAGCGGATGTTGATCTGCCGCTTGACCTGCGAGAACGCCTGGTCGAAGACGACGTTGAGGCTCATCTCGTCGGCCAGTTTGCGGATGAGACCTTCGAGGTCGCCGGTGTACTGGACGGTCTGGAGCTGTTCGGCGCGCGCCGGCCCCTCGGTGCCGTTGGCCGGGCTGTCAGGGACGGGCACGGTGCCCGCCGGGCCGCGATAGCTCGTCTGCGTGGTGCGCGGGTTGTCCTTGCCCTCCTTCTCGCGCTGGAGCCGGAGCACGCGGTCCATCTCCTGCGCGGCGAGGTCGTTGACGGGGTCGAGCCCGTACGCCTGCCGGTAGGCGTTGTAGGCCCCGATGTAGTCGCCCTGGTCCGCGAGCGCGCGCCCCTTCGTCATGTAGTTCTGCGAGGCGTTGAAGACGGCGCGGCGGTAGTGGAGCTGGTATTCGGTGTCGTTGGGCGCGGCGGCGACGGCGAGCGCGAACTCCTGCGCGGCCTTCTCCCACTGCTGCGCCTTCTCGTAATCTATACCGCGCTTGTAGTTCTTCTCGCCCTTCTTCGCCAACACCGCGACGGGCGAAGCGAGCAGCACGAACGCCATGAGGAGCGCCGCGAAGGGACGCGCCAAGGGCTTAGACTTCATCTCGAACCTCACTTGCATTATTCCTTTGTTGCGTAAAAGCCGGCCGCGCGGGCCGCGAGCCTGCCAAACGGGTTCTAATTCGGGGAGCTGATGCCCCTGACAACGTTCAGCACGTACACGCCGGGGCGTAGATAATAGTTCCTTAAAAACCGGGCGACAAGCGAGGAGACCGTCTCCGGTTGACTACTTGCCGCCCGCCGCGACGATCTCGTCGCCGTTCATCTTGACCTCTTCGACGAAGGTGACGCGGTTGATCTCGTGGAGCGTCGAGACGCCCTGGAAGACCTTTTCGAGCGCCGACTCGCGCAAGCTGCGCAGCCCCTCGGCCTCGGCCGCGCGGCGGACTTCGGAGCCGGGGCGCCGCTCGATGATCATCTCGCGGATGTTGTCCGACATATTCAGAAGCTCGTGGATGGCCGTGCGGCCGCGATAGCCCGTGTGGTTGCAGCCGTCGCAGCCGACGCTCATGTAGAAGGTACGCTGGTTGTGCTCGGCGGGCCGCAGGCCCGACTCCATCAACTCCTCGTCGGAAGGGTGATACGGCCGCTTGCAGACCGAGCAGAGCATGCGCGTGAGCCTCTGCGCCAGCACGCAGTTCAGAGACGAGACGAAGTTGTACGGCTCGACCCCCATGTTGAGGAAGCGGCCGATCACGTCGATGACGTTGTTGGCGTGGACGGTCGTAAAGACGAGGTGGCCCGTCAGCGCCGACTGGATGGCGATCTGCGCCGTCTCGTTGTCGCGGATTTCGCCGACCATGATCTTGTCGGGGTCGTGGCGCAGAATCGACCGCAGGCCGCGCGCGAACGTCAGGCCCTTCTTCTCGTTGACGGGAATCTGCGTAACGCCGTGAAGCTGGTACTCGACGGGGTCTTCGATGGTGATGATCTTGTCTTCTTCGTTCCGTATCTCGTTGAGGCCAGCGTAGAGCGTGGTCGTCTTGCCCGAGCCGGTCGGCCCGGTCACGAGCACCATGCCGTAGGGCTCGGCGATGTAGCGGCGGAAGTCCTTGAGGTCGCGCGGGAGGAAGCCGACCACGTCGAGCGTCAGGTTGCGGAACTGCTCGTTGATCTGCTCCTTGTCGAGGATACGAATGACGCAGTCTTCGCCGTGGACGGTCGGCATGATGGAGACGCGGAAGTCCACGTTGCGGCCCTTGTAGCGGACGCGGAAGCGGCCGTCCTGCGGGACGCGGCGCTCGGCGATGTCGAGTTCCGACATGACCTTGATGCGGGAAATCAACGTCTGGTGGTAGGAGATGTCGATGGGCTCGACCTTCTCGTAGAGCGCGCCGTCGATGCGGTACTTGACGTGGACGGCCGTGTCGCGCGTCTCGATGTGGATGTCGGAGGAGCGCGACTCCATCGCGTTGTAGATGATGGTATCGACCAGCTTGATGATGGGCGACATGTCGGAGTCGGTCGCCAGCCGGTCGAGGTCTAAGACCTCTTCGCCCTGCTCTGTCTCCTTGACGAGCGCGATGCGGAAGCCCGACGCGGCTTCTTGCAACACGCGCTGCGTCGCGTCGCCCTTCCGCAACACGACTTCGATGGCGCCAGCGGTCGCCACGTGCGGGACGACGCGCGCGTGGAGCGCCGAGGCGATCTCGTCCAAACGCTCAAGGTCGGTCGGGTCGGCCATCGCGATGTGCAGCCGGCGCCCCTCGCGCCGGAGCGGCACGAAGAGGTGGCGCAGCATCAGATCGACGGGAATCTCGCCTAAAAGCGCGTAGTCCATGGGCGAATCGCCGACGGGCGGGAGCAGGTCAACGTAGGGCAGGCGGTAGCGCCGCGCGAGCGAGAGCGCCGCGCGCACCTCGGGCGGCGTGTGGCCGTCGTCGCCGCTGAGGGCGGCGGCGGGGGGCGCCGGGTTGACGGCCGTCTGCTCGTCGGCCTGATTCTCCGTTTGACTCATCGTGTTTCAGATGCCTCCGGCGGGCGGGGGATTGCCTGCCGTTTAGCTTCGGAAGCTCAAATTCGAGATGGACTGGATGATGGGCAGGTAGATTGAGAGCAGGATCGTCACGACGACCCCGCCCATCACCAGCAGGATGGCGGGCTCAAGGACCGTGGTCAACTGTTCGAGCCGGACTTCGGACTCGCGGTCGTGGAAGTCCGCGACCTCTTCGAGCATCTCGCGCAGACTGCCCGAGCGTTCGCCCACCCCGATCATATCAAGCGCCAGGGGGGGAATCCACCCCGCCGATTCCAAACTCTCCGTGAACGAGCGCCCCTCGCGAATCATCGGGAGCGTCTCGGAACTCCGCGCCCGCAGCTCCTTGTTCGTGATGGACTCGGCCGCGATCTCCCAGGACTCGACGAGCGTGATGCCGCCCGCGAGGAGCGTCGCCAGGCTCCGCGTCATCTGCGCGACGGCCAGTTGCCTGATGAGCTGGTTGACGATGGGGAGCATGAGCAGGAAGCGGTCGAAGCTGCGCGCGCCCGAGGGCGTGCGCGTCCAGAGATAGAGCCCGATGCCCGAGCCCAGTATCGCGGGCACCAGCCACCAGAAGTTCGTCGAGGCGAAGTGCGAGATGCCGATGACGGTCTTCGTCACGGCCGGCAGCTCGCGGTTGAAGCCCTCGAAGAGCGTGGACATCTTCGGCACGACGTAGACGGTCAGGAACATCACCATGCCCATCGACGCCGCGAGCAGGAAGAGCGGATAGGCGAGCGCCCCGCGAATCTTCCGCCGAATCTCGACGCTCCGGCGCATGTATGCGACGTAGCGCGACAGCACCTCGTCGAGCGCGCCCGAACGCTCGCCCGCCAGCACCGAGGCCGTGTAGATGCGCGGGAAGATCGGCCCCTGCGCGGCGAAGGCCGACGACAGCGCCATCCCCGAGCGAATCTTATCCTCCACGTCGGCGAGCACGGCCTTCAGGCGCGAAGACGAGGCGCGGCGGCGGAGCATGGCGATGGCCTGGAGGATGGGGATGCCCGCGCGGAGGATGGCCGAGAGTTGCTGGTTGAAGAGGAGAAAGTCGCCCGGCTTGACGCGCGGCGCGGTGCCGCCCTTGCCGCCGCGCGTGACGCCGGCCAGTCCCGCCACCCTCGGCGCCGCGACCGAGAAGACGCGGAAGCCCTCCGCTTCGAGCCGCGCGCGCGCCTCCTGCAAGCCGGCGGCCTCGACCGTGCGCGTCACGACCTCGCCCGCGGGCGTCCCCAAACGACAGATGAACTCGGCCATGTCTTTTCTTTACTTCTTCCCCGGAAGGTCGGCGGCGTGGCCCGGCGGGAGAGCCCGCGCCCTAACTCAAGGCGGCCGATTGTAGCACGCCCGAGCGCCCGCCTCCCACCGCCCGCGCCCCTTACACGCCCCGCTCTGTGCGAAGTTTCACGGAGATAGAAACGTGAGAAAGTCGAAACCGAGATGTTTGTTGCGCGCCTCGCGCGCGTGTCCTACAATACCCGCGCGAAGGAAAGAGGAAGTCTCCCCGTCTTCCCAGCACGCTACCGCGTACAACCGAAGGGGCGCGCTTCGGCGTCGAAGCTGACAAGCACGCATCCCGAGCCGGGCCGACGGGCGCCGAAGGGCCCCGAGTCGGCGGTTCCCCTTTTCCAGTTGGCGAAAGACACTTCCCGCAGGAGGCTTATCATGAGCGCCCGCCGCGCCGAGAGTTTTACCAGAGTCGCGCTCGTCTCACTCCTCTTCGCCGCCGCCAGCGCGGCCGCCGCACGCGACGCGTGCGCGCAGCCCGCGCGGCAGCCCGAACAGGCGAGGGCCGTGCAGAAGCCGGGGGCACCCACGCCCGGCGCGGACGCCACGACCACCCCGGCCGCGCCGCAGGGCGACACCGGCAAACCGGCCGCCGCCACGCCCGAGCCGCAGCCGCAGCCCACGCAGAAGCCGCCGGTGCCGGCCGCCAACGGGCGCGCCAGCAGCACCTCGAACGGCGCCGTGGACGGCCCCATCGTCCAGCCGTTCATGGATGACGACAAGCCGCAGATCATCCACTCCGACCTCATCACGCTCACGGTCACGGTCACGGACACCTACGGCCGCTTCGTGACGGGGCTCGGCAAGAACGCCTTCACCATCCTCGACGACAAGACGCAGCAGGAGATCACCTTCTTCTCGGACGAGGACGCGCCCGTCAGCCTCGGCATCGTCTTCGACGTGTCGGGCTCGATGGGCGGCGAGAAGATCGGCCGCGCGCGCGAGGCCCTCTCGAAGTTCATCGACACGAGCCACGCCCGCGACGAGTATTTCCTCATCGGCTTCAACAGTCGCGCGCAGCTCCTCCTCAACCACACGCGCGACAGCGACGCGCTCATGCAGAAGCTGACCTTCGTCCAGACGCGCGGCCAGACGGCGCTCTACGACGCGACCTACCTCGGGGTTGAGCGCGTCACGCGCGGCGCGCACAAGAAGCGCGCCATCCTGCTCATCTCCGACGGGCAGGACAACAGCTCGCGCTACACCTTCAACGAGCTGAAGCGGATGCTCAAGGAGTCGGACGTTATCATCTACGCCATCGGCATCGTCGGCGCGGGCGGCGACTCGCAGCTCGACTACGCGGGCCGTGCCATCCTCGAAGAGTTGGCCGGCGTCTCGGGCGGCAAGGCGTTCTTCCCCTCGACGGGCGCCGAGATGAACGACACCTTCGAGCGCATCGCGCTTGAGTTGCGCACGCAGTACTCCATCGGCTACCGCCCCTCGGCCTTCGCCAACGACGGCAAGTGGCACAAGCTCAAGATCAGGGTGCAGCCCCCGCGCGGCTTCCCGCGACTCTTCGTCCGCGGCCGCGAGGGCTACTTCGCCAGCGCCACGCCGAAGTAGACCGGCAACGAACGTCCCGGCAAGGGCATCTTTAAGACTGTCGCGGCGCCCGCTGCCCCGTTGGCATTCAAGTTCTTTGCCCCGGCCACGCGGAGCCTGAGTCAGGCCCGGAAGGTTGGAAGCCCCGCGCCCCGCCTCACAAGGGCGGGTTCGCGGGGCGAATTTTTGAGGGAAGAAGATGAGACGAAGAGTGTTATCTAACTCGTCGGGGCGCGCGGCCGCCGCGCTGCTCGTCCTGCTGGCGCTGGCCGCGTCGCTGCTGCCGGGCGCGCAGGCGCGGCAGGACGGGGGCCGCCCGCGCCGCGTCGGCACCAACGCGCGCACCGCCGCCGCCGCGCCCACGCCGCAACGCACACCCGCGCAGACGCGCCAGACGCCCACGCCGACCCCCACGCCGAAGTCAACGACGGCGCCCGTCGGGCCCGCGGTCACGACCCAGGACGCGCCGCCGCCCGCGCCCGCGCCGCCGAAGCTCCGCCAGCAGCCGACGGCCGAGCCCGACGCGCAGCAGGAAGACCCGAATCAGGAGGTCGATCCCGACGAAATCGTCACCATCGACACGAGCCTCGTCAACCTCCACGTCCGCGTCGTGGACCGCAACAACAAGCCGATTAACGACGTGGCGAACACGGACTTCCGCGTCTTCGAGAACGGCGCGCCGCAGGAGATCGCCTTCGTCACGCGCGAGGAGGTGCCCATCACCTACGGCCTCATCGTGGACAACTCCGGCTCCCTGCGCAACCAGATCAGCCAGGTCATCGAGGCCGCCAAGACCATCGTCGAGAGCAACAAGCCCGGCGACGAGACCTTCGTCGTCCGCTTCATCTCCTCCGAAGACATCAAGATCATGCAGGACTTCACGTCCGACAAGCAGGCCATCGGCGACGCGCTCGACGACATGTTCATCGAGGGCGGGCAGACGGCCGTCATCGACGCCGCCTACCTCGCGGCCGAGCACGCCTCCGAGCGGCGCAAGCGGACCGGCGACCCCGTCGAGGACAAGCGCCGCCGCGCGCTCATCCTCGTCACGGACGGCGAGGACCGCAACAGCTTCTACAAGCAGGAGCAGCTCTTCGAGTCGCTCAAGGAGTCGGACGTTCAGATCTTCGTCATCGGCTTCGTCAACGAGCTGGAGAAGGAGCGCGGCTTCATCGCGCCGTCGAAACGCTCGAAGGCCGTCTCGCTCCTGGACCGCATGGCGAAGGAGACGGGCGGGCGCACCTTCTACCCGACCTCGCTCTCGGAGCTGCCCGGCATCGCCGAGCAGATCACGAAGGACCTGCGGACGCAGTACGTCATCAGCTACCGCCCGGCGACGAAGGGGCGCGCGGGCGAGTTCCGCCCCGTGCGCGTGGCCGTCGCCGACGGGCGCGGCGGCGAGAAGCGTATCGCCGTGACGCGCTCCGGCTACACGGCCAAGCCCGGCCAGGCGGCGCCGGCCGCGCCGCCGCGCAAGGCCGAGGCCGCGCCCGCCGGCAGGAGACCTTGATGAGTGTGGAGACGGCCGCGCTCGAAGGCGTCGAGTTCTTCGAGCTGCTCGACGGCGAGGACCGCCGCGCGCTGGCCGAGGTCGTGGACCTCGTCCGACTGAACGAAGGCGAGACTCTCTTCCGGGCCGGCGAGCCCGGGGAGAGTCTTTACCTCGTGCGCTCGGGCGAGGTCGAACTCTTCATACAGGACAACGTCGGGCAGAAGATTACGCTCGACACGGCCGCGCCCGGCGACTTCTTCGGCGAGATCGCGCTCCTCGACGCGGGGCCGCGCACGGCGACGGCCGTCGCGCTCGCCGACGCGGAGTTGATTGAACTCGACCGCGACGACCTGCTCCTTCTCTTCGAGCGTAAGCCCGACGCCGCGCTGCACATGCTGGCGGCGATGGGGCGCATGACGCGCAAGGCCGACGCGTTGCTGCGCCAGCGCGTCTCGCGCAACGTCAACGAGGAGGTCGAGGTGCGCGCGACCCTCGTCCAGCGCATCGCCGACTGGCTCGCGTGGTTCTCGGGCAGCATGGTCTTTCTCCTCATCCACGCCCTCTGGTTCGGCGCGTGGATCGCGCTCAACGTCGGGCTCGTCAACGTGCCGGGCCTCTCCGGCTTCGACCCCTTCCCCTTCGGCCTGCTGACGATGATCGTCTCGCTCGAAGCCATCTTCCTCTCCACCTTCGTCCTCATCAGCGCCAACCGGCAGGCCGAGAAGGACAAGGTGCGCGCCGACGTGGAGTACGACGTGAACATCAAGGCCGAGATGGAGGTCGCCTACCTCCACGACAAGGCCGACCGCCTGCACGAAGAGATGCTCCGCCGCTTCAGCCACCTCGAAAAACTCATCGCCACCCGCCGCGAGCAAGAAAAAGTCTAAACCCGGGAGCGCGTCAGCGCGAATGCGAAGAAGCGCCATATCTCAACATTGAGGTATGGCGCTTCACGGTTAAGCGTGCTGAAGCACGCTTTGGCGGGCAGGGATGCCCGCGCTCCCGGCGCGGAGGGGTGTATTACCTTGTGTTTACTTCGGCGCGGGCGGTCGCCGTTGTAGAATACCGAGCCATGCTGACAGCACTGTACCTGTTCGCGATACTCCTGCTGGTCTTCGCCAACGGCTTCTTCGTCGCGGCGGAGTTCGCGCTCGTGGGGCTCAGGCGCTCGCGCATCGAGACGCTGGCGGCGGGCGGCGACAAGCGCGCGAAGCGCCTCATCAACGTGCTCGACAATCTGAACGCGTACCTCTCGGCCTCGCAGCTCGGCATCACTTTGGCCTCGCTCGGCCTGGGCTGGCTCGGCGAGCCGACCGTGGCGCACATCATCGAAGGGCCGATGAAGAGCTGGGGCTTCTCGCCGACGGTCGTCTACATCGTCTCCTTCTTCATCGCCTTCGCCATCGTCACCGCGCTCCACATCGTGCTCGGCGAGCAGGCGCCCAAGCTCTTCGGCCTCCAGCGCGCCGAGAGCGTCGCGCTCGCCACGGCGCTGCCGATGCAGCTCTTCTACCGCGTCTTCAGTCTCCCCATCCGCGCGCTCGACAGCGCGAGCGCGGCCGTCGTCCGGCCCCTGGGCATCCACGCCGACGCGGGCCACGCCTCGGCCTACACCGAGGAGGAGTTGCGCCACGTCATCGACCTCTCGCGCCAGGGCGGACACATCAAGGCCGAAGAGCAGCAACTCATCCACGGCATCTTCGAGTTCGCCGACGCCGAGGTGCGCGAGGCGATGGTGCCGCGCACGGCGGTCGTGGCCGTCCCCGCCTCGGCCACGCTCGCGGAGGCGAAGGCCGCCTTCAAGGAGCACGGCTACACGCGCCTGCCCGTCTACCGCGAGCGCCTCGACGACGTGGTCGGCGTCATCTTCCGCCGCGACCTCGAAGACTTCATCGACGGCACGCGCCCCGCGTCGGAGTACGACGCGGCCGCGCTCGCGCACCCGCCGCTCTTCATGCCCGCGACGGCGAAGCTCGGCGCCGCGCTCAAGCAGATGCGCGACAGCCGCACGCACCTCGCCTTCGTCATCGACGAGCACGGCGGCTTGGAAGGCATCGTCACGCTCGAAGATTTATTAGAGGAGATCGTCGGCGAGATAGATGACGAGTACGACGAGGAGGCGAAGTCGCAGATCGTGGCGCAGGCGGACGGCACATACCTGCTCGACGGGATGCTGGCCGTGCGCGACGTGAACCGCCGCTTCCCGCTCGACATCCCCGAGGACGGGCACTACACGACGGTCGCGGGCTTCCTGCTCGCGCGCGCCGGTCGCCTGCTCAAGGCCGGCGACACGGTCGAGCACGATGGCGCGACCTTCCGCGTCGAGCGCGTCGAGCGCCGCCGCCTGCGCTGGGTGCGCCTGACGCCCGCCCCACCCGAGAGCACGGCCGGCGCCCCCGCGCCCGACGCCCTCGCCGTCCTCCTCCCCTTCGTCACCACCGCCGCCGCCGCCGGACTCGGCATGCTCTGAGAAGACACTAAGGGTCAGGGGTCAAGGGGAAGGGGTAAGGGATGACGCTGTGTCTTTCCCTTACCCCTTCCCCTTGACCCTTTCCCCTATTTAGCCGGCATGAGCGTGATCTGCCAGGCGACGAAGGCGATGAAGGCGAGCATGGCGACGAGGATGAAGAGGACGACGGGTTCGAGGCGGAAGATGGAGGCGCCCTCGCGCTCGTCGTCGATGAGGTGCTCGGGCATGGGGACGCTCGCGCTGTCGATGCGGATGGTGTCGTCCTGGGCGCGCTGGCGGCCTTCGACCTGCGGCGAGTCCTTGAACTCCTCGGTCTCTTCGAGCGGCTTGAGACGGTCGGCCACGTCGTCGTGCTCGTGCTCGTCGTGGTGACTCCCGGGCCAGTGGAGCCGGCCCGTCTTCCAACCCTTCCGACGCTTCCGCCTGCCCTTGCTCACAGCCACTTCACCTTTCTCAAGTAGAAGTAGAGCCCGAGCCCGACGGCGAGCATCGCCGCCAGCGCCACGACGTAGCCGAAGCGCCATTGCAGCTCGGGCATGTAGACGAAGTTCATCCCGTAGATGCCCGCGACGAGCGTCGCCGACATCAGCACCGTCGAGATCGACGTGAGCCGCTTCATGATCTGGTTCATCCGGTTGCCCTGGATCGAGAGGTAGGCGTCCATCGTCGAGGAGAGCATGTCGCGCAACGTGTCGATGGTGTCGGCGACGCGGATGATGTGGTCGAACACGTCCTGGAAGTAGACGTGCGTCTCGCGCGGGAAGATGGGCTGCTCGCGCCTGAGCATCGTGTTGAAAACGTCGCGCAGCGGCGCCACCGTCCGGCGCAGGAAGAGGAGCTGCTTCTTGATGCGGAAGATTTCCTGAATCGCCTCGGGCTGGAAGTCGCCGAAGATTTTGTCTTCGAGGTCGTCCATCTTGTCCGAGAGCACGTCGAGGAGCGGCATGTAGTCGTCCACGATGGAGTCGGTCAGAAGGTACGCGAGCAGCCCCGCGCCCTGCCCCGCGCGGTCGGTCCACTCGCCCCAGAGGCGGCGCGCGGTCTCGATGGCGCGGATGGGGCGGCTGTGGACGGTGACGAGGTAGTTCGAGCCGAGAAAGATGTTCAGCTCGCGCAGCTCAAGGTCTTTGTCTTCACCGACCAGCTCGGCCTCGTAGAGCACCATGAAGTAGTAGCCGGGGTACTCCTCGACCTTCGGGCGCTGGTGCGCGTTGCGGCAGTCCTCGATGGAGAGCGGGTGGAAGCCGAACTCCTCGGCCAACTCGTCGAAGTCCTTGCTCGTCGGGTCGGACACGTCGGCCCACACGACGTTGCGCTCGACCCCGCAGCGGTCGCTCAGCTCGGCGGCCGGGAAGTCCTTCGTGAACTTCTTCGCCTCGCTGTCGAGACACGTCGTCGTAATCACTCGCCCCGCTTCCCTCCTCCAATGCGTTACTTCTTCGAGTATACTCGGCCGCTAAGATTTGCGGGCAAAGAAATTTCGACCCTTCGCGGCCGAAGACGCACTAAGACTTCAACACTTACGGAGGGAACATCGTGAGACCGTCAAAATCGACCTCTCTCTTTACCCACTTCGCCAAGTGGACGGCGCGCGCGACGGGCAGGCCCGCGGCCTTCGTGTCGGCGGCCGCGATCATCGTCGTCTGGGCCGTCACCGGCCCGCTCTTCGGCTTCTCGGACACGTGGCAGCTCGTCATAAATACGGGGACCACCATCGTCACGTTCCTCATGGTCTTCCTCATCCAGAACACGCAGAACCGCGACACGGAGGCGTTGCAGGTGAAGCTCGACGAGTTGATCCGCGTGACGAAGGGCGCGCATCTCGTGCTGTTGGATTTGGAGGAGTTGGACGACAAGCAGCTCGACAAGGTTCGAGACACCTACGAGAAGCTGGCGGCGAAGGCGAGGGAGGATTTGAAGCACGGCAAGGACGACACGGGCGTACCCGACCTGGGTGACGAGGACGAAGACCGAGCTCTGCTGGAAAGTAAGGAATCGAAGGCGAAAGACAAGAAGCAGAAGTGAAGAGAAGTTCCGCGCGCGGCGCGGCCATACTTTTTACTTCTGCTTCTTGCCGTCTTCGAGGTAGGTCTTCGCGGCGAGCTTGGCGAGCTTCCACATCTTCGACCAGTTGATGCGCCCCTCGTCGCGCCCCGTGATCTTGTCGAGGAGGAGGCGGCGGAACTGCTTGCCCTCGCGCTTGAGCATGAACTCCTTGGCGAAGGGGCGGGCCGTCTCGAAGAAGCTGAAGCCAGGGTCGGTGACGAGCCCGATGCCTTCGAGCGTCATCAGCGCGCGGATGATGTAGGTGAAGTTCGACGGCAGACGGAACGGATACTCGTACATCACCTCCGCGAGGTCGTACGTCAGTTCCTTGAAGTTCACGTCGCCGAGCTTGAGGTTCAAATAATGTCGGAAGAGACCTTCGACGACGGGGCGGATGCGCTCTGGGTCAACGCCGGGCTTGAGGAAGTCGAGGTTAATCAAGTCCTGCGCGAGCCCTTCGGTGTCGCGGCCGACGACGTGAAAGAAGGAGTCGATCATCTTCGACTGCAACTGCGGCGTGATGCGGCCGACCATGCCGAAGTCGAAGAACGCGAGGTGGCCCGTGTCCATTACCAGGAGGTTCCCCGGGTGCGGGTCGGCGTGGAAGAAGCCGTCTTCGAGTAGCTGTTTGAGATAAGCGCGCACGAGCAGGCGGTTGACCTTGACGGGCGAGATGCGCCGCGCGCGCAGGCCGTCGATGTCGGTGACCTTCGTGCCGCGGATGAACTCCATCGTGATGACGCGCGCCGTCGTGTGCGTCCAGTGGATGCGCGGCACGCGGATGGGCCGCCACTCGCGGAAGTTCTGGCGGAATCGCTCGGCGTTGCGCCCCTCGCGCGCGTAGTCCATCTCCTCGCCGATGGTCTCGCGGAACTCGCGCAGCATGCCTTCCCAGTCCGCGTTCTCCGTAAACCTCGGGTAGCGCGAGAGGCGGCGCACGATGCGCGCGAGCACGGCGATGTCGAAGCCGACCGTCACGCGTAAGTTGGGGCGCTGGACCTTGACCGCGACCTCCTCGCCCGTGTGGAGCAGCGCGCGATAGACCTGACCCAGGGAGGCCGAGGCGATGGGCTCGGAGTCGAACTCGGCGTAGGCTTCCGGGATGGAGCGGCCCAGTTCGGACTCGACGCGCGCGAAGGCTTCTTCGTTGGGAAAGGGCGGCACCTGGTCTTGCAGCAGCGCCAGCTCCTTGATGTAGGCGAGCGGCAGAAGGTCGGCGCGCGTGCCGAGCGCCTGCCCGATCTTGATGAACGTCGGGCCGAGGCCGATGAGATTCTCCTTGAGCCACACGCCCTGACGTTCGAGCTGCCGCTCCTTCGAGTCGCTCCCTTCGCCGCCGCGATAGACGAAATAACGGACGAGCCTGATTAACTTGTCGAGCCAGCGACGCAGGACTAAGTCGCGCGCGCGCGCCTTGAAGAACTCGGAACGGCCGCGCCCCTTCGCCTCTTCTAACTTCTTGGCGGCGATGCGCGCGTTGAAGGCCGCGCGGATGTCGTAGTCGTTGAGGAAGAGGTAGAGCGCCATCGTGCCGAGCACGCGCACGATCTGAAACGTGCGCCACCAACCACGCCAGTTCCGCGCCCGCGCGTCGAAATCCTCGACCTCTTTATCCTGTTCGGCGGGCGCGGGCGGCAGTGCGCGCGCGCCTCCGTTAACGGGCGTGCCGGCGCCGGGCTTCACCAGCGCGAGCCGCGCGCCGTTGTGCGGCTCTTCCCCGCCGTTAGACTGCCCGACCTCTTCGCGTTCGATTGCTGCCATGACCATAAGAACGTATGAAAAACTTGTGTCGAACCTTGGACTTCCGAATCAAATTTAGATGACCGAGAGCGCGCGGCGTACGCTCGTCCGCTCGAAATATTTTCGCGCGCGGGCGGCGTCGCGCTCGATCTGCCGCTTCAACTCTTCGACCCCCGAGAACCGCCGCTCGTCGCGCAGGCGATGCAGGAAGCGCACGCGCACCACGTCTCCGTATAAGTCGCCGCCCCAATCCATTACGAACGTCTCGACGGAAGGTTCGGCCTCTCGCTCGAAGGTGGGCCGGACGCCGACGTTCGTCACGCTGCGCCGCCAGTCGCCGCCGATGAGCGTCGCCGTCACGTAGACGCCGCCGCGCGGGATGACGCGGTTGGCGGGGCGCAGGTTCGCCGTCGGGAAGCCTATCGTTCTCCCGCGCTCGAAGCCGCGCACGACGCGCCCCTCGACGCCGTAGGGACGGCCCAGCATCCGCCGCGCGAGGTTGACGCGGCCCGCCGCCAGCAACTCGCGGATGCGGCTTGAGCTGATGCGCTGTCCGCGCAGACGCACCTCCGGCACCTCGTCCGCGAAGAAGCCCAACTCCCGACTTACCCTCCTCAACAACTCGATGTTGCCCTCGCGCCCGCGACCGAACGCGAAGCCGCGTCCGAGATAGACCTCGCGCGCCTGAAGGCGTTCGTGCACCACGTCCTTCAAAAAATCTTCGGCGCACACCTGCGCGAACTCGGGCGTGAAGCGGACGACGATGGCCTGCTCGACGCCGAGCACGCCGAACGCCTCGACCTTCTGGTCGAAGGTCTGAAGAAGCGGCGGCGCCGACTCCGGGTGGAGCACGGCGCGCGGGTGCGGGTCGAAGGTGACGACCGTCGGCACGGCGCCCAACGCGCGCGCGCGCTCGACCACGCGGCTGATGATGAGTTGGTGCCCGAGGTGCAGCCCGTCGAACACGCCCAACGTCAGCACCGTCGGCCGCCCGATCTCCGCGTTCTCGTATCCGTGGAAAAGACGCATAAGGAAAGTATGAACGATGAACGATGAACGATGAACTGAAGACACCGGGCTTTCAGTTCATCGTTCATCGTTCATACTTCATCGTTGATTTCGAGTCCGTCGTATCCCCACTCGACGCCAGCGGGCAGGAGCGCGGAGTCGCGTGCGTGCTTGATGTCGTGGGCGATGTGTGTGAGGTAGGCGCGGCGCGGGCGCAGCTCTTCGATGTAGGCCAGCGCCGGCTCCAGCCAGAGGTGCGTCGGGTGCGGCGGCGTAACGCGCAGACAGTCGAGCACGAGCACGTCGAGGCCGCGCAGCAGTTCGAGCGAGCCGGGCGGTATCTCGCTCAGGTCGGTCGCGTAGGCGAAGTCGTTGAAGCGGTAGGCCGTGACCGGCAGGCGGCCGTGGATGACCTCGACGGGCGTGACGTTGAAGTCGGGGCCGAGGCAGAACGCCGCGCCGTGCTCGACCGTGTGCGCGACGACCTGCGGCAGCCCGCCGCCGATGTAAGACTGCTCGAAGATGTATTTGAAGATGCGGCGGATGTCCACCCACGCGCGCTCGTTGGCGTAGACGCCGAGCGCGCCGTGACGAAAGTTCAAAGGCCGTATGTCGTCGAGCCCGAAGATGTGGTCGGCGTGGCAGTGCGTGACGAGCACGGCGTCGAGGTGTTTGAGGCCCGCGCGCAACGCCTGCTGGCGGAAGTCGGACGAGGTATCGATCAAGACCGTCTGGCCGCCGTGCTCGACCAGCACCGAGACGCGCAGACGCTTGTCGCGCGGGTCGTCCGACGTGCACGTCTCGCACTCGCAGCCGATGGAAGGCACGCCCGTCGAAGTGCCCGTGCCTAGTAACGTGAACTTCATCGTTAGTAAATGGTGAATGGTAAATAGTGAATGGTAAGAGCCGGGTTTATCTATTCACCATTTACCATTCACTATTCACGGCTCTTCACCTTCCCCCGGTGATGTCGCCGCCGGTGAAGCCGCGCGGGCCGCCGCCTCCGCCCTGCGGCGGGCGGGGCGCGCTGGTCAGGGAGACGTACTGCATGCGGAGTTGCGAGAGGATCATGTCGAGGAACTGCTGCTCCTCGCCGACGAGGTTGCCGCGCGTCTTGCGGTGGAGCGTGCCGAGCATGTCGATGCACTGCTTGGCGAGCGGGAGGTTGACGCCGCCGCCGCCCGGGTGGTTGACCATGCCGAGCGCGTCGGCCGCGAACGAGGCGAGAAACTCGACGAGCATCAGGAAGCCTTCGTCGCCCTGCGGCTCCGTCTGCGCCTCGGGCGTCGCCTCGGCGACGGCCGCGCGCGGGGTCGCCGGCTCGGTCGCCACGGCCGGAGCGGGCGGTGCTTCTTCGGCGGCGGGCGCCTCGGCCGCGCGGGGCGCGGACGGCTGCGGCACGGGCTCCGGCTGCGGGGCCGGTTCCTCTTCGCGCGGGATGTCGCGGGGCGTGCCGTCTGGATTAAAGAGCCTGCGGTCGGTGACTTTGAAAGTGGGCTTCTCTTCGCTCATCGCTCTCCGATTCGTGCGCGCGCGGCGCCTGTGCGCGGCGTGCGCGTAAGGGTTGAAGTTGTGCGTTTTGCTTAAAGCCGGATGTTAGCACCCGCGCCCGCGCCGTCGCAAACAGCAGGCGGCAGGCAGTAAAAACAAGTAGTCATCCCGACTTGCGAGATGAAATACGGCGACCTCCGCGCCGGGAGCGCGGGCAGGGATGCCCGCGCTCCCGGCGCGGAGGTCGCTTTATTTTGATTTGCAAGTCGATATCAGGAGACAGTAGGCA
>DASVGG010000033.1:0-2821 GCA_036379655.1 Pyrinomonadaceae bacterium
AGCAGACGCTTGCGGCGCTCCTTCTCCTCGTCCCACTTCCCTTCCGCCTTCAAACGGTCGAGCGCGCGGACCGCCGCCGCGTGCGCCTCTTCGCGGGCGTTGTCGGCCACGCGCTCGGCGTCGAGCAGCAGGTCGGCCGCCGCCGCGCACCGCTCCGCCGCGAGGCGCAACACGCCGTCGGCCGGGAAGCCCGCGCCGCGCAGCGCCACGCAACGCCACAGCGCCCACTCACCGCCGGGCAGTCCCAGAAGGTGCTCCGGCAACGTCGTGCGTTCCCGCGCGTCGGCCGCGCCGTCGAACGCCGGCGGCATCACACGGCTGCCGATGTATTGCTCTTGTTCACTCATGAAGAGTTAAGACCTCGTTCGATACTGCCCGCGTATGAAGCGAGTTAACGTGACGATTTGCCGTTCACGTCGAAGGCGACGATGCGGAGTTCGCTGGTGTAGCGTTGCCCCGCGGCGTCGGGCAGCCACGCCTCGTTCACCTCGGGCATCATCTCCGACACCGCCACGCGCCCGCCCGCCTCGCCCGCCTCGAACGCACGCCTCACCCCCCGCGCCAGCAGACTGACGTAAGCAGGAGAAGCGAAGTCCACGTAGAAGGGCTTGGGCTCGACCGCCAACTTGACGAAGCAACGACGTGGCAGCCCTTCGGCGCGCGCCCAACGCCGCGCCGCCGCGAAGCGTTCGACTTCGCCCTTCTCGCGCGCCCATTCGAGCGCGGCGGGGGCGTAGTTCCAGGACTCGCGCGCCACCACCACGCGGTCGATGCTCACGCGCGGGGTGTGCGTCGCGGGCTTGATGAGCCTGAAGAGGTCCATGACCATGCCCGAGAGTGTTCCGCCGAAGACCTCGATGATGTCGAGGCAGAGGCGGCCGTCGCGCGTGCGGACGACGAGCGAGTCGCCGCGCTCCTCAACGACCAGATCAGCAATCGGCACCGCCTTCGACCTGTCGGCGACGAACGTCTCGCGCTCGAACTCGATGCGGTGATAGCGGGGCGACATCAGCACCACGTTGGTGCGCGAGGTGAGCCACGCCTTGGGCGTCATGGGCACCACCGTCACCTCGGGCAGGTCGAGTTCGAGGTTGTTGACCAGTTCATCGGGCGCGGGGTGCTGCGCGACGAACAGAGAGGCCGAGAGCGTGTTCTTCCCGACGTGCAGCTCGCCCATCACAAGCTCGAAGTCGCCGCGCGCGACGGCCTCCGCGCTCTCGGCCGCGATCATGATGTCCGGGCTATGGTGGCGCCCGAGACTCCAACCCGGCCCCGGCGCGTCGAACGCTTCGAGCACGCGCGCGCGCAACTCCTCGCTGCGGTAGCTGACGCGCTGCTCGCCCGTGGGTATCGAGAGAATCTCCGACCAGCGCGACTGAAACTCGCGCGTGAGCGGCGCGGTCAGGAGCGGGCTGTCGTTGTTGATGAGGGGCTCGGCCTCCATCCAGAAATGAATCCCCTCGACGACACGCGAACCCGTCCGGCGCGCGACCCGCTCGTAGATTTGCCGCAAAGCCTTCCGGTAAATCTTCGCCAGTTCCGAGGTCAGCCACCGACTCCCCGTGAGAAGGAGTTCGAGCGTCGGCCCCAACTCGTCAATCACGCGGCGCCCGATGACAACCTCCGCGTCGCGGCGGCAGTCTTCGTAGACGAGCGTGCGACCGGCGTAGGTCTGACCCGACGAACGGGTCGAAGCCTCGCCCGTCAGCCGCGTGAAGACCTCTTCAAGATTCTCAATCGCGGCGGCGAGCGCGTCGGCGTCGCCGGCCGCCGCCGACACGGCGGCGCGCGCCGCCTCGTACTCGTCGAGCAGCGTCAACGTCTCGCGGCGCAGTGCTTCGTCGTCTATCAGTTCGAGCTGATGACGGAGCGTGAGTTCCGGGCGCGCCTCGAACGGGACTTCGAAGCCCCAGACGACGATGCCCTGTGCGCTCAGGGCTTCGAGGACGGCGAAGACCTGCGCCTCATCCTTTAAGCCTGAGAAGGGAGAGGTGGTCAGGCGTCGCGCGAGTTCTCTGGCGTTGCGGCTACCGTCGCAGCCGCGCAGCACGGCCGCCTGCCCGGCCGTAATCCTGTGCGCGCCCGCGAGCGGGTGATGGAGCGTCGCGCCTTCGACGCGCACCAGCGGCAGCATGCGCGGACGCATCCACGGCCTGAGCGCCCGCACCGAGTTCAGCCGCGCGATGAGCGCGTCCACGCCCCACGTCTCGAAGTAGACCTGACGCGCGGCCAAAAACTCTTCGCCCGGCTCGGCCCTCAACGCTCCCTCGTTCTCGTCAAGCCGCGCCCAGGCGACGGGGCCAAAGAAACCAATCGTGTCGTTCTTGACGCAGTAGCGTTGCAGGTAGCTCGCCGCCAGCTCTTCGTGCTGCCGCCGACGACTGTCGCGCGTGCCCTCGCCGGCCGCGAGGTGGTCGAGGCAGGTCCGCACGGCCTGGCGGTTCTGCCACGTCACGGCCTCGCGGAAACGCGCCTCGCCCGCCAGTTCGCTAATCTCTCGCGAGGTCGCGACGGCACCGGCGCGGAACTCGTCCTCGTATGCGGCCCGCGCCTCCTCGACGCGCGCGAGCGCCGCGTGCCAAGCCTCCGCCAACTTCACGGCCTCTGTGTCCGGCTCGTCCACTTCGGCGTTTGCGCGCGGCGCGGACGGCTTGCCCGACTTCGCCGCGCGCATCAACTCCAGCAGACGCTTGCGGCGCTCCTTCTCCTCGTCCCACTTCCCTTCCGCCTTCAAACGGTCGAGCGCGCGGACCGCCGCCGCGTGCGCCTCTTCGCGGGCGTTGTCGGCCACGCGCTCGGCGTCGAGCAGCAGGTCGGCCGC
>DASVGG010000034.1:0-56283 GCA_036379655.1 Pyrinomonadaceae bacterium
GACGGCGCCTCTCAGGTCGGCGTCACTCAGGACGGCGTCACTCAGGACGGCGTCACTCAGGACGGCGCCTCTCAGGACGGCGCCTCTCAGGACGGCGTCACTCAGGTCGGCGTGCTCGGCCACCTTCCTGACGACCAAGTCCCGTAGCGTCTCGCCCTCTTCACCCGTGGCAATCACATCGCCCGTGAGCCAGTTCTTTATCTCCACGACTTTTTTCTTCGCCATATCAAAGCCTTTCGATTGTGTCTGTTGGTCGCTCATCTCGTTCTCCCTTCCGAGTCGTAGTCAACGTCAACCTTTGAGACGAACACGACGCTCTGCGCCTGTCGCCACGCGGGCGCGTTGTCCAAAATGATGATGCCGCCCGCGACGTGCTTCAGGATTGACGTGAGGCTGTCGCGCAGGTCGCGGCGGTGGCGGGGCAGGTCGCGGATGGCCTGCTCAATCTCTTCTGCCGTTAGCGCCCTCGGCGCGGGTGGCGTCATTTCTTCGGCGGTCTGTGTGGCGGGTGCGTTCTCGTTCATCGGTTGTGGCCCTCCGGGGCGGTCCGTTCAAAACGTTCGGGGTGGATTCGTGCAATTCGTTCGTTGGATTCAAGCAATTTCAAGAAAACTTGAAATCCGTTGATGTTGCCAACGTACGCACATTGTACGTACAAATCGGGCACACGTCAAGAACTATTTTCTAGTTGAAGTCAGCGGGTTTAAAGCTAAGTGTTAGACCGGGTTTTGGCTTTGGAAAGCCCGCGCGGCTGCAACGGGTCTTTGCGCTTTTTCTCTAGTTCGGGAAACTTCTTCCTAATCAGATGGGCTAAAGAAGAGTGATCCATATCAAGGAGCAAAGCGGCACGGCTGATGGATTTGCCGGCTGAGTCGAGTGCGTCACGCACTTGCTCGGCAGAGGGCGTCGTCGTGAAGCGGATAGAGATTTCCCCCATTGTTCGAAGCGAGTTCTGTAGCGGCTTTTCTTCTTCGGGGAACTGTTTGAGCAGGATTAAGGAATGCAGGGCGGCGTCGTATGCTTCGCGGTAACGCGCCTCGGCGAGTAAAGCGAGGGCGCGGGTGTCTTCGGCTTGCGCCACGATAAGCATGTCATCGCACTCTGACAGCAAGCTATCTAAGTATGGGTATGCCTTTAGCGGCTCATCCGTGAAGACGTACAAGGTGGCGATGTTATTTAGAACTTCATGAGCGGCGCGACTCGCCTCGGTCTTTCGATAATATTTCAATGCACGATTATAGTCCTCTGACGCTAACACATATTGCTGTAACTCCACTCTAAGGATTGCTCGGTTATTATAAGTCTTACCCCGTAATTCTAAGCTAACGGAATCCAGCAAAGGCTCTACGGCGAGCAGCAGGCGTAAACCCTTTTCATGTTCCCCCTCTGACCATTGAACGACGGCCAGCGTGTTCGAGAGAGCCACAATCCGCTCTGTCGAAATTTCGTCGGCCCGCTTTAAGCAATCCTCAAGCAAGAGTCGCGCGTCTTCGTGTCGGCTCTCACGCCAAAGACTTAAAGCGACCTGCCTCCAAGTTTCAAATTCAGTACCCGTTACAGTGAGAAGGTGTGTCATAGGGCATTCCTTTACTTTTGGGAGGATTCTCCCAAAGTTGCTATACTCCCCGCGCTAGGTGCCTAAACCCCTCTAGGAGATACACATGAGAAAGACAATTGCGACCCTTTGGCTCTGCCTTACGCTTACAATCGCGTGTTTTGCTGGAGTGATTCCACAGCCCGAGCCCTGCACCGGGGAGAATTGCACGGCCACGACGCAACCCACGCCAGAGCCGCCGCCCGTGAACGCCGCGCAAGATAGCGACGAGCAGTCCTTGACCGACGACCTTTTCCTTGACCTCATCACGGCCGCTCTGAGCCTGCTGCCGTAACAAGCAATGAACGCTCCGCAATTTGGCCCCACACTCTAGCTATGTCTAGCGTGTACGTACATTGTACGCACAAGGCAAAGCAGCGTGCAAGCGGTATTTTTCGGGAGTCTAAATTTATCTTACGAAGGCATGGGACAGCTTGGGCGTGTTAGGGCTTAACTTGCTTTAAGTATTTTCGGGGAGCCGTGGTGCGACGCTTCCTTGCTGAGTCTTTTCCTTACCCGCTCGAACTCTGCCGGATCGTTCTTACGCGCCTCTTGCACTTCCCTAGCGAGCAGAAAGTGAATGAGTGCCGAAAGCGTAAGGCCGCGAATTTCCGCCAGTACCTTTGAATCTTCTTTGAGGTCTGGCTTAACGCGAATGTGCAGTCGTTCGTCTTGGGTTCCCATTGGCAGCACGTTGTACATACACCACCTAGCCTCTCGTCACAAGTCTAGTTAGCAAATAGGTGTTGACATTGTACGCACACTTCGGGTATCGTGTGCCCGTTGTACGTACAGTGACAACATTAGAGAGCCTATGAAGCACAAGCCAGAGAGAATCCACATTCGCGCGGAGGATGATTTGAAAGAGCGCCTGCGCGCTGCGGCTGAGGTCGTCGGCGAGCCCGCCTCGAAAATCGTTCGTGATGCGGTCAACGAAAAGCTTGCGAAACTCGCGCGACGTTACCCGCAGTTGCAAACCGCCGAAGCGCGATAGTTTGGGAGGCTTGTTTCATTTGTTTGGAACGCGCCTCCCAAATGCACTTTAGCAAGTCCACTTGCTAATTGATACGCCAAAGTGAGCCCCAATTTAGCCGATGAACGCCAGACGCAACATCCCGCCCGCACAGGAAGAAGTAGAGCGGCGATTCAGGATGATTCTGGGGCACGGCGACATAACAGACCTTGCAAGTCACTTGGGGGAGCCTTACGACACGCTCGTCAAGAAGCTCGACCCGAACAAGCCGACGGCTAAGTCAGTTGCCTATCAGTTCGCGTGGTTTCTCTGGCATGTGGGCCAGTTACCGGAGGGGGATAGGAAGGTGCAGGAAACGCTAGACCTGCTTTCGGAATTGATCTTCCCGACCGCCGACGCGCTTCAACTTGTGAACCGGATAGAGAGCGACGTGAGCAGATTGAAAGCGAAGTTGGCGGAAGGGGCGCGAGGCTAGCCCGGCAACGTCAACCCACAACTCCGGCACTGCCGAGAGTCGGATGCTTTCTTGATGCTGAACGATTTGGATGACGCGTCGGAGATGAGCAGGCCGATGGCAACAAGCGGGCGGTGACTACTTCATCAACTCTTCAAGTTTCATCAGGATGAAGAAAAGCACCAACAGTCCGCCGACAACGCCGACAAAGACACCGACGAACCTGTTGTTACGCATTCGCCGGAGGTTGGCGCCGCAGGATGTGCAGACATCGGCGAACACATGAACGGGATGCTCGCAATGGGGACACGGCTCTAGCTGAGGTTTCTTCGTCATGGCGGCGGCTTATATCACGACTGACCTTAAACGACAACGACCGGAGGCCACCCCCTAACCCTTCCTTCTTATGCCCGGACACCGGAGAGAGATGAGACGTGACGTTAAAAATGCTCTCACTGTTTAGCGGCATCGGCGGAATCGACCTTGCCGCGCAGTGGGCAGGGATTGAGACGGTTGCCTTTGTCGAGATCGAGCCGTTCTGTCAGAAGGTTTTAGCGAGGCATTGGCCGGGGGTTCCGATATTCGATGATGTCCGAAACGTCACAGCAGAGTCTCTTCGGGAGCGAGGCATCCACTCCGTTGACATCATCGCCGGGGGCTTCCCGTGTCAAGACGTTAGCTTCGCCGGTTCGGGCGCCGGGATTGATGGGCGCCGGAGCGGCTTATGGTCTGAAATGTTCCGCCTCGTTAGCGATATTCGACCTCGCTACGTCGTCGTGGAGAACGTTGCAGCGTTGCTTGAGCGAGGACTTGGAAGGGTTCTCGGGGACCTGGCCGCGCGCGGGTTCGATGCGGAATGGGACTGTATCCCCGCGGCTTCCGTTGGCGCCCCTCACAGGCGTGACAGGCTGTTCCTTGTGGCCTACCCCCAACGCAATGGACGGCACTCCGATGATATTTTCACGCTCGCCTTCAACGTGGGCAGAGCAGCTGCTCAGTCGCATGATGCGCGGCCATCGCAAGCAGTTAACCCTTCCCGTGGCGGTTCGCGCCTACCCGACTGGTCCCATACCGCGCACTCAGGAAGAGATGATGCGCGAAATCATTCGCAAGCATCAGGCGGGCTTTACGTGGCCGACTACTGGCGGACTGAACCCGCTCTGGACAGAGTGGCTGATGGGATACCCAATCAATTACAGCGACTTAAAGCACTCGGTAACAGCGTTGTTCCTCAAGTCGTCTACCCCATCTTTGAAGCGATAGCACGCACGGAGGCCGCAGCCTGACCACAACCGTCCCCACGTCTGACTTACTGATTGAAAGGTAGAGGGGGAGACACCAAAGAGAGATGGGAACGTTCCGCGTCATCGAAGGCGACAGCCTGGTCGAAGTGCCGAGGCTCATTGAGCGCGACCTCGACCCGAAGCGCGTCGCTATCGTGACGGACAACCCTTACGGCTGCGACAACGACTCGGACTACACGAGGCTCTCGGGCGGGAAGGGCTACGACCACCTGCGGATAGAGCACGAGCCGATTAAAGGTGACGACAAACCTTTCGACCCGACGCCGTGGCTCAAGTATCCGTTCGTGACCTTGTGGGGCTACCAGTTTCTCGCGCCGCGCCTGCCCTTGGGCAGCATCCTTGTCTGGCAGAAGAAGTCAGACGAGAAGTGCGGCAAGGTGCTCTCCGACGGTGAACTGGGATGGGAGAAGGGCGGCCACGGCGTCTACTTCTTCAAACACGTCTGGGACGGCTTCTGCCGTGAGAGCGAGGGGCAGGAACACTATCACCCGAATCAGAAGCCCGTCGCGCTTATGCGCTGGTGCATCGAGCGGCAGAACATCCCCGAGGGCTTCACTATTCTGGACCCTTACTGTGGCTCCGGCCCGACGCTCGTAGCTGCAATCACACTCGGCTACGACTGTATCGGTATCGACGACAAGGCGCACAACTGCGCGACGGCAGAGGCACGAGCGAAGCGTGCGAGCGGCGAGTGGGCAGAGATACCGCGTCCGAATCGCAGGCAGATAGAGACTCCGCTATTCAGCACCGCGTCGTGACCGCCCCTCGTCACACACGGAAGGGGCCGAAGGGGACGAGACGCATTTTTCATCGGGGGAGCGGTGGCACGGGTGGAAACGGAATTCAATCGGTTCGTCCCCACCACTCGCAAGAGTAAAGCGTAACCGTTCGCGCTCCTCCGGCCAGAACTGAAGCGTATGACGGCCTTCAACAACAAACTGGACGAAGGTTCTAAGACGGAGTGGTGCTCGCCGCCGGAGATAGTCTCCGCGCTCGGCCCCTTCGATCTCGACCCCTGCGCGCCCGTCGTGCCCCCATTCAAGCTGGCCGAGACGACCTTCAACGTCCTGACCGACGGACTGAAACGCGAGTGGCCGCGCGACGCCTTCGTGTGGCTCAACCCGCCGTACGACGTGAACCTGACGGCGTGGCTGAAAAGATTGTACGAGCATCCGGGGGGGGGCATCGCCCTGATATTCGCGCGCACGGACACGCGATATTTCGAGAGCTACGTCTGGACGGCGGACGCCATCCTGTTCACGAAGCGCCTGACGTTCTATCACGTGGACGGCCGGAAGGCGGAACGTAACGCCGGGGCGCCTTCGGTGCTGGCGGCCTACGGGCAGAAGGCGGTCGTGAGACTCAGAGAGTCGGACCCGAAGATACTGCCGGGCAATTACATCGACTTAGGAGCTAACAGGGTGAGGACGGGCGCGCACCGCAGACCCGTCAGACGCGGACTCTTCGACGCGGAGGAAGTTGCGGCATGAAAGCTAAGACCTTCTACGTCATCCTCGCCTCCCCCACGGGTTGGCGCTACTACCTCAGACGGGGATTTGAGTTGGTGGGGCTCGCGGGTTCCGTTCTGGGGCTGATGAGGTTTTGGAGATGAGAGGAGCTACACAGTGAAGGCATACGTCGAACATCTGCTGGCCGAACATCTCGATGAGATAGTCTCGCGCTCGCTTCTCCACTGCCACGCGCCGAATCTTCACTCCGTCGTCTTGCTCGACGTGCCCGAGAAGCGCGTCCGCCTGTTCGTCGCGGAGACGGGCCACACGCTATGGTCGAACGGCCCCGAAGTGCTGCGCGACGGCGGCCCGCTCTCCATCGCCTTCCATCCCCACCACTGCAACATCACGCTCTGCGCCGTCGCGGGCGAGGTCCGTAACTGGCGGGCGCGGCCCGATTCGGCGCGGGCGAAGTTTGAACTCGACCGCTTCAACTACAACTCCGCCATCACCGGCAAAGGCGCGGACTTCCGCCGGGTGGGTCGAGACGGGTTCTTGACGCGCTGCGTCGAGACGGTGCGCGCGGGCGAGTCCGTGAGGATGGCCGCCGACGAGATACATACGGTTCAGGTCGCGCGCGGGAAGTCGGCCGCTTGGCTCGTGTTTGAAGGTAGAGAAGACCCGAAGTATCTGCCCTACGCGTGGTCTAACGCTGACCTTGAGGCCGAGACGTTCGGCGGACTGTACTGCAAGGCGAGTGAGGGTGACGTGCGGACGCTGCTGCGCGCCGCGCACTTAACGTAGTCGAGTTCGAGCAAGGGGGGCGGATGTATCGACTTGGCTGTCGCTGCGAACTGTGTCGCATGGGTAAGCGCAACGAAACGCGCGCGTACCGGCAACGCCTTCGCGCAACGGCAGAGCAAGATCGCGCTCTGCATTCAAGTTCTTTGACGAGATTCACGAAGGGCCACGATAGGGTCAAGCCTAGTTAACGGGAAAGGGCACACGCGTTTGGCGAGAAGGCGAGGGGCGTGAAGTGAATGTGAAGGGCGGTCCACTTAACGCGCAAAAGGCCACTTCGGGCCAACACGGAGCATGTAGCTCAAATCCTAATCGCACAGCACCTTGCCGGTGGATGAGGTCAAACCGGCACTTAACAGGAGACTATCTGCCGGTTAGGTTTTCTCTGCGCGGGCACGCCGATGCCTAAGAGGTTGGGGAGATGAAGATTCGAGGATTGAGTTTAACTCGCCCGTGGCCGTTCGCATTCGACAACGGCCCCGTACCGAAGCGCGTCGAGAATCGCGGCTGGAAGCCCCGCGATTACGTCGGCCACTACGTAGCCCTGCACGCTGCCAAGTCGTGGGACGAAGATGGCCGCGAGTTTATAGCCGACAAGACCGGCCTCTACGTCCCGTCGGACGCCGAGTCTCCCCGCTCGCAAATCTTCGCCGTCTGCCGTTACGTGGGACACGTTACGTCCGCCACGGACAGGAGGCTGAAGAACGGACAGGACGCATGGTTCTTTGGCCCCGTCGGATGGCTGCTAGGCGACTACGTTCGCCTTGTCGAGCCCGTCCCCTGCGTCGGCGCGCGCGGCCTATGGACGTTCGACGAGAGGCCCCAGGCGTTCGCCCGCCTGCGCGAAGTCTACGCGCGGAGCGTTGAAGGCACCCGGAGCAAGGAGGCAGCGTGAGCCAGCAAGGTATCACCTTCCATTCAATCGAGACGGAAGCCCTCGCGGAGATGTCCGACTGGACGCGGACGGAGGTCGGGGGTAGGGCCGGGCGGTGGCTCAAACCTTCAGAGTATCACCGCCTCATTCACAAAGAACGTGCGGAGTCGTGGGCGGTACTGCTTGGTGCACTGACCTCGCTTTCGTGCGCTGCGATTCTTCTTTACCTCTTCGGCTGACCGGGGGAGCGGCACACCGACCATGAGAGGCACGCATGTCAGATCAAGTTCTTATTGAGTCGGAGTTAATCCGCCTGTCAACGGCGCTGGACGAAGCCAGCCAGGAGTACATGGTTTTGTGCCGGGTCGCGGCCGAGAAGCGCGACGCGTACGAACTGGCGAAGGCGAAGGCCATGCTCAAGGCGACGGGCTCGAATGCGGACACGCGACGCGCCGAAGTAGTTTCAATCTGCGCCGACCTGATGACCGCTTCGCACATCGCGGAGGCGCAGCGCGACGGGATGAAAGAACGCCTGCGCGCGCTCTCCGACGTTCTGAACGCCTTGCAGACCCGCGCGGCCTTCGTAAGAGAAGAGATGAAGCTCGCCGGCAGATTCAATTAAGGAGCAATCATGGTAGCCGAACAGAAAGCCCTGCAACTCGCGTCGCGCGCGCCGCAGCCCGTCGCCAGATACGAGGCGCCGGACATCTTCCAGACCGGAGAGATGCTGGCCCGCTCGGGCTACTTCCAGGACGCGCGCGACGCCGCGCAGACCTTCGTCAAAATCCTTGCGGGCAGAGAATTAGGCATCGGCGATATAGCCGCGATGACGGGTATCTACATCGTCAAGGGCCGCGTCACGCTCTCGGCCAACCTCATGGCCGCCCTCGTCAAACGCTCGGGTCGCTACAACTACCGCGTTGTAGAGATGACAGACAAGGGCTGCGAGATCGAGTTCTTCGAGGACGGGCAGCCCGTCGGCCGGAGTAGCTTCCACGAACACGAGGCGCGAGCTGCGGGACTGACCGGTGGCGACAACTGGAAGAAGTTCCCGCGCAACATGTACTTTGCGCGCGCGATGTCGAACGGCGTCAAGTGGTACTGCCCCGACGTGTCGATGGCGCCGATTTACACGCCGGACGAGCTGGGAGCGCAGGTGGACGGTGAGAGTGGGGAGGTAATAGAGGCTCGCGCCGAAACGGCCGCGCGGCCATACGAAGAATCTACCCCGGCGGAAACTCCGAAGGTCGCGCCGCTCGACGAAGAGGCGCTAAAGAAACGGGCCAAAGGCTTGGTAACGCGCGGCCTCGTCGTCAAAAAAGATAACGGCTATTCAGTTTCCGACGGCGCCATCCGTGACTCGCACACCTATCTCGTTACGCGCGGCCCCGAAGGGCACATCCGCTGCACCTGCCCCGACAACACGACCGACCCCGGTGTCCGGTGCCTTCACATCGTCGCCGTCAAGCAGTTCATCGTCTCCCAGCAACAACCGGCCGAGCCTCCCGTTGACGAAGGAAAAGAATCCGTCCGCCTGCGCACGCTCATCTACAACGAGTTCGCCCGCATCGGATATTCCGCCGAAGACATCGGCGACTACATGCGGAAGAACGAGAAGTTCCACGGCGGGACGGTGCTCGAAGTCATGTCCATCGACCAACTCTTGAAGGTCATGGAGGGGCTGGAGATCAAGTGAGTCGCCACCGGACATATCACGACACGAAAGAGCGTCCGGGCAGCTTCGGCCCGCTCTTCGACTGGTTCGAACCGGAAGAGGCCCGGCCGGTCGGCGGTCCCGACCCGCTCGAAGCGTTGCGCGCGGCGTGCCTCGGACACGTAGAGGCGGGCGGGTTGATAGCGCGTCAACTCTTCGGCGTCTCCGTCGTGGACCGCAGACGCAAGGACGACCGCTCGCCGCTCACGGGCACCTACAAGGCGGAGAACTATTGCGACCCGTTCGGGGCGCTCCTGGTGGGCAGGCGGCGGGAGACCTTTGAAGAGTCGGCCAGCTACCGAGAAGGGTATGAGGCCGGGATGGCAATCGGCGGCGAGTTCGCGCGCATTCAAGTGGGGTGGGAGGGTCAGTGAACACGGCTCGCTACAGAGAAGTGACGGCGGGGTACAAGGGCAACGAAAAGCTCGTACTGTCCCTCGTCGTCATGTATCAGGAGGAAGGCGGCGAGGCGCACGTTGACGACCTCGCCCGTGACACCGGACTATGCTCGAAACAAATCCTGCGCATCGCCGGACAGCTTAAAGCGGACGGCAGGATTGTAGCCACAGGGGGCGTCGGTCGCGGTGGCTACACCTTCGCCCTTGCGACCGATAATGCAGACAATTTGTCCTCATTAGGTGCTAGAGCCTCACAAATAAATGAGGACAAATCCTCCCGGCAAGAGTCAGTAAATCAGAACAAATTGTCCCCATTAGCAGACCCAAGAACAAATTGTCCTGATTTCTCAAACAACAATGAGGACAATTTGTCCGGCACGCCGATTGCGCCTTTATCGGCAGAAACCACTACTACAAATACCTCCCAACCTTCGGTTGGGGCGGGCGCTGACGCGCCGCCCGCCGCGCCCCATTCGAAGGCGAAAAAGGTTCGAAGTTCGAAGGCAGACCCGCGAACCTCACACCCGGCAATCGTTGCCGTCTTCGAAGTCACCGGCCGACGGCCCGACAAAGACCTGTACAACAAAATCATTCGAACGCTCGGGGAAGACCCCGACGGCCAACGTCTCGTCGAGTGCTTCGAAGCGTGGCGCGGGTTGGGCTATCGGCCGACGAATTACGCTTGGATTACGGATTGGTACGTCAACGGGATACCGGAGAAAGCTTTGAACGGCAACGGGAGGCAGCATGCAGAGCCGAAACAATCAAACCCTCGAACCGACACGATCCGCGAATACGACTACTCAGTCTTCGACGGCGCGGAGAGCGCAGGCGTTGGGGACTTTGATAGCCAAGTTCCGCCTGACGAATGGGTGGCAGCCCCTACCGCCGGCCGACCAAATGGCGATGACCGCCGCATGGCTCGAAGTTCTCGACATTAGCGGCGTCCCGGCCGAGCAGTACGAAGCCTGCTACGCCGCAGCGGTACAGGCGCGCGCGGAGCGCAGAGCGGCCGGTGAAAACCTTGTCCACCTGACCGCAGATGAACTGGCCGCCGAGTGGCTGAAGATAAAGCGCCTTCACGACGAGATGCAGCGCGAAGAGATGAAGCACCGGATGCTCACGGAGAATGCCCCCGGCGCCTGCCAACGCTGCCTCGGGACAGGTAAGGATTCGACACCCGACGGCGTGATCGACTGCGACCACGTTCCGCTGACTGACGAGCAGAAGGCCGCCCGCGACGCCCTGCGCGACGAAAAGCTTGCCTGGATACGCGCGGAGATGAAGAAGGTCGGCGCCCCGAAGCCTCCCGTGCGTGACGCGCCCAAGCCCCCGCCGGGGCTCTGGTTCAAGTGCGACTCCTGTAGCCGCCGGCTGAACGTCCTGCGCGACATGGACGGCCAGCGGTGCGGAGACCTACTGAATCGCGGCACGCACGAAGGGGAGTTGAGGCTGTGCGAGGGCACGATGCACTCAGTCTGAGCCGCGTCCCCTACCTTCGTCGAGGGGGAACGGGAAAAGAAAAAGAAGTCGGGGAGATGAAGGCGGTAAGGCCGGATGGCAAAGGGTTCGGGTGGTGGCGCTCTCAGGCGCGCGGAGGTTGCGGGATGGAGACGACTGTAAGTCAGGATTTGGACAGGCAGGCGGCGGCACTGTTTGAGGCGTCAGTCCGCGCGCTCGACGGACTTAACAGTTGGGTGCGCTCGAAGGACTACAGGCACAACTACTCCGCGTCCAACGGGCCTATGCATGCAATCTACTTCTACAAGGAGCTTGCCATCGCGCGGGCGCACGCCCTGCTGTCGATGTCCATGCGCCGCGTCAAGTCAACGGTGAAGTGCCGGGGGTGCGGCGGCACGGGTCGCTACGTCGATTCGTGCGGGTACGAGCACAACCACTGTTACGACTGCCTCAGTTCTGGCTCGGTCACCCTCTACTTCGTCGAGACCGAATTCTCCTTCGGCGTGAAGTGGCATACGCCCCGCGAGAAGTTCCCGTGCGGGCTGACGGATACCGGCTGGGCTTGGGACCGCGACGCCTACGAAGAGACGGACTGGCGGCCCAACCAGCCCGGCAAGGAGTTGCCGCTTGAAGAGGTCTGCCGCCGCCTCAACACCGTGGAGACCTACTTCACGGAGCGACCCAAGCCTTACCACTGGACGCGGGATTGGGGCAGCGGCGTGCGCGACGACGCGAAATACATGCTCTACGTCGGGGAGACCGACGCACGCAAGTGCGCGTTCTGCGGGCGGAAGCCTCAAGGGCATAGCTACGTCGTGAGGCGCGGGCGCTTGGGCTGGCGCGACCACTGCTGCGGCGAGTGTGAGACGCGCGCCGGTCAAGAGTTCCGCTCCGTGTTCGACGCCTTCCCGGTGCCCGAATATCTGCTTGAAGGCGAAGAGGTGCGGAAGTGGATGCTGCGCAGCTTCATCACCTCGGGCGAGCTTCAACCGCAGAAGGCGCCCGAGCCTGTACCCTTCTAGGAGCGGCCCGGTGATGCCCAACGACAGAAAGAGAACGAACCGACGCACGGGAGTTGACCCGGTGAAAGCCCGCGTGCGTCAAATGCACGCCACTCTGCGGCGCAGGGGCGGGACGATGAGTCTTAATGATTTCCGCGACCTGTACCGGGAGCGCGTGGACGATTACACCCGCTGCCCCTACTGCCTTGAGTTCCTGACGGCGGACACTGTATCGCTCGACCATAAGGTGCCGGTGAAACGGGGCGGCTCGCATGGGCCGGAGAACCTGGAGTTCGTGTGTAAGGGCTGCAACGCGCAGAAGGGACAGCACACGGCCGCCGAGTTCGCATCGCTGATACGTCATCTACGCGAGTGGGAGCGGGATAACCGCAACTTCAAACTGGCGGCGGGCGTGCTGACCGCGCTGCGCGTCGCATCGTCGTTTCGGATTGGTGCTAACCGGAGGGCAAAGAAGTGAGCACCGCCACACCCGACACGCAGCCGGAGGGAGCGCGACGTGCACGCAGATTACCTGACCGACCGCGTGACAGTTATCAACCGCGGGAGGTCTCCCCGCTCTTGCGCGAGCGGCCTTTGCGCCACCCGCGGGGGCTGATGGTTATGGCCGACAGGGCTGATTCATCAATCACGTACCGCCCGGCGACGAACTGCGCCGGGATGCGCCCGTCCTCGCACATGAGTTGGACGGTGCGGGGGCTGGCGCCTAGGCGGCGGGCCGCCTCCGTCGTGGAAATAAGAGCCATGTTCCGGTTACCTCATAGATCGTATGACCGCCAGCAGTTGCGGGAGGTCTCCCTCTTGCTGCGGATACTCGTTGATGACCAGCCCCATTCGCCCGCGCGCCCGTCCCGTCCTGTAACGGAGACGGCCGTCGCCTATCTCCGTCGGTTGCTTGCCTTCGGCGACGACCTCCGTAGAGATTTCGATGAGGTCTGCGAGGCCGCGCTCGTAATCCGACTCCGACCAGCCGCGTATCCGCAGGTAGTCGCGGACGGCGGACGGCGTAATGAACCACGGGCCTATCATTGTCGTCTCCTCATCCTGCGCCGCCTCTACCTCTATCTCGCGGTGGCAGTCCCGGCAGATCGCGTCGCCGCGGTAGTCGGTGCAGCCGCGCCGCGTGTCCTCGTGCGTGAGGTCGTGGCCACATTGCGCGCATGGCATCATCGGGCCGCCTCACGCATCATTCTCGATTTCGCTCGCCGAGGCGACAAACTCCTGCTCGTCGTCGTCCCAATACGAGGAGATAACGACGAGGCCGCACATGCCGTCCAGCGCAGTATCCTCGGCTGCGTCGCTCGTCTCCTGCCGGTACGGAGTCTGCCACATCTCGCCGTCCGCATAACCGTAAATTGGGGAGGCCGACTGGCCGACGTTCGGCTCAAGCAGTATCGCCCACTCATCGCCGTGCTTACTCTCCGCGTCGCGGGCCATTTCCATCATTGCGTTCGTCAGTCCGTCCATCGCCGTTCTCCTTTCTCGCTCGGTTGTGGCCGCCCCGCCGGGATGACGCCGAACGCTTGTCCGGCGTCGCGCTTGCGCGCTAGGAGTCCCGGCGGGGCGATAAGCCTGTCAGCCTTCCGCCGCCTTCTCTTCCTCGGCCTTCTGCGGCTTCTGCCTCACGCTGTACTCCGGCAGCGTGACGGGCTTCGGGGAGACCTGCGCGGCGGCGATAACGCTGTCCGCCAGCTTCGCGTCCACCAGCCACGCGACCGAGGGGCTGTCGTCGTAGTTGGGCTTCACGGCGCGGAGCAGGCCGCCCGCGTAGACCGTGAGGTAAGGGAACGACGCGAGCGAGTCATAGCGGCCGTCGTTCCACTCCGCGACCTTTTCGCCGCCGGGGAACTCCTGACCCTGACCGCTGTCGTTGCGTGCGCCCTTCTCGGCCACGCCGCGCTCGAACACGCCCTTAATCGCGTTGCGGAGCGTCACGGTCGCCTTCCACTCCGGCGTCGGGCGAATCGGCTTGACGCCGAACATCGGCGGGCAATCCTCATGGTAGCGGAAGCCGATGGTTTCGACGCGATACAGTGTGTCGCCGTACTGCTCGATAAAAACCATCCCCTTGCCGATGCCGCGCCCTTCGATGGTCGCGGGACATTCGGCGAACTTTTTGCGGTTGGCGTCAACCGTGGCTTGGCTGAGTTTCTTCGGCTTCGGCATCCTGAAGCTGCTTCTGCGGTAAATCATTGTGTATCTCCTTTTCTTGCTGCCCCGCGTTGTCAGAGTCGCGGCCCTCATTTATTCGACGGCCTAATTATGCGCGCACGCGCAAATATTGTCAAGACCTTTTTCAAGATTTTTTTGACCGGGCTACCCATCCGCCTAGCGTCGCACCGCTCGGCCCTTTATCGGGGCGGCGACCTCTGGGGAGGCTCGCAATCTCTCGCGTCTCGCCCGGCTATTACTGTCAATAGCCGGAGGTGGGTGGAACCGGAAAGCAAGTTGAGAATTATTTTCACCGCCCGGTCGGGCGCTAAGGGGTAAAGGGATGGGGCGTAAATTATCGGTTGGCGCGAAAGTCAAATTCGAGGCTGAGAAAGGCCCGTACACAGTGAAGGCTTGCAGCGAGCGTTACGCCATCTGTACCAAACCCTTCAACCCCAAGCGGACGGTGATTTATACCATTGTCGATTTCGAGCGCGACGTGCGCGGCAGAAATAACCTCGTCTTTAACGTCTACGACTACGCCGCGCAGGCAGACATTGACAAGTGTCTGCGCGACTTGGAAGACCCGCAAAGCGTTGTCGAGGTGTCGCACCGTAACTGCGTGGACTTGGATATAGAAACAGTGGAGTGAGCCTATGAGCGAGACCCGTCCTAAGCCGTGGCTTCCGGCGCCTGATGATAAGCAGGACGCGCAGGGACATGTGTGGTTTGACTACCACGGCACACCGACCTGCAAGCGTTGCGGCCTCGTCAGACAGGCGGATGGGAATAAGCCGTGCAGGGGCGTACTGCCGAGCATCTCGCTGCGTGACGGCGGCCCCGACATTGTGCCGCAACCGTTCGGCACTTACTCCCCGGAGGGTGAATAGATGAGGGCGCCTTCGCACCTTATTTATCAAGCCGCAGGCTTGCCGGTCATGACTGGCGACGCGACGGGGCTCTGCCGTACGTGCGGAGCGGAAGGGGTCGGCGTCCTGTTCACTGACTGGGTAAAAGAAGGATTCACTAACCATGACCAGCTACGCGCGGGCTCGATAGTCTGCCGCGCCTGCCTCTTCTGCTTTGAGGATAAGAGCGAACTGTTGATGCTCAAGACGAATCGGCCGACACGTCAGAAGATGCGGACCTACTCACACTTCGTTGCCGGCGGCGAGTGGTATGCGCTCACGAAGGCAGACAAGAAGAGAATGCGCGAACTACTCGCACGGGGGCCGGAAGTAGCCGTGATCGCAGAGTCGGGCCAGAAGCATTTAGTGTTTCGGGCGCGCGTCGGTTGGTGGCAGTTTGAAGAACTGTCCATGTTGCCCGACTGGCCCCGTGTCGAATCCTTGCTCGGGCCGGTCGAGGAACTACTGACGGGCTTTAGCAAAACGGAGATTGAATCAGGCAATTACATCGGACACAGGGTTGTTAAGTTTGGCCTTGAGCGTTGGCGTGAACTGTCGGAGCCTTTAAGGGCTGTTCGGCTGTCGGCCTACTTTCAACTGGCAATCTTTTTAGCACAGAAAGATGAGTCTTAATCTCGACATACCTTACTTGGGGACGGCGCTGTGGGTCGGCTGGCGCTACTACCGCCCCTTCGCCGCTGAGATGCCCGCAGACTACGAGCAGACGGCCGTACTGGCGGCACTCCTTTGCGCGGGGGCAAAAGACGACAACGAGGCGTTCCGCTCGATCTCGCGTCTCTACGCAAAGACTCTCCGGCAATACGGCTATGCCCCGTGGGCCGATGGGAATTGGGCGAGGCGGGAACTGATACGACCGAAGGCGGCGCCGCGGCACGCGTGCGGGTTATGTGCCGCGGCGGCACCATACCGCGACGCCAGATATACGCGTCTATGTGCGCGCCATGCGGCCTACGTTCGACACAGAAGACAGAAAGGGGATGCCGACCCTTACGCGGGCATTGAGGAGTTAGACGCAAAGCGCCGGACGCCTGCGCGCCGCGTCGTGCGTTGCGACAACTGCGGGGACGTAAAGAGGAAGTGGCGCCACAGACTGAATCAACGCGTGCGAAACTTCTGCGGGCAGGACTGCTACAACGCCGCGCGCAGGAAGAAGACTTTTGCAGGACGGGCCTTTGTCACGCCGCACGCGGTTCAGAGGTTTCAAGAGCGGGTGGCAAGCCTGTCTTACGACGCGGCGCTCGGGGCCATCATCAAGGGGCTAGAGAGGCCAGCTTCGGCTTATTCCAGCGGGCACGGCAAGGGGTTGGTCATTGAAGTGAACCAACCTTACGAGTTCAAGGCGGTGTTGATGCCGGGCAAAGGCGGAAAGCCGGCGGTTGTCACCATCCTTGAGTGTGAAAGGGAGAATGATGCAGCCAGAGAGAGGAGAAGCGCCCGGCGCCGGGCCGCTTGACCATGAGCGCATTGCGCGCGACCTGTTAACGCCCCTGTGGCGCGGTGTACCTTCCGACTACAAAAAGAAGTACGCCCGTAACATATGGGAGCAGTTCGAGAATAACATCCGCTCGGCGGCCTACACGGCGCGGGCGCCCGAATTCCTATCGAAGATAACCCAACGACTTGGCATCACGTTCTCGGGCGGGGATGCAGAGAAGGTAAGTGCGCTTGCCGGCGGCGGTCATGACCGGGCGTTGCTCAAGATGCTGCGCGACGACACCACGCTCCTAGTCCTGATGGTGCGCGCCGCAAACGAAGAGAAGAAGGAACAGTACAAGGCCAAACAGGAGGCTTTCAAATAATGCAGACACTTGTTTATGAAGGGACGATGACCGCACTCACTTCAATTGCTCATAACGGCGGGCAATCCTTCGGGATTGAATCGAAGTTGCGCCGCGAAAGATTCGTCCAGTCGGACGGTCGGACGGTCGAAGAGGTTCCGGTACTCTCGGGCAACGGTCTGCGCGGGATGTTGCGCGACCGTGGCATGTGGCACATGTGCGGGGCGCTCGGGTACGGGGTGGACGAAGAGGCGGGTAAGGTGCGCGGCCTGTCCCTGTCGGCCTTCTACTTCCTCTTTTCGGGCGGTGCGTTAGGCGACGGCGGGGGTGACGGCATTGACGTTGATTATGCGCGCCGTCTGCGCGAGGCCATTCCGTTGATCTCCATCTTCGGCGGGGCGGTCGGCAATCAAATCCTCCCCGGCAAGCTGAAGGTCGGAAAGGCTATCCCGGTCTGCGCGGAAACTCAGCACTTACTACCGGCACAGTATCAGAGCGACGCGCCTACCTCCGTTTGGGACTTCCTTCAATCCGAGATGTACACGCGCAAGGATGACGAGCGGAATGAGAAGCTAAGGACGGTCATCGAAGGCAAGGCGCTCAAGCAACTAGAGAACAAAGGTAGTCTGTCTCTACTGCCCGAGGCTCAACTTGAGGAGAGGCAGAAGGACGCAGACCGCAGACCGCAGCAGATGATGTACATGACGGAGACGTTCGCGGCGGGCACGCCCTTTCACTGGAAACTGACGCTTGAGGACGTTTCAGACGTTGAATACGACGCCTTCATGACCACGCTCGCGGAGTTCTCAAAAATGCCTTACGTCGGCGGCAAGTCGGCCGTTGGGTTGGGTGAGGTCGCCGTGCGCTTCGACAAGTGGCTACAGATTGACTCTCGTTTGCAGGCGAGTGCGACGGAGATTAGTAGGCCGGTCGGCACGGCCTACAGTGAACACCTAAAGGCGAAGGGCGGCGACATTAGAAAGATTCTGGAAACTGTATGAGTCGCGAGCAAGAGGCGAGGCTATATGCTCGCGTCTCTATTTTCAAGAGGCGCATAGAAGAGGCGCGGGCAGTTGTCGCGCGCGCTTTTGAGACTGCGCCGCGCTGGTACGTCGCGCTCTCCGGCGGGAAGGATTCAACGTGCGCGCTCGCGCTCGCGCGCGAAGTCTGCCCCGATACGCCCGCCGTCTTTTCTGATGATGAATGGTGGTTGCCGGAGACGGAAGAGTACACGCGAAGGCTTTCCGGCCTTCATTGGATTAGGACAAATGCACGGCATACGAGTTGGTTTTCGACGAAGGGAGATTTTGACGGCATCCCTGATTATGCACAAAGGCAAGGCTTTGAAGGTTGCTTTCTCGGGTTGCGTAAAGATGAAAATTCTTACCGGCGCGTTCATCTGAACACACGCGGCCTGCTTTACTTCTGCCAGAGGGATGAGGTCTGGCATTGTAACCCGATTGCGAATTGGACGGCGCGCGACGTGTGGGCATTCATACACTCAAACGAAATTGACTACAACCGCGCATACGACCGACTCGAAGAGATAGGCATACCGCTTGACGAGCAACGCATCGGGCCTTTCGCCGTCGAGCGTGCCATCGGATACGGACAGCTCGCAACGCTCAAACGCGGCTGGCCTGACCTTTTTAATCGCTTCGCGCTCGCGCACCCAGAGGCGAGAAATTATGCCTGATTACGAACCTTTAAGAATAACGGCTCGGCTTCAGACGCCCGTTATCTGCGATGACCGCCTACCCCTTGACGGCGTTCTCTTCTACTTCGCCATGCGCGAGCGGTACGGCTTTGAAGTCTCGACCGTGCCGGGAAACGCCATCATCGGAGACGACGCGGACAAGAGAAGGCTTGTGCCGTTCAAGGTCTATTACCGGAACGCCGCGGGTCGTAACCATTGGTTCTATCAATGCTCATTCGCCTGTTGGGTCGGTCATGTGGCCGAAGGTCGCGACTTTTGGGTTAAGAGATTCGACCAACAGTATTCAAGCATTGTTGACTTCAAAGGTAAGCGCGGGAAGGTCATCACTAAAGCGGGAAGATATAAGGGCTATCGGATGCCCGTCTTTACTCGTCACGCTTTAGCCGTGCGCTGGTATGCGGTCGGAGACAGAAGAGAAATCGAAAGGCTCTTAAGCTTCTGTACTCATCTCGGGAAAAAGGAATCGCAAGGATACGGGGCGGTTTTAGAATGGCAAGTCGAACGCTGGCCGCATGATTGGAGCATTGAAAGTCCACGCGGCTTGATGCGAGCCGTTCCGAGTGAATCGGGATTACTCGTAGGCTTCCGCCCTTCCTATTGGTCTCCCGAGAATCAGACCCTTTGCAGATTGCCGGAGAGTTACGCCGACGTATGAAGACCGAAGAGCAAAATAAGCCTAACGCGCAAAACGAAAACGGTGATAAGATTTCCGTCAAGCGCGCCGACCTCGAGGCGCTCCGTCGTAAAGTGGGCCGTGCTCGCCGCACGCTGGAGAATGCCGCGACGCTCTACGATGAATTGGAAGGTGAATTGGATAGGCTGACCGAAAGGTCGGCAGATGTTTCTTAATCCGAACGGCTGGCTAGGATAAGCTGGACTTATATCGCCCGCCTCTGTGGAGTGAGACTGATTGTCACTTCATGGGGCGGGCGTTTCCATTTCTCCCCGGCCCTTTTCCACTACCGGGGAGAACGCGGGCGGCGGCGGGGTCACGGAGTGAAGGACGCACAACCCGAGCACTGCCTTCGCCGCTGCTGATGACTACTTTGAAGCCATGACCAACTCTCAACTCAAGTCTCTGATAGCCACGACGGCCGGCATCCTCGCGACCATTGAAGCGAAGGCGCAGGTGCTATCCGCTGTCCTGCCTCAGTCGGTATCCAGGTGGATACCGGTGGTGGTCATCGTCGGGGGATTCGTCGTGGCCGCATTCAATCAGAGTCTGTCAACCGCACACGTTTCCGTGCCGGTCGAAGAGGCTAAGGCGTTGGGGTTGGTGGGGAAGGAAGGAGAGTAGATGAGACTGCGAATCAGGCTGCGAATCTTGCGTGAAGAATTAGCGTGGCGCTACGACCGCGCCGTCTGGCCGCTGCGCCACCGGTGGGCATGCTTCAAAGAGAAGTGGCCGCTCATGCTTCTCTCGACTCACGCCGAGCAGGTAAAGGCGCTCGACGAAAGACTCAAGCGGAGGGAGCGGGAGATTAAGAACCTGCGAGCGTCGCGCGAGCCGTGGCCGGACGTAATCGAGGTTTGAGTTTTCCCGTGAACCGGGAAGGGAGCGGGCGGGCGGCTGCGTCAACAGTCCGCCCACCCTTTGGCCGAAGCGCAAGCCGTTAAACCTAACGCTCCGGCGCGGCGCATAGTTTAGCCCCAACTCCTCACGGGAGGCTACCCCGACGTGATACTTACTGCGATGAACGTGCTGGCACAAATAAAAGCCACGAAGCTGGGGGCGGGCGGGCTCGCCTGGGTGCTCTCCTTCATCCTCGCGGACGTGACGACGGGTCAAGCCGTCATCGCCGCCTTCTTCGCCTGCGTCTCGGCAATACTAGCCGCGTGGCTCGCCACCCGCCCGGCGCTGACCCGCGAGCGGAACCAGAAGGAGTTGACCGAAGAGGACCGTCAGGTCCGGTGGCTTCAGGGCCGGATTCAATATCACTCACAGGTCGTGGTGCTCGTGAGGATAAGCAAGCACAACGCGCTCGGCTACATCGACTCCTGTCACAAGTGGATTTGGGATGAGATGGCGCGGGCGCGCGCCGAAGGCAGGCAAGTCCCCTCGTTTGAATTCAAGTATCACGACGACCTGTGCGGGGAGGAGGATCGCGGGATGGCGCAGTTGGCCTTATCGCCGGACATTCACACGACGGGTACGCAGACCGGGGAGACGCCGAAGTTTGGAGGCTGACGATGCGCGACACGCTGAGCGCGGAGAAGTGGCTGATGGTGTTGTTCGTCCTGGCGCTTCTGGCGAATGCCGCCATGTCCCTCTTCGTCGCCTACGAGACGCGCCAGTCCAACATCATTCTGAACGAGCGCACGGAACGTATCCTGAGAATCGAGCGGTGCGCCTGCGGGCGCTGACCCGGGTGCTCTTGGTAGAGGGGGAAGAATGAAGAAGGTGGGAGGTAAGAAGGGAGGGGTGAAGGAGCGGAAGGGTGCCCGGCGCGTGTCACAAAATGTCACAGAAAATTCCGCTTGGACAGAGCAGAAGGAGCGGGCCGCCCAACTCGTCGCTGAAGACAAACTTACGGATGAATTGATTGCGGCCGAAATAGGCGTCGAGCGCCGCACCCTCGCCCGGTGGAAGGTGACCGAACAGTTTCGCGGACGCGTGACGGCCATCGTGGAAGAGGTGAGCGCCGCGCTCACGGCGCAGGGCATAGCCGCCCGCCAGAACCGCCTTGACGCCCTGAACGACCGGCAGAGGCGCATGGCCGAAGTCATCCGCCAGAGGGCGGAGAACCTGAAGAACGTGCCGGGAGGGGGCAGCACCGGCCTGCTAGTTCGGCAGGTCAAGGGTATCGGGAAGGGCGAGGACTTTCAGGTCGTTGAAGAGTACGCGGTTGACACGGGCCTACTTCGGGAGATGCGCGAGCACGAAAAGCAGGCGGCGATTGAAGTCGGTGAGTGGACGGAGAAGCGGGAGCACAGTTTCGACTTGTCATCCCTGACGGATGAGGAATTGAAGGCACTTGAGCGCATCACTTCAAAACTTACCTAAGCACTCGGACGTGCTGGCGGAGATGGCGCGGCGGGGGCTACTGTCTGGCGGCCCGGCGCCTACCTTCCGAGGCGCGGCCCTTACGCTTCAGACCGCTTATGAGCCCGAACTAATCATCAGCGGCCCTTGGGAGACGGGCAAGACCTTCTCCGCGCTCTGGCGGTTGGACGAGCGATTGCGCGACACCCCGAAGGCGTCGGCGCTGATGATTCGCAAGAAGCGCGTGGACATGGACGCGTCCTGCATTCAGACCTACAAAAAGATTATCGAGCGGCGCGGGGGCGTAACGATTTACGGGGGTGAGACCGCCCGCTGGTTCGACTACTCGAACGGCGCGCGTCTCTGGATGGTTGGTCTTGACAACCCCGGCAAGGCGCTCTCGGCAGAGTTTGATTACATCTACGTCAATCAGGCGGAAGAGTTGGAACTTGCCGACTGGGAAACTCTGACCGGGCGCTGCACGGGGCGCGCGGGGAACACCGATACACCGCAGATTATTGGCGACTGTAACCCCGGCCCGGAAGACCACTGGATACTGAAGAGGACCGCCGCCGGGTCACTCACGCTACTCAAGAGCTACCACAGAGACAACCCCCGTCTCTACAACGAAGACGGCACGCTGACGCCTGAAGGCGAGCGCAGCATGAATGTGCTGAACGCCTTGACGGGCATTCGCCGGAAGCGCGGCCGGGACGGCGAATGGGTCGGGGCTGAAGGGCTGTTCTTTGAAGAGTGGGACGAGGAGTTGCACACGTGCGAGCCGTTCGATATCCCCGGCGACTGGCCCGTGTGGGGCGCGTTTGATGAAGGATTCACACACCCTCTGGCTTTCGGCCTGCTGACCGAAGATAACGACGGCACGATTTACCTGATAGGCGAGCACGTCAGGCACGGGTGGCTCCCGCCTGCGCACTGTAAGGCGATAAGGCGCTTGGCCGAGCGATGCGAAGTGTCGTGGGATCGCGTGAAGAAAATCGCGGCCGGGCACGACGTGTTTCAGGTGAGAGGCGACAAGGAAGGGAAGACCCGCCAGCAGCAATACATCGAAGCCGTAGACCCCGAGACGGATGAGCCTATCGGCATCGGCAAGAAGTTCGTCAAGGCCACGCTGGACCGCAGGACCGGCGCGCAGGAACTTCTGTCCCGTCTCGGCAACCGGGAGGCCGGAATCAAGCCGCGCCTCAAAATCTTCAACATCTGTAAGCGGACGATAGCCACGATTACACGCATGGTGCATGACCCCTCAGACCCCGAGGACGTGTTGAAGGTGGACGCCGTGAACGGCGAAGGCGGCGATGACCCCTATGACATGCTTCGATACGGGGTGATGGTGAAGAAGGGCGGGAAGGGAGTGTTTGTATGAACTGGTTCGGTTGGCGTGGTCAAAAAGCAGCGAAGGTCATCGCGCACACTGCCGTTACGGACGCCCTTCAACGCGACTCGGGCCGAGTCCCCAACTTCCACGAAGAGGCCGCGTGGCCCGTCGGCGTGAAGGCTTCGATGCGCCGCGTCGGGCTCCGCTCCGGCCGCCTCCACTACCCCGACACCGACTCCGACAACCTCATCTCGTGGCACCGTAAGAACGAACTGGCCTTCGCCTGCGTCGAGAAGATAGCGCAGACGGCGACCGACCCGGAGTTGATAGTCGAGGCGCGGGTAGACGCTAAAGCCTCGTGGGAGCGCGACGACGCACACCCCCTTTGCAGGCTATTCAACCGACCGAATGACCGCATGGACGGCGCGGCGTTCCTCGCCCGCTGGCTCGTCATGCTCCACGTCACCGGCACCTTCCGCGCGAGAATTTACCGCAACGATTTGAAACTCCCCGCGCGCTTAGTACCAGTCCTGCCCCCCGCGCGCCTCGTCCCCGTCGTTGAACTGCGCTCGGGTACGCCCCCGCTCTATTACGAGTATCAGGACTTCGGCATTCGCGAAGACGTGGCGTCGGCGGACGTGTTCACTGATTCACTGTTCGACCCCAGAGACGAGCACGCGGGGCTCTCGCCTCTGGCCGTGGCGTTGGGCGCTGTGGATATGGATGCAGCGCAGACTGAATACGTCCGGGCCTACTTCAACAACGGGGGCGTGCCGTCGGGCATCATCAAGATGAAGAACGTCACGCTTGAGGAAGAAGAGGCGGACGGCATTCTCAAGCGTTGGATGCGGAAGTACGCGCGGGGACTCTACGGGAAGCAGGTCGCGCCCGCTGTGCTGGATGAGAACGCCGACTATCAGCGCATCGGAGCGAACTTGAACGAGCTGGCGTCCGAGGCGCTCAGTGAGCGAGCAGAGGCCCGCGTGTGCGCCCCCTTCGGTGTGCCTCCGCTGCTGGCCGGGGCGCTCGTCGGGCTCAAGAACCAGAACAACCGGGCGTCGGCCGGGGCGGCAAATAAAGAGTTCTGGGAAAACAAGATGAGCCCGCTTTTAAAGCGGCTCCGCATCCATCTGACGTGGACGCTGCTGAGGGAGTTTGAGGGCGAGGACAGGATAGCGGCCGGGCTCGTCAGGGTGAATTGGGACTTGTCGCAGGTGTCCGCGATGAAAGAGGACGTGGACGCTGTACAGAAGAGGGCGCGCGAGAACCTGAAGGCGGGCGGGATAACGCTCGACCAGTTTCTTGAGAAGATAGGCGAGAAGCCTTTGGAGGGTAAGTGCGGACAGGTCTACTACGTCCCGAGCAATATACAGATTGTGCGGGCGGATGAGTTGGGCCAGAAGCCCGAAGAGGTGGAGGGGCAGCTTGACGCGGGCGCCCCGAAGATGCTGCCAGCGGGCGACAAGCCGTTGGAAGTTGCGGAGACGATGTAGTGAACGAACAGCCTCAAGTCGTCCTCCGTCAGCGCAACCTGCCGCTCGGTAGAAGCTACCTACAGCCTACGTGGGAGGGGCCGCGTGAGGGGCTTGTGAAGGTGCAGCGTATCACGCTGCGGTACATCCTCGGAGATGAACAGATACGCAAGGCGTTCAAGTGACGTAGCAGGGTGAGAAATATTTTGGACACATCCCCAAAAATAGTTGAGCAAAAATTTGACACTCGTGCTACACTCGCGAACACAGACGCGGGGCGCGGTGCTCAAGATGGCTCGCGCGTCATCTGGTTAGCGGTCCTGCAATGCTTGGCAATCTTCGGAGCCGCGATACGTCGGCATCTGAAACTGACAATACGCTGCGAACACTGCGGCAAGTAAACATGCTCAAAGTCACCGCCATTCAATGCGCCGTCACGGCCACCTTCCAACGGGAAACGCCCGAGGCCGAGCCCGTCCTTCAGAGCGTTACGCAGACGGCGGCACAGGTCGAAGGTCAGTGGTACGGCGACGGCGCAATGGGTATCCCGTTCACCGAAGACCTGACGCAGACCGAGTTGCATCTTTTGAACGAACTCTTAACGACGGTTGCGGCGCGCGTCGCCAAAAAGAAGCAGGATGAGAACGCACGCGCGGCGATGGTGTGATGCCAAGTATCGTAACAAGGGCGCAAGAGATCGTCGGGCGCGCGAAACTGTTAGGCCCGCAGACTGCGGTCGAAATGGTGGTAGAGCATACCCGCAGGCTGGAAAGCGACAACCGCCTTATCGCCGAATCAAAAGCCCAATTCGAGCGGGGCGAGATATGCGAAGAAGAAGTTTATGAGGGAGACTTTTTAATTCAGCGTGGACTATATCCGGTTCTTTTAGAAGTAAGATTGTTGAATAAGATTTATGCGAACTATGTCGGCGTTTCGATTGAGGCGCTAAGGGAGAGGCCGGAAACTTTAGAGACGGTTTGGTTGCCGCGCGTTCGCCACATGTTAGAGGAACAGGTCATAGATGCGCTGAGTGAGCGAACGAAGGCGGCGCCGAGTTGAGGCCGAATGCAGTGAGAACTACATGGGCGCTTGAGGTCGCGGGTTCAAGTCCCGCCGCTCTTTCGAGAGCGTAGCTCAGTTGGATAGAGCGCAAGCTTAAACGTTTTCACATATCTTGTCGGCCTTTAGTTTGACAGTCTAAACCGGGCAGTAACCCCAACGGGGCACTAACCCACCGAAGGATTTGCTTACGAGCATTTCCCTTCGGTGGGTTTTTTGCGTTTGGGGGCAAAAACAATGGAAGACGCACTCATCAACTACGGCGGCGGTATCGAAATCAAGTCCGTGGGTAGCGGTCTGTCTGAGTTGCGCGGCCCCTCAGTCGTTTTCGACCCACATGAAGGTGAGATTGGCGACTTCGCCAGAGAATACTTCGCCGCCGATTCCTACTTTGGCCCCAGCGTCGCCCCCGGCAAGACGGCAGAATTTGAGGCCACCTTTAACCACGGCATTCCCTCGCAAGAAGGTCTTAAGACTCTCGCCGATTACGAGTTCACGAACCCCGTCAAAACGGAAGTGACGGACACCGGCCTTATCGCCTCGCTACTTCTTGATGAGCGCGAGAGCTACGAAAAGATGCTCGCCGAGTTTGCCCGGGATAACCCCGGCAAATTGGGTTGGTCAACTGCGACGGCCCCGCATCGGGCTAAGCGCGAGGCGAAGACCAACGGGCGCGTCTGGATTAAACGCTGGCCCATCGTAGAAGTTGCCGTAACACATACCCCGTGCGAGCCGCGTACGTCTGCTGTCGCTTCGCTCAAGTCTTTTGCCGAAGGGTTGGCTGACCGCTGGCGAGGTAAGCCCGCAAAAGGGCTCCTGAAGGACAAGCTGGCCGCGCAAACGCCCTCTTGGTGGCAGTTCCAAGACCTGCTGAGCGGCGTCGCCAAAGACATCGCGATGGCGGCACGTGCCGAGCGCGTGACCGGCATCGGCGTTGACATTTCGGGAAAGGTAGACGAGGCGCTCGCCGAGTACGTCGAACTTGTGGCGCCTCACATCATCGCGCAGATCGAAGAGTTCGCGAAGACCGACGACGAATACTTCTACCTCAAGTCAAGAAGCGAAGCCGCCCCCGACCTCGCCTTCGCGCACTACACGGTTGTCCAAGCCCTCAAGGCCGGGCGCCGCAACTCCGCCCGCGACCTCGAACTACTCAACCGCATCCTCCGCGCCGCGAAAGAACTCGGCGCCACCGAAGACGAACCGGAGCCGAAGCCGAACGCGGCCGACACCTCCGTCAAGCAGGCGCCCGCGTGGCTGGTGAAGAGCCGGCTGCAACTGGCCGAACTCGACACAACCCTCTTAGGAGTGAACTGAAATGTCCCTACTCGAAACGACCAGGACCGAGGTGCAGCGGCTCGTCACGCAGGCCAAAGACCTCCGGGCGCAGTTGGAAGCCAAGCTCGCCGGGGGCGAGACGCTCGACCCGACCGAGCAGGAGAAGCTCGAAAACATCATCGGCGACGGCTTCAAGGCCCGCAAGCGCCTTGAGTCGTTGGAGCAACTGGCGGCGCTCGAAACGGGCACGCAGCCCACGGCCGCGCAGATAACCGGCGGCGTGGACAACTCGGCGCAGGCCGGCGGTCACTTCCGCCCCGGTGCGGCAAAGACCGTCGGCGCCCGCTTCGTCGATTCGGAAGCCTTCAAGCGCATGGGCGCCGACCGCGACAACCAGCAGGCCAGCGCGTCGATGAACGTCAAGAGTCTGAAGGCCATCACCTACGGCACTTCGGGCTCGGGCGGGGAACTCATCCGCGCCGACCGCCAGCCCGAAATCGTGGACATCGCCCGCCAGCGCCCCCGCTCCGTCCTCGACCTCGTCAACATGAGCGAAACGTCGCTCACCTCCGTCGATTACGTCCGCCTGACGGGGCGCACCAACAACGCCGCCATCGTCGCGGAGTCGGCCGCGAAGCCCGAGGGCGACTTGGCCTTCGACGTGGTGACGGTGCCCGTCAAGGTCATCGCCGAGTGGATCAAGGCTACGAACCAGATTCTCGACGACGCACCGCGCCTGCGGAACATCATCGACAACGAACTGACCTACATGGTGGAGGTCAAGTTCGAGGACATCGCCATCGCCGACATGCTCGCGGCCTCCGGCATCCAGAGCCGCGTCCACCAGGTCTCGGGCCGCGCCTTCTCCGCCGACGACACCCCGGCCGACACCATCCGCCGCATGCTCACGGACATCCGCCTTGAGTTCTACGAGCCCGACGGCATCGTGCTCCACCCGACACAGGCCGAAGCCATCGAACTCGACAAGGGGTCTGACGGCCACTACACGATGATTTACGACCCCGTCGGGCAGCGGTTGTGGCGCAAACCCATCGTCGAGACGCCGGCCATGACTTCGGGCACGGCCATCGCCGCCAACTTCCGCCTCGCCTACACGGTCTGGGAGCGGATGGCCGCGCAGATCAAGCTCGGCTACAACAACGACGACTTCACGAAGAACCTCGTCACCATCCTCGGCGAGATGCGCGCCGCCTACGGCACCGTCAGGCCGAAGGCGCTCGAGAAGGCAACGGGACTGTGAGGGGAGATATGAATCAACCAATCAGATTACCGCGCGCCTACGTGCCGTCTCTGAGGACTACTCTCGCCGTGCTCGTCATTGTCGCCGCTCTGGCCGCCTTCGCGGTAGCTGTAGCCTTCGGGCAGGCGGGCGTCAGGACGCGCGGCGCCAAAATCCTTATCGAGAAGACGGGAGATATCAGCATCACCCCTGTCACGGGGAAGAAGGCCACGGTGGCGGGCCAGTTCGCCCCGTTCTCGACGAAGACGGCTTTGACGGCCGGCGCGACCGTAACGGTCAGCTCCACCACCGGCAACTTCTTCACGCTGACGCCCGGCGAGGACGAGACGATTAACGCTACGACGGTCGGGGCTCAAGGTCAGGTGCTCATCATCAAGGTCACTACCTCCGGCACCACGTCGCGGACGCTGACCTTCGGGACGAACTTCCTGTCGGCCGGCACGCTCGCCACGGGCACCACGTCGGGGAAGGTGTTTCAAATCGCCTTCCTCTCCGACGGGACGACTTACACGGAACTGTTCAGGACGGGCGCGCTGTAGTGAAGGTTAAGACCTTCAGACCGGACGACCCTGAACTGGCCGAGCACGTTCGCGGTTTGTCAGGTCGAACGGACGCGGGCACGCCGCCCGTCACAAACTTCAGCCCCCGGTTCGGGGACTACATCGCGGGGAGGCTGGACGCCCCGCCGGAGAAGAAGATGGCAGAAGTGAAGCGAGCGACGAAGGAAGAGGTGGTCGCGCTGCCCGACGGGCGGCTGATACAGATTCAGGCCAAAGGGGCTCCGGTCGTGGACGAGCACTTGGCCGAGCGCGAGCGCCAGATGGCAGAGCGCGCCAAGGAGATAGCGGAGGCCGACCCGCTGGAGGAGATTCAGCCGGACGAGGGGACGCACGCCCTGTTTACCGGCACCGTGCCCACGACGAAGTCGCGCCCGCTCACGACCGAGGAGCCGAAGAAGAAGTAGATGACGGAGGAAGAGGCACGGGCGGAGGTCGAGCAGAAGGCGCAGGTGAGCCTTGAGCCGGCGCTTGACGAGGCCGACGTGACCGCCGCTCTGAATAAGGCCCGCCGGTTCACGGCGTGGGAGGCCGAATCTGAAGTCGTCTACGGGGCGCGTGTGGTTCCCACAGCCGCCAACGGGCACCGGTACAGGGCCGTGCAGGGCGGCACAACTGACGAGGCTGAGCCGTCGTGGGGGGTGACTGATTACTCCCGGGTCGCGGACGGTGGTGTTATCTGGGAAGAGGACGGGCCGGCGGGGGAGATGTGGGACGTGAGGAGGGCGGTTTACGAGTGCCTGACAACGAAGCTGGCAAAGACCTCTGAGTACAGCGGCGATGAGGAGCAGCGCATCCGCGCCGGCATCCTTGAGTTGATGAAGCTTTATAGGCCCATTGGAATTGCCTGATGGCTTACGACCGCACCGAACTTAAGCGGAAGCTGTTTGACAGAGAGCGGGCGCGGAAGTGGGAAGGCGTCAGCCTTGTGCTGGTCCTCGACGCGGGTACGGCCGAGCAATCGGAATTAGAGATAGACGGCGGATGGCTGCCGAAAGAAGAGCGCAAGTTCGGCGAGGTCAATTCGATGTACACCATCGAAGTCACCGACCGGGAGGAGTTGATCGCCGACGTGATGAACCGGGCTGACCGACTGAGGTTGGGCGAGGTTCTTTATCAGTTCAACCATAAATCGCCTACGGGCCAGCCGTCTCTGTGGGTGCTCTACGCGGAAGAGTTGAAGGCAGGCGGCCTCAGATAAGCAGATGCCCCGATTTGAACTGCTAACCGCCGAAGACTTTATCGACAACCTCAAGGTGGTCTTTGAAACGAAGTACGCCGACGCGCTGGCGCTGATACGCCCCTCCGAGCCGTTGCGGGGCTTACAGGCAATCAACACGGCCCGTCAGGCGGTGGAAAACTCGCCCGTTTTAAATCTGCTCCCTTACGGCGAGAATCCGCAAATGAGTCAGGACGGGGCGTCCATCAGCGAAAGTCTGACGATCCTCTGCGAGTGGGAGGTGAGGGCGCGGGTCGCAAACTCTCTAGCCCGCTACATCGTCCGGTACGTGAGCGCGGGGCGTTCCGTGATTTACGACATGACCGACGCCGAGCTAATCGGGGCGATACCGCAGGGACAACGCGCGGGGCTGAATTGGGATGTGAGCACCGTGCGGTACGCGGAACGTTACTACGAGGCGGAGAACTTATTTACGCAGGTCGGCTCCTTCGTGCTGACCATCAGCTACAGACAAGGAAGAAACAATGACAACTAGAAGCGATGCGAAAGAGGCGACGGGCGGGGCTGGCGCAGCGCAACCGCACCGGGCTGGGTTCTCAAAAGAGGGCAAAGCCTACCCCGGCGTTGACCCCGACACGGGCGAGCGCAAGGCGCTGACCTACGAGGGCGCGCAGAAGGAGTTCGGGCCGAAGACCGGCGCCGAGCTCTACCACGCCGTCGCGCTGGCCGGCGGCTTCGGCCGCGTCGAGGGCAACCCCGACCTCTCGCTCGTGGGGCTCGACGGCGAGCCCAGGGAAAAGGTCGAGAAGATTCTGGCGAACGCCGAAAAGGAGTAAGCCAACATGGCAGGAACCGCGACGGGGTGGGATACCCTCGAAGTCATCCAGACGCAGGCGCAGATTTGGGCCAGCCTCGCCATTCCCGGCGCGGGCGCGGAACTGACGCTGTACACCGACGGCACGCCGGACGCGACCGCGAACCCGAGCGCCAAGCACCTCGGCCACACGGCCGAAGGCGCGTCGCTGTTGGTGAAGCCAAGCTATAACGAGTTTTCGGTTGACGAGTCGCCGGCCCCTTTCAAGCGCAACGTCGGCGGGATGGAGATAGCGATTGCGGCGAACCTCGTCCAGATCGAAGATTTCGACCTCGCCGAACTGCTACTGCCCGGCGTCGCCACGCAGAGCGCCCCGTCCGGTAAGAAGAAACTTACCTTTGGCCTGAAGGCAGTGACGTACACGAGCATTGCCATCATCTGGCCCCGCGAGACCGACTCGACGAAGTTCGGCGCCTTCCACATCTACCGCGCCGCGAATGACGAGGGGCTCGCTGCGGAGTTCGGCCGAACGAAGATGGCCGGCGCGCCCGTCTCGTTCAAAGGGCATGCCATCACGTCGCGAGCCACGGCGGACCAGTACGGAGCCTACTGGATTCAGACGTAAGCCGAGAGTCCGACCCGAACGTCCCCGCGCGGGCGCCGCCCTTTCCGCACGGAAGGTAAGCGCCCGCCTTTACTTTCATGAGGATTTTATGAATCAGAGGACGAGAGAAGAGAAGCTAAATCTACTAAGGCGGTTCAAGAAGCCTACCGATTTGGAATTGCCAGTCTCCGGCCTTGTGGTCGAAGTTGTCCGTCCGCCGCTCGCGGCGTGGGTGGCGGCGGGTCAGGTGCCCGAATCCATGTTCGGAGCGGCCACCTCTGTCCTCCGCAGCGGTAACTCTCCCGTCACGCCCGAAGACGTGGACATAAAGGAGATCATGGACTTCATCTTCAAGGTCGCGCGCGCCTCAATCAAGTGGCCCCGCGTCTTGGGTGAGGGCGAGCAGCCCCCGGCGGAAAATGACGAGGCGTTGCTTGAAATGACAGCCGAAGAGGCACGCAACGCGGCGTGGCTTGACCTGTCCGTGCTACCGCCCGACGACTTGATGGCACTCTTGACGTGGTGCATGAACGGTGCGCCCAACGTCCCCGTGCAGACTGAAGATGGTGAGGTGAGCGCCGAAGCGCTCCGCTCGTTTCACTCTAACGGGGGCGTTCCGGGCCTTGGCACGGACGGCGGAGAAGTTCGGGCAGAGGCCGTCGGCACTGCTGGGAATCCTTGACGCGACGGCGGCCCTTGATCTCGACCTGACCGCGTGGGGCGTGCTTGAGACCTTGGATGCGGAGGCCGCAGAGAACGCAGACAGGAAGGCCAGAGGCTTACCGCCATTGCCGAAGGTAAAGCGGCCCACGGGAGCGGCACCGGGCACGATTCAAATCACCGTCGGGGGCGAGAGGCACACCGTTCCGGCTCCGCCGCCGGGTGCGTTTTACGACAGGGAAGGGCGGTTAATCGCTTCCACCCAAACTTCGCGGAGGTTTTGAGGCGTGTCGGCAGAGTGGGAAGGTGACAGGGCTTGGCTGGATAAGGTGCAGCGTATCGAGGCGCTGGCCGACTTCTCCGACGTGTTTGCCGCGACCATTGACGAGGTTGTTATACCTGAGTTCAAAGAGCAGTTCGACACGGAAGGGCGCGGTAAGTGGGCGCCCCTTAGACCTGATTACGCGCGCCGCAAGCGCCGCATCTACAGCGACAAGCCGATCTTACAAGCCACGGGCGAGATGATGCGCGCCTTCACCGTGCCGGGTGCGCCCCATCAAATTCGGGAGATAGGCCCAACTGAAGCCGTCTTTCGAGTCGATTTGGAGCGGGCGCGTTTCCATCAGAATGCGAGGGGTAGGCGGCGGCGCAAGATTATCAACGTGACGCGGGAGTTCCGTCGGAAGGTACGAGACTTCACGGCTAGAAAGGTCGGGGAGCAGTTGAGGCGGGTGTAACAGCGGTCTTTGCGCTAGCCAGTGCCCGCAAGCCGCAGGCGAGGTGATAGATGCCCCGGACGCGACACTGCTGAGCCCAGAATAGGGCCAGTAAAGGATTGTCGGGGGCGAGAAAAAGAGTGAAGCAGCCCGACAGGATGACGAGGGCGCAGGCGCGTGTGAAGTGAACTTCAGCGGGCGGTGTCATGCGCTGAATTATATCAAATAGATGGCCGAAGACGAGGTAAAGCTTAGACTACAGGCTGAAGCCTTCGGCTACCGGAAGGCGTGGGCCGACGTGCGCACGCAGACTGCGCGCGATCTCGCGAACATCAAATCAACCGTAACGACGAGCCTCAACCAAACGCGTGTTGCGGCGGCGCAATCACTCTCTGGCATCCGTCAGGCCGCAGCCACGAACCTCTCACAGACCCGCGTCAACACCGCACAGCAGCTATCTGCAATAAGGGTGCAGACCGCGCAGCAGCTAAATCAAATCCGCAATACCGCCGCGCGCACGCTCGGCCAGATGGGTTCTCAGTTCGAGAGCGCCGGTCGGAGGATGAGCGTCGGACTCACGCTCCCGCTTATCGCGTTAGGGGCTGCGGCTGTCAAATCGGCTAAGGATATCGACTCCCAGGTAAATACCCTGCGCGCCCTGACGGGTAGCGCCGAGGCTGCGGAGAAGAGGTACGCGCAACTCGTCGCGACGGCGCAGAAGACGCCGGGGCTGACCACCAACCTTGGCCTGACTCTGGACGCGCAGTTGCGGGCGGCGAAGGTGACGGAAGAGACGATTGACCGAATTCTTCCGGCCATCGGGCGCTTGAATGCCATCAAGCCCATCGAAGACCCGCAGAGGTTCGCCGACAACCTCCGGCAGATTATCCAGTTGAATTTTCCGGTCAAGGATTTGAGAGAACTCGTCCGCGCCTCCCCCATCGCGGGCCAAGTCCTGACCGAACTCTTCAACGTGGACAGCCCGACGAACGCGGAGGCCATCCGCGCCGCCGCCAAGCGGATGGGAATCAGGACAACGGACGAGTTTTTCGCAGCCTTCGCCGACGCGGCGGCGCGGAACAAAGGTCTACAGAACGTCACGGACAGCATCGGCACGGCTTTCGCCAAGATGGCTGACCGGGTAGAAGTCTCCCTGCGCCCGCTCGGGTTAGCCATCATCGACGCCTTCAAGCCTATACTTGATTTCGCCCTTCCGATGCTTGAATCACTGGGGAAGACCTTCAACGCCTTACCCACGCCTGTAAAAACTGTCATCGTTGTGATCGGCGGGCTGGCGGCATCCATCGGGCCTGTACTTTTACTCGCGGGCTCGCTAATTAGCACAGTCGCCTCCCTGCGAACCGCCTTCGTCACGTTAAATACCGCCGGCCTGATACCCACCATAGCGAACATGCGCCTAGCCTCTCAGGCCGTACAGGGCGCCGGGACCGCGGCGGCCGTGTCGGCGGGCGGGTGGCTGGGGCTGGGCGCGGCGATTCTGGCGGCGGTGGCTGCGGCCGGTGCGCTGGGGTTTGCGTGGGCTCGCCTGACGGGGGCGGGAACTCAGGCCGAAGGTGTGATGGCGCGGCTGACGCGAGTGTTCTACCCGCTCGTCGGCGTGGCCGGGACGCTCGGCTTCCTTCTCGGCGAGGGCACGGCGAAGACGAAAGACCTGTCGGCGTCACAGGCCGCGGCCGTGCCTCCGGTTCGGACCTTCACCGATACGATAGAAGAAGAGGCGGAGTCTCTCAAGCAACTTCGGCGCGCACTGGCAGAAGTTGAACTCGCAACCAAGTCGCGGATTGCCGCCGCGCAGAGGGCGTACAGTGAAGAGAGGACAACCCTCGCACAGTTCACCGCAGAGCGCATCAGGGCGATTGAAGACGAGAAGAAGGCGAAGCTCGCCGAGATAGACGAACAGTTGCGGCTGCGGCAGGCAGAAGTCGAGGCGCAACAGGGGCGGGCGCAGGGCTTAGGGCCACACGGGGCCGTTAACAAGGAATTGAAGGATGCGATTGATGCGATTGACGAGTTAAAACTGAAGCGGAAGGAGGCGGTAGGTGAAGCCGAGGTCGAGGTAGCCAGTCTGCGAAGCGAGCAGCGGCAGAAGGAGCGAGATAACGAGGAGCGTCACCGCGAAAGCATTCTTGCCGTGCAGCGAACGAACGCCGAGCGGCAGATCGAACTCCTCCGGGACGCCGCCGAGCAGAACGAATCGCTACGGCTTGACAGTGAGCGGAAGATTGTCGCGATTGAGCGACGTGTCACCGACGCGGAAGTCGCCGAAATTCGGCGACGAGCCGACGCCGCGTCGCAGGGCACGGAGGGGAGAGTCAGGCTTGAAGACGAACTCGCGCAGAAGTTGGCCGAGCGCGGCAGGCAGCGGGCGGAGCAGGCGAGGCGGATTGCGCGGGCCGAACTTGAGGCCGCGTTGCTGCCGGTCAAGCGTGAGGGGTTAAGGGAGGGCGCGAGGGGCGCGAGCGATGAGGGGGTGATTGCGCGTCTCAGAGATGCAGTCGAACGGGGCGCGGCCAGCGTCGCACAGACCGAGCAGCAGATCGGTAGCATCATCGACGCCAGCTTCGCCCGGAGAATAAAGAATCTCAAAGACGAGATAGCCATTAGGGCGAAGTACAATCAGGACGTTGCCGAACTCAACGCCCAGTTGGCCCAGCTTGAACAGGAGCGCACCAACGCGAGCGAAGATACCGCGCGACGGGTTCGTGGTGGGCAAAAAGATGACACCGAACGGCAGCGCGAAAATCTCAACAGGCTACTGCCGATTGAGCGTGCCGTTGCCGCCGCCCGATTGGCGACACGGAAAGCCCTCTCGGATGCTACGCGATTCATCTTCGGTAGGGAGCGGGAGTTCATCACAGAGCGGTACGCTATCGAGCGCGAGCAGATAGAACTGGCGCACAGAGAAGCCCTGTCCGACTTGAACGACCGCGAGCACGAGGAGTTGCTATACGCCCGCCGGACACTGGGGAATGATGAGGCGTTTAACGCACGTCGCCTAGAGATACAGAAGAACTATGATGCGCTGCGGGCGGAGCAGGCAAAGCAAACTAGGCTGGCGGAGGAAGAGAACGAGCGGCAAAAGCGGCAAGACTTGGAATTGCAAGACCCGACGAGCGGGCGCAGCCTCTTCGGTAATGTGTTCGGGGATGCTCTCAGTCAGGGGTTAACGCAATGGCAGGCTTTCGGCACAACCGTCTCAAGTATTCTTGCGGACCTGAGCGCGCAGGCCGGGAATTTCGGAACAATCATTACCTCAGTTTTTGAGGCGGTTGGGCAGGCGGTAGGCAGCGCTGTAAAAAGTTTTGTTTTGCTTGGGACGGCGGGCGGCGGCGCGCGCAAGTGGGCCGCAGAGGTTATCGCAGCGGTCGCTCAGATGGCCGCCGTCAAAAGTGTGTTCGAACTTGCTGAGGGGTTCGCAGCTTTGGCCCGCGCCTTTTTCGGAGACCCGAAGGCGGGGGCAGAGGCGGGCGCCCACTTCCATGCAGCGGCGATTTACGGCAGCGTGGCGGCTATCGCAGCCGTGGCGGGCCGCATCGTGGCGGGCAACGCATTTAAGCAGGGCGGCGCGGGAGCGTTGGCCGATGGTGGCGGGGGCGGCGGTAGTAGTAGCGGCGCGGGCGATAGTGACCGGGATAGAACGATAAGAGAAGGTCGTTACGGAGGGGCGCCCGACCCGAACGTCGTCCCGCAACATCAGGTGCCGCTCGGCGACTTGAATATCAAGATCGACTTGGGAGACGGGCACGTCGAGCAGAAGGTCGTGCGCATCTTCAAGAGTAACGGAAGCCTGCGGGCTACCCTGAGACACGATATGCTGTCTGAGGCGCCGGGCGGATGAGACCACGACTTGAACAGCGAAAAGGCCGCGTCGCCCTCGTCACGGACGCGCGACCCGAGCCGTTCGGGCATGTGCGTGACGGGAAGCTAAGGATGTGGGTCAGGGGCGACCCGATAGAGTTTTCGCCTGAAGACCTTGAGTCGTTGGCGGAGGCGATAAGGGCACTTCGCCCTGCGCGCATCTTCCGCCTTCCCGGGGAGAAATCAGGCGTGGTATCTTCCCGCGCATGACTAGAGCCTTTCAGCTTGCCGCGCTCGCCTTCTGCTTGACACTCACAGTTTACGCGCAAAACGATAGCCCGCAGCCCGACAGATGGCACGGCTTAACGTTAGACCAAAGTTCGCCCGAAGATGCCGTCGCCTCACTAGGACAGCCTACTAAAGACCATCTCTCCTCACTCCGTGTAGACCCACTCTCTAGCTGGATAACCAAGAAGCGCAAAGAGAAGGTATTTCGCACTCTGGAATATAAAAAGCCCGTGGCCGGGGTCGAAAAAGTTTGGTTGTCCTTCTTGGATGGAAAGCTAGTCTCAATATTGCTGGACATGAAGGAAGGAACTGTTTCACCTAATGGCCTATCAGGCATTTACGGCCTGGAGTTTCGACCGCTCATAGGGCAGGCAGAGCTAGCTTTCAATCCACGCGACTACGAGCGCGACAAAGGACAGATTTACCCTAAGACGTATCCAACCGTTTACCACCTAACAGCAGCCTCAGAGAAGAGTTTTTTGACTGCGATGATCGGGAACGTGCCGAGTTTCGGCGGTGTATTTGCTAAAGGCTTGGGCGTGCCGGATAAGCCGGGCAGCTTCCCGGGTAAGGTAATGTTGATTCAACTCATCAGTCGGACTTTAGAGAATAAAGACGGAGCCGATGCTTTGAAGTAAAGAGAGGGGCGGACTACTTGGCGCGTTCCCGCCCGAGCCGCCTTCCCACTGATACATCACTGTCCGCATATTGCCAAACTGATTGCTGCTCATCTCCGTTCCTTGCTTACCCAAAATTCCGACTACTTCGTGATACGTCATGCCAAGTTGTAGCTTGTTATAACTCTCCATCGTGACGCGTGACTGAGGGTCAAGGTTGATGTAGTTATTGCTCCACGCAAGCCAGAGGGCCAGACAACCGATAAAAATAATCGAGACAACGACTGACAGCACTGCCTTTTCGGTAGGAGATGCGTCGGGCCGAAAGAGGGGCGGAGGGCTCATAATCTGCGCCTTATATCACGCACAAAAAGAAAAGGACAAGGTCTAATATGCCCACGTCGTCCCGCACTTCGTGCAAATCCAAGACTGCTCCCATAATGCCATGCGGGATATGAACCGCTTTTTCTTACTACCATAACGGATACGCCCGACAATGAAAACGAGCGCCGCGAGTGATAGAGCAATCAAAGGCGTGACTTTGCTCAGCACGTCTGCTTGGGTTTGAGGTAGGCGTCGGGCGACGGCGGGTAAGGTGTTGGCGACTACCAACCAAAGGATGCCAAAGACGACGGCGTTACCGATGCAGCCCAGGATGAGCGATGGCCCGACGGGTGGGGCGGTCACTTGTGCCAGTTTTGTCTGGCGCGTGCTGGAACTGGACGTGCTCCGCAGCCTACCCCGCGACGTGACCCCTAGAGAGGCCCGCGAAGTCGTACTAGTGCCTGCTGCGTAGGTCATCGAAAAACGCTTGGTCTGTGTTGAGCCGCATTCCGGGCAATTCATTATGTCGCTCCGTAGAAGGACATGAGGACGGCGCGCATCCTAGCACCGGGCAAAAGAAAAGGGCAAGGGGCGCCCGACGCCTGATATAATCTCAGTATGAGTAACCATACTCACCCGTGCGGCAACTGCGGAGAGCCGATGACGCACTATGAAGGCAGCAACCAGAACTGCGAGGACTTCATTTCGTGGGTAACGAATGAATGCGTAGACCTTGACGGGCCGATTTTTTTAGGTGAGTTTGGCGAGACGGAGATAGTATCGAAGCAGGGAGACGAAGAATCGTGAACGGTTCAACCCCTGATTTGATATAATCCCGCCCGACAGATTAATAGCCCTGCGCGCGGGCCAAAGCGTGCCGTGAGCGTGTCGCTCGCCTTGTGAAGCAAAGGCTTCCGAGTGCGGGCGATTTTCTGCTTTAGGAGGCTTCACCCTTGGCGAACTTCCCCCCCGTCGGCGCACCTACTATCGAGAAATGGGAGCGCCTTGCCGACAAGTACCCCGTAGAGCGCGGCCCCGAGTTCGCCGATGGGGGCCGGGACACCTTCTGCGCCTCCACGACACCTATTCGCACGTGGGTAACAATCGCGCGCGGCATGACCGTAGCCGAGGCCGCCATCTTTGACGCATGGCACGCAGGCGTCTTGGGCGAGCATCTCCCCTACACCCTCACCGACCGGGACGGCGCGACTTACGGGGGTGTCAAGTGCGTCGGATACGAGCGGGGCCACGAAGGGTTTTATGAATACGGGCAGTTCAGGAAGATAACCCACGAGGACAGGCCGTGAGGGAAGTGATAGCTGAATCGGCGGGCGGGCATCGAACCCCGCATCTCCCCCGGCATGGAGTTGTCTTACCTGAGCTTGCGGCTCGGAGTGCTACTCCCATTAGACGACCGCCGATTCAACGCAAACAAGTATAGCACCAAATGCAAACGACATCGGCAACAATGGAGACGGCGCTCGGCGCGCACGACACCACCCAGAGTTTCAACCTCTTGGAGTTGGTAGAAATCTACGCCGCCGACTACGCCATTCCTGCAACCGGCTTCGACCCCGACGATGCTGAACGCCGTTTCTGCGGTGTGCAGGGCTTCACGTTTTTAGGGTTGGCGTATGAACGTGAATACGTTGACAGAGGCGACGCACAACGCTTCGTCGGCAAGAAGGAGAACGCCTGCACCTGTAACTTCTCCAACGTCTCTCGCACGCTCGCCGATTACGTCCAGTCCAACGACATCGAAGGCAAGCTCTTAGTCATCCGTTGCGTTGACCTCACGTCCACCGTGCTCGCCGACTCGACCGTCGTCTTCTGGGGGAGACTTGAACGGCCGGGCGACGTGGGCGACACGACCGGTAGTCTCACTGTCACACAACGCTATGGACCCTTGAACCTCAAGTTCCCGCGCCGCACCTACGGACCCAACGACTCGAAGGGTAGGGCGCCCAACGACCCGCTCTTCGAAGGCTTCAGATTTACCCCAACGGCCGTCACCGTGCAGTGGACGACGCGGGAGAAGCGGCCGGGCTGGGGCTCGCTCATCGGGCTCACGACGAAGGTCAGGCACTCGTTTCAGGCGTCCACCCACACGGACGCGTCTGCGGAACGAGTAGTCCCGGACGGGTTCGGTCGTGTGCAGCTCTACGGCGACTTCCTCGCGACCGTTGACACGGGCAACGGCATCCGGTTCAGCGTCTCCGTGATGGAGGGGCCGATTGCGGAGTTCGTCAATATCAAGCAGACCAACCCCAAGTTCATCGGGGACATGAACCTCTCGACGAAGCGTTGGGGCTATCCGGGGGGTCAGGGGCCGGTCGGTCGTGAGCAGGTGCCGATCACGCAGGTGAACCCGACCTTCAACGTGCCGGGCGACGGCTACTATTCGCGGACGGTGTGGTTCCATAGCGGAGTCACCGGTTCGACGCCGGACGTAGACGAGGCGGAGGCGCCCGACTTCATGGTCTTGGTGCTGGCGAAGATAGTGCTGCTGCCGGACGGGTCGGGCGAGTTCACCGTTGAGGGGTGGACCGACAATCCTGCGTACGTGGCACGCCACCTCTTCACCTCCGAGGACTACTTCAACGAAGGCGCCGACTCGGTGGACGACGCGTCCTGTCTTGAGACTGCGGAAGAATGCAACGAGTACGTTATCGACAATTCGCAGGGCGAGCGCGTCTTCGTTGACGAGGTGGACGCGGCCCTCATCGGCGACAGCATCGCGCGCGTCCGCTCGACCTCCCTGACCGACGCGCTCACCATCCGCATCGGCGAGTTGGCCGAAGTGCTGCCGGACCTTCCTGAGTTGCCGCCCCTCATCCCCGTTGACCCCGAGCCCTTCGACCCGCTCGACCCTCCGACGACCATCACGCCGCAGACCGTCCTGCGCCGCCGCCACAGTACCAACCTGACCATCACGGAGAGCGTGACCGGCACGGACTTCCTCTATGGGGGTTTCGCGGAGACCGCGCGCCTCTACTTCCCGCGCAACGCGAAGGGGCGGATTGAGATTCGCCGCGAGAAGGCGGTAGACAACACCCGGCTCCGTGTCGCGGCCGTGGTTGGGGACACGACCGTCAAGGTCATGGACGTGGAGCCGTGGAAGACCGGGCCGCGCCTCCTCACGCAGAGACTACTGACGGGCGCGCATCAAGTGGCCTCTGAAATCAGAAACGTTACCGCCGCCGCCTACACTGCTGACGGGAACGCAATCACGATAACCAAATCCACGTCCGGAGGTGTGACGGCGACGCTCTCGGGCGCGACCTTCTCGGGTGGTAGTGCTTCGGCCCCGGCGTCCGCGACTATCACCATTGGGGGCGCTCCGGGCGCGGGGGATTCAATCACCGTCACCATCGGGGGCGTTCGCGTCGTCTACGCGCTCGGTTCTTACGACACCACCGCCACGGTCGCGGCGATGCTCGCCCGGCTGATTCACGCGACCCCGGCGCTCCGTCAGTTCATCAAGGCGACGTGGACGACTGGCTCCTCGGTCGTCACGCTCTCGGCCCGCTATGGAGTCTTAACGCTCGACTCCGCGCTCGCCAACGCGCACGCCGCGCAGGTAGCGAACCCTACGACAGCTCCGACACTCGCGGCTGCGTCGGGCGGTAGCCTACCCGCCGGGACCGTCTACGTCGCCTACGCTTATACGAACGCCGTCGGGGAGACTGCCCTCTCGCCCGTAGCGTCCGTCAGTGTCACGGCCGGGCAGAAGGTTAACGCCACGGCCGCCGCCTTCCCCGCAGGTGCGACCGGAATCAACTGGTACATCGGCCGCTACGTTGACGACTCGGAACTGCTCTTCCATTCGTCCGACACAGATACCACCGTCTCTTTCGCCGACCTTCCGGCGTCAACGGGCCAAGTGCCGGAAGAGTCGAATACAACGGGCGAAGAGTTGATGAGGGTCGCGGCCTCGTACGTGTGCAACGACCAGGGCGCGACAATCCTCGCGCAGGCGGGGCGGACGCGTGGAAATATCCACGCGGGGACGCTGAAGTGGCCGCTCGGCTCTCAACAGTCGAGCGTCAACCAACTCAAAGGCACGTTCTTCAACGCCACGGAGGACTACGAGCCGACGCCCATCGAGGTCAACGACTTCGACCATCAGGCGCGCACGCGCAAGGCCAACTCTCAGGAAGTGAACCTCTCGGGTTTTGACAACTACTGGGCCGCCAGCGCACACCTCAACTTCAGGCTGTCGAAGCTGCGGGACGGTGACATGCTCTTCGGGTGGTCAACCGGGCCGGCCGGGATGCTCCACGAAGAAGGCGACGTGGTGTGTGTCTCCGGCGATAACGGCGGGTTCGTCAACGCCCCCGTCAGGCTGGAACAAATCGGTATCGGGAAAGCACCGACCTACACGACTAAACTCGTCGGGCGACTCTATTCGACTCTCATGTTCTCCGACCGCGTGCGGCGTCACTCGATAAAGTTGCCGACGACGCTCCGGTACATCACGACGCTCGACACGGTCGCCCAACTCTTCGAGGTGCCGACGTGGGATGAGACCGACCGGGGGCGCCTGCTTCTGCGGGCGGCGGTTCGACCGGCGGACGGGCGCGGCGCGTGGAAGGGCTATCAGTTCTGGGTAGACCCCGGCGACGGCGCGGACTACCGGCAACTCGCCTCGGGCGACGTGGCGGGCACGCTGGGCGAGTTGATAACAGACCTGCCCGCCACGTCGCCTTTCGTTTTCGACACGACTAACGCGGTCAGAGTCAGGGTTGACGGCTCAATGACCCTCGCGAGCCGCACAGCGGAAGAAGTCTTGAAGGGCGGAAACCTCGCGCGTGCCGGGGGCGTCCTGTTCAGGTTCCAGACCGCGACGGAAGTTTCGTCAACAGATACCACGACGACTTACGACCTGACGGGACTACTGATAGGTCTCTACGGCACGGAGGACGCGGTAGCCGTCGCCGGGGACGATTTCACCTTACTTGATGGCACCGAGCAGGACATCGACTGGCCGCTCGAATGGCTGAACAAGGAGGTGCAGGTCAAGGTCGCGACGGTTAACCGCGACCTCGCGGACGTGGCCGCCGTCGGGGTGACGGTGACGGGTAAGTCACTGAGACATCCGGCCCCGCAACTCGTTCGCGGACACCGGAACGTCGCGAGCGACATTCTCTGCGACTGGACGGCGGCGGTGCAGGGCGCCGGGGGTATTCGTCAGGGCTTGAGAAACCCATTGGGCGACGAAGAGGAGCGGTATGCGTTCTATGTGATGAGCGACGACGGATTCACGAACGAGTATCGCTTCGAGGTCAGGCCCGGCCTCACCTTCGCTTACGTCTTCTGGGAAGTCGCTTACCTGCCGTGGCCGGACGTGATGGTCTCTCTGAATGCCGACGGCGGGATGCTCTTCGGTCAGGTGACGGTCAACTACGGCACGCACTCGGTTGACTACCAAGGGGCGGCCCTCCGGTCGGCGCAGGTCTGTTCCGGCGAAGCCAAGCTCGTCTTCACCGTGAGCGGGCTCGCCACCCCGACAATCGGCTTCCAACTCTTCGGCAAGGACGCGTGGCTCGACCCGCCGACCTACTACATACTGTGCGACCCCGTGAACTCGGAGGTCTACGTCGAGGGGGCTCTAGTGTCAGGCGTGACGTGTGCCGAGGGCGACGAGTTCACCGTCTGGAAGATGAACGGACAGGTCCGCTACTACAAGGGGGCGGACGTGACCGACTCGACCGTACCTATTCACACGTCAACCGTGACACCGGAGGCGCTTCCTTACGTGGTCGTCGCGCGAGATACGTTTCAGGGCGAACTGGCGAACGTGCGCATCCTGCGCCAGGAACCCGAGGTCGTCATTACGGCCGAGATGCAGACGACCACCTTCGGGAGCTTGAAGAACCCTTTGCGCGTGAGGATAAATCGGATTTCTTCGCTCGTCGGCGAAGGGCAGAACGCGGACGTGTTGATTTAGGGCGGGGCGATGGGGCGGCTGAGCCTTGAAACTCTCAACAGGGAAGTTCGGGGTCGGGTTTGCGTTTTCGGCGAAATATCAGATCGCCGCCCTGTTTGTTAACCCGACCCGCCCCGGATGCCCCGTAAGGCTCATGGGCAGGTGTCGTAGACCTCGCCCGCGTCGTTGACGAGGATAAAGCATGGGCGGTCGGGGGTGGGTTCCAGTTCTTCGTCTAAGCGGTCTTCGACCAATAGCCGGGTATGCTTAGGGCTCTCGGTCTGAACGGCGACGAAGGCGAGAAGTACGGTGAAGAAGTAGGGCAGCATGTCGGCTCCTTGGCTGAAGTGAACCCGCTTGATGGGCCGGGATTGTAGCAGTAAAAGAGGTGTAAGGGAATGGCAAAGAATAGCGGCGGCGTGGACCTTATCGGCGGAAACCTGACCGACTACTCCACCCCACTCAACAAAGCACTGCTTGACGCAACCGGCCTCGTCCGCGATTACCGGGACGTGTCTATCGCGGGGACCGGTTCTTACACCCTCTCCCTCGACGACGCGACCCCGGAAGGCCGCTCGCCCGTGGTCAGGTTCACGGGCACGCTCACGGGCACCCGTACGGTCCTGTGGCCCGCCTCCGGGGGTTCCCGCGTCGCCGTCTTCTGGAACAACACGACGGGCTCGTTTACGGCGACGGTGAAGACCGACCAAGGGGGCTCGACCGGCGTCGCAATTCCCCAGGGCTACGCCCTGATACTCTTCCACGACGGCGCGAACGTCTACGCGGCCGGCCCGGCGTTCGCGCCGCAGACAAACGTCACGTCGGGCGCGTGGACCGCCGTCACCTTCTCCGGTACGTGGGTCAACTACGGCGCCCCCTTCCAAACGGTCCAGTACCGCAAAATCGGCGACCGGGTGGAGCTACGCGGTACGGCCAAGCTGGGGACGGCGCTTTCTACCCTCTTCACTCTACCAACGGGCTACCGGCCCCCGGCGGACCTCGTTTTCCCCATGAGTTCAAACGCGGCCTTCGGGGCGATCACCGTCACCTCGGCGGGGGCGGTCACGCAATCCGTAGGCTCTAACGCTTCAGTCACCTTGGACGGGATATTCTTCAGTGTGACGACGTAGGCAGTGAAATCGTAACCAGCGCCCGCATAGGCGGGAAGGAGAAAGCAAGAATGGCCGACGAAACCTTAGCGTCGAACGTGGCGCTCTTCAACCTGATGACCCCCGCCGACGGGGCCGCGGCCATCACGCCGCACGACACGAACGCGCTTGCATACACCTCGCGCGCCCTCTACGTCGGCGGGGCGGGCAACCTCGTCGTGGTGATGAAGAACAACGATGAGGTGACGTTCAACTCGGTCCCGGCCGGCGCGGTGCTGTCGATTCGGGTCAAGAAAGTCAAGAGCACGGGCACGACCGCCACGAACATCATTTCTCTGTACTGAGGAGGGGAGTTATGCGAATAGGCTTCGGCTTAGGGCTCGGCGTGTCGGGCGGGCGACACATGCCCCCCGTCCAAGGTGACGGCGACTTCAACCCTATCCAGTTCATCGCGGATAACGCGGTGGCGTACTGGAAGTTTGAAGAGGACAGCCCGCCGCTCACGGACACCACCGGGCGCGGCAACTCACTCGACGCCCCCAACGGCGCGCTCTTTGAGCAGTCGGGGAAGTTGGGCAACGCCATCGGCTACGACGGCGCGACTACGTACCTCTCCCGCGCATCTACCGCAGACCTCCAAATCGGCGGGGGGGACTTCGTCGTCGCGGCGTGGGTTAAATTTGCAGCCGTAGGCGACGACCATGTCATAGCTACTAAACCGGCCGAGTACGGTCTTTACCTCAGTCTTGGCGGTCTGTATTTCACGGCGGGCGACGGCGCAGGGTCGGCGCTTTCGTCCGTTACCCCTTCCGCAGACGTGTGGTACCTCATCGTTGGTTGGTACGACCGCGCCCATGAAACCTTCCGCATTCGCGTCAACAACGGCACGGTAGACAGCAATCCCCAAGAGGACGTGGTGGGCACGGGCGGCAGCGCGGACCTCTACGTCGGGAGCAATAGCGGTAGCGCGAACTTCTTCGACGGCCTCATAGACGACACGCTCATCATCAAAACGTCAACGCCCATGTCGTCCGACGACTTCGACGCGCTCTGCTCGTACCTTTGGAGCGGCGGGAACGGGTTGGACTTAACTTTTATTTTCTGAGGTGAAGGCGGGGCGGAGTACAGCTTCAGCGGGAGGAGGCGGTCACATCAGGACTCCCGAGGGGGAGCCTCCCGCACGCCGTTCAGGCGTCGCCGCCCCTCCCGTCATTATAGCGCGGGGCGCTCCGTTCCCTGCTCCTCTGTGAAAGGGGAAGCGGCGGCGCGGGGTCGCGGCATGATTACTAACTTGTACGACTCCCCGTGAAAGAGGCGCGGCAGTCTGTAACCTAAGAGTTCGGCCAGCCCGTCAGCCCATCTCTGTTCATCCAAATTTCGGCGGAGACCTCGCGCTTCAGCGCGGGGAGGAAGCCGCAGCCACCGCGAACGCGCAGTAAAGCGTTCGCCTCAACCTCCGCCATACCTCCTGTTTCAGTGTAATTAGACCGCGTGAAAATAATTTGGTTTGAGCCACAGAAATATGTTGACAGATGTTTGGTTTGAGAGTAATATCTTTCTTGTCAGGGCGAAAGCCAAACTTGAAAGGAAAGAGGAAAAGACGATGACGAACAGACGCACCATCCACACCGCGAGCGCACCCGGAACGCATCCTAGTTATTCTTCGCCCGGCCTGCACGCATTCGATTGCGAGAAATGCGGCGACCCCGTGGAATACACGCAGCGCATTGACGCTCAGTACCAATTCCACAATGAGCCGGTAGGTTTTTGCGACCCGGTGACTGGCGAGGATTATTGCTCCGCGTGTGAGAGCGAAATTTACGGGGAAGACGATGATGAGTAACCTACTCACGACGCAACAGGCGGCGGACGCGCTCGGTATCTCAACCGAGCGTGTCCGCCAACTCGCCAAAGCACTAGACCTGCCAACGCTCGGAAGGCAGTTCGTGATAACCGAGAAGGACGTTAAGAAGATGGCCGCGCGTAAGACGCAACGCGGCCCGGTGAAGGGGGCGAAAAAGTAGTGGGCTTGAAACCTTACAGCGGCGGCCACTCGCAACACGCGCTCGCGTACCACCTCGTATGGTGCGTGAAATATCGCCGCTCTATCCTCACGATAGAGTTGGGCGATAGGGTCAAAGAGATTGTTTCGCAAATCGCAGTTGAGCAGGGATGCGAAATTATCTCGATAGAGACTGACGTTGACCATGTGCATGTGTTGTTGAGAGTGAAGCCCACGCATACGCTCTCTCGCCTCGTTCAACTCTTCAAAGGACGTTCAGCCCGCATGATGTTTCAGGAATTTCCGTACATCAAAAATCGGCTGTGGGGTGGACACCTTTGGTCTCCCTCTTACTACGCCGCCACGGTCGGAGGCGCACCGCTCGAAACCATTAAGCGTTACGTCGAGTCGCAACGTGATAAGTAAACCCGAAAACCTAACCCGCACCTCACGCGGGTTTTCAAAAGAAGCCACTTCTTTGAAGTGGTGGAGGCTTCACAGTTCTTTTGTTCCCAGATTGAGCCGTAGTACCCCATCCTACTTCTCCCCCTTCTCACTTATAGAGTCTGCGAGGGCGCGGACGGCTTCAACGCTCTCGGGGTGCGTGCAGTGTGCGAGACATCCCGTGCCCTTCGCATCACACTGAGCCTGTATCACCCGCGCCGCCTCCTCATACGCTTTGGAGATGAGGGAGCGAGCGAAATCTAAAAGCAGCACTTCGGTTTCGGCCTCTACGTGGTCAGGTGAAAGTCTACGGATAGCTAGAAGGCTGTTAGCGGTACTGGCTACGGCGCCCTCAAGTTCTTCGTTCGTCATCCTCACTCCTCCTCCCGCTCGGCGGGCCTTCACTTCCCTTTCAGCTTCAAGTGCTCGCACCGCTTCACGCCCTGCGAGGTGCCTTCGGGGTAGTAGTAGCCCGTTCCCTGACAGTCCGGGCAGAGCGCAAGCTCACTCCCCTTTTTAATATTTCCTTTTAAAGCACTTTCTTTATTGTCGGCATCCGCTGCGGACACGGCAGCGCGTGCGGACACGGCAGATTTTGCGGACACGGCAACCCGTGCGGTGACCGCCTCCGGTATCAGGCACTCGATAGTCAGTCCCCTGACCTCGTTCGTCTTTCCCTTGTTACTCGAATCGATTCGCCTAATGAAGCCCCGGTCTTCCAGGACGTTCAGCGCCTCCCCGGCCTTCTTTTCGCTCACGTTACAGGCCCGCGCGAGCTTCCCCACGCTCACGTTGCACGTCGTCTTGTGGAAGCCTCTGGTAAGGCGAAAGACGCGCCTCAGTATCACCTGCTCGCTGGGCCGGAGGGTCGGCATGATGCGGTCGTCCAACTCGTTCGGGGCGCTGTAATACTGCTCGGGGTGCGCAATTAGTGCGGTGACCGCAGTTTTTGCGGTGTCCGCAATTTGCGGTGACGGAGGGGGCGCCTCTGCGGTGACCGTGATTTCTGCGGTGTCCGCAGCCTGTGCGGTCTCGGCAATAGGTGCGGTGTCCGCAGCAGGTGCCGGGACGGGCTTGGGAGGCTCGTTGATGATGTCGGCGAGGCTATTCCACCGCGACATGCGCGACCTCCTGCGCCGCGAGCGCGACGAGTTCGACGGGGTAAGTCTTTAGCTTCTGCTTCTGACCCAACGCGTGAGCAAAAGAGCAGACCTTCAGTATCTCGCGGGGGATGCCTCCCGTACTGTTGTAAATCTCGGCTACGGCTTCCGCCTCGAAAGGATTTGGTATCTCGGCTTTCTTGCAGCGGAACTCGATCATGGCCGTCGTCTCAGGCAGTGTCAGCGGGTCTAAGGAGGAGGGAAGGAAGACGCGGCTCAGAATGGCTTTCTTCGACGGGTCGGCCAGCTTCGCCGCCAGTTCCATCTGGCCGGCGATGACGAAGTTGATGAGCTTGTGTTCGTGGGTCTCGAAGTTGAGGAGCGTGCGCAATAGCTCCAGTTGCGCGCCTTTGAGCTTCTGGGCCTCGTCGATGAAGACGGCGGCCGATTTCCCCTCGCGGTGCAACTCCACCATCTTGCCCCGCAGGTCGTTCTCCTGGTCGAGGACCGAGCGCCGGGGGCCGAGGCCGTACTCGGCCGAGATCGCCTTGAGGAACGCGAAATCCGAGATGTAGTTGGGGGAGGGAAGTATCTTGCACTCGTACTCCTCGCGGGCGTGGTACTCGGCGTAGATGTAGCGGAGGAGCGACGACTTACCCGTCCCCACGGGGCCGAGGAGCATGGTCAAGCCCTGCCTGTTGTCGAGGACGTGCCGCGTCTTGAAGAGCGCGTTCTTGAGGGCTTGTGTCTCATAGAGAAGGTGCGGGTTGGGCGAGATGCTGAAGGGCTGACTTGCCATAGCAGGGCTTTGTAGCACAGGGCGGCACTTCAGGGCAATCTAATTATGATAGGGGGTATCATAGCTGGGCCTGATTCTGGCGCCTGACGCGCCGTAAGGAATGCCGCCTGATCACCTCCTTTCACTGTCGATTCGTTCCCGCGCACTCATTCAGACTCAGGAAAGCGAACCGGCAGGCGTGCGCCGCGCCTGACGATTACAGCGGCTTTGCGACGTTGCCAACATCCGACCGAAGTCTGTTGGTCGTAGCCGCCCCCTGCGGGCCATACGGCGCGGAGCCGTCAGTCGGCAAAGGCCGGTCGGCATTGGCCTCGTCATAGGAAGCGAGTGCGACTTGCCGTAGCAACTCTACGGCGGCGAGAACGTCTTGCTTCTCTTGTTCCCTCAACATCGTCAGTCTGCCTTTCGCGGACGCTCAGGACTCAGGGTCAATAGTCGCGTAATACTCGGCAATCTTGTCACGCAGGAAGCGGCCGAGGATTGCGTCAGGGCCGCCGCGCGCTATGAGTTCGGCGGTCACTCTGTCCACGTCGGAGCCATCCACATCTTCAAGTTCGTCGTATTCGTTCATAACTCGCTCGTTCATGCTCTGTTCCTTCGGTGCTGCGGCCCGCGAGGGCGGATGTGCCACAAATTTCCACAGGCTAATCGTTGATAACTAAGGACGCGTTGCCCGTGTTACACAGTTACCGTTGTGCATTTAGGATAAGCAATAACCTACCAATCCCTGACGGCCTTTCCACTACCGCGCCAGAAGTGGAGCCATCCGCCTCCCTCGCGCGGGCAGGAGGGGACGGCGCACTGCTCGCTGCGCTTCATGCTGGCATAGGGTGCGTCGCGCGGCCGGGACATTCCGCGTGGCACTCTTCGCGGCGTATCCACCACAGCCCCGACGCGTGCCAGCTTTCGTGAATCGTGCGGCGGCACTTCGCGCAGGGCTCCACCCTCGTCTCGTCGCAGAGGCATTCAGAGCACTCCCCTTCGCCAATACCGGCGGCGACCTCCTCGCACGCAGCCCGTCCCGCCTGTTCAATCAGCTCAAGCGTGAGCGGGCAGACGCAGCCTTTGAAGGCCAATTCAAAGTCAAGGTATGTTGGGCGCCCGTTGTGCTCACGCTGATGCACCTCGAAAGATAGAAACCCTTTGGCGCAGCCCTTCGGGCAGTCACGTTTAATGATGTGCATGGCAATCACTCCTCCCGTCTCCGCTCTTTCCTTCTCGGGAGCACCCGGCCCCGGCCCGGCCCGGAGATGTTGGGGTCATCAGGAAAGAACCCTGCATCAGTAGGGCTCGGGCTGTGGCGCTCTCAAGCGCCCGCGTCTTGTGGGATTAGCCGAACATGGATTGCTGTGCGGCGCTCTCGTCGAGAGCGCGACGCGCTGCCGCGTTGAGCCAGAGCACCTCCGTCCGCGCTGGCTTTATGGCGCCCCGCCCGTTGGCAAATACCTTCCGTTCCGTGCGCCACCATTCCGCGTACATTTCACGGTAGAGCGGCGAGTCGTAGCCCGAGAGCGTCACCATGCCCTTGAGCGCATGAAGTCTCTCGGCTAACAGAGCGTGCCCGGCCTCGTCAATCTCGTAGGCGTAAGCCTGCCGGTGCTCTTTGGCCCGCGTCTCGGGCAGATACGGAGGGTCAACGTAGAAGGCGGTCAGCGGGCCGTCGTACTTTGCCAGCACGTACTCATACGGTCGCTCGTAGATGTGGACGCCCTGTAAGCGGTCGGCTACCGCATCAAGGGCGGCGGGCAGCCCGCGCCAGTCCAGGCCGGGGTCTCTGACGGCCGTCTTTGTGCCTGCACGGAAACCGCTATTCCGGTAGCTTGTGGCGGCGTCGTGCCCGATGGATTGCCACGACCTCACAAGGAAGCGGCGCGCGGTCTCCACCTCGTCGAGCCCTTCCGGTTTGACGAACGCCGCGCGCTGCTCGGGCTCCGCGAAGGGGGTGAGCGCGACGGCGCGGATGAGTTCCGCCTTGCAGTCGCGCAAGCACCGGAACAGCGTGCAGACCTCGCCGCACAAGTCGTTGTAGACCTCATTCAGCGTGCGGTCTTTGCGTAGCAGGACGGCCGCCCCGCCGCCGAAGGGCTCGACGTAGCACTCGTGCGGCGGGACGTGCTCAAGTATCCAGTCGGCCAGCACGCCCGCCTTGCCGAACTTGCCGCCGTGATACCTGACGGGCGGTCGCGCTGGCTTCAGTTCTGTCTCTGTCGTCGTTACCACTCAAGTACCTTGCGCTTGTCGTGGTCGGTCAGGCCGGCGAGCCCCGTCGTCACCTCGTACTTCTGGTTGACCCACTTCTTGACCTTCGCGGCGTCGTAGCCGAGCGCCTCGGCGGCCGTGAGGATTTGCGCGTCGAGGGTGCCGTCGGCGTCCTGCCGTGGTCGAGCCTGCGCCTTCTGCTGCCCTCTGACGACCTCCTCGCGGCTCGCTACGCCACGCTTGACCTCAAAGCCTAAGAGCGCGAGCGCGCGGCCGACGCTGGGGGTCTCGCACACCTCGACGTAGCTCCCGGCCTGAACATGGCCCGCGCTCCGCAGTTCGTAGGCGTGGCCCGTCGCCGCCGGCAGCGCGTCGTCCTTCTCGCGGTACGCTTCGGCGCGGCACAGGATGAAGCCTGTCTCCTGGTTGTGCTCGACAATGGAAGTGAGCAGTCGCCCGTCAGGGAAGCGAGCGTAGAACTTCTCAATTCTTTCGGCGACCGTGATGTACTCGTCAGGGTTGAAGCGCATGCTCGGACTCCTTCTACTGACAGGATTTGTGGTAGGGCTTCGGCACCTTCGAGCCCTTGATGACGTGAACGAAGTTGCGGAACTGCTCGTAGCGCGTGGCGTCGTCCACCGCGCGGCGCTCTTCATCCGTGAGCGGCGAGACGGCGTGGCCGTCGTAGCGGGAGCGGAGACGGGCGCTGACGCCGCGGGTGACGCGCTCCTGCCGGGCTATCTTCTGCTTCCAGTCTTCGCCGTGGATGAACTTCATCAGTCAACCCTCAACTGGTAGACGTTCTCCCCGTCTTCGCCCGCACCGGTCAGCACGCGACGGAAGCGTCCCGCGTAGCTACCGAGATCAAGCTTGACGTTCCGGGGCAGGCCGACGTACAGCACCCGCCGCGCGCCGCGCTCGATTGCTCGCTCTATGACCGCCTGAGTGAACAGGCCGTGACAGGGGCGGCAGAGCATGGCCGTCGAGTCTTCCTCGTACGGGAAGGAGGCGCCGTCCGCTTGATGGACGCGAAACTCGCCGCGCACGCGCAGAGTGGTGTCGATGGCCTTGACGGCGAGCCCCGCGTCCGACAGGGCGCGGCTCACCTGCCCGCAGCCCGCGCCCACGTCGTAGACGAGTCCCGCGCCGACGGTGCAGCGCATCCACTCGACAAACTTCGGCTTCGGCCGGAAGAAGATGACGGCCGGCAGCGGTAAGCCTCGCGGGGTCAGCGCGACCAGATCGGCGTACAGTTCGGCCAGCATCAGCCTTCCCCTTTCGCGTAGTTCAGGAACCATTCGGGGATTGCCTCGCCGCTCCCGTCGTCGCACACGACGTTGTGCAGGCCGTCGAGCCCCACGTCGGCCATCTCCGCCTCGACGTAGACGCGGAAGGTGTAACTCGACGCGACCACGACCAAGCCGGACGGATGATCTTGCGCCCACTTAACAACCTGCCGCGCGTTGTCTTCCATGAGCGACGAGCCCGGCATCATCCCACCGAAGTCGTAGACGATCAGTTCCGTCCCGTCCTGTATGCCGTGCTTGCCGCCGCCCGCGTGATATGGCCGATGAACGTCGAGCGTGGCGGGCGCGAGCAGGTCGCCGTAGAACTCTTTGTGCTGCTCGACCTCTTCCTCGGGCGACTTTCCGCCCGCGCCCATCATGTCAACGATGATGGCCGTCTTGATGACGCGCCCGCCGGTCGGCGGCTTCGGAGGTGTGACAAGATTTCCGTGGGGCCTCTTCATCCGAAAAGCTCCTCTCAAAATGTTTTGACCTCCTCGAAGGTCGTGTCCCCGACCCGCTCGCGCGTGCCGTTCCTCAGATTGCCTCTGACGTAGAGGTAGTAATGCTCCGAGCCCGCCCACGTCGTCCTGAAGGTGCCGCCGCGACGGCCGCGCCCGCGCTCCGGCGCGCACCGCTCCGGGATGTCCAACTTATCGACCGCCTGACGCAGTAGGACTTGAGCCTCGTCCCAGGAGACGACGCGAGAGCCTGACGGCGCAGTGACGCGGTACTGTGTTTGGGTGGAGACGGCTGCGGCTGGCATTGACTATTCCTTCCCGAGACGGTCGAGCAGTTCCTTCGCCCGCTTCATGCGGAGGTTGCCGCTGCCCGAGCAGTGGCCGGCGGTGCAGGCGTGGTGACAGCCTTCTGTTACGAAGTCGCGGACGAAGTCGAGAAGGTCGGGGCTCATCACTATCAACCGGGCGTTAGCCTCCGCGTTCTCAAAGTCCTCTTCGCGCTTATTGAACATCTGGCAGATGATTTGCCCGGCCGGTGTTCCTACAAAGCTGCCATCAAATACCCACATGCCCGGCGTGTGCCTCCTCGTCTCGTCTTCGGTCCGTTCTCCGTCCGGCATGTTCCGTCCCCTTTCTGTTGAAGCCCGCGCCTCACGCTCCCCTTCGCCTGCTCGTAGTAGACCGGGAGGGTGCGTTCACGGCTCGGACGCGGCGAGCAGTTCGCCGTGAACTCGCATCAGGGGGTCAACCGTCGAACTGCCCGCGATCTCGCCGTCCTCGTTGACCGCATCGTTGATGAGGTCGGCCACGGCGAGAATCGTCTCGGCGGCGCTACTTGCAGCCGCCCGCAGTTCGTCACGCTGTCGCTCGGCCTCTACCGCCCGCTTCTCCTGCTCGACCGCGATGTGCAGGTAGCACCTGTTTGCGGCCTGCGCGTACTGGCAAAGGACGTGCATCCAACCCATGACCTCCCACGGCGTACCCGTCAGAGAATCCGTGCGGGGCTTGACGGTCAGTTCGGGGCAGCACTTTTCCAGCTTGGCCCGCACCCATTCCCATCCGTCGGGCGGTAACTTCGTTTCGTCGTCTCGTTCGTCTCCGGTGCTCATGTCGTTTTGCCCTCCGGGGCGAGTGGGGGAAGGTTAGTCGGTTAAGGGGGTGGCGGGCACTAGACGCCGCAGACATCATTGCGGCAACCAAAATCCGCGCCGTCAAATAGTGGCAGCGTCCGGCCGGCGTCACCGCGCGCCGCCGCTTCGGCCATCAACGTGAGGGCTTCTTTCAGCGGCACTCTCCTATCGGTAAAAAAGAATTGGCCTTGATACTCGGCTTCGTGTTCGGCTATGCGGTCAACGGTCTCGGGCGACGTGCGCTGCCAGCGGGGCCAGTCCTTGTGCGGACACATGTCGCACTCGCTTGTCACGAGATAGGGGATGTTGAGCCGTCGCATCTCTTCCGCGACCGCCTCACGATTCATCTTCAGGTCAACGAGCGGGTAGTAGTGCGAGAGCCACTTGATGACGATGGTTTCACCTTTAACGGTGCGGGTTGTCTGGTAGACGCTGAACACTTGCCCGTTAAACTCTTCGTCGCGGAGGTAGATACCTTTACAGCGGCGGTCGTACTCTCCGATGTGAATACCTTGCGCGGTTCTTAGCGTCTTCGCTCCGAGCCGGCGCGCCTCTTGGTTGATGGCCGCGACCTTCCACCGCTCTGTGCAGGTTTGGCGCAGTTGCGAGCGCCCGTTTTTGCCCCGAATGCCGTACAGGGGCATCATCTGTTTTTTGCCGTCGCCTAAGTGGATGAACTGCCGCGCGTATTCGTGAAGGGGCGGGAGCGGATTCTCATTCTTATCCACTGCGCGAACGAAGCGGGCGTCAATGCCCCACTCGTCGGCCAGAGGTTTGACGACCCGCGCGAAGAACTCTGCGGCGGTCGTTCGCTCGCCCGTACTCCACAGACAATCAAGCTCGGAGCCCGTGTCGGCCGTGATGCTGTACGTGGCCGGGATGCGGCGCTGACCGGCGAGCCAGAGCAGGTACATGCTTTGCCCGCCCATGCCGTTTGATAGTGATTCGATGTGCATCGCGGTTAGGCTCACGTCTCCTTAAGTCATCTGCCGGCCTTCATGCGGCGGCCGGGTGGCCTTTCTCATGTCGCGCAGTAAAGCGCGGGGGTGGTTAAGTGTTCCGGCTCGCCCTCTTGCGCCGTATCTCCCACGCCGCCAGCCTCCGCAGCCGCTTGACCACCTCGTCAACGAGCAGGCAGTCGGGGCCGAGCAGTGGCAGGCGGCCGCTCGCCAGTGTGGCGAGTTCTTTAGTCGTCAGCCCTTCGAGGCGTTCGGCCTCGGCCATCATGTCGATAACGCCTTGCACCTCTTCGTCCGTCATCGTCATGCCGCCTCCGTCATGTTCTCCAGTATCGCCCGAAGGAGATGCTCCACACGCGCAGGAATTGAAGGCCGGGGTCGAGCGTGCCGGGCACGGCGGCGACGACGTAGTACGTCCATAGGTTCAACGTCGGACTCGACAGACTGTCGGCCCACACGTAGAGCACCCGCCCCTCGGAGCCGATCCACTCGTTGACCTTCGCACGCGCGCCTTCCTCGATGTTCTCAAAGGTCGTAATCATGCCGCCTCCAATCTTCTCTCCGGTCTGAGCGCGAGCAGAGCGGGCAGGGCTCGACAAGGTGACGGGTGGGGCGCGGCGTGTCCGGCTGAGAGCCCAACCGCGCCTCAAGGTCGTCAATGCGGCCCTGTAGGGCTTCAATCAGGTCGCACAGGACAACGGCTGCGTCGGTAGCGACCTGTGCGGACTCGGGCGCCTGCATGCTCTTATCGCGTAGAGTCGGGCGCCCGGCGGTGCCCTTGATTTCGGGGATGGCGGTCTGTGTGGCGTTCATCGGGGCTATTCCTTTGCCTTAAACTTCGCCATGAACTTCTGGAGCTTCTCTTCAGACCATTCAGGGCACGCCTCCGCGAGAACGCGCACCATCAGATCGTAGGGGCGGCAGGGTTGGCCCTTACCCCAAAGTTCCTTGCGCTCCCTGAAGCGTGCCGCTCGCTCGACGTGGACGCCCGAGTAAGGACAGTCACCGCCCGCCGCCCAGCGGTCAAAGGCCGTTGGGTCGGGATGGCACGTCGAGTCGAACAGCATCAAGTCGGCAACTAACCGCGCCTCAAGGTCGGGCCAGTAAGCGAGCAGAACGGCCGTAGGGGAGGGCAGGACGGCGCCTCTCAGGACGGCGCCTCTCAGGTCGGCGTCACTCAGGTCGGCGCCTCTCAGGACGGCGCCTCTCAGGTCGGCGCCTCTCAGGTCGGCGTCACTCAGGTCGGCGTCACTCAGGACGGCGCCTCTCAGGACGGCGC
>DASVGG010000035.1:0-8790 GCA_036379655.1 Pyrinomonadaceae bacterium
CGCGGTTGGCGCGCGGCAGCAGGGTCTGGCACATCACGCCCTCGAGCACGAAGGAGAGCTGCGCGCGCACCTGGCTCTGCTGGTTGGCGGGGAAGGTATCGATCACGCGGTTCATGGTCTGAACCGCGGAGTTGGTGTGCAGCGTCGCGAACGTCAAGTGGCCGGTTTCCGCGATGCGCAGCGCGGCTTCGACCGTCTCGAGGTCGCGCATTTCGCCGATCAGCACGACGTCGGGGTCTTCACGAAGCGCGGCGCGCAAGGCCATCGAGAAGCTGTTGGTGTCGCTGTGGATTTCGCGCTGATTCACCAGACACCCTTTGTGCTGGTGGATGTATTCGATCGGGTCTTCGATGGTCAGGATGTGCTCGGCGCGCTCGGTGTTGATCTTGTCGATCATCGCCGCGAGCGTGGTCGACTTACCGGAGCCGGTCGGCCCGGTGACGAGCACGAGACCGCGCGGACGTTCCGCCAGCTTGGCGATGACGGGCGGAAGCGCGAGCTCGTGGAACGCGCGCACCTTCTCGGGAATCAGACGATAGACGGCGCCGACCGCGCCGCGCTGATTGAACACGTTGCAGCGGAAGCGGCCGATGCCGCGAATACCGAACGAGAAGTCGAGTTCGAGCGTTTCCTCGAAGCGCTTCTTCTGCGCGTCCGTACAGACGCTGTAGACCAGTTCCTTGGTGTCGGCGGCCGAGAGCGGCGGCAGGTCGAGACGCTGCAGCTTGCCATGCACGCGCACCTGGGGCGGCGTGTTGGTCGTAATGTGCAAGTCCGACCCGTTCAACTCAACGGTCGTTTTCAAGAGTTCGGGCAGCGTCGGCATACGGCTTCCAGGGTCATAGCAAGCAGGGTTCCAAGCTGGTCTGCGGGCCTCGTCCTGCGCCAGAAAATGGCGTAATCAGGCCGAAAATCGTCCGTCTCCGCATTCCCGCGCCTGCCGCGCGGCCCCCGCCCACGCGCCGCTTTTTGGCAGGCCATCCACCAAATCCGTAACTGTCGTTTCCTCGATCCTTCGTCGAAATCTCTCGTCCGGTCCCTTCGAATCGCTCCTACTTGACCGTCTCGCGCACGACCTCTTCGACCGAGGTCAGGCCCGCCTTGACCTTGTGCAGGCCGCTCATGCGGAGCGTGATCATCCCTTCCTCGAGCGCCTTGCGCCGCAGCTCCAGCGCGCTCGCGCCAACCAGCACCAGCTCGCGCAGCTGCTCGCTGACCTCCATCACTTCGTAGAGGCCGACGCGGCCCTTGTAGCCGGTGTTGTTGCACTTCGGGCAGCCCGTGCCCTTGTAGGTCTTGAGTTGCGTGGCCTCTTCCTTCGAGAAGCCGATTTCGACCAGCGCCTCCACGGGGACGTGGTGCTCGGACTTGCAGTCCTTGCAGATGCGCCGGATGAGGCGCTGCGCCTGGATGAGGTTGACGGAGGTCGCGACGAGGAAGGGCTCGATGCCCATGTTCATCAGGCGGGAGATGGTGGAGGGCGCGTCGTTGGTGTGGAGGGTGGACAGAACGAGGTGGCCGGTCAGAGCGGCCTTGATGGCGATCTCGGCCGTCTCGAAGTCGCGGATTTCGCCGACGAGGACGATGTTCGGGTCCTGCCGCAGGAAAGAGCGGAGCGCGGCCGCGAAGTTCAGGCCGATCTGCTCCTTCATCTGCACCTGGTTGATGCCCGGCAGGTTGAACTCGACCGGGTCCTCGGCCGTCATGATGTTCGTCTCGGTCGTGTTCAAAGCCTGCAAGGCCGAGTAGAGCGTGTTCGTCTTACCCGAACCGGTCGGACCCGTGACGAGCACCATGCCGTAGGGCTTCGTGATGTTGCGCTGGAACTTGACGAGCGACTCGGGCTCGAAGCCGAGCTTCGTCATGTCGAGCATCAGCTTCTCCTTGTCGAGGAGGCGGAGCACGACCTTCTCGCCGAAGAGCGTCGGCAGCGTCGAGACGCGGAAGTCCAACTCGCGCGAGCGGCCGTGCACCTTGAGCTTGATCTTGATGCGGCCGTCCTGCGGCAGACGCTTCTCGGCGATGTCGAGCTTCGAGAGAATCTTGATGCGGGAGATGAGCGCGTCGCGCAGGCGCAGCGGCGGGTGCATCACGTCGTAGAGCACGCCGTCGATGCGGAAGCGGATGCGCATCTCCTTCTCGTACGGCTCAATGTGGATGTCGGAGGCGCCGCGCTGGAGCGAGTCGGCCAGAAGCACGTTGACGAGCCTGACGACCGGCGCGTCCTCGCTCATCCGCGTCAGGTTCGAGAGGTCGATCTCGTCGTGCTCTTCGACGACTTCCAACCCCTCGGCGCCGTCGGCCTCGAAGTCCAACTCGTCGAGCGTCATCGAGGACTGCGGCAGCGCCTCGGCCTGACTGTTGTACTGGCTCTCCTCCTCCTCGAAATTCTTCGCCAGCTCGATCTCGCGCGAGCCCGAATAGTAGCGCGAGATGGCCTCCTGCACGCTCGCCTCCGAGACGACCACCGGCTCGATGTTGAGCCCCGTCATGAACTTGATGTCGTCCATGGCGAAGACGTTGGTGGGGTCCACCATCGCGAGCGTCAGCGTCGCGCCGACGCGCGAGAGCGGCAGCACCGAGTACTTGTCGGCCACGTCGCGCGGGATGAGCCGGATGACCGACTCGTCCACGTCGAACAGCTCAAGGTTGACGGAGGGGACGCCGTACTGCCTTGAGAGCACGGCCGTAATCATGTCGTCCGAAACGAGCCCCATCTTGACCAGGTTGAAGCCGAGCCGGCCGCCGTGCTCCCTCTGAAATTCGAGGGCTTCGCGGAGCTGGTGCGGGGTCAGGAGATTTTCGCGGACGAGGATTTCGCCGAGTTTGGCTGACATTGTGGAGCGTTCCGTGTTTAAGAACCGAAAAGGCGGGGCGCGTGCGGTATCCGTCGAAAGAGGACCCTTCGGGTTTGGCCGACGACCGCACCGTCGGCACAAGGCCAAAGGTTTGTAACACCGTTGGCCTAAAGCATGTTACTGTTTAACCCGGAAGCTGTCAAGATGAATCTGGAAGAGGTCAGAATGAATTCAAAAAGCCGCGCCCGTCTGTCTGACGGGCGCGGCTTTTTTGTTGAAACGAAAGGGGTTTAGCTTACGGGCGGCCGCCACGACGGGTCGGGCGCGTCGGCGCGAGCTTCTCGGGCTTGATGTTCTCCTGCTCCTTCAGGAACTGAAGGATGGATTTAACATCGGCCTTCATCGGGTCGGTCTCGGGCGCCTTCTCGGAGTACTTGCCGAGGTAGTTCGCCGCCTCCTGGAACTTCGTCTTGTCGTTGGTGTTGAAGAGCGAGAACCCGAGGTAGAGGTTGGCCTCGACGTTCTCCGGATCGACGGCGATGACCTTCTGGTACTCGGCGGCGGCGCGGTCGTAGACGCCCGCGTCGAACAGAATTCGCGCGGCTTGGGCCATGCGCTGTGCCTTCTTGGTCGTGTCGGTCTCGACGGCGACGTACTCGCTGTAGATGGTGAACGCCTCGTCGGCGCGCGCCTTATCGACCTTCGTCCCGACGAACTTCATCGCCTCGGCGTAGGCGGCCAGGGCGTTGAGCTTGTTGGTGTCGTACTTGGCCTTCTCGGCCGGGTCGGTCGGCGGGGTGGCGGCGTTCATCAGGTCGAGCGCCTTCTTGGCGGCGGCGGCGGCGTCCACCCAGTCCTTGTTGGCGGCGGCGGTGCCGGCCGTCTTCGCCGCCTCGTCCTTCGAGGCGATGGTCGCGTTGTAACGCTCGATGGCGCGCAGGCGCATCGCGATGGACATGTTGGAGTAGAGGACGGGCTCCTCGCGGGCCGCGATGCCCTGTTGATAGGAGCTGATGGCCACGTCCCAGTTCTTCGCGTTGAAGGCGTCGTTGCCGGTCTTGAGGGCGCCGCTGACGGCCTCGTTGCCCTTCGTGATCTTCTCGTTCTCGGCCTCGACCTCCTTGATCTTGCGCTCCATCTCCTCGCGCTTGGCCTTCTCCTCCTTGCTCTCGGTGCGCGGGGCGCCGCCGGCCGCGGGGGCGGTTGGCGCACCGCCGCGCTTGGCGATGTCTTCGAGGGTCGGGCGCGAGCCGTCGCCGGGGGCGAGCAGGAAGTCGCGCTGCGTGTCCTGCGTCAGGCGCTGGCCGGCGATGAAGGTCGGCGCCGCGTTGGGGGCGCTGACGACGATGGTGTAGGTGCCGACGAAGGGGAGCCCGGCGTGGATGTACTTGCCCTTCTTGTCGGTCTTGGTCTGGAAGTTGGCCTTAATGTCCGTGCGGTAGATGTCGATCTGCGCGCCGACGACCGGGACTTCCGTTCCGTCGGCCTGCTTGAGCTTCACCGTGCCGTTGACCTGGGTCGATTGCGCCGAGGCGGCGACGGCCGCCGCGACCACGAAGAGCGCGGCGAAGAGCGTGCGAAGTAGTGGGTTGGAACGCATGTTCGGTGGTCTCCTGCTGACTGATGATTGCTGACGCTTCCGAGGGGGAACGGAGGCCGCGCTTAAGATGCCAGCGCGCCCCGGTCGGTTGTCAGTTGCCGCCCTTTTGTTCAATTTCTACGCGCCATTTTAGCAGCAAAACCGGCCGTTTTGCGAGCCTCTAGGCGTAGGGGATCGGGTCCGCGACGCCCGCCTCGCGGAAGGCCCGCAGGCGCAGCGCGCACGAGTCGCACGTGCCGCACGCAATCGCTTCCGCGCGGTAGCACGACCACGTGAGAGCGAGCGGCGCGCCCAACTCAAGTCCGCGGCGGATGATTTCGGACTTGCGCATGTGTATGACGGGCGTCCCGATGCGGACGCGCGTCTCGGGGCGCGTGCCCACGTCGATGACGCGCTGGAAGGCTTCGTAGAACTCCGGGCGGCAGTCTGGGTAGCCCGAAGAGTCTTCCGCGACGGCGCCGATGTAGACGCCCGTCGCGCCGATAACTTCGGCCCAACTCGTCGCGGCCGCGAGCAGGTGTGCGTTGCGGAAAGGGACGTAGCTCGTCGGTATCTCCTGCGACGCGAGGTCGGCCGCCGAGACCGGAATCGAGGCATCCGTGAGCGACGAGCCGCCGATGCGCGCGAGGTGTTCGAGCGAGACGACGAGGCGGCGGGAGACTTTGTAGAAGTCCGCTATCTCTTCAAAGGCCCGCCGCTCGCGCGCCTCGGTCAACTGCCCGTAGGAGACGTGGAGGAGGGCGATCTCTTCGTTCTCGTCGCGCGCGATGGCGGCCGTCACGCACGAGTCCATCCCGCCCGAGACGAGGCAGACGGCGAGCGTTCCGACCGCATCACTCTCATCAAGAGCCGACCCTTCGGGCTCTTCTTCGTAGACGAAATCCCTGTCGCTCGGCGAGCCGCCCATCAGACCCCGTGCACCTCCGGCCCCCAGATGTATTTGTGTAGCTGCAACTGCATCCTGACGTTCTTCAACCCGCTTCGAGAGACGAGGTCGGCCATCTCCTTCAAATCCGTCTCGCCCCAAACGGGAGAAATAAGGATTGCATGGGCGCGACTCTCAAGCTCGTACTCGTCAACGACGCGGCGTGTGAACTCCCAGTCGTTGCGGTCCTTCACGACGAACTTAACCTCGTCGCGGTCCGCGCGCAGGCGCGAGAGGTTCGGCCAGTGGTTGCGTTCGGCCTCGCCCGACGTAGGGCACTTCACGTCGAGAATTATCTTCGCGCGCTCGTCCACGCCCTCGGTCGAAACGAAGCCGCCGGTCTCGATTAAGACCTCGAAGTCCTCGTCGCAGAGTTGGCGGATGAGCACCAGCGCCTCCTTCTGCGCGAGCGGTTCGCCGCCCGTTACTTCGACGAGTTGGCAACCATAGGCGCGCACCTGTCGCATCACATCCTCGACGGAGACGTGCTCGCCGCCCGTGAACGTGTATGCGCTGTCGCACCAGACGCAGCGCATCGGGCAGCCCGTCAGGCGCACGAACGCGCACGGCCGGCCGGCGTGCGTCGATTCTCCCTGAACGGAGCGGAAAATTTCAGTGACGCGGAGCACAGAACGCAGTAGTCAGCAGACAGAATCAGTAGCCAGTAGGGCTCAGCCCTGCCAGCGTTGTTGATGACAGCCGTCGGGTTCGCAATAAGAAGGTTTTACTACTGACTGCTGACTACTGTCTACTGACTACTGTTTTCGTGGTAGCATAGGCGAACCGGCCGGCGTCGCATCTTGGCTTCTGGACTCTCGGATGCCGACAGACCTCGAACAACTCGTGCGTGAGGGTGCGGAGCGCCTGCTGGCGCGCTCGGGTGAAGTGCGCTCGCTCGACGTTGCGGCGGTCGCGCCGCGCGTGCGCGCGACGGTCGAGAAGTACCTCCTGCGTCACAGCCCGCAGGCCGGCGCCGGGGAGGTCGGGAAGTTCATCGACGCGCTGCACGCGGACGAACTGCTGCTCGTCGTTGCCTGCGAGCGCGGGGACGCGGGGGCTTGGGACGACATCGTCGCGCAGTACCGTCCGACCGTGCTCTCGGCCGCGCGCTCGGCCAGCGCGGGCGAGGCGGAGGCGGAAGAACTGGCCGGCTCTGTGTGGGCGGAACTGTACGGCCTGCGCGAGCGCGCCGACGGGAAGCCCGCGGGCAAGCTCGCATACTACTCGGGCTGCGGGAGTCTGGGCGGATGGCTGCGCGCGGTCGTGGGGCAGTTGGCGGTTGACCGCCACCGGCGCACGTCGCGCCTTGTGCAGACCGAAGAGCCTTCGGAGTTCGACCGCGCCGCCGCCGACTCGCACGAGCAGGACGGCTGGCGCCCGCCCGCGCCGCTCGACCCCGAGAGCGCGCTCGCCGAGTCGGACGCGGCGCGCGCCGTCGAGGAGGCGCTCGCGTGCGCGCTGCAAGGGCTCGACGCGGAGGATCGTCTGCTGGTGCGCCTCTACTACTTCGACGGGCTCAAGTTGAAAGAGGCGGGCGCCGTGCTCGGCGTCCACGAGGCGACGGCGAGCCGCAGGCTGACGCGCGTGCACGGCGAGGTCCGAAAGCGCGTCGAGGCACTGCTCACCGGCGAGCGGCGCTGGAAGCGCGAAGAGGTCGCGCGCGCTCTGGCCGACGCCTCGCACGCGCAGACGGACGCGGACCTGCGCGCGATGCTCGCGCCGGAACACGCGGCGGCCGTCGAGAAGCGCGAAGAGTTGTACGAATGAACGCGGGATGAGACCGAGTTAAACGACTTGAGCGGCGCAAGTTTGGGCCGCACATGCGTTCAAACATCGGACGCCACGGGGCGTCGATTCACTGCTCCGGCACGTTTGAGATGAAAGAGGGCTTCGACAGAGAGATTGACTCGCTGCTCCGGCGCCGCGCGCGCGGGACGGCGGAGTTGCGCTCGTGGGGCGATGGGGTGGGCGGCGTCCCTTCGGACGCGCACCTCGACGCGGACGAACTCGGCGCCTTCGCCGAGGGCGCGCTGCCGTCGGCGGCGCGCCTCGCGGCCGCCTCGCACCTCGCGGACTGTGAACGCTGTCGCGGAGTCGTCGTCGGGCTCGCGCGCGTCGCGGGTGATGAAAGGGAAGTGAAGCAGCACGCGGTCGCGGCGCCCGCTTCGGCCGCGACTGCGCGCGCCTTTTCGTGGCGCGCGTTCGTCGCGTCGCTCTTGGCGCCGCGCGTGATGCGGTTGGCCGTGCCCTTGCTCGCGCTCTCACTGGTCGGGGTCGTCTCCTACGTCGCGCTGCGCTCGAACAGCGGCGCCTCCGTGCAGTCGGTGAGGGACGCGCGCCCACAGAACAACGGCACGTTGCGGGTCGAGCCGTCCGCACCCGAGGCCGCGAACGCCAACGCCTCGGACACGAAGTTAGAGTCGGTCGCAAATCTTAACAGCAACGCCGCTCCGCGCGAGGCGACCGCGCCGAACGTGGAGACGAAGGGGCACGGCGGGGCTGAATCGCCGGTGGTGGCGGCCGAGACCGGCACGGCCGCGACTGAGGCACAACCTTCGACGGCTGCGCCGCCTCCGCCACCGCCTGCCTCCGCCGCCACGGCCGCCGAAGGCCCGCCCGCGATAAGCAAGGCCGCGCCGAAACCGGTCGAGGCCGAAGAGCGCGAGGCCGCCAAGGGCGAGGACCGCGAAAGGGCCGACACCAGGGACAAGTCTGCGCGCTCGTCCGAGCCTGCCGACGACTACACCGCGAACGAGTTGGCGATACAGCAGAGGCGCAACCAGTCGCGCATGAACGACGCGCCCGACGGCGGCACGCGCAACCAGAAGCGCGCGGCCGACAACAACACCGCCAACAACGCTTCGGGCGGTTACGCGGGCGCCGGCACCTCTACCCCTTCGAAGGAGGCGGACCGCGAGCAGCGCGCCGCCCCGCGCTCGGAAGCCGTGGGACGCGCGCGCGCGGCGAAGCAAGCGCCGAAGAAGGCAGACGAAGACGAGGCCCGTTCCGGCGACACGCGCACCGCCGCCGGGCACCGCTTCCGCCGCGAAGGCAACGCGTGGGTCGATGTCAACTACAAGTCATCCATGCCCTCGACCGGGGTGCGCCGTGGCACGGACTCCTTCCGCGCCCTCGTCGCGGACGTGCCCGAAGTCGGCCGCGTCGCGGAGGCCCTCGGCGGCGAAGTCATCGTCGTGGTGGGCGGCCGCGCCTACCGCATCCGTTAGTTAATGGTAGATCGTAAATGGTAAATGGAGGCCGGGCGGCGCGCGCCGGCTATTTACGATTTGCCATTCACTATTCACCATTCATCATTCACTGTTAACCGTAGTGTCACATCTGTGATGTGAGTATTTGTCACATCGGTTTTGTTAGTATCGCTGAACTACTCTCCCGGTCGGAGGTTCAACGATGCCACGTTCTTTGAAAGTGCGACAGCCGCGGGCGGCTGACATCCGGCGACTCGA
>DASVGG010000036.1:0-94591 GCA_036379655.1 Pyrinomonadaceae bacterium
GCAGTCGAGGTAGGTGCGGGCGTAGGGCGAGGCGAGCCAGCCCGGCGACGTGACCATCACGGTGTAGGCGCCGCCCGGCGGAAGCCCCGCGAACGAGTAGCGGCCCTGCGCGTCGGTCTGCGTCGTGGCGGTGGCGTCGCCCGAAAGCGTCACGGTCAGGCCCGAGGCTCCGACGCCCGCAGCCTTATCAACCACGCGGCCGGAGACCGCCACCGTGCCGGGGACGGGAGTCGGGCTCGGGGTCGGCGTCGGCGTCGCTATGGGCGTCGGCGTCGGCTCCGGCGTCGGAGTCGGATTAGGTGTCGGCGTCGGCGTCGGCGTCGGATTAGGTGTCGGCGTCGGCGTTGGAGTCGGCGTCGCTATCGGCGTCGGACTCGGTGTGGGTGTCGGGTTAGGAGTCGGTGTCGGCGTCGGCTCCGGTGTGGGAGTCGGCGTCGGCGTAATGACGGGCGTTGGGGTCGGCGTCGGCGTCGGTGTCGAGACCGGCGTCGGGGTGGGCGTTGGCTGTGCGTCGGTGAAGGTGACGGTGACGGTCGCGGAGGTGCGCGTGGCGCCGCTGTTGTCGGTGGCCGTGGCGCTGACGGCGTGCGTGCCGAGCGCGGCGTCGTTCCACTGGTAGGTGTAGGGCGCCGCCGTGGCCGTCCCGAGCAGCACGCCGTTGTCGTAGAACGAGACCGAGACGACCGTGCCGTCCACGTCGCTCGCGCTGGCCGTGAGCTTGACGCTGCGGCCCGCGATGGTCGGGCCGTTGGGGCCGCCCACGGTGTCCGTGTCGGAGCCCGCCGTCCCGCCGCCCTCGAACGTCCCCGGCGCGCCCGCGATGGTCGGGCCGACGACGACCGAAACGTCGGGCGGGTTGTTGAGCTGCGCCGTCGAGGCCGCGAGCTTCACCGTCACGAGGTCGGCCGTGCCCTTACCCGTCGTGCCCGTCAGCGACGCCTGGCCCGCGAGGTACAGGTTGCCCGAGCCGTCCGCGGCCATGTCGCGCAGCGAGTCGCTCGTGTGCTCGGGGTTGTCGTAGCGGTAGACCCACTGCTCCGTCCCGTCGGGCTTGTACTTGATGACGATGGTGTCGCCGTTGATGAACCCTTCCGAGTAGCCGCCGACGTAGACGTTTCCGTCCGGGTCGAGCGCGAGTTCACGGCCGCCGTCGATCTTGCCGGGGAAGCCACGGTAGACGCGCGCCCATTGCAGGACGCCCGCGCCGTCGAACTTCACCGTCGCCGCGTCCCAGGTGTTCTCGGAGGTCGCCTGCGCGTAGTCGCCGTCCCAGCTCTCGCCGGTCAGGTAGACGTTGCCCGTGCCGTCGATGACCATGTCGCGCGGGTAGTCGTTCGACTCGCCCGACCAGTTGCGCGCCCAGGTGAGCGCGCCCGTCGCGGGGTTGTACTTCAGCAGCAGGTAGTCCGTCTCGGACGTGCCCGCGTTGTTCGCGCCGAAGACGTAGACGTTCCCCGAAGGGTCGATGCCGACTCCGCCCGCGACGTTCTGGACGGGGTTATCCGGCAGGGGCGCCGGCCCCGGCGTGCCGGGGATGCCCGTGAAGCGCGAGGCCCACTGCTTCGCCCCCGCCGCGTCGTACTTGACGGTGACGATGTCGCGCGAGGTCGCACCATTGGTCTGCGCGTAGCCGGTGCCGGTGACGTAGACGTTGTTCGATGCATCGACCGCGACGCCGTAAGCCTCGTCGCCGATCTGCTGCGTCGAGTATCTGCGGGCCCACAGCTCGTTGCCGGCCGCGTCGTACTTGACGGTGATGAACTCGTCGAAGAGCTTCTCGACCGTACTGCCCTGCGAGTAGCCGGCGACGACGACGTTGCCCGCCGAGTCGAGCGTCAGCGCGTTGGCGATGTCCCAGTGGCCGATGGGGCCGTTGTAGATGCGCGCCCACTGACGCTGGCCCGCCGCGTTGTACTTGAGGACGACGATGTCGTACTCGGAGCCGGGGAAGGCCGCCGCCCACGACGTGCCCGCGACGTAGACGTTGCCGTCGGCGTCGGTCTTCACGGCGCTCGCCCAGTCCTTGTAGTCGCCCTCGCCGACGTACGAGGCCGACCAGAGCAGTTCGCCCGTGGGCGAGTACTTGACGAGCGTGATGTCCGTGTCGCCGCTGTCGGCGGCCGTCGAGGTCGCGGCGACGAGCGTGTTGCCCTGCGCGTCAACGGCGACGCGCGGGTCGAGGTCGCCCGTGTGTTGCGGGTTGTCGTAGAACCTCTCCCACGTCAGCGCGCCCGAGCCGGGGGGCGTCGGCGTCGGCGTCGGCGTGGCGCCGGGCGGGAGCGGCCCCGAGGCCGTGAAGTCCCACGTGCGGCTCTCGACGAGCCCCTCGAAGATGACGGCCGGCGGGAAGAAGCTGTAGCCGGGCTCCGCCGGCTTGATGGTGTAGTCGCCGCCGCGCCCGAGGCCGGTGAAGTTGTAGCGACCCGCCGAGTCCGTGCGCACCTGCGCGATGACGCGCGTGTCGTTCTGGATGAGTTGGACGAGCGCGTTCGTCAGGAAGATTTCATGACCCGGCGAACTCTGGTTGTGGCGGATGACGCCGGAGAGCGACAGGTTGCCGTTCGGGTCTACGAAGTTGACGACGACGACCGGCGACGTGGCGAGCACGTTGCCCGTCGCGCCGCGCGCCACGGCCGTCAGTTCGTAGAAGGTGACGCCGCCGCTGATGGTCGCGGTGTACGGCGCGTTGAAGTCTGTCTTCAGGAAGCCGTTGAAGTCTGTGTAGAAGTCAACCTGCTTGACGAGGCTCTGCGGGTCCGTGACCTCGGCCGTGACGTTGACGACCGTGTCGTTCGGGAACGTCGAGCCGTCGGCCGGGCTCGTGATGGCTATACCGACGAGCGAAGGCGTCGGCGAAGGCGTCGGCGTTGGTGTCGGCGTCGGTGACGTGACGGGCGTTGGTGTCGGCGTCGCCGCCGGTGTCGGCGTCGGCGTCGGCGCCGCGCTGATGGTGATGCCGATGGTCGCGTCGGTGCTGTTGCCTTGATTGTCGGTGGCCCAGACGGTCAGGGCGATAGTGTCGCTGGAGGGCTGCGGGTTGTTCCAGACGAACGAGTAGTTGCCGTCGGCGTCGGGCGCGGTCCTCTCGCCGAGCTTGCCGAGGACGCCGTGGTAGAACTCGACGAGCGTGATGGTGCCGTCGCGGTCGGTGGCCTGCGCCCTGAGCGTGATGCTCGCGGGCGCGTTGAACTGCTGGCCGCTGGTCGGGCTCAGGAAGCGCACCGTGGGGCGCGCGACGTTGACGAGGACGCCCGCGATCTTCGAGTCGCCGCGCAGGCCGCCGTCGTCGTAGGCGACGGCGAAGAAGCCGTGCGGGCCGAACTGGTTGACGCTGACCTGCGAGCGGTAGACGCCCCCGGAGTCGGGCTCGGTGACGGTGGCGATCTTCGTCGTCGTGCCGTTGTAGTTGTAGAAGAACTCGACGCGGTCAACCTCGCCGTCGTCCTCGACCGTGGCCGCGACCTGCACGACCGTGCCGCTCGCGACGTTCGAGTTCGGCAGCGGGCTCACAAGGGTCGTGACCGGCGGCTGGTTGATGGGCACGTTCTCCTGCGTCGTGTTGAGCGCGTAGAAGAAGCCGTAGCGCGTGGGCAGCGAGCCGTCGCCGAGCACGTCGCCCGCCGTGTAGAGGGTCGCGCCGTCGGACGTGAAGGCCATGCGGTGGAACGGCTCAATCTGTCCGTAGGGCTCGAAGCCCTTCTCGTCGGGCAGGAGTTGCCGCCACGCGAGCGTGCCGTCGGCCGGGTTCACGCCGACGAAGAAGCCCGAGCGGCCGAAGCTGCGCGCGCCGAACACGACGTAGCTGTTCGACGGGCTCGCGTTCGCGTCGCCTATCGAAGAGACGAAGTTGGTCGCGCTGTCGTAGTCCTTCGTGTCGAAGTGCCAACGCTCGCTGCCGTCGGGGTTCGCGGCGTAGAGGCGGTAGAAGTTCTGGATTAAGTAGTGCGTGTTGTCCGGCCCAGCGGCGGCGGCGGCGGTCGGCCCCTGCCCGAAGGAGGGGAAGGTGTAGACGTTCGCGCCGGTTTGGCCGCTCAGGTTGGAGTTGCGGAGGCGCAGGTTGCCGTCGGGCGGGACGGCCGCGCGGTCCGCGAGGCCGTTGTTGATCGACCAGAGGAACGTGCCCGCGAGGTCGTAGGCGAAGGTCGGCAAGCCCGCGTTGAAGAAGAGCCGCCCGCGCGCCGCGTCGAAGGATATCTCGCGCACGCCGCCGCCCGAGATGAAGTTCGGCAGCCCGTCGTTGCGCGTCCACGCGCGCGTGCCGTCCGGGTTGAAGGCCGCTGTGTTGTTGCCGCCCGGCCTGAAGACGACGTAGACCTTGCCGTCCGGCCCGACGTTCGGCCCGGCGTATATCTGGTTCGACGCGTCAACGACGCGCCACTTGACGCCGCCGTCCTTCGGATCGAGCGCCATCAGCGCGGCCTTGATGGGTTGGCCGACGACCGGTTGTTCCGTGTCGCCGACGTAGACCGTGCCGTCGGGGCCGACGCTGATCTGGCCCGCGTTGCCGCCGCGCTTCACCCACTTGAGCGCGCCCGAGGGCGACCAGGCGTAGATGAGCCCGTTGACCTGCGCGTAGACGCTCCCCGCCTCGGGGCTGCCCGCCGGGGCGACCGCCGGGCGGAAGGTCATGTAGTCGCCGAGGTACTTCGCCTGCCAGCGGATGCGACCCGTAGACTTGCGCGCGGCGACGTTGAGCTTGACGACGTTGCTCGTCCCCGTCGGGTTCGTGACGACCACGTCAACCTCGCCCAACGCCGCGCCCTCGGGCACGTAGGCGATGACCTCGGTCGCCGACCAGTAGACGACGAAGGCGTTGAGCTTATCGACGAGCACGCGGCTCGCGCCCTGCGCGGCGCCGAGGTTCGTCCCCTTGAGCGTGAACCAACCGCTGCGCTCCACGGTCTGCGGCGCGACGGACGCGAGGCTCGCGGGCGTCGTCAACGCGCCGTAGAGCTGCATCACCGCGTCGGCGTTGACCGTGCCCGTGGGCTCGACGACCGGCCCCCACGCGGGCGCCGCCGCGTACTTGTCGCGGATGCGCACGGCGGAGTTCTGCGGCGCGCCGTTGTGCGCGCTCTGCCAGTACCACGTGCCGGGGCTGTCAACGGCGAGCTGCACCGAGACGAAGTGCTTGCCGGCGGCGCGGAACGAGTGCGGCAGCCGCACGTCAACGGTGTTCGCCTTCGCGCCGTTGCCGGTGAGTGCATTGCCACTCAAGGTGAGCGCGGCGCTGCCGGCCGCGACGTACTGCTCGTCCTGTAGCGCGCCGGGGTTCCCGTTCTCCCACTTGTAGAAGCGCACGTAGGCGCCGCGCACGGTCGAGACCGCGCCGCCCTCCGCGCCGTTGACGACGACGCGGTCGATATCGCCGACGAGGTTGAAGTCGTCGGCCAACTCCTTGTCGATGGGCGCGCCGTTGAGCCGGACGACGCTCTGGCCGAACCAGTGCTGGCCGTCCCACTGCGTCGAGGTGAGCTGCGTCCCCTCGGTGCGCTCGACGGTGACGCGCGCGGGCAGAGAGATGGTCGAGGCGCCCCGGTTGTCGAAGGCGACGGCCGTGATGTCGTGCGTGCCGCCGGGCAGGTTCAACTCGGCCGCGTAGGGCGCCGAAGTATCGACCTCGACGGTGAAGCCGTTGGCGCGAAACTCGACGCGCTCGATGGTGCCGTCCGCGTCCGTGGCGGTGGCGGCGGCGGGCACGGTCGCGCCCGCCGCGAAGTTGGCCGAAGGCAGCGGCGAGGTAAGCAGGACGACCGGCTTAAGGTTGAGGTCGGGCTCGGGCTCCTGCTCTGGGTTGACGACGACGACGACGGGCGCGCTGATGGAGATGCCCGTGTGCGTGCTCGACGCGTGCGCCGTGATGGTGTGCGTGCCGGCGGGCGGGTTCTGCCAGACGAAGCTCCACGGCGCCTGCCACTCGGCGTTCGTGCCCTGCCCGATCCAGCGCGTGCCGTCGTAGAAGTCGAGGCGGTCGATGTACTCGTCGGTGCGGCCGTTGTTCACCTGCGCCGTGGCCGTGAGCGTGACGTTCGCGGGCAGCTTGAAGACGGCGCCGCCCGTCGGGTTGGTGATGTTGACGGTGGCCTTCTGCCAGACGACGAGCGTCGATGAATAGGTCATCGTCGAACTGCCGGTCGCGTCGGTCACGCGCGCGTTGACGTGGTAGTAACCGGCGGGCGGCAGCACCCAGTCGAAGTGGAACTTGCCGTCGGCGCCGGCCGTGGTCGCCACGCCGAGCAGGAACGGCGGACCCGAAGTTGAGCCGTCGAGGTTGTCACGGCGCGCGTAGAACTCGACGAGCGCGACGCCCTCCGCGTCGGTGGCCGTGACGGAGATGTGCGCGTTCGAGCCGAAGTTGATGGACTGCGCGGACTCGCTCATGCTCGCGACGGGAGGCGTCGCGACGTTCGAGTATGCGGAGTCGCCAGCGGCGTTGTAGGCGCGGACGCGGAACTGGTTGACAGTGTTCGCGCCGCCGAAGATGCCGCCCGTCGTGTTCGTGTTCGCGCCGAGCAGAGCGATCTGGCTGAAGGCGCCGGTCGTCGCCTTCTCGACCTTGAAGCCCGTCTCGTTGGTGCTCGCGTCGGTCCAACTGAGTGTGACGTTGCCGGTGGCGGGGCCTGCGTTGTCCTGATGCGCGACGAGGTTCAGGGGCGCCGTGGGCACGCCCGCCGTCTCGGGCAGGGGCAGGCGCGAGGCGCGCAGCGTGACGCGGTACGCGGCGTAGTTCGCGATGCCTTCGTCGCTGCCGTCGTAGAACTTCGCGTAAGAGAAGAGGGTCAGGCCGTCCGAGGCAATAACGAAGGGCGTCGCTTCCGGCAACTCGGAGTCGGCGACGGCGAACTCCTCAATCTTAACGTTCGTCGGCGCGACGCGCGCCGCGAACACGTCGCCGTCGGGCTGCTGCGGGAAGAGTTCCCTGCGGTTGTCGGTCCACGTGACGACGTACTGGCTGCCGTCCCAAGCGACCGAAGGCTCCGACTGACGGCCCGGGGCGTCGGAGACGGGCGCGCCGCTCAAGGCGTCGGGCGAGCTGCCGTCGGCGTTCAGCCGCCGGCCGTAGACGTTGCCCGAAGTCGTCCAGACGACGAGCGCCTTGTCATTGGCAACAACGATCTCGGGTTCGAGGTCGTTGCCGAGGTCGGCGACGACGAAGGGCGCCGTGGTCGCGCCTTCGACGCGCGGCGTGACCGCGCCGTCCTGCCCGATGAAGGTGCCGCGAATGGTGCCGGGCGAGTCGTCGTGGTTGTTGTGCCCCTCCCAGATGACGAGCCAGCGGTTGCCGAAGGCGACGGCGCGCGGCGAGAAGTCGAAGAGGCGCTCGACCTTGAGCGGCGTGCCGAGCGGCGTTCCCGTGCCGTCAACGCGGACGGTCTGGACGGTGCGAATCTGCGCCGTCTCCTGAAGGATGTTGGTGACGAGGAACGTCCCGTTGAGTCCGGCCACGTCGGGCTGGTGGCCGTCCATGACGAGCGTCGGCGGCGTGCTCTGCGTCGGCGGCAGTCCCGACGTGGGGACGACGCGCGCGAAGGTCTGGCGCGTGGCCGAAGGGCCGGACGCGTCCCAGACGACGACGTAGGTCGAGCCGTTCCACGCGACCGAAGGGTTATCAACGTCAGTCTGGTCCGAGAGGAGGAAGGGCTCCGCGTCAACGGCCGTGCCGTTCTGGTCGAGGCGCTGCGCGTAGACGCGCTGCTGGTTCGCCTGGTCGCCGCGAAAGACGACGAGGAAGCCCGCGCCGCTCGACGCGATTCGCTGCTTCGACTGGCGCGGCGCGCCGAGCGCGACGGCCGTGGTGTTCGTCACGGCGCCCGCCGCCGAGACACGCGCGGCGTACACGTCGCGCGCGAAGTTGGCCTGCCACACGACGAGCGCGCCGCCGCCCACGCCGGGCGTGACGGACGGGTTCGACTCCGTGTCGGGCGTCGAGGTCAGCACGACCGGGCTCGCGTCGAGCACGGCGCCCGCGGGCGAGACGCGCGTCAGGAAGATGTCCTGGTTGCTGAGATAGGTCTGCGTCGCGACGTTGTATGTTGCTTCGTAAGCGACGGACCAGTTCGAGCCGTCCCAGGCGACCTGCGGGAACGCGGGCGAGGTGCCGATGTTCGGGTTGACGGTGATGGTCGCGAGGTCCAAGGGGTCGCCGTCGCGCGAGACGCGCGTGCCGTGGACGTGCTGGATGTTGCCGCTCGCGCCGGTGTACCACGCGACGAACCACGTCTGCCCGTTCGACGCGACGCGCGGATTGACGCCGCCGCCCGTCAACTGCTCCGGCCCGTTGCGCAGGTTGTTGAAGTTCGCGTCGAGCAGCACGGCCTGCACCGTGTAGGGCGGGCCGTAGGTCATGAAGGTGAGGAGGTAGCGGTCGCCCGCGCGCGCGAGGTCCGAGTTCCCCATGAACTGGCTGTGGTGGTTGTAGACGAGCCGGCCGCCCGCGTCGAGCACCGTGCCGTCGTTCGAGACGCGCGCGACGAAGACGCCGCGCGGGATGGCGCCGCCCTCCACCGGCAGGAAGCTCTCAAACACCACGACCCAGTTGCCCGCGCCGTCGTCGATGACGTTCAGCGGGCGCTCGTCGGTGCTCACGTCCGCCTTGATGACGAAGGGCGTCGGGTCGAGCAGTTGACCCGTGGCCGAGACGCGCGCGCCGACCAGGTCCTGCGTGTGACTGAACTCGTTGCGCGGACGCGTGGTGAGCCAGGTGACGAGCCAGCCATCCCCGTTCCATCCGACGCGCGGGTTGGCCTGATTGTTGGGCGCCTGACTGACGATGATCGGCGTGGTGTCGATGACCTGCCCGGCGGCGTTGAGGCGCGCCGCGTAGATGTCGAGCATGTTGCCGATGCCGGGGATGTCGAGACCCGTGTTGAGGCCGGTGGTGCCGTTGTCCGAGAGCGACGTGCGCGCGTCGGTCCAGACGGCGAGCGAAGAGTCGGCGCCCTTCGAGACCTGCGGCTCCTCCTGCCGGCCGGCGGCGGGTGGGCGGGCGTCGTTGCCGGGCAGGACCGTGGGGGCCGAGAGCGTGACCTGCGCGGCCGCGCTGAGGAGCGGCAGCAGGAAGCTCGCGGCGACGAACAGGGTGGTAAAGAGCAGACCTTTGGCGCGTCTGCGTGAACGGGGCATTCGAGACATTGTTAGTTCCTTCCGGCGAGGCCGCGTCGCGCCCGGGGCTCGTGCGCGCTGCGGCATTTCCGAGAAAGTCAGCCGGGGCTGAGCGAGGGTAGCTCTGTCCCGTTATCAGGCCGTCCGCGTCGGGGGTTTTTAATAGGGCAGTCTCCCACGCGTGGCGTATTAATTCAAACTATGAAGCGAACCGGAGAAGCCCGTCCCGCGTGCTCGCGGCGGCTCTGACGCGAATCACGCGCGCCTTCATCAAGAGCAACTCGGGGCGCGGGTTCTTCTCCTACTTAGAAACGCGGATTCCGCCCACAAACTCCCACACGTCCCGTTAAATTATTCGCTTATCCGCGCGCGTCCATCGGGTGGGAAACTTATACAGTGCGCGCGCTGGGTCGAAAAATACGTCCACGCGTTCGTTAACTACGGCCGACGGCCGGGGCGCGTTCCCACACGGCGCGCGAAAATGTTAGTATCGGCTGCCACTCCCCTAGGCGGTATTTCAGACTGAAACCACGTCCGGACTTAATCAGAAGGGCTTTAGGCTCCGGTCGCTCTGTCCAGCGCCAGAACGGATGCACACGCCGCAGGCCGTCACCCAACTTTTAGAGAGGTGGAGCGGCGGAGACCGCGCCGCGCTCGACGAACTGATGCCGCTCGTCTACGACGAGTTGCGCCGGCTCGCCGGCAACTACCTGCGGCGCGAGCGCCCCGACCACACGCTCCAGCCGACCGCGCTCGTCAACGAGGCGTACATGCTCATGGTCGATCAGCGCCGCGCGCGCTGGCAGAACCGCGCGCAGTTCGTCGGCGTCGCCGCGCAGATGATGCGCCGCATCCTCGTTGACCACGCGCGCGCCGTGCAGGCCGAGAAGCGCGGCGGGCGCCAGTTCGCCCTCTCGCTGACGGAGGCCGAAGGCTTCGGCGAGAGCCCCGACCTCGACCTGCTCCGCGTCAACGAGGCGCTCGAACGTCTCGCCGCCCTCGACCCCGATCAGGCGCGCGTCGTTGAGCTGCGCTTCTTCGGCGGCCTCACCATCGAAGAGGCGGCCGAGGCCATGCGCGTCAGCCACGCCACCGTCGAGCGCGACTGGAAGATGGCCCGCGCGTGGCTCAGAAGAGAACTCGACGCGTAAACTAAACGATGAAGTAGGAACGATGAACGATGAACTGTAAGACCGCCGTCTTCAGTTCATCGTTCATCGTTCATCGTTCATACTTCCCCACATGACCCCTGAGCGTTGGCAGCGCATCAAGGAGCTGTTCCACGCGGCGGCCGAGTTGGCGTCGGTCGAGCGCGGGGCGTTCCTCGACGTGAACTGCGCGGGCGACGCGGAGGCGCGCGCGGAGGTCGAGTCGTTGCTGGCGGCGCACGAGCGCGAGGGCGAGTTTCTGCCGGAGACGCCGGCACGCGTCGCGGCCGCGCTGCTCGGCGGCGAGCGGCAGGCGCTTGAGCCGGGGAGCCGCGTCGGCTCGTTCCGCGTCGTCGGGACGCTCGGCGAGGGCGGGATGGGCAAGGTCTATCTCGCGCAGGACGAGCGCCTCGGCCGCCGCGTCGCTTTGAAACTGTTGCCCGCGTCCTTCACGCGCGACCGCGAGCGCGTCCGCCGCTTCGAGCAGGAGGCGCGCGCCGCTTCGGCCCTGAATCATCCAAACATCCTCACCGTCTACGACATCGGCGACGACGCGGCGGGCGCGCGCTTCATCGCGACCGAGTACGTCGAGGGCGCGACGTTGCGCGAGCACGCGAGCGGCCGTCGGCTGCCTCCGACGGAAGTGCTCGACATCGGCGTGCAACTCGCCGCCGCGCTCTCGGCCGCGCACGTCGCGGGCGTCGTCCATCGCGACGTGAAGCCCGAGAACGTCATGGTCAGGCCCGACGGTTACGTTAAGGTTCTGGACTTCGGACTGGCGAAGCCCGTCAGCGTGGGACTCTCTTCGGGCAGGGGAGAGGATTCGGATGCAGACTCGTTCGCCCGCGCGCTGGTGGACACGAACCCCGGCATGATTATGGGCACGGCGCGTTACATGTCGCCGGAGCAGGCGCGCGGGCTCGAAGTGGACGCGCGGACGGACGTGTGGAGTTTGGGAGTGGTGCTGTATGAACTTGTCGCGGGCGCGTCGCCGTTCGAGGGGCCGACGCCGAGCGACGTGATGGCCTCGGTGCTCGCGCGCGAACCCGCGCCGCTCTCGGAGCGCGCCGACGGCGTGCCCGCCGAGCTTGAGCGAATCGTGACGAGGGCGCTCGCGAAGGAGCGCGAGGAACGTTACCAGACGGTTAAGGATTTAGGGCTCGACCTCCGCCGCCTCAAGCAGCGACTTGAGTTCGAGGCGGAGATGCGTCGGAAGGCCGAAGGCGTCAACACACTCTCCAACGCCGAAGCGCCCACGGAAGCGCGCGTGGCGCCGCCGCCGCAGACGCGCGCGCAGCCTTCGGCCGAACAGCTCAAACAGGTGACGGTTCTCTTCGCCGACCTCTACGGCTTCACGGCGCTCGCGGAGGCGCTCGACGCGGAGGAGTTGAGCGAGGCGATGCGCGCGCTGTGGCTGCGCGTGGACGCGGCCGTCATGGATTACGGCGGCACGGTTGACCGCCACATGGGCGACCAGATGATGGCGTTGTGGGGCGACCGCGTCGCGCACGAGGACGACCCCGCGCACGCCGTCCGCGCCGCGCTCCGCATGCAGAGTGACGTGGCCGAGTTCGTCTCTTCAAATCTTCGCGGACTGTTTGGTGGGACTGAGCCAACGCCCCTTGTGCGCGTCGGCGTCAACACGGGCGCGGTGCTTTTGAGTGCTTCGGGCGCGCGCGAAGGTCTGACGGCGACGGGCGCGGCCGTCAACGTCTCGAACCGCTTATGCCAGGCGGCGCCCGTCGGCGGCGTGCTCATCTCGCACGACACGTACCGCCATGTGCGCGGCCTCTTCGACGTGCGCGAGACGGAACTGCCGAACGTGCGCGGCGGCGGCGAGCCCGTCCGCACGTACCTCGTCGAGCGCGAGAAGCCGCGCGCCTTTCGATTGTTGACGCGCGGCGTCGAGGGCGTCGAGACACGCATGGTCGGACGGCAGGCGGAACTGGCGCGGATGCGCGACGCTTTGCAGACCGTCGTCGAGGACCGAGAGCTTGAGGCCGTGACGGTCGTCGGCGAGGCTGGCTTAGGCAAGTCGCGTCTGCTTTATGAGTTCAGCAGCGAGGTCGAGTTATTAGGACAGCCGCTTCAGGTCTTCAACGGCCGCGCGAGTCAGAGAACGCGCGGCTTGCCGTTCGCGCTCGTGCGCGACGTGTTCTCGTTGCGCTTCGGCATCAGCGACAGCGACCCGGCCGGGACGGCGCGCGAGAAGTTCGAGCGCGGGATGCTCGACGCCTTCGGCGGCGACGAGCCGGACGCGCTGATGCGCGCACACTTCGTCGGACACCTGGCCGGGCTCGACTTCTCTGCGAGCACGCACCTCGCCGGCATCATCAACGACGCGAAGCAGGTCAGAGGTCGTGCCTTTCACTACGCTTCGGAGTTCTTCCGCCGCGTCGCGCGCGCGTCACCGGTGCTGCTCTTCCTCGACGACCTGCATTGGGCCGACGACGGCTCGCTCGACTTCGTTGACCAACTCGCGCGCGAGTGCGCGACGGCGCCGCTACTCGTCCTCTGTTTCGCGCGTCCGGAACTCCTGGAACGAAGGCCCGCGTGGGGCGAAGGTCAACAGGCGCACGCGCGTCTGACCTTGCAGCCGCTCACGAAGCGCGAGAGCCGGCAACTCGTCGAAGAGATACTTCGACACGCGCGGGCCATCCCGCACGCGTTGCGCGAGCTGGTCGTCGGCGCGGCCGAGGGGAACCCGTTCTACGTCGAAGAGTTGATTAAGATGCTCATCGACCAGCGCGTCATCATCCCCGCGGCCGAGCGTTGGCACGTTGATGCGAGTCGCCTGGTAGAGGTGCGCGTGCCGCCGACGCTGACCGGCGTCTTGCAGGCGCGTCTCGACAGGTTGACGCCGTGGGAGAAGACCGTTTTGCAGCGCGCCTCCGTCATCGGCCGCGAGTTCTGGGACGGCGCGCTCGAACAGTTCTCACGTTCGGCCACGGCGCAGGGCGGCGGGTTCGAGGGCGACACGTCCGAAGCTTTAGAGACGCTTCGTCGCAAGGAACTCATCTTCCGCCGCGAGGCTTCGTCGTTCGCGGGCGCGCGCGAGTACATCTTCAAGCACGCGTTGTTGCGCAGCGTCGTCTATGAGGGCGTGTTGAAACGCGAGCGGCGGCGCCTGCACGGCGAGGCCGCCGCGTGGCTTATCAACGAGGGCGGCGGGCGCGTCGAAGAGTTCGCGGCCGTCATCGCGGAGCACCTTGAACTCGCGCGCCGCCCCTTGCGCGCCGCCGAGTGGTACGGCCGCGCGGGCGCGCAGGCGCGCGCCACCTATGCGCCCGACGTGGCGATAGGTTTCTATCGCAAGGCGCTCGAAAATCTCTCCGAGGCCGAGCGCGTGGGCGAAGCCACCAACGCACTGCGTCCCCAATCAATCGCGTGGTACGCGGGGCTCGGCGAGGTCTTGACGATGCAGGCGCGTTACGGCGAGGCGGCCGAAGCTTACACGCGGATGTTGGGCGCGGCCGAAGCGGCGTCCGATGACGTGGCGCAGGCGCGCGCGTGGAACGGGCTGACCGCGGTGCAGGAGTATCAGGGCGACAACCGCGCGGCTTTGGAGAGCGCGCGCCGTGCCGAGGCGCTCGCGCGGCGCGCGGGCGAGACCATCGGCGCGCGCGCGGAGCTTGCGCTCGCGCTCAACCGTCAGGGGCTCGCGTCGCACCGTCTCGGCGACGCGGCGGCGGTCGAGCGGCTCGGCGCGCAGGTGCTCGCCTTGAGCGAAGAGATGACCGAGGGCGCGCGCGCGGCGCGTGCGAACGGGTTGAAGTTGTTGGGCGTCGCGCACGAAGTCTCGGGCCGCTTCGCGGAGGCGCACGACTGTTTCGAGCAGTCGCTCGCGCTCCTCAAGGAGTTGGGCGACCGGCGCAACTTCGGCTTCATGCTCAACAACCTCGGCGTCATCGCGCACCTCGGCGCGGACTACGGCGAGGCCGTGCGGCGCTATACGGAGGCGCTCGAAATCTTCCGCGAGATCGGCGAGCGCACGTGGGAGTTGCCGACGCTCGGCAACCTCGCGGGCGCGCAGATCGGGCTCGAAGAGTACGCGGCGGCCGAGTCGCACCTGCGGCAGGCCATCGCGCTCGCGGGCCCCGCCGGACACTTCGCGCTCTCGATGATCTATTGCTACCTCGCCGAGAGTTTCTGGGGGCAGGGGAAGAACGACGAGGCGTTGACGACCGCCCTCACCGCTCTGGAGTTGGGACAGAAGACCGAGAACCAGGACTACATCGCCAACGCGTGGCGCACGCTCGGGCTCGTCGCCGCCGCGCGCTCCGACCGCGTCATTCTCATCAACGACCGACCCCGCGCCGCCGCCGAGTGCTTCGCCGAAAGCCTCCGCGTCTACACCGACATGGGCGCCGCCGCCGAGCGCGCCCGCACGCTGCGCGACTGGGCCCGTCACGAACTCGCCCACGGCGACCCCGCCCACGGCGCCGACATGTGGCGCGAGTCTCGCGCGATATTCACTCAACTCGGCATGACCCGCGAGCTTGAGCGCATGCTCCCGGAAGTATGAAGTAGGAACGAGGAACGATGAACTGAAGTCAATTGTCTTACAGTTCATCGTTCCTACTTCATCGTTCAGATAACGGAGGATTGCTGATGCGTCTGACGAACTTGATGCTGCTGCTCTGCTTGCTCGTCGCGGCTCTCGCGTGCGCGGGGCGCGAGGGCGCGCGCAGTGCGAACGCGCCGAAGCCGGCCGTCGCCGCGACCGGGGACGCGCCCGCCGTGGCGCAGGTGCCGCGGAGCAAGACGTGCGCGCTCCTCTCCGCTGAGGAGTTGAAGGAGGTGCAGGGCGAGGCGCCGACGGAGGCGCAGGGGAGCGAACACGCGGTCGGGCCGCTCTCGATGTCGCAGTGCTTCTACCGCCTGCCGACCTTCAACAAGTCGGTCAACCTCGAAGTGGTGCGCGCGGCGCAGGGCGCGGACGCGGGGGCGCTGAAGGAGTACTGGCGCAAGCAGTTCCACACAGAGGCGGTCGAGGCGCGCGAGCGTGAGCGCGAGTTGAAGGAGAAGCGCGAGCGCGAGCGCGAGGAGGAGTTGAAGCGCGAGCGCGCCGCAGGGAAAGTGAGGGAGGGCGGCGGCGAGGAGGAGGAGGAGGAGGGCGACGAAGAGGACTCGCGCCCGCGGCGCGTGCCCGGCCTCGGCGAGGAGGCTTACTTCACGGGGAACAAAGAGAACGCCACGCTCTCCGTGTTGAAGGGCGACGCGGTCCTGCGCCTGATCGTGGCCGGCTCGGAGGAGCGGCCCGCTCAGTTGAAGAGGGCCGCCGCGCTCGCCGCGAAGGCGCTCAAGCGTCTCTGACTCTTTAAAGGCTGAAGATGGTCGGGCCGAAGTAACTGGCGGTCATCGTCTCGCTCCGTTCCGGGGGCGGGGCCAGGTCGTCCCGGCGGGGCCACCCCACGCGCCCCGGCCGTGGACATCCGAGAGGGCTCGGTTTTGCGAGGTGCGGGCGCGCCACGCCTGGACGGAATCTCCCCAGGTCCGTCCGAACGCGTACGACGCCCGCACCCGCAACTTGCGGACGGCTGTGAAGGCCGTCGGGAGGGGCGCCGGTCGTTCGTGCCCAGCGCGAACACGCCGCCTTCAATCCCCTCCTAACTCTAAACGCGTAAACCCGCGCGAAACTCCCACACGGGTGAGGGAGAAAAAATCCGCAGCCTCGCCGGGAGCCTACTTCGCTTCAGCGAGTTTGGCGACGTGGAGGGTGTCGCCTTCGATTGTGCCCTCGACATCGACCTTGAGCCCCTTCTTCGTCTTCGCGGCGTTGAGCGCCTCGGCGGCGAGCTTGTTGCCCTGCGCGTCGAGCTTGTAGGTCTTCTCGCCCGCGACGACGGCGAAGCCGCTCTTCTGGCAGCTCTCCATCAGCGCGCAGCCGTTCGGGTGCTTCTGCGCCTCCTCTTCGGTGCCGTGCATCCCCGCGCACATGTTGTCGATGACATAGCCCGTCACTTTGAAGGTCTTCTGCTCGCCCTGCGCGTAGGCGAAGGCGGCGGCCAGCATGACGGCGGCCGCGACGAGGGAAACTTTGCGAAACATCTTCGAGACTCCTTTGTTGAGTTACCGGATCGTCGTTTGAGTTATCAGGGCAAGGGTCAGGGGTCGCCCGCTGTTCTACAGCCTCCCGCGCCCCTTTCCGCTTTCGTGAATGGTAAATGGTAAACGGCAAATGGTAAATCGCCGGGGCGAAGTTTTGTCTATTGACTGTTAACCATTTACTATTTACCAAAACCGATGGGCGGCAAAGTCATACTCGAACGGGGGGAGTTGTTGCGCGTCCGCGCATGGCTGCGCGCGGAGGGGCGGCGGCTCGTCTTCACCAACGGTTGTTTCGACATCCTGCACGTCGGGCACGTGCGTTACCTCGCGGCGGCCCGGTGCCTCGGCGACGCGCTGCTCGTCGCCGTCAACAGCGACCAATCCGTGCGCGCGCTCAAAGGCGAGGGGCGCCCCGTGATGAACGAGGCGGAGCGCGCGGAGATGCTCGCCGCGCTCGAAGCGGTTGACCTCGTGACGGTCTTCGACGACGAGTCGCCGCGCAAACTCATCGCGGAACTCCTGCCCGACGTGCTCGTCAAGGGCGGCGACTACGCGCTCGACGAGATACACGGCCGCGAGGAGGTCGAGGCCGCCGGCGGCCAGGTCCTCGCCTTACCTTTTGTCGAAGGCGCTTCGACCACGGGCATCATTGAAAGAGTTAAAGCCGTGATGAGTGACGAGTGATAAGTGTTGAGAGAAGAGACGCGACTTCTTCTCAACACTTATCACTTATCACTCATCACTAAATTGATATGAGTAGTTCAGTCAAGTCAGTCCCGGTCTTGCAGGGCGCGTTGCGGCGCGTCGTGGAGGGGGAGGAGTATCGGCGGCTGGCGGCGGAGGTCGCGGCGGGGAGGCGCGTGGTGTCGGTGGCGGGGCTCACGTCGGCCCCGGCGCGCGCGCTGGCGCTGGCCGCGTTGCAGCGCGAGACGGGGCGGCGGTTCGCGGTGCTGGTGGCGGCCAACCGCGACATGGAGGCTTGGGAGCGCGACCTCTCCTTCTGGTGCGCGGCGCTCGGCGTGGGCGGCGGAGACTGCGAGGCCGTGTTGACTCTGCCCGCGTCCGAGGGCGACCCGTACGCGGGCGCCTCGCCGCACGCGGAGACGTTGGAGCGGCGCGCGCTGACGCTGTGGAACCTCGCGCGTGGGCGTGGGCGTTTCGTGCTGCTCTCTTCGCGCGCGTTCGCGCGCAGGACGGTTCAGCCCGCGCGTTTGTTGGAGGCGGGCGCGGCGCTCAAGCGCGACGAAGACTATTCGCCGGAAGATTTGGTCGAAGTGCTGCTCGCCTCGGGCTACGTGCGTGAAGACCCCGTGGGCGCGGTCGGCGAGTTCTCGATGCGCGGCGGCATCCTCGACGTGTGGTCGCCGGGCGAGCTCTTCCCCGTGCGCGTCGAGTTCTTCGGCGACACGGTCGATTCGATACGAAGGTTTAATCCGGAGACGCAACTATCAATTGAGCAGTTGCAGTCAACCGAGGTCGTGCCGATGCGCGAGATCGCGGTCGGCCGCGACGACTTCCGTCTCTGGGCAGAGTTCGCGCGCGACCGCTGGGGCGACGAGGCTCACGCGCGCGCCCTCAAGGACCGCACGGTCTACGCCGACGAGGGCGAGACCTTTCCCGGCTGGGAGTGGCTCATCTCGCTCGTCGTCAAGTCCGACGCGACCACGTTCGATTACCTGCGCGACTCGGTGCTCGCCGTGGACGAGCCGGCGGGCGTCGAGCAGCACCTAGGCAACAGCCTCGAAACGGTCGCCGCGCGCCACGCGGAGAACGACGCGGCGGGCGAGATAGGTCTGAGTCCCGAAGAGCTTTACCTGACGCCCGATGAACTGCGCAAAGGCTTGAGCGACATCTCCCGCGTCGAGTTCCGCGCGCTGGGCCGCGCGGCCGCCGCGACCGACGAGCGTTTCGTCGGCGAGTCCGAAGAGCCCGCCGCGCGGATAGGGCGCGCGCGCAAGACGGCGCCGCCGCTCTTCCTCTTCCCGGCCGTCGAGCAGGCGCCCGAAGTCGAGTGGCGCTCGCTCCCCGCGAAGCGTTACCACGGACGCATCCCCGACCTCGCGTCGGACGTGCGCCACGCGCGCGCAGAAGGCCAGACGCTCACGCTCTTCGCGATGCCTTCGGCCGGCGTCGCCGAGCGCGTGGGCGAGATGCTCTCCGACTACAACGTCGCGGCGCGCGTGGCGCTCGCGGGCGAGGACGGGGCGAACGTCGATGATTATGCGGCGGTCGTCACCGTCGGTCGTCTGTCGGGCGGCTTCGAGCTGCCGGGCACGGACCTGTTGGTCCACGTCGAGACCGACCTCTTCGACGAGGCGAGCGGCGCGGGCGTAGAGCAGCGCGCGCCGGGTACGGGCGGCGCGACGACCGCGTCGGCCAAGCGGAAGAAGTCGAAGACGGCCGCGTTCCTCTCAGACTTCCGCGACCTCAAGGTTAACGACTACGTCGTCCACATCGACCACGGCGTCGCGCGCTTCGGCGGCTTGCAGACCCTGGAACTCGGCGGGCGCAAGGGCGAGTTCATGCTGCTCTACTACGCCGACGACTCGAAGCTCTACGCGCCGGTTGAGCGTTTAGACCTGGTGCAGCGTTACTCGTCCGCGGAGGGTCACGAGCCGTCGCTCGACCGTCTCGGGGGCTTGGGCTGGCAGAAGACGAAGGCGAAGGCCAAGCGCGCGATGCGCGACATGGCCGACGAGTTGTTGAAGCTCTACGCCGAGCGGAAACTGGTGACGGGCTATGCCTTCTCCGGCGACAGCCCCTGGCAGCGCGAGTTCGAGGACGCCTTCGAGTACGTGCCCACGGCCGACCAGGACACGGCCATCGAGGACGTGAAGCGCGACATGGAGAACACGACGCCGATGGACCGCCTGCTCTGCGGCGACGTGGGCTACGGCAAGACCGAGGTCGCCATGCGCGCCGCCTTCAAGTCCGTGATGGACTCGAAGCAGGTCGCCGTGCTCGCGCCGACGACCGTCCTCGCATACCAGCACTTCGAGACCTTCCGCGCGCGCTTCGCGGCCTTCCCCGTCACGATTGAACTCATCTCGCGTTTTCGCTCGCCCAAGGAGCAGAAGGAGATCGTCAAGCGCGTCGAGTCCGGCGACATCGACGTAATCATCGGCACACACCGCCTGCTCTCGAAGGACATGGCGTTCCGCGACCTCGGCCTCGTCGTCGTGGACGAGGAGCAGCGTTTCGGCGTCGCTCATAAAGAGAGACTCAAGCAGTTGAAGAAGCGCGTGGACGTGCTCACGCTCTCCGCGACGCCCATCCCGCGCACTCTCAACATGAGCCTGATGGGGTTGCGCGACATGTCGGTCATCGAGACGCCGCCGCGCGACCGCCTCGCCATCCAGACGCAGGTCGTCCAGTTCTCGGAGTCGGTCATCAAGTCGGCGATTGAACTCGAACTTGGGCGCGGCGGTCAGGTCTTCTTCATACACAACCGCGTGGAGACGATTGACACGGTGGCGGCGCTCGTCAAACGCCTCGTGCCGCGGGCGCGCGTGACGGTGGCGCACGGGCAGATGAACGAGAAAGAGATGGAGCAGGTGATGCTCGATTTCGTTGGTTTTAAGGCGGATGTGCTCGTCGCCACCACGATTATCGAGAACGGCATAGACATCCCGCGCGCCAACACAATCATCATAAACCGTGCCGATAACTACGGCCTTTCTCAGCTTTATCAACTGAGGGGGCGCGTCGGGCGTTCCAACCGCCGCGCTTACGCCTATTTGCTAATCCCGTCCGAGGCGGAGTTGACCGCCATCTCTCGCCGACGCTTAGCGGCCATCCGGGAGTTCTCGGACCTGGGCGCGGGCTTCCGCGTGGCGGCGCTGGATTTGGAGTTGCGCGGGGCGGGGAACCTGCTCGGCGGCCAGCAGTCGGGGCACATGGACGAACTCGGCTTCGATCTTTACACGCAGATGCTTGAGCGGACGGTCGCGGAGCTGCGCGGCGAGCAGGTCGAGGACGAGACTTCGGTCTCCATCAACCTCGGCGTCGATGTCGCGATTCCCGAGGACTACATCAACGACATGGGGCAGCGGCTGCGGACCTACAAGCGCATCGCTTCGGCGCGCGACGACGAGGCGTTGGAGATCATCCGGCGCGAGACCGAAGACCGCTACGGCCGGCCGCCCGAGTCGGTCGAGCGCCTCTTCGCCTACGCGCGGCTGCGGCGCGCGGCCGAGGAGACGGGCGTCGTCTCCATCGACCGCACGCCGACGGGCCTCGCCTTCAAGATGAAGGAGACGGCGCGCGTCTCGCCCGACAAACTGCTCGCGCTGGTGGGCAAGGGCGAGGGCGCGAGTTTCAGCCCGAGCGGCGTGCTCAAGGTCGAGGCGGGCGGCGACGGCCTCATCGACAAGGCGCGCGGCGTGTTGCTCGGCATCCGCGCGTGAGGTTAGAATACGCGACTTCGTCCGGTCTCCGGATTCCCGACTCTTTAATTTGAGCTTTCAAAGTTGGAATCTCAAATTCTTAACGAACCTCCACCCGACTGTTAACGGATACTAGAGGAGTGAGAACAGTGCTTTTGAAAAACATCCCGGCGCGTCTGGCCTTCGCCTTCGCGACTCTGCTGCTGGCGGTCTGCGCCGCCGCCCCCGCGCGCGCGCAGGAGGAGGCGCCGCCGACGGTGCTCGACGAGCCCGTCGCGCAGGTGGACAACTACGTCATCATGCTCTCGCAGCTCAAGCGCGAGAACAACGAGTTCCGCGAGGTGCTCGTCAAGCAGCGCGGGATGACGCCCGAGCAGGCCGAGGCCGAGATACAGAAGAAGCAGCCCGAGATCATCCTCAACCTCATCAACGAGGCGCTCCTCGTCCAGAAGGGCAAGGACATCCCCCGGATGCCCGAAGAGGTCGAGGCCGAGGTCAACCGCGAGGTGCTGCGCGTCGCCAAGAACTCGCAGATTCCGACCATCGAGCAGCTTGAAGAGGTGATGCGGCAGGAGGGGATGCTCCTCTCCGACGTGAAGGAGACGCTCCGCCGCCAGTTCATGCGCCAGGCCGTCCTCCAGCGCGAGGTGGACGCGAAGGTCTACTACGGCCTGACCGACAAGGAGCTTCAGGACTACTACAACGCGCACCGCGACCGCTTCATCAGCGTCACGCTCTCCGAGATTTTCCTCGGCCTCGCCGGCCGCTCCGAGGACGAGGTCAAGGCCAAGGCCGCCGACCTCGCCAAGCGCGCGCGCACCGGCGTCAGCTTCGAGGAACTCGTCGAGAAGAACTCCGAGCACGAGCAGACGAAGAAGACCAAGGGCCTGCTGGCCGACCCCGACGGCAAGACGCGCTGGTTCTTCATCGCCGACTTGTCGAAGGAGGTCGCCGTGGCCGTCAAGGACCTGAAGGCCGGCGGCATCAGCGAGCCCGTCAAGATCGAAGAGGGCTACATGGTCCTGCGCGTCAACGAGCGCGACGACGCCTTCAAGGATAACTACGTTCGCGGCGTGCTGACGCAGGAGCGCGCCGAGAAGGAGCGCGAGAAGTACCTCCGCACGCTCCGCAGCGAGGCTTACATCAAGCCGGCCGAAGCCTTCAAGGACGCTATCCAGCCCATCCTCGAACAGGACAAGCGCACCACGTCCGACGCCAACAGCGGCACCGCCGCCGCCGAGAAGAAGGACAAGTCAAAGAAGCAGTAACCGCTTAGTGAACGGTAAATAGTAAATGGTGAATGGAAGGGTCACACCTCCATTCACCATTTACTATTTACCGTTCACCATTTACCACCCATGCGCCTCGACCTCTTTCTACGCGCGAGTCGTCTCGTTCCGCGACGCACGGTCGCGCAGGAGTTGTGCGAGGCGGGCGCCGTCACGGTCAACGGCGCGGCGGCGCGGGCCTCGCGCGCGGTGCGCGAGGGCGACGAAATTACAATCAGCCGCCGCAACCGCGCCCTCACCGTCCGCGTCCTGACCCTCCCGCAGGCCAAACAGGTCTCCCGCACGGACGCCCCCTCCCTCTACGAACTCGTCAGCGACATCAGTCTGAACGATGAAGTATGAACGCTGAACGATAACTGTCCGACACCTGACATACATTCCTTCCGGCCCGGCGTCTAACCTGCGCCGCCCCTCGTTTTATTTCCGTTCGCCTTCGACGCGTCGTTATTGATTACGCCCGCAGGTTCGTCTGGAAACGAAACGCGGTGCGGCGGGCCGTTTTTGGAAAAGCGGCGGTTATGCGTCTCTGTTTAAGTGGAACGCCACTTGCCCAGCCTCAGTTGACCTCGGCGAATAACGTCCACAAGCGAAGCAGTGAGGACAAGTGGGGGAGCTATGAACATCCTGAGCAGTATATTTACGGACGATTTGGCGATTGATTTGGGCACCGTCAACACGCTCATTTTCGCGCCCGACCGCGGCGTCGTCCTCAACGAGCCGTCGGCCGTCGCCATCCACAGGTACACGGGCGAGGTCCTGGAAGTCGGCGCGGAAGCCTACAAGATGCTCGGCCGCGAGCCCAAGGACGTTGAAGTCTACCGCCCCGTCCGAGGCGGCACCATCGAAAATTTTGACGCGGTCGAGAAGATGCTCAAGGCCTTCATCGGCCGCGCGCTCGGCGGCGGCCACCGCCGCAGCCACGTCATCATCGGCGTGCCCGGCTCTTCGACGACGCTTGAGCAGCGCTCGGTCCGCGACGCCGCGCGCGACGCCAAGGCCACGCGGGTTGACCTGGTTGACGAGGGACTCTGCGCCGCCTTCGGCGCGGGGCTCCGGCAGGACGACGAGCGCGCGCACCTCGTCGTTGACATCGGCGGCGGCACGACCAACGTAGCCATCATCGCCTCGGGCGCGGTCGTCTCGTCGCACAGCCTGCCCGCCGCCGGCAACGCGATGGACCAGGCCATCATTGACTACGTGCGTTCGAAGTACGAGATGCAGCTCGGCGAGCGCACGGCCGAGAACATCAAGAAGCAGTTGGGCCACGTCGGCGAGAACTGCGAAGGCAAGATGGAGATCGTCGGCAAGCAGGTGACGGACGGGCTGGCGAAGGTCGTCGAGATCGAATCATCCGAAGTGCGCGAGGCGCTTGAGCCCGTGGTCGCGGAGATCATCACGGGCGCGCGCCGCGCCATCGAAGAGTCGAAGCCCGAGGTGACGGCGGACATCTACCAGACGGGTCTCATCCTGACGGGCGGCGGCGCGCTCCTCGGCGGCATGGCCGAGCGTTTACAGAAGGACCTGCGGCTGCACGTCGCGGTGGCCGACAACCCGCTCGCGGCGGTCGCGCAGGGCGCGGGCCGACTGCTCACGGACAAGGCGCGGCTCAACCGCGTCGCCATCCGCGAGGACGTGCCGGTCTGGGAGGCCGAACAGGCGCTTGTCGTCAACTGGTAAGTTTTCCTTTGCGAAGGGGAGGAAGAGAAGAGGGCTCGGGGCTTTTTACGCCCGGCCCTCTTCCTCTGTTCGGCTTAACTAAAGGGCGCGCGGCGTGTAGGATGCACGTCGGTGATGGGCGAGACGTGAGGAGGGCGCATGAAGCTGACCGAACTGCTGCTGGCCGACTTTGAGCGCGAAGCGGAGCGTTCCCGCCGGGCGCTTGAGCAGGTGCCGGAGGGCAAGCACGACTGGAAGCCGCACGACAAGTCGATGGTCTTCGGTTACCTCGCCGAGCTAGTGGCGACGATCCCTTCGTGGGTCGCCATGATCGTCACGCGGGAAGAGCTGGACGTGGCCCCGGCCGACGGCCCGAAGATAGAACGGCCCAGAGACGAGACGAGCGGCGCGCTCAAGGCATCGCTGGAGAAGGCCGTGGCCGACGCGCGCGCGGCGCTCGAACAGACCAGCGACGAGCACCTGCGGACCTCCTGGCGGCTGCTGGCGCGCGGGCAGGTCGTGTGGGAGGGCGCGCGCCACGAGATGATTCGGGACACGCTCAGCCATTGGGCGCATCATCGCGGCCAGATGACGGTCTACCTGCGCCTGTTGGGCGCGAAGGTGCCGGCGCTCTACGGGCCGTCGGCGGACGACAACAGCTTCCGGTAGATTGGGCGAGCACCTATGGCCGCGACACAGAAAGAGAAGGCGGAGAGGTTCAGGGCGCTGCACGAGCGTGAGGGCGCCTTCGTCATCCCGAACCCCTGGGACGGCGGCTCGGCGCGGCTGCTGGCCGGGCTGGGCTTCGAGGCGCTGGCGACGACGAGCGCCGGGTTCGCCAACTCGCTCGGAAGGACGGACGGACAGGTCGAGCTGAGCGAGGTGCTCGAACACTGCCGAGCCCTCTGCGCGGCGACCGACCTGCCCGTCAGCGCGGACCTGGAGAACTGCTTCGCGGACGACCCCGAACGGGCCGCCGAGACCATCCGGCTCGCGGCGCAGACGGGACTGGTCGGCGGCTCGATTGAAGATTACAGCGGCGACCCGTCGAATCCCATCTACGACTTCGGGCTGGCGGTCGAGCGCGTTCAGGCGGCCGTCGAGGCGGCACGCTCGCTCGACTTCCCATTCGTCCTGACGGCGCGCGCCGAGAACCTGCTCCACGGCCGGCACGACCTCGACGACACGATCCGCCGCCTCCAGGCGTTCGAGGCGGCGGGGGCGGATGTCCTGTACGCGCCGGCCCTCACGACGCTCGACGAAGTCCGCGCGGTGGCGGGCGCGTTGCGGAGGCCGTTGAACGTGCTGGGGCCGATGGTGAAGGGCGTGACGGTCGCGCGGTTGGCGGAGGCCGGCGCGAAGAGAATAAGCACCGGAGGGGCGCTGGCGCGCGCGGCCCTCACCGCGCTGCTACGCGCCGGGACGGAGATGCTCGACCAGGGGAGCTTCGGTTGGACAACTGACCTGACGCCCGGCTCCGAGGTTAGTAAGTTGCTTGGCACACGGTCTTCGTGACTCGGGCGAGACTCGGAACCTACAACACTTCTTCCTCTTTCTCTGTTTCGCGGCTCAACTCTTCGATGAGGAGCGCGCGCTCGCGCGCGGGGAGTTGTTTGAGGTCGCGCGCGAGGAGGACGGCGCGACTCTCATCCGCAACACTTTCAACCGTCGGCGCGGGCGGGAGCAGGAAGAGGCCGAAGACGTAGAGCGCGAGCGCGAAGAAGGAGACGTAGCCGGTCGAGGCGGCGTAGGGAGGGCCGCCGAGCGCGACGCCTTCGAGCACGGCCGCCGTCAGGCGCCGCAGCCAGCCGCCTGTCGGGTCGCTGATTGAGGCAAGCAGCAGGTGCTTGACGACGAACGCCGTCCCGAAGAGCGCCGCGAGGCTGCGCAGCAGTCGCCGCGCGTCGAACGCGGAGAACTGGTTCTGCCAGAGCGTCCACAGAAAGAAGAACGCGAGCACGAGCCGTGGCAGCCCCGCGTCCGGCAGCACCGAGTTGAACGCCTGCGCCGACGCGAAGAAGAGCGACCCGAGCACGAGCGCGTGCGACACGTTCTCGACCGCCCCGTTGTCGGCCGACAACCAACTCCCGACCCGCACCGCGCCCCCGCGCGCGAACAGCACCAGCAGCATCACAGCCAGTATCAACGTCACGAGCGGCGGCGGCACGAACAGCAGCGCCTTCGTGTCGGCCGCGACGCGCACGCCCCCGAGCAGCGCCACCGTCAGGAAGATGGTCGGCAGCAGCACGTGTCTCAGCAGCGCGCGGTTCGTCGTGCGTGTCTCAGTCATCTCCTGGGAGCGCGGGCATCCCTGCCCGCCAAAGCGTGCTTCAGCACGCTTAGCCGTGATGCTTTATCCCACAACCTTGAGACATAAAGTCTCCCTCTATTCGCGCCCTCACGCTCATGGCGGGCAGGGATGCCCGCGCTCCCGGCGTTAACAACTCTCATTTGCGCTCGCGGAAGACCTTCAGAGGGTTGAAGTCGTCTGACGTTCGTTCAAGACCGCTCTCAAGCTCGGCCTTCAATTCGGCGGCGGAGTGAATCTTAAGCTCGGGGTCTTCGATTGTGAGCGGCGCGCTGCTCGAAAGGTTGATGGCGAGGTTGGCTGATTCGAGCCCCTGACGGTAGAGTGCGTCGTCGCTGTAGACGCGCCCCCAGCCCTGGCGGTAGAAGGAGTATGCGACGTAGAACTGCGTGCGCGCGTCGCGCCGCGCGGGGTCGGCCCGCTCCCACTCGCCGCGCGCCGCCGCGTACTGCTCGCGCAGGAACAGCGCGCGCCCCGCGTCGAAGCGCGCGCGGTCAACCTCGTAAGTGCCGGCGGCGACGCTCGCCTGCGTCCCGACCTCGGCGAGGCTCTGCGGCGCCGCCGCGTAGAGCCAGACGACGAGCGCCGCGTAAAGAAGCGTCCAGGCGATGCCGACCCACTGGATGAGCCTGTGCCGCATTGCTATAATCCCTCGGTTCGGAAAATCCCGGCCGATGTAACGTTAAGCTTTGCCGCGAAAGGATAGCGCATTTCCGTGATGAAAACATTATTCGCCGCCCTGTTCCTCTGCGCCTGCGCCGCCGGCGCCACCGCGCAGGAGGCGCAACACGGTCAACAACACAAGCAGGAGCCGACGGCCGCCGCCGACTCTTCAACCCGCGTCCTACGCGGCGAGACTATCGGCGCCGAGACCAGGCGCGTCTCGTTCGCCGACGCTCTGAAGGAGCCACGGAAGTACGCCGACAAGGCGGTCGTCATCGAAGGCGTCGTCCGCCGCGTCTGTCAGGCCGAAGGCTGCTGGATGGAGATTGGCCCGAAGTCAAAGGACGAAGGCGCCATCCGCGTCACCTTCGACCACAAGTTCGCCGTGCCCAAGGACGCCTCCGAGATGAACTTCCGCGCCGAGGGCACGCTCAAGGTCAAGACGTTGAGCAAAGAGACGGTCGAGCACCTCGTCAAAGACGACGGCGCCAAAATCAAGACCAACCCCGACGGCACCGCCAACGAGGTGACCTTCCTCGCAACCGGCGTCGAACTTTGGAAGTAGGAAGTAGAAACGCTGAACGATGAACTGTAAGACGAACGACTTGTAATCAGTTCATCGTTCAGCGTTCCTACTTCCTCGTTAGTTGTTATGAAGCCTTTCAAGATTAGAGATGTCGAGATAAATCCGCCGCTGGTGCTGTCGCCGATGGCGGGGGTGACGGACGTGGCGTTCCGTGCGCTTTTGAAGCGGCGCGGCGGCATCGGGTTGACGGTGTCCGAGTTCATCTCGGTCGAGGGCTTAACGCGCAACAACCCGAAGTCGAAGCGGCAGATGCGCTTCCACGCATACGAGCGCCCGTTCGCCGTCCAAATCTTCGGCGGCCAGCCCGAGCGCATGCGCATGGCCGCCGAGATGGCCGAGGAGGTCGGCGCGGACATCCTCGACGTGAACTGCGGCTGCCCCGCGCCGAAGGTCGTCAAGCACGGCGGCGGCTCCGGGCTCCTGCGCGACCTGCCGCGCTTGGAGACGATTCTTAAAGAGATTAAGAAGGCCATCAGCATCCCGCTCACCGTCAAGATACGCGCGGGCTTCTACGATAGCCACCGCAACGCCGTCGAGGTCGCGCGGCTCGCCGAAGCCTGCGGCGCCGAGCACATCGCGCTCCACGGCCGGACGAAGGAGCAGGCTTACAAGGGCTTCGCCGACTGGGATTTGGTGCGGCAGGTGAAGGAGGTCGTCTCGGTCCCCGTCTCTGGCAGCGGCGACGTGGTGACGATTGAGGGCGCCTTCAAGCGTTGGCGCGAGACGGGCTGTGACGGCATCCTCATCGGCCGAGGCGCGATGGCGAACCCGTGGATTTTTAGACAGATCGAGGACACGCTCGAAGGGCGCGCACCCTTCGAGCCGACGCTCGACGACAAGCGCGAAGTCCTCATCGAATACTTCGATTTGCTGCGCGCGGACATGCCCGAGTTCGCCGCCGTCGGCCGCATGAAGCAGCTCGCCGGCCAGTTCACCAAGGGTCTGCACGGCGGCGCGCGCTTCCGGCAGGTCATCTACCACTCGCACACGGTTGACGAGGTCTTGGACCGCATCTCCGAGTACTTCGAGACGGTCGCCGCCGGCCGCCCCTACCTCGGCGAAGGCGGCCCCGAGCCCGAAGACGAAGCGCCCGCCCTCGACTCCTGCGAGGCGGCCGCAACCCTCCCTTAACCTCGCCGCGTCCGCCGAAACGTTTCCGCGCCCCGCAACACTACTCAGTGAGCGGGCCGCCTCGCCGACCCCATTCCAATCTTTGAAGGAGTACGCAGATGCCACCTGTCAACATCAAGAAGAGCGTCGGGCTCGGCGCCGTGAACAACTCGGCCGACGTGAAGGCGGTCAAGGCGCGGCTCATCGAATTGGGCTTCGACTGGCTGACCGCCGACGACATCATGGGGCCGACCACCGTCAAGGCCATCAAGCTCTTCCAGGCCATCAAGAACGGGCGCAACCAGGTCAACCTCGGCAGCGACGGGCGCGTGGACCCGGGCGGCGACACGCTCAAGTGGCTCAACGCCGACAACGCGCCGCGCTGGATTCAGATGCCGCAGGGCTCGGCCGCCGAGGGCTTCCACAACCACGAGCTGGAGCAGACCGACGACGCGCACGACTTCGGCACCAACTGGCTGGCCGACACGCTGCGCGCCACGGCCCTCGCCTACAAGGATAACCACCTGAGCGCCAACCCCAAGGCGGCGCTGCTCACGCTCAACGACTTCAGCCTGCCGCAGGGCGGCGACACGCCGATGCACGCCACGCACGAGTCGGGGCTGGCCTGCGACATCCGCCTGCCGCGCAAGAACGGCTCGACCGGCGGCATCGAGGTGACCAGCGCCAGCTACGACCGCAAGGCCATGCGCGCCATGATCATCGCCTTCCGCCAGCAGCCGCAGGCGAGCCGCGTGCTCCTGAGCGACCAGGTGCTCGTCGCCGAAGGGCTCTGCATGGCCGCGTCGGGGCACGCCAACCACGCACACTTCGAGATCAAGCCGCCGCCCCGCAACCCCGCGTAAGCGGAACGGCGGATGATGAAGCACGAATGATAAAGGGGACGCCGAACCGCGTCCCCTTCATCATCAACCTTACTGTCGGATGGTGACTATCTCCGCCTCGGCTTCGCCGCCGCTCAACCTTTACGTCACCTTGTTGTAGAGGTCGTTCAGGGCAATCTGGCAGTCGAGCGCCGGGAGGGCGAGCGCGGCGTCAAGGCCGCTCGCCTTGGTGTAGAACCAGCCGTTCTCCTGCCGGAGGTAATGTTCGACGACGAACTCGCCCTGCGACACGAGCAGGTACTCGCGCAGGGACTCGATCTGTTGGTAAGACGAAAACTTTCTCCCGCGGTCAAACGCCTCCGTACTGTCCGACAGCACCTCCGCGACGAGGACGGGGTTTAAGATAACGTCCCGCTCCTCGTCGGCGAACTGCGTCTCGCCACAGACGACCGAAACGTCCGGGTAGAAGAACTTCCTTGAGTTAGGCACTCTCACCTTGAGGTCGCTCGGGTACACGCGGCAGGGGCGGTCTCTGAGCTGCACGCCGAGCGTGATGATGATGTTGGCGGCGATCAGGTTGTGCCGCTCGCTGCCACCAGCCATCGCGTAGGCCACGCCGTCAACGTACTCGCTCTTAAATTCGGCGCGACGTTCCAGGCTCAGGTACTCTTCCGGGCTCAGGTAGTAGTCGGGTAAAGACGCCATAAGCTCACCTCACCCTTTGATTATATCCCCTTGCAGCCCGAGCGGGCGCGGCGACTTGCCGCCGAAGAACCATGCGGCGCCGACGCGGAGCCGGTGGTGCCACGTCGGCAGCCGCGTCGTGTAGAGGGCGAAGCGCGCCTGCCGCGCGAGCTCGCCGGTGACGACGTGCCCGGCCGTGAGGACCGCCGCGTCGTCCGTGCCGAGGCTGACGGCCTCGCCCAACTCCTCGAAGTGCCCGGCCGCCGGGACGCCGCCGTCGATGAGTTCCTGCACGTTGCGCTCGACGAGTTTCGACTGCTGGAAGGCGATCTGCGCCGTGCCGGCGAGGCTCGCGGGGATGTGCGGGTAGTAGGCCATGTCGCCGAGCGCGAAGACCTCGGGCCGGCCGCGCACCTGTAGCGTGCGCTCGACGACGACGAGGCCGTGCTGCGTCTTCTCCACGTCGAGGCGCTCGACCAGCGGGTTGACGCGCACGCCCGCCGTCCAGACGACGGCCGCCGCCTCTATCGTCTCGCGCTCGCCCGCGTGCTCAAGCTCCACGCCGTCGCGGGAGACGCGCACGACGCGCGTCTCCGTGAAGACCTCGACGAGTTTCTCTTGCAGGACGCCGACGACGGCCTCGCGGATGGCCTCGTCCATGCCGGGGACGACCCCCTTCGCCATCTCGACGACGACGACGCGCGGCTCGCCGCGCAGGCCGCGCCGCTTGAAGGCGTCGCGCAGGAGGTCGGACATCTTCGTCGCCAACTCGACGCCCGAGGCGCCGCCCCCGACGACGACGAAGGTCGCGGCGCGGCGCGCGTCCTGCGGCGCGGCGTCGGGCGGGATGCGGTCGAGCGCGTCGATCATGCGCTGACGCAGTTCGTCTGCGTGGCGAATCTTGCGGAAGGGGAGCGCGTGCTGCTCGGCGCCCTCGACGCCCCAGAAGTTCGTGATGCCGCCGACGGCGAGGACGAGATAGTCGTAAGCGAGTTTGCGGACGCGCCCGGCGACCGTGACCTCTTTGCGGTCGAAGTCCACGTCGGTCACGGCGCCCTGCGCGAAGCGCACCTTGTCCTTGCCGATCAATTCGCGGTAGTGCGGCGCGATGTGCCACTCCTCGACCTCGCCGCTCAGGTACTCGTAGAGCAGCGGCGTGTGCAGGAAGTGGTCGTCGTTGGCGACGAGCGTCACGTCGCCCGCGCCCGCGAGCCCGAGCGCCGTGAACAGCCCCCCGAACCCGCCACCCACGACCAGTATGCGCGCCCTCTCTTCGACCTTCTCCTCGCTGGCGTCCATGAAATATTCCCCCGTCTAGTTACGAGTAAAAATCGTGCCGCATGGTAACAGACAAGTCCACCCCGACACATCCCTCCCGCGCACTCCGCGCGATGAAATCCGGCGGGCCGTTCTGTTATGTTATTCGCCGACGCGCTCTCTCGGGCGAGGGCGGGAGGAGGTTTCTGTTGAGCATTGGAGGCGGACGCGGCGGCCTTGCGTACCTGGCGTGGGTCGTCGCCCTGTTGGCGACCGTGGGGAGCCTCTTCTTCAGCGAGGTGATGGGGCTGCCGCCGTGCGTGCTGTGCTGGTATCAGCGCGTCGCGATGTATCCGCTCGTCCTGATTATCGCGACGGGAATCGTCTCGCGCGACGGGCGGATGCGGGCTTACGCGCTGCCGCTCTGCCTCGGGGGCCTGGCGGTCTCGGTCTACCACAACCTGCTCTACTACGGCGTCATCCCCGAGACGCTCACCCCCTGCTCGGAGGGGGCTTCGTGCACCGAGAGGCAGATCGAGTGGCTGGGCTTCGTCACGATCCCGCTCATGGGGTTGGCGTCGTTCGCCACGGTGGCCCTGTGCCTGTTCTTCCATAGGCCGGAAACGGAAAGAGAGTAGCATGCGGAAAGAGGTCAAGATACTGGCTCTGATAGCGATTGTGGTGGTCGTCGCGGCCGTCCTCGGCGCGGGCTATTACAGAGACTCCGTGCAGAGCGAGCGCAGGTCCGGCGGCGGGTCGAACGACGCGCTGGTGCGCCCGGACAGCCCCACGCTCGGACCCGCGAACGCCCCCGTCACCGTGGTCGAATTCCTCGACCCGGAGTGCGAGTCCTGCGGCGCGTTCCACCCGACGGTGAAGAGGATTCTGAAGGACTACGACGGCAAGGTGAGGCTGGTCGTCAGGTACATGCCCTTCCACCCGAACTCCGTGCTGGCGGCGACCGTCACGGAGGCGGCGGGCGAGCAGGGGAAATACTGGGAGATGCAGGAGCTTCTGTTCCGCCGCCAGCCCGAGTGGGGCGAGATACACGGCCACGGCGGGCACGCCGCCCCGCCCGCCCGGCGCGAGCCCGCGGGCGTCCTCTTCGAGCGGTACGCCGCCGAGCTGGGGCTCGACGTGGAGAGGGTGCGCGCCGCAGTCGCCGCGAACCGTTACGCCGCGAAGGTCGAGCGGGACAGGCGCGACGGGCAGAGCCTCGGCGTCGCCCGGACGCCCACCTTCTTCGTCAACGGCCGGCAACTGGCGCGCTTCAGTCAGCAGGATTTGCGCGCGCTCATCGAGGACGAACTCAAGAGGTGAGGGGCGGCCGGGGAAGTTCCCCTGGGGCGGGTCGGCTGGACACCCCGCGCGGGCGCGTGTTAAATTCCCAGGGTCAGTAAATTAACTCTAGCGGTTGCCTGAGGATAGGGTCAGGTCTACTGCGGTCTGGGAGGACCATCCAGAACAGTCATGGCGTTAGCAACAGAGGTCAAGGAAAGCATCATCGACACGTACAAGACGCACGAGGGCGACACCGGCTCGCCGCAGGTGCAGGTCGCCCTGCTCACGCAGCGCATCAACGAGCTGACCGAGCATTTCAAGACTCACAAGAAGGACAACCACTCGCGGCGGGGGCTGCTCAAGATGGTCTCGCAGCGCAGGAGCCTGCTCGATTACCTCAAGCGTAGAGACATCGAAGGGTACCACGAACTCATCAGCAAGCTCGGCCTGCGCCGCTAACCGGTAGCAGCACGGCGCCGCGCGGCCCTTTTGGGTTCGCAGCCAGTAAGTGTACGAAGACGAAAGTCTCTTTAACAAAGCCCCGCGTCCAGTGACAGGCGGGCGGGAGTGGCCGAACGTGACGGCAAACACTTTCGCGCGCGGACGGGGGGAAGCGGCCTTAAGCAGCAGAGCAGAAGGCGGCACCGGCTTCACGGTTGGAGCGGGTGCCGCTTTTTCTTTTCAGGCACGGACCCGCCCCCGCCTCACGTAGCGGGGGCGCGGGACCGACCCGACCGACCGAACATTTCCGGGCCAGAGCGCGGCGGATGAGACGTTGCGCAAATCCACAGGTCGTCTCCGCCAGGCGGACGACCCGCCCGAAGGAGACGAGATAAAGATGGCAGCCAAGAAATTACTGAGAGAGAAGATCAAACTGGGCGACCGCGAGCTGTCGGTCGAGGTCGGCCGCGTCGCCAAGCAGGCGCACGGCTCCGTTATCGTCCGCTACGGCGACACGATGGTTTTAGTCGCGGCGGTCGGCGCGGGCGCGCCCCGCGAAGGCATCGACTTCTTCCCGCTCACGGTCGAGTACCGCGAGCACAACTACGCGGCCGGTCGCATCCCCGGCAACTACTTCCGCCGCGAGGGGCGTCCCGGCGAGAAAGAAGTCCTGACCGCCCGCATGATCGACCGCCCCTGCCGCCCGCTCTTCACGGAAGGCTACCGCAACGAGACGCAGGTCATCGCCTCGGTCATCTCGGCCGACGACGAAAACGACCCGGACGTTTTGGCCATCACGGGCGCGTCGATGGCGCTCTACCTCTCGGACATCCCGTTCCCGCAGCCCATCGCGGGCGTGCGCGTCGGCCTGATTGACGGCCGCTACGTCATCAACCCGACCTACGACGAGGTGCGCGAGTCGCGCCTCAACCTCGTCGTCGCCGGCACCGAGGAGGCCATCGTCATGGTCGAGGCCGGCGCCAAGGAGGTGTCGGAGGAGATCATGGTCGAGGCCCTCATGCTCGCGCACAAGGAGATCAACCGCCTGTGCCGCTGGCAGAAGGAACTCTACAAGGCGCTCGACGTTCAGAAGCGGCCCGTCGAGGCGCCCGCGCTGAACGAAGAGATGCTCGGCGAGATCGAGCGCAACTACGCCGAACGCCTCCGCCAGTCGCTCAACACCGAGGCGCTGGGCAAAATCGAGTCCTACGCCGCCGTTGACGCGCTCAAGAAGGAGGTCGTCGAGTCTTACCCCGAGGACGCGCCCGACCAGCGCCAGCAGGCGAAGAAGGTCTTCGACCACCTCAAGGAGAAGATTTTCCGCGAGGACATTCTCGGCAAACGCCGCCGCCCGGACAATCGCAAGTTCAGCGAGATTCGCCCCATCGACATCGAGGTCAACTGGCTCCCGCGTGTCCACGGCTCGGCCCTCTTCACGCGCGGCGAGACGCAGGCGATTGTGACTTCGACGCTCGGCACGAAGGAAGACGAGCAGTTCATGGACGACCTTGAGTCGGGCGAGATTAAGCGCCGCTTCCTGCTGCACTACAACTTCCCGCACTACTCGGTGGGCGAGGTCGGCCGCTTCGGTTCCACCTCGCGCCGCGAGATAGGCCACGGCGCCCTTGCGCGCCGCGCGCTGGAGCCCGTGCTCCCCAGTGAAGCGGATTTCCCGTACTCGCTGCGCATCGTCTCGGACATCACGGAGTCGAACGGCTCCTCGTCGATGGCGACGGTCTGCGGCGGCTCGCTCTCGATGATGGACGCGGGCGTCCCCATCAAGGCGGCGGTCGCGGGCGTCGCGATGGGCCTGGTGATGGAGGGCAACCGCTACGCCATCCTCTCCGACATCGCGGGCGCCGAAGACCACTACGGCGACATGGACTTCAAGGTCGCCGGCACGCGCGAAGGCATCACCGCGCTCCAGATGGACATCAAGATTGCCGGCATCAACGCCCAGATCATGGCCGAGGCCCTGGAGCAGGCCAAGAAGGGGCGCATGCACATCCTCTCCATCATGGAGCAGGCCATCCCCGAGGCGCGCGAGGAACTGAGCCCCTACGCGCCGCGCATCATCACCATCAAGATTAACCCCGACCGCATCCGCGACGTGATCGGACCGGGCGGCAAGATGATCCGCTCCATCGTCGAGGAGACGGGCGCCAAGATTGACGTTGAAGACGACGGCACCATCTTCATCGCCACCGCCGACGGCGACGCCGCGCAGGCGGCCATCGCCCGCATCCGGGGGCTGACGGCCGAGGCCGAAATCGGCGAGCAGTACCTCGGCACGGTCTCGCGCATCGTCGATTTCGGGGCGTTCGTCGAGATTTTCCCCGGCACCGACGGCCTGCTGCACATCTCCGAAATCGCCGAGCACCGCGTCCGCGACGTGCGCGACGAGTTGAAGGAGGGGCAGCAGATTCTCGTCAAGTGCATCGGCAAGGAGGGCAACAAGATTAAGCTCTCCCGCAAGGCCGTGCTCCGCGACGAGAAGCAGAAGTCGGGCAACGGCGGCGGGCGCGCCGAGGCCGCCGGTCAGGGCGACGGGGACTGACGGTGACGCCCCGTGTTTAATTTCTGAGAGAGAAAGGGTTCGCCCGGCGCGGCGGACCCTTTTTTTATCTTGACAGGGTGGCGCGGGGGCGGGTTTAATGAGCATCCGAAATTGGAACTCAAAGGCTATTCGGAGTCTCTTCTCAATGCGGTAAACCGGAAGAGGTTTCGCCGCAAGTCTTTTAGATAACGGGCAGATACGGGAACAGGCGAGGCCGGAGGCGACGCCGCCGATGGCCGTTTTGCCGTCTCCGCCGGTTCGAGGCCGCGCCCGTTCAGCAGAATCAACCGAATTGCCCCAATGTCAATAAGGTTTAAAACGCAGGTGAGGGGAATGGGTTCAAGGAGGACGACCCCGCGATGAGGCATCAAGCATTCCGCACAATCGCTCTGATGCTCGGCGTCATGCTCGCAGCCGCGCCTGCGGCGCAGGCCGGCACCATCACCTACGGTGAACTGGTGCGCACGGCCGGCGCGGGCGGCCAGTTGCGCCCGGCCACCGAGGTGCGTCTGCGCCTCGGCGCGCAAGGGACGGCACAGGATGGTTTGACGCAGAGCGGCGCGGCCTCCACACAGGAGCAGCAGGCCAACGGCCAGCAGGCGCCCGCCCCCAACGGTTCCACCGTCACCACGACCACGTCCGACCCGACGCTCTCGCAGAGCGGCGGCAAGGTCGAGACCGTGGACCTCGGCGACGTGACCGGCACGGTCTGCGACTGCGGCGAGATTCCGCCGCCGACCAGGATTCCCGGTGGCGGCTTTCCCTGGTGGACGCTCGCCGGCATCCCGCTCGTCTGCGTGAGCGGCATCTGCGCGGGCGGCGACGACGAGGTCCCGCCCACCAACCCGCCGACGACGCCCACGCCGCCCACCAACCCCGTGCCGGAGCCTCTGTCACTGCTCCTCTTCGGGTCGGGGCTGCTCGCCATCGGCGCCGGCACGCGCCGCCGCTACGGCCGCAAGCGGGAAGAAGAGTTGAACCTGAGCGCGACGACGACGGAGGAGGTCTAAACCATGCCGCGACCGAGAGCCGCTCTGGCCGCCTTCGTGGTGCTCGCCGCTTGCGCCGCGCTCCTGCTGACCGCCGGCGCCGAGGCCAAGAAGCAGAAGAACAAGAAGAACCAGCAGCCGACGACGGGGCGCATCGAGGTCTCGACGCAGCCCGGCGGCTACCCCATCACCATCGACGGCCAGCCCGCGGGCGAGACGACCGACTACGTCCGCGCCATCGAACTCGACCCCGGCCAGCACACCGTCGAGATTCTCTTCCCGAACAACACGCGCTGGGCGCAGACCTTCAACATCATCGCGGGCCGCAAGAACTGCATCGCGCTCAACTACCGCCCGCGCACCATCGAGATTCCGGCCATCGCCGCCAGCCCTTGCCCGTACCCGGTCAACGTCACCGCCCCGGCGCAGGTCGCCGACGGCGACATCGTGACCTTCACGGCCGACGTTGGCTATCAAGGTCCTTCGGCGCTCAACTACACCTGGACGGTGAGTCCGCCCGCGGCGCGCATCCTTTCGGGCGTCGGCACGCCGACGATTACGGTTGACTCGTCGGGTCTCGGCAACAAGCGCGTGACGGCCATCCTCGTCGTGGACGACGGCTCCGGCGACCGCTCGTGCCGGCAGACCGCGCAGGCCGCGACGGGCGTCTCGGGGCTCCCGACCATCACGCCGGTCAAGCGCTTTGACGAGTTCCCGTCCATCGCGCACGACGACGACAAGGCGCGATTTGACAACCTCGCCATCGAGCTTCAGAACAGCCCGGGCGCGACCGGCTACATCATCGCTTACGCGGGGCGCAACAGCCGCGCGGGCGAGGCCGACCGCATGACGAAGCGCGCGGCCGACTACCTGACGACCACGCGCGGCATCAGCCGCGACCGCATCATCACGATCAACGGCGGCTACCGCGAGTCGAACAGCTTCGAACTCTGGGTCGTCCCGCAGGGCGCCGAGCCCCCGCGCCCGACCCCGACCATCACCCCCGACGAACGCCGCACGCGCCGCGACTGACGCACCGGCCGAACTCGACACTCAAGAGCGCCGTGTTCCGGAATCGGGGCACGGCGCCTCTGCTTTAAGAAAGTAGTCAGTATCACTCCGCGTTGTGGTCATTGATGATGAAAGCTGTAGGGTTTCTACTGACTCCTGACTACTTTCGCCCTGTGGCACGCGCTTTTCTATAGACCGCGTGTGGGCGCTCTGCGGCGTACGGTATTGAAACGAGGGAGGGCGCTTCATACCTTTTCGTTGCGTAGTTTCAGAACTTTTACCTCGCTTACGGCCCTTCGGGGGCGTCGTTAACAAGAACGGATTTCCAGGAGGATTCAAAGACAATGGCTGATGGAGAAGGCTCAAGCAACACCGGCGTAGTTGCCATCGTGGTTATTTTTCTGATCGTCGTCATCGCCGCCGTTTTCGCGTGGCGCAGCGGCTTCTTAGGGGGCGGGACGAAGAAGACCGAGATCGACGTTAACGTCCAGGCGCCGGCCACGAAGTAGCGCGGCGGCAGTCTCGAAAACCGAAGGGAGGGGTGTCGCCCGGCGCGGCGTCGCCCCTCCCTTCTTTTCAACTGCGCCGTGCGGCTGCTACCATGCTGGCAAATAGTAAATGGTGAATGGTGAATGGAAAGACGCGCGCGTCTGCCCGCCATTCACCATTTACCATTCACCATTTACCGGAGAAGCACATTGGCAGCAACGAACATCGACACGGTCGTGTCGCTCTCGAAGCGGCGCGGGTTCGTCTTCCCCTCTTCGGAGGTTTACGGGGGCCTGGGCAGCGCGTGGGACTACGGCCCGCTCGGCGTGGAACTCGCCAACAACGTCAAGCGCGCGTGGTGGCGCTGGCTCGTCTACGAGCGCGACGACATCGAGGGCATCGACTCTTCCATCATCCTCAACCGAAACGTCTGGAAGTACTCCGAGCACGAGGAGACCTTCAACGACCCGCTCGTCGATTGCCGCAAGTGCAAGTCGCGCTTCCGCGCCGACAAACTGGTCGAAGAGTTTGGCGGTGAAGGCGCAGACCTCTCGGACGTGGCTTGCCCGAAGTGCGGCGCGAAGGACTGGACGGAGCCGCGCCCCTTCAACATGATGTTGCAGACGCGGCTCGGCGCCGTCGCCGAGGAGGAAGACCCCGCCGCGCTCGCCTACCTGCGGCCCGAGACGGCGCAGGGCATCTTCATCAACTTCCTCAACGTGCAGACGACGACCCGCCGCAAGCTCCCCTTCGGCGTCGCGCAGGTCGGCAAGTCGTTCCGCAACGAGGTGACGCCCGGCAACTTCATCCTCCGCACGCGCGAGTTCGAGCAGATGGAGATGGAGTACTTCGTCCGCCCCGACGCCGAACACTTCCAACTCGTCGATTACTGGGTCGAGCAGTACCTCGGTTGGTACACGTCCCTGGGCGTCGCCCGCGAGAACCTCTTCCTCTACGAGGTGCCGGAGGACAAGCTCGCGCACTATTCGAAGCGGACGGTGGACATCATGTACCGTTACTTCCCCGAGCGCGCCGAGGAGGCGAAGCAGTGGGAAGAGTTGATGGGCATCGCCTACCGCACCGACTTCGATTTGAAGCAGCACTCGAACAAGCCCGAGGACGCGGAAGGGAAGCGGCGCAACACCGATTCGACCGCTGACCTTTCATACTTCGACGAGGCGGCGAAGGAGCGTTTCTACCCGCACGTCATCGAGCCCGCGTCGGGCGTCAACCGCTCGCTCCTCGCCTTCATGATGGACGCCTACACCGAGCGCACGACCGACAAGGGCGAGACGCGCGTCGTGCTGAAACTCCACCCGGAACTCGCGCCCATCAAGGTCGCCGTGTTGCCGCTCGCGAAGAACAAGCCCGAGATCGTCTCGATGGCGAAGGCCGTCAAGAAGGAGTTGCAGCCCTCGATGCGCGCCGTCTACGACGACACGGGCGGCATCGGCAAGCTCTACGCGCGGCAGGACGAGATCGGCACGCCCTTCTGCGTCACCATCGACCACCAGTCGCTCGAAGACGAGGCCGTCACCGTCCGCGACCGCGACACCTGGAGCCAGGAGCGCGTCAAGGCCGCCGAGCTGCCGGACTATTTGAAGAAACGGCTGGGAGTCAGGTGCTAAGCGTATGGCCGTAGTCAAGAAGAGAAACCAACAGACCGAATCGCGGCTGCTTCTGGAGTCGGACGACCCCGTCGAGCTGCCGCCCGCTGAGGTGGACGAGTCCGCGGTCGTCCTCCAGTTCGAGCAGTTCCGGCAGTACGTGCCCGAACTCCTCGAAGAGCTGCGCGACGGGACCGAGGCCGTGCCCGTCCCCGTCATGATGGACGGCTCGACCTTCGTCGTCCACGGCGACACGCGCAGCTTCTGGGTCAAGCTCTGGCACGCGTCGTCCGAGATGACGCGCATCGACCGCGTCCAGATCATCAGTTGTCTCCCTTCCACTCGCGGCGTCCAGATTCTCGTTGACGACCCCGAAGACTTCGACGACGAAGAAGACTTCGAAGACGACGACGATGACGACGACTACGAGGGCGGAGACGACATCGGCGACGATGATGACGACGACGATGACGATGATGACGACGAACCCCCCGCCGCGCCGCGTGCGTAGAGCATCCGAGGTTTACCACAGAGACACAGCCGTAAGAATTCGCGATTTCAAATCTCAAGTTTGAAATCGTTCTAGTCGTGTCTCCGTCGTGAAGTTCCCGATGACTTCTCCCGTCCCCGAAAAGATTCTGAGGCTGGCGCGCGCCGTGCAAGAGGCGGGCGGGCGCGCGCTCCTCGTCGGCGGGTGCGTGCGCGACCGCCTGTTGGGTCGCGAGGTGAAGGATTGGGACGTTGAGGTCTACGGCGTCGAGCCCACGCACCTGCGCGAGTTGCTCGGGCGCTTCGGCCGCGTCAACGTCGTCGGCGAGGCATTCACAGTCTACAAGCTCGGGCTCGACTTGGACGTGAGTTTGCCGCGTCGCGAGCGCAAGACGGGGCGCGGGCATCGCGGCTTCTACATCGAAGGCGACCCGCACATGTCCTTCGCGGAGGCCGCGCGCCGCCGCGACTTCACCGTCAACGCCATCCTCGAAGACCCGCTCGACGGCGAAATCATCGACCCCTTCGACGGCCTCACAGACTTAGAGGCGAAGCTCCTGCGCGCCGTCGCGCCCGAGACCTTCGTCGAAGACTCCCTGCGTGTCCTGCGCGCCGCGCAGTTCGCCGCGCGCTTCCAGTTCGATGTCGAAGAGAAGACCGTCGAACTCTGTCGCTCCATAGACCTCACGGACCTCCCCGCCGAGCGCGTCTGGGGCGAGGTCGAAAAGATACTCCTCGCGGCCCCGCGCCCTTCGGTCGGCCTTGAGTGGCTCGACCGGCTCAACGTCACGCCGCAGCTCTTCCACGAACTCGACGCGTTGAAGGGCGTGGAGCAGGAAGCGGAGTGGCACCCCGAGGGCGACGTGTTCGTTCATACGCTCCTCGTCTGCGACCGCGCGCGCGAGATGATTGACGACCTCGACTACGCGCGGCGTGTGACCGTGATGCTGGCGGCGCTGTGCCACGACTTCGGGAAGCCTTCGACGACCGCGTTCGTCGAGGGGCGCACGCGCTCGCGCGGGCACGACGAGGCGGGCGTCGTGCCGACGACGGCGCTGCTCGACCGTTTGAAGCTCTTCACGCTCGACGGCTACGACGTGCGCGCGCAGACAATCGCGCTCGTGCGCGAGCATCTCAAGCCCGGCGATTTCTACCGCAAGCGCGAAGAGGTCACCGACGGTGCTTTCCGCCGCCTCGCGCGCCGCTGCGAGCTGGACCTGCTCTACCGCGTGGCGAAGGCCGACAGCCTGGGCCGCAACGCGCCGTGGGTGCCGCGCGAGAAATGGTTCACGGCGGAGGCGCAGGAGTGGTTCATCGAGCGCGCGCGCGAATTGTCTCTAGAGAAGGGGCCGCCTGCGGCGCTGCTGTTGGGCCGCCACCTGCTTGAGATGGGGCTCAAGCCTTCGCCGCTCGTCGGCGAGATACAGCGCGCCGTCTACGAGATGCAGCTCGACAACCGCGTCCGCACGCTCGAAGAGGCGAAGGCGGCCGCGCTTGAGTTAATCGAATCGGGGGCCGGCGGCCGTCTGTGACTTTCGCGCGCGCCGTGTTGTAAGATGGCGCTTAACTTTCTGCCCCGGCTTTACGAACCGACAGACCACGGAAGACGGCCGCCCGCCTCTCGCCTCGCGCGGGCTCTGGCCCACTCCGAACAAAATCATTTGAGGAAGAGACAGCCATGATTGATTTCGAGTTGACCGAAGAGCACCGGGCGCTCGTCCAGACCGTGCGCGAGTTCGCGCGGGGCGAGGTCGCGCCACACATCAAGGAGTGGGACGAGAAGCAGCAGTTCAATCGCGCCGTGCTCGACAAGATGGCCGAGCTGGGACTGCTCGGCGTCTGCATCCCGGAGGAGTACGGCGGGGCGGGCTTCGACTACATCTCGCTCGGCCTCGTCTGCGAAGAGCTTGAAGCCGTGGACACGTTCCTGCGCGTCGTCATGTCCGTGCACACGGGCCTGAACTCCATGTCGCTCTACACGTGGGGCACGGAGGAGCAGAAGCGCAAGTACCTCGTGCCGCAGGCGAAGGGCGAGAAGATTGCGACGTATGGTTTGACCGAGCCGGGCGCGGGCTCGGACGTGGTCGGCGCGCGCTCGACCGCGCAGCGCGACGGCGACGCGTGGGTCCTGAACGGCGAGAAGATGTGGATATCGCTCGCCGACGTGGCCGACAACTTCCTCTTCTTCTGCTGGACTGACGAGGAGAAGCGGAGGAAGCGCGATCACTCGGGCATGTCCTGCTTCATCGTCGAACGTTCGATGTCGGGTTTCACTTCCGGCACGATTCACGGCAAGCTCGGCATACGCGCGGGCAACACCGGTTACTTCTCCTTGCAGGACGTGCGCGTGCCCGCCGAGAACATGCTCGGCGAGGAGGGCGAGGGCTTTAAGATCGCGATGTTCGCGTTGGAGCAGGGGCGCTACACGGTGGCGGCCGGCGCGACCGGCGTCATCCGCGCCTCGCGCGACGCGTCGGTCGCGTACGCCTTGGAGCGCGAGACGTTCGGGACGAAGATCGCCAACCACCAACTCGTCAAGCAGAAGATTGCCGACATGGAGGCCGACTACCAGATGTCGCACCTGCTCTGGCTCAAGGCCGGCTGGCTCAAGAACGAGGGGCGCCCGAACGGGCGCGCGACGAGTCTGGCGAAGTGGCAGGCGACCGTCCGCAGCGAGAAGGCCGCCTCGATGGCGATTGAAGTTCACGGCGCGAACGGCTACTCGAACGACTATCCCGTCGAGCGATACCTGCGCAACTGCAAGGCCGCCGTCATCTACGAGGGCACGCGCGACATACACACCCTCATGCAGGCCGACTGGGCGCTCGGCCTCAAGGGCGAGAAGCCCGCGCGCAAGTCTCTGCCCCCCTACAGACCCTCCGAATCGCGCGACGCCGTCGCCGCGAAGTGAGCAGTTAAAAACATTGAAGGCAGCCGCGTCTTTAACGACGCGGCTGCCTTCTCCTTTCTGAAACCTGCTTACTACTGCTCGCCGCTCACTGCTTACTTCGCAAACGCTTCGAGGTCGCGGACGAACTCCCGTGGCCATTCGACGTGGAGGCCGTGGCCGGTGTGGCCGGGGTAGCCGCCCGTCTCGTCGCGGTAGTAGACCTTGAGCGTCGAGTCTGGGATGAGCGCGTCGAGCGCGTCCTGGTCTTCGCGGAAGAAGATGCCGTCGTGGTCGCCGTAAAGAATCAGCGTCGGCGCGGTGATCCGCGAGAGCTGCGCGGTATGGTCTTCGACGAGCATCTCTTCGAGCGCCTGTTTCCAGACGGTGGCGGGGACTTTGAGGCTCTCGGAGACGGCCGTGTCGAGGAACCACTGGGGCGCGCCACGCTCGCCCGCGAAGGTGCTCGCCTGGAAGGCGTAGACGAACTCGACCCAGTCGGGAACGAGCGGGTCTTCCATGTACCGCACGGCGTCGTTGTAGAGGCCGACGACGTTCGGGTTGCCGGCGAGCGTGGTGGCGCTCCCGACGAGCACGAGGCGCTCGACGCGTTCGGGGTGGGCGATGGCGAACTTGTGCGCGTTGAGGCTGCCCATCGAGTGGCCGACGATGGTCGCCTTGCGGATTTTGAGCGCGTCCATGAAGGCCGCGAGGTCGTCCGAGAAGTCCTGCGCGCGGTAGCAGCACAGCGGCTTCGACGAGTCGCCGTGCCCGCGCTGGTCAATGGCGTAGGCGTGGAACTTGTCGGACAGGAGCGGCAGGTTGCGCTCGAACGAACGCCAAGAGTCCGTGTAGCCGTGCAGGAAGATGATGACCTTGCCGTTGTTCGCGTTGCGTCCCTTCTCGACGTAGTGCATGCGGACGCCCGTGCTCAGGTCAACGAAGTGCGAGCCGAGGCCGAGGGCTTCGGGGGGCGTCTGTGCGCGCGCGGCGGCCGGGAGCGACAGCAGCGCCAGGATGATGATGATGAGGCGCGGGTTGAGTTTCATCGTAAAGGTTCTCCTTACTCTTCGTCCTTCTGATTGCGTGAGAGCTTGTCCGGGAGCGACGGCGCGGGGCTGTACACCCTCAACGCGAAAACAATTCGCGCGACGGATCAAGCCGCTACAAACTATGTGGACGGGGAGCGGGAGGCGATATTACCGGGGGATAAAAAACAGGCAGTAGACAGAAGTCAGTAGTCAGGCGGCTCGACGCGGCGGGCGTTGGCGGGGTGAGGCCGACGGCCCTGCTCTAAAAAGTCTTCCACTGACTACTGGCTACTGTCTACTGCCTGCGTACCGCGAATGCTTTCGGGGCGACGGCGTTGGAAGGGGTAGGGCCGCCGCCCCGTGCTGAAGCTCAAAGTTGGGCGGGTGATTGAGCTTCAAGGTCGGGACCGGGGGAGGGGTGACGCCCCTCGGTCCCGAAAAGATTCAGCGCGCGTCGATGTTCACGAGTCCTTGTCCTCCTGCGTTCTTACGCTTCGTGCCGATTTCAATCCCGAACGCTTGCACTATCGACTTCGCATCCACACCTATAACAAGCGCCGTGCCGCGAGACGCCGTGGCGCCGCCCCGGGGGCGGGGGCCGTCGAAGTGTTTGAAAGTGGTAGGGTTCAGGCGAGAAGCGTTGGCGCGCGTCGGGCGTCGTCGCGGCGGGGCGCGGGCGCGCGGGCTATCCGAAAAGATAGGTGTCTATCCGAAGGGTTAGTTTCGGGCGGCGCGTGCGTGAGTAGTGACTTTTGACGGGCGAAATGATATTTGTCGCTTCGCACCATGAATCCGAGAGTCGTCTTCATCGCGGGGCCGCTGAAGGGCTCGGCCTTCGAGCTGGGCGAGGAGGCGCTGTCCGTCGGGCGCGACTCGACGAACGTCGTGCGGCTCGCGGACTCCCTGCTCTCGCGCCGCCACTGCCGCGTCGAGCGCGTGGGCGAGCGCGTCGTGCTCACCGACCTCGAAAGCCTCAACGGCACCTTCGTCAACGGCCGCCCCGTGCGCGAGCACGCGCTCGCGGATGGCGACCGCGTGACCGTCGGCGAGTCCTGCTTCGTCTTCCTCTCCGGCGAGAGCGAGACCCCGGACGAGCCCTCGCAACTCGTCACGCTCACCGAGCGGGACATGCAGGCGCACTCGACCGTGCGGCTCAAGGCAGAGGAGGCGCTCTACCTGCGCCCGCCGGACGCGGAGCCGCCCGCGGGCATCGTGCGCGACCTCGCGCTGCTCGTGCGCGTCAGCACGTCGGTCAACTCGGTGCGCGAGACCGCGCAGCTACAGCGCGAACTGCTGCGCCTCGTCTTCGAAGCGGTGCCCGCCGAGCGCGGCGCCATCCTGCTCGTCGGCGACGACGGCCGCGTCGTCTCGGAGTTCGGCCTCGACCGCGCGGAGGGCAGCTCGCGCCCGATAGAGGTGAGCCGCACGATACTGCGCCAGGTGTTGGAAGAGGGCACCGCCGTGCTCGCGGGCGACCTCATCGAGGGCGGCTTCAACGCCGTCGAGAGTCTGAGGGCCGCGCGGCTCAGTTCTTTGCTGTGCGCGCCGCTCGTGCTCTACGGTCGCGCGCTCGGCGCAGTCTACCTGACGGCCGCAGACCCTTCGACGCACTTCAACGAAGAGCACCTGCAACTCGTCACCGTCATCTGCCGCATCGCCGCCGTCGCGCTCAACAACGCACGCCACGTCGAGCAGTTGGAGAGCGAGAACGACCTGCTGCGCGCCGAGAGCGTCGTGGAGCACGGCATGGTCGGCGAGAGCGCGGCCGTCAAGAAGGTCTACCAGTTCATCGCGCGCGTCGCGCCGGCCGACGCGACCGTGCTGGTGCGCGGCGAGTCGGGCACGGGCAAGGAGTTGGCCGCGCGCGCTCTGCACCAGAACAGCGAGCGCCGCGAGCGCGCCTTCGTCGCCATCAACTGCGCGGCGCTGACCGAGACGCTGTTGGAGTCGGAACTGTTCGGCCACGAGCGCGGCGCCTTCACCGGCGCGCTCGTGCAGAAGAAGGGCAAGCTCGAAGTGGCCGACGGCGGCACGCTCTTCCTCGACGAAGTCGGCGAGATGCCGCCCGCCATCCAGGCGAAGCTCCTGCGCGTGCTACAGGAGCGCGAGTTCGAGCGCGTCGGCGGCACGCGCACCATCCGCGTGGACGTGCGCGTCGTCGCGGCGACGAACAGAGATTTGGAGGCGGCGGTCAAAACGGGCGAGTTCCGGCCCGACCTCTACTACCGCCTCAACGTCGTCTCCTTCGAGATGCCGCCGCTGCGCGACCGGCGCGAGGACATACCGCTCCTCGCCAGCTACTTCGTCTCGAAGTACGCCGCGAAGTTCAAGCGCCGCGTGACGGGTCTCTCCGAGGAGGCGCGCGCGTGCCTGACCAGCTACGACTGGCCGGGCAACGTCCGCGAGCTTGAGAACGCCGTCGAGCGCGCCGTCGTCCTCGGCTCGACCGACCGCGTGCTGCCCGAAGACCTGCCCGAGACCGTGCTCGACGCCGCGCCCGACGAGCCTTCCTCGCCCGACGCCGACACCGTGCCGCCCGCCACCCGCTACCACGACGCGCTCCGCGACGCCAAGCGCCAACTCATCCTCCGCGCTCTCGAACAGTCCAACGGCAACTTCACCGAAGCCGCGCGCGCGCTCGGCGTCCACCCGAACTACCTGCATCGATTAATCAGGAATTTGAACCTACGGCCGGATATTAAGAAGTGACAGTTTTCAGTCTTTAGTTTTCAGTTTTCAGTTGAAAGGCCGCGATGCCTCATCTAAAAGCTGAAAACTAAAAACTGAAAACTGTCGCAATTCCCCGCGCTCTCTGGTAGTATTCGGTTGCCTTTCCAAGCGCCCAAGCGTTCATTTCACGGCGGTTATTAACCTTTAGTCTCGGGAGTTCGTTCGAATGCCGCAGGAGCTTAACAGCGTCAACTTGTCCCTCGATTTCCTCAGCGTGTGCGAGGCGGCGGCCATCGCCTCGGCGCGCACGATGGGGCAGGGCGACCGCAAGTTCTCCGACCACGTCGCCGTCGAGGCGATGCGCGAGAAGATGGACGGCGTCCCGATGCGCGGCCGCATCGTCATCGGCGAGGGCGAGCGCGACGAGGCGCCCATGCTCTTCATCGGCGAGGAGGTCGGCGAGGGCTACCACGAGGACGTTGACGCGGAGGACTACCCCGAGGTTGACATCGCCGTTGACCCGCTCGAAGGCACGAACCTCTGCGCGCTCGGCGCCAACAACGCCATCGCCGTGCTCGCGGCCTCCGAGCGCGGCGGGCTCTTGAACGCGCCCGACATCTACATGGACAAGATCGTCGTCGGCCCCTCCTGTCGCGGCGCCATCGACATCGACGCGGCCGTCAAAGACAACCTCAAGGCCATCGCGCGCAAACTCAGCCGCGACATCGAAGACTTGACCGTCATGGTCCTCGACCGCTCGCGCCACAAGAAGCTCATCGCCGACGTGCGCGCGGCGGGCGCGCGCATCCGCCTCATCGGCGACGGCGACCTCTCGGCCGGCATCTCGGCGGCCGTGGCCGGCACGAACATTCACGCGCTGATGGGTATCGGCGGCGCGCCCGAGGGCGTGCTGACGGCCGCCGCGATGAAGTGTCTCAACGGCGAGATACAGGCGCGACTCGTCTTCGACCCCGAGCGTCTGGACGTGGACAAGTCGAAGGTGCCGCCCGCCGAGACGGTGCTCTCGCGGCTCAGAGAGATGGGCATCAACGACCCGAACAAGGTCTACGACACGAACGACCTCGCGCCCGGCAAGAAGATCATCTTCGTCGCGAGCGGCGTCACCGACGGCTCGCTCCTGCGCGGCGTCCGCTTCTTCGGCTCCGGCCGGCGCACACACTCGCTCGTCATGACGACCGAGTCGCGCCACATACGCTTCGTCGATACCGTCCACGTCGAGGGCGGCCCCGACACGGTCATTCGATTTTAGATTGCGGATTGATGAGAGACACGCGGCCTTTCATCAATCCGCAATCCGAAATCCGCATTCCGCCATCCCGAGATGCCTGAAGCCATCTCCGAGTACGTCCCGCAGTTGGCGCATGACGAAGAGTCGGCGTGGAGGTGGCGGCGTGCGCGGTGGGGCTGGGCGGCGGCGGCGGGGCTGGCGGCGTTGTTCTTGGCGTTGATCGTCGGGGCGCCGCTGTTGAAGGCGGGCGGGTTCGGCGCGGCGGCCGAGGCCGCGTACGGCGCGTTCGCGCTGGCGTGCCACCAGATGGACGAGCGTTCGTTCCACGTCGCGGGTTATAAGATGGCCGTGTGCGCGCGCTGCTTAGGGCTCTACGCGGGCGCGCTCGCGGGCGCGCTCGTCTACCCGCTCGCGCGGCAACTCGTGCGCAGGGACTTGCCGTGGCGCGGGTGGGTGATCGCGGCGGCCGTGCCAACCTCGGTCGATTTCGCGCTCGGGTTCTCGGGGCTGTGGGAGAACACGCACGCGTCGCGCTTCCTGACGGCGTCGCTCCTGGGCGTCGTCGTGGCCTTCTACTTCGTGCCGGGCGCGGTGGATTTGGCGCTCACGCCGCGCACGATTCTCTTCGGCCGCAAACGCAACTTCCAACCGGAGCTTTCCAATCTTCTCCCAACTGAAGGTGTAGACGGACATGAACGACAAACTTAAGCCGGCACTAATCGGCGGCCTGATCCTGGGCATCCTTTCGGCGATCCCCGCAGTGAACACGTGCTGCTGCATCTGGGCGCTCGTCGGCGGGCTCATCGCCGCGAACATGTACATCAAGTCTTCGCCGAACCCGGTCACGCCGGCCGACGGCGCCATCGTCGGCGCCATCGCCGGGGCCATCGGCGCCGTGCTCATCATCGTCGTCGGCATCCCGCTCACGCTCATCTTCGGCGCGGCGATGTCGTCGATGATGGGGGGCTACATCCAGAGCGTGGACCCGAACCAGGCGGCGCAGTTCCAGGAGGCGATGGCGGCCAGCGTCGGCTTCGGCCGCGCCATCCTCAACGCGCTGATGTACAGCGTCACGGCGGTCATCTTCTCGGCGGTCGGCGGCCTGCTCGGCGTCGCCCTCTTCGAGAAGCGCAAGGGCGGCCCCGGCGTGCCCCCGCCCCCGCCGCCCGCGGCCGGCGGCCCCGGCGGCTACGGCACACCCGGCGGCGGCGGCTACGGCCAACCCGGCGGCGGTGGCGGCGGTGGTTACGGCACGCCCGGCGCGGGCGGCGGCTACAACCCGCCCGCCGGCGGCGGCTACGGCCAGAACCCGTAAGGGAACGATGAAGCAGGAACGATGAACGATGAACTGAAGACAACGGTCTTTCAGTTCATCGTTCATCGTTCCGCGTTCATCCTTTGGCCGTTGGCGTACCTTCGGCTACAATTCGTGCATCCAAGCGGGCGGCGCGGCTGGTTCGGGCGCGCCGTTCGTCATTGTCGGCACGAGATTGATAGAGATGACATTCGCCGCCCTGCTCCAGTCCCCGCCCGCCACCGAAACGCTCTTCCGCAAGTACGTCGAGGAGGCCGTCGCCAGGACGGCCGAGAACATCAGCCCGCTCTACCGCCTCGACGCCTTCGACTGGACGGTGCTCGGCGTCTACTTCGTCGTCCTCTTCCTGCTCTCGCTCTACGGCGCCTACCGCATCAAGCAGGTCGTGGACTTCTGGCGTTACCGCAGGGTTGGGCCCCGACCGAAGGCGCTCTACGCCGAGGAGGAGTTGCCGCGCGTCACCGTGCAGCTCCCGCTCTTCAACGAGGTCTACGTCGTCGAGCGCCTGCTCGCCGCCATCACGGCGATAGACTACCCGCGCGACCGTTTCGAGATTCAGGTGCTCGACGACTCGACCGACGAGACGCGCGAAACCGCCGCGCGCGCCGTCGAGGGCTACCGCGCCGAAGGCTTCGACGTGGTCTACATCCACCGCGAAGACCGCACGGGCTTCAAGGCCGGCGCGCTGGAGAACGGTTTAAAGACCGCGAAGGGCGAGCTGGCCGCCATCTTCGACGCGGACTTCGTGCCGCGCCCCGACTGCCTGCGCAAGCTCGTACACTTCTTCACCGACCCGCTCGTCGGCTGCGCGCAGATGCGCTGGTCGCACATCAACGGCTCTTACAACCTGCTCACGCGCCTCCAGACGATTCTGCTCGACGGACACTTTGTCGTCGAGCAGACGGTGAGGAACCGCACGGGCGGCTTCTTCAACTTCAACGGGACGGCGGGCCTGTGGCGGCGCAGGGCGATTGAACTCTCGGGCGGATGGCAGCACGACACGCTGACGGAGGACACGGACCTCTCCTTCCGCGCGCAGTTGATGGGGTGGCGTTTCGTCTATTTACTTGATGAGGACGCGCCGTCCGAAGTGCCGGTCGAGATCAACGCCTTCAAGGCGCAGCAGCGACGTTGGGCGAAGGGCGTGACGGAGGTCGCGCTCAAGCTCTACCCGCGCATCCTGCGCTCGCGGTTGCCGGCGCGCGTGAAGCTTGAGATGTTCTTCCGTCTGACGGGCAACGTCAGTTACCCCTTGATGATCCTGACGAGCCTGTTGCAGTTCCCGCTGCTGCTCGTCCGCTACAACCAGGGCTTTCAGCACTTGATGCTGTTGGACCTGCCGCTGCTCTTCTTCTCGACCGCGTCGGTCGTGCTCTTCTACGGCACGGCCATCTGGTATCTCGACGGCTCGAAGTCGAGGAAGAGGCTCCTGCACCTGCCGCTCGTGATGGGCCTAGGCATCGGTCTGGCCTTCTCGAACGCGCGCGCGGTCTTGGAAGCTCTGCTCCGCATCAAGACCGAGTTCGTGCGCACGCCGAAGTACAGGGTCGAGGGCGGCGGCGACGCCACCTGGAAGCGCAAGAAGTACAGGCGCGGGCGCGGCTGGCTCCCCGCCTTCGAGCTGAGCTTCGCCGCATACTTCCTGCTCGCCATCTGGTACGCCGCGCACATGGGCATGTGGGGCACCATCCCATTCCTGTCGCTCTTCTGCTTCGGCTACGGCTACATGGGCGTCATGAGTCTCTTGCAGACCTCGGGCCTGCGCCGCCTCTTCGACGCCCCGCGCCCCCGCGTCACAGGTTGAAGAGCGCCCAGAAGACGAAGAGCGGAATCCCCAGCATCAGCGCCAGTCGATACCACACCGCAGGGTTGCCGATGTTGAGCGTGTAGCCCAGGCCCGTCAACTTCTCCACCACCAGCGCGGGGTCTTCCGGGTTGTAGTACGTGAGACCCCCGTGCCGCCAGTGCTCCTCTTCGTCGGCCCTCTGCACGTACTCCTCGCCCGTCAACTCGTCCAGCGCGCGATTGACCGCCGCCATGCGCCAGAGGAAGTAGCCCATGCCGACCAGCATCACGCCGGCCGTCGAGAGGACCGCCGCCATCACGGCCGGCAGGTAACGCTTGAACTCCGGCAGCGAGGTGCAGACGCTCAGCCACGCGATGGCGAACATGAGCGCCGCCATCACGGCGCGCACCAAATCTATCAGCCGCATGTTCGCCATCAGGAACCGCTCCTTGCCGCGCAGGTACTCTTCCGTGTTCGTCGCCGGCAGCGTCATCTTCGCCTGCACGAGGTCGCGCTTGAGCACGAAGAAGAGCACTTGCAGGTAGACGCCGACCGCGGGCAGGAAGAAGACCGACGGGAGCGCCTTGCGCGTCCAGTCGTCAGCCTCGCCCGCCGCGTTCCAGTGCACGGGCAGCATCTCCGGCAGACGCGGGTAGAAGTGCGCGAGCACGCCGAACGTCGCGAGCGTGAAGAGCACCACGCACGCCTCGACCCACGGGAGCGTGAAGTCCGCGAGCCGCCGCGCCCGCACCGAAGAGGCGAAACGCGTCGCGCGGCCGAGGATCGCGAACGGACGCATCCGCCGCGCGTAGAGTCCGTAGATGAGGAACGCGGCGGCCGTCGTCCCCAGCGTCGCCAGCGCGGAGAAGACCGGCCTCCCTAAACTTATGGAGGCGTAATACCCGAGCGCGCCCGCCGCGACGAAGACGCCGCAGAGCGTCTGCCAGTAGCGGCGCAGCGCCCGCCGCCCCTCGCCGCGATACGTCTCGGCGTCCACGCGCACGCCGAAGAAGGCGCGCTCGCCCCTCATCACCGGCAGCCAGGCGAAGACCGCCAGCACCAGAACTTCAGCCACGAGCAGGCCGATTGAGGCCGATCTGTCGTCGCCCATTTCACTTCGCCCCTTTCAGCAGAGCACGCAACTCGCTCTGCACCAGGTTCATGATCTCCACGCGCGGCAGGCCGGCCAAAACCAGCCCCGTCAGCGCGACGCGCAAAGGCTTGCGCAACTCCTCCTCGCTCTTGGCTTGCGCGGTGCGCGACGCGACCACCGCGCCCGCCCCGTGCCGGATGGACAGAAGCCCCTCGCCTTGCAGCTCGCGGTAGGCGGTCGCCACCGTGTTGAGGTTGACGCCGAGGTCCGAGGCCAACTGCCGCACGGGCGGAAGCTGCGCCCCTTGGGCCAGCTCGCCGCGCGCGATGAGCGCCTTGATCTCCTCGGCCACCTGCACGTAGATGGGCCGCGCGTCCGCTTCGTCGATGGTGATGAACATGTCCGTCGCCCCTCGAATCTCTCCCCTTGAATTGTACGTTGTTACTATACACCATACAATTCTGCTGTCAACACTTTTTCCGCCGGGAATAGCATTGACACCGGCCGCGAACGGGTATATATCGTGCCTGCGCTATCACCTCGCACACGCACGCCGGCCTCGCAACGAACCTCGCCCCATCCATCGACTCACGACAAACCGTCTGCAAAGGAGGCTCACCATGCATAAGACGTGCATCTTATTGTTGCTCGCGTTGACGGCCGCTTGTACCTCACCCCCCGTGAATACCGAGCGGTCAGTTACGACGAATACCGAGCAAGCTACTCCGGGAGGGGCTTCGCCGGGGGAGAAAGTCATCTGCAAATCTGTCACCGCCGAAGGGTCAGACCGTCTTCAAGTAGACTGCGGCCCTCAGGAGCCACCCCCTCCCGACCCGCCCCCGCCGCTGCCCCCCAAAGGCTGTGAAGAATCCCTCAAGTACATCAAGGCCACCGTCCGGTTGAGGAAATTCTGCATTCGCAACTGCAACCTCTGCGTCCTCACTAAGGAGCAGGAAGCCGAAGCGGATAAGGCGCTCAACGCTGAGTGCGCCGAGTACTGCAAGGACAAGCCGTGCGATAAAAAGACGGACGAATGCGTGATCGACAAAGTCCTGAATCTGACGAGTTCGAGCGCGTGCATCACGGGCGCAAAGACCTGCAAGAACAACCCGGACGGACCTGACTTCTGCGCCGAGCTGTTTCGTTTTGGCGAATGCACCTGTAAATGCGTCCCCAAAACCCCGCCCCAGCCCTCGCCCACAGCGCCGCCCCAGTAAGTCGAAGCCCCGGCCGCCGAGGTGGCTCGCGCGGCAATGAAAGAAGGACAGGGAAGCAGCCCGCTTTCCTGTCCTTTTGTCATAAGTGATATGCGGTCAGGTGCCGTCAGTCTTGACCGCCGCGTCGCGGCCGCTTACTATCACGGCTTCACGCAAGCGGCTCCGTCCGCGTCCGGAATCAAACCAGCATCCAGAGAGAGGAAATCCATGTCGAAGAGAATTCCCCCTGTTCTCGCGCGGCTCGCCGTGCTCTGCCTGTGCCTCGCCTTCTCAACCCTTCACGCCCGCGCGCAGTCGCAGGCGACGACCGGCGACATCGAGGGGCGCGTGCTCGACCCCAACGGCGCGGTCGTCCCTAACATCAACGTCACCGCCACCAACCAGAACACGGGGCTTGAGAGGAGCGCGACGACCGACGGCGACGGCAACTTCCGCATCATCCTTCTGCCGCCGGGGACGTACTCCGTGAAGACCGTGGGCGCGGCGGGCTTCCAGCCCCTCACCATCAACAACGTCAACGTCACCGTCGGCAGCCGGACGCCGCTCGACCTCACGCTCTCGGTCGGCGGCACGACCGAGACGATCACGATCATCGAGGAGCCGCCCGTCGTCGAGACCGGCCGCACCTCCGTCGCGACGACCGTCAACGAGCGCGCCATCCAGAACCTGCCCATCAACGGCCGCAACTTCCAGGACTTCTCCACGCTCACGCCCGGCGTCATCCGCGACCCGCGCGGCGGCGACCTCTCGGTCGGCGGCCAGCGCGGCACCTTCAACAGCCTTCAGGTGGACGGCGTCGATAACAACAACACCTTCTTCGGGCAGGCGCTCGGGCGCGGCGGCGTGCGGCCTCCTTATCAATTCAGTGAAGAGTCGGTGCAGGAGTTTCAGGTCAACCAGAACGGCTTCTCGGCCGAGTTCGGGCGCGCGGGCGGCGCCGTCATCAACGTCGTCACCAAGTCGGGCACCAACGCCTTCCACGGCGGCCTCTTCGAGTACCTGCGCGACGAGTCGCTGAACGCCAACGACCCCGTGACGAAGGCCAACCAGTTCCGCGCCGGCCGTCCGAACAAGCGGCCCGCCTCGCGCATCAACCAGTTCGGCGGACGCATCGGCGGACCCATCGTCGAGAGCAGGGCGTTCTTCTTCTTCTCTTATGACGGCCAACGCTCCGACATCCCGCAGGTCTTGGACGTGCCGAACCTCGCGACCGCGCCCGCGGCGGCGCAGGCGATACTTGTGCCGAAGCTCAACACCTATCAGGTCGGGCGCAACCAGGACGTGTTCCTCGGCAAGTCCGACATCGACATCAACAACGCGAACCGGCTGACGCTGCGCTACAACCACCAGGGCTTCACGGGCCGCAACAACGAGAACAACGGCCCGCTCTCGGCCGAGGAGCACTCGGGCGACAGCCTCGTCAAGAGCGACACCTTCAGCGGCCAACTGACCACGACGCTGACGCCGAGCGTCCTCAACGAGTTCCGCTTCCAACTCGCGCGCGACAAGGAGCCGGGCGAGGCCAACGTTGACGCGCCCGAGGCCGTCATCAACACGGGCTCAGGCAACCTGAGCATCGGCCGCAACAACTTCAGCCCGCGCGAGACGACCATCAAGCGTTTCCAACTCATCGACAACGTCTCGTTCCTTCGTGGGCGCAGCAGCTACAAGTTCGGCCTCGACTTCAACTTCGACCGCGTCTTCAACTTCTTCCCCGGCCTCTTCTCCGGCTCCTACACCTTCCCCTCGTACACGGCCTTCGCCAACAACGCGCCGACGGGCTACACGCAGAACTTCGCGGGCGCGGGCACCACGGGCGGGACGACCGAGCCGAACCTCTCCGAGTACGCCTTCTACTTGCAGGACGACGTGCGCGTGACGCCGAAGCTCAACCTGAACCTCGGCGTGCGCTACGACTACGAGGCGCTCGCGTGCCCGCCGGTGACGAACCCCGACCCGCTGCTTATCAACAACGGCGTCAACACCGGCAACTGTCCGCGCGACAAGAACAACCTCGCGCCGCGCGCGGGCTTCTCCTACGCCTTCGACGATAAGACGGTCGTGCGCGGCGGCTTCGGCCTCTTCTACGCGCGCACGCCGGCCATCGTCCTGGGCACGGCGCACTCGCAGAACGGCATCAACGTGACGGGCGTGAATTTGACGGCGGGACAGTTGACGACGCTCGGCCTGCGCTACCCGAACATCCTGACGGCGGTGCCCACGGTTGGCTCGGCCAACCCGAACCTCTACTACTTCGCGCCCGACTACGTGCAGCCCTACGTCGAGCAGGGCCGGCTCGGCTTCGAGCGCGAGGTGGCGAGGAACCTGAGCTTCTCGGCCACATACCTCTTCTACAGGGGCGTGCACCTGACGCGCACGCGCGACGTGAACCTCTTCGCGCCCGTCGCGTTCAACGCGACGGCGCCGGACGGCACCGTCTACACCTTCCAACGCTTCTCCCTGGCGCGCCCCATCTCGCGCGCGTCCGGCGCCTCCTACAACCGCATCAGCGTCTTCGAGAGCGCCTCGCGCTCGCTCTACCACGGGCTCGCCTTCCAGGCCGTGCAGCGCTTCACGCGCGGCTTCCAGTTCATCGCCGCTTACACTTACTCGAAGGCCAAGGACGACCGCCCCGACCAGACGACGGTCGTCGTCGGCGCCGACGACGCGAAGATTGTCGAGAACCAGATTAACCCGAGCCTCGACTACGCCCGCTCGGACACGGACCTACGCCACCGCTTCGTCTTCAGCCCGGTCTACGAGATCGGCCGCATCAAGTGGAGCGACAACCCCGTGGCGCGCGCCGTCTTCAGCGACTACACGCTCTCCGGCATCGTGCAGTTGCAGTCGGGTTCTCCATACTCCGCGCTCGTCGGCAACGACCCCAACAACGACGGCAACCGCGCGAACGACCGCCTGCCGGGCACGGTGCGCAACCAGTTCACGACGCCCTCGGTCTACCAACTCGACGCGCGCGTCACGCGCAACATCCCTTTCAACGAGTCGGTGCGGCTGCGCCTCATCCTCGAAGCCTTCAACATCTTCAACCGCCCGAACGTGGTGACGGTCAACACGACGGCCTTCAACTTCTCGACGCCCAGCGGCGTCGGCACGCTGACCGCGCCTTCGTTTGTGACGGCCTTCGGCACGCCGCGCACCTTCTCCTCGCCCGCCTCGGGCACGACGACCTTCGCGACGCCGCGCCAGTTGCAGTTGGCGATTAAGTTCGACTTCTAAAATTAACCACGGAGACACAGAGACACGGCTCGGGGCGAGTGACCCCGAGCCGTGTCTCTGTGTCTGTGGTTAATTTACTGTTTTAGTCCCGCGAGTTGAGGAGGCGCAGGAGCGCGAGGAAGATGTTGAAGGCGTCGAGGTAGAGGTCGAGCGCGCCGGCGATGTACTCGTTGACGGGGTAGCGCCGGATGATGTTCGACGTGTCGTAGAGCACGAAGCCCGAGAAGAGCAGCAGCGTCGCGGCCGCCACGGCGAACCCGAGCGCCGAGGCGCCGAGGAAGATGTTGACGACGCCCGCCAGGATCACCACGATCAGGCCCGTCATCAGCATCCCGCGCATGAAGCTGAAGTCCTTCTTCGAAATGAAGACGTACGCCGTCAGTCCGCCGAAGATGCCGACCGTCAACACGCCCGCCGCCAGGATGGAGCCCGGGTTAATCCGCAAGATCACCGCGATGAGCGGCGAGATGACCACGCCCGTCAGCGTCGTGAAGCCGAAGAGCGCGACGAGGTTCAGGCCGGGCACGTGGCGCAGGGCCTGCGCGCCCAGCACGCCGCCGATCATGGCGAAGAACATGATCCACGGGTGCTCGTAGGCGAACTGTAAGAGCGGGGTGAACGACAGGCCGAGCAGCACGCCGCCGATGGCGAAGAGCGTCGCCGCGAAGAAGAGCGCGTAGACCTTGCGGATGAAGCCCATCCGCTCCTCCACGCTCGCGCGCGCGGCCGTCTCTATGCCGTAGCTGCCCCACGCACCCGGTTGCTGCTGCCAGCCCTGCTGCTGCTCGTAACGTTGATTCCGCGACTGAAAGTCTCTCATCTGAGTTCCTTCTCCGAAGGGGCCAAAACCGACCGGCGCGCGCCCTTGTTCGCGCGCCGTGGAGTTAGATGTTAACACGAAACGCGGCGCTGCATGGCGCGCCAAATGAGTGAGTGCGGCCCGCCCTCTCTCCTCCGGAAAGCGTTCCCGCGCGGAGACTTTCAAAGCGGGCGCGTTAATGCTTAAATCGGCGGATGCTGAGAATCCTGCTCGTGGGCCTGGCGGGCCTCGCGGGCACGCTCTGCCGCTACTGGCTGTCGGGCGCCGTCACGCGGCGCTACGGCGAGGCGTTCCCGGCGGGGACGCTCGTCGTCAACCTCATCGGCTGCTTCGCGGCCGGTCTTCTCTTCCACGTCATGCAGGAGCGGAACGCCTTCTCCGAGACGGCGCGCGCCGTGGTCTTCGTCGGGCTGCTCGGGGGCTTCACGACCTTCTCGTCTTTCGGCTTGCAGACCTTCGCGCTGCTGCGCGAGGGGCACGTGGGCGCAGCCGCGCTCAACGTCGTCGCCTCGAACCTACTCGGGCTGCTGCTGGTCTGGGCGGGCTACGCGGCGGGGAGACTCGTGGGGGGCGCGTGAGGGGGAGGCCAGGGAGTGACGCGGCGGCCGGCGCATTGCCGCCGATTCTCTACGTGCTGGCGGCGGCGCTTTTGTGGAGCACGGGCGGGCTCTTCATCAAGGCGACGCCGCTCGACGCCTTCCAACTCTCGTTCGGCCGCTCGCTCTGCGCGGCCGTGACGGTCGCGGTGCTGACGCGGCACGAAGGGTTCCGCGCGAACGGGTTGACGCTCGTCTCGTCGGTGCTCTACGCGGCGCTGCTGCTGCTCTTCGTGATGGCGAACAAGTTGACGACCGCGGCCAACGCCATCTTCCTGCAATACACGGCGCCGGTCTACGTGCTGGTGCTGGAGCCGCTGCTCTTTAAGGAGAAGTTCCGGCGCGGCGACGTGCTCGTCGTCGCGGCGTGCGTCGTGGGGATGTCGCTCTTCTTCGTCGGGCAACTCCGGCCGCAGGACTTAGAGGGGAATTTGACGGCGCTCGCCTCGGGCGTCTGCTTCGCGCTCTTCCTTCTGTCTTTGCGGCACCCGCGCGCGGCGGGCGTCAACCGCGCGGCGTCGGTCATCTACGGAAACCTGCTGCTGTGCCTCGTCACGCTGCCGTCGTTCGTGCCGGTGGCGTTGACGTTGAAGGACGCGTTGATCGTCGTCTACCTCGGCGTCGTGCAGATCGGGCTGGCCTACACGCTCTTCACCTACGGCATGGCGCGCGGCGTGCGCTCGCTCGACGCGGGCGTCGTCGGCTACATTGAGCCGATGCTCAACCCCGTCTGGGTCTTCCTCTTCCTCGGCGAGCGCCCCTCGAACTGGGCCGTGCTCGGCGGCGCCATCATCATCGCCGCCGTTTTCATCCACACGGTCGCCTTAGCCCGGCGGGCTAAGGCTGAACGATGAAGTAGGAACGATGAACGATGAACTGAAAGGCTGTTGTCTTCAGTTCATCGTTCATCGTTCCTACTTCATCGTTTTACCTGAAGTCTTTGATGAGGACGACGCTGGTCGTCTCGACGCTGCGGGTGGCGACGAGGCGGTTGTCGCGCGACCAGTCGAAGGAGGAGACGTTCTCGGAGGTGAAGTTCGTCAACTGCACGGGCTTGCCGCCCGCGAGCGGCTGCATCCAGACGTTGGTCGTCCCCGTCCGCCCGTCGAGGTAGGCGATGCCGCGATTGTCGGGGAGCCAGACCGTGTTGGCCTGAAACGTGGGCGGCACGTCGTAGAGGCGCGTGGGCTCGCCGCCGTCGATGGGGATGACCGCGAGCTTCGACGCGGTGAACGGCCCCTCGCCGTACGTGCAGACGAACGACTTGCCGTCGGGCGAGACGAACGGCCACGACGCCGGCCGGGTCGTCAGTCTCAACGGCTCGCCGCCGTCAATCGAAACCTTCCATATCGCCGGCTCCTGCCCGCCGCCATAGACCGCGTAGACGACCCATCGCCCGTCCGGCGTGATGTGCGGGAAGTTCTCGCCGCGCCCCGAGGTTAGACGAAGCGGGTTCCCGCCGTCCGCGTCCATCCGCCAGATGTTGAAGGGGCCGCCCGCGCGGTTCGAGACGAAGACGACGTGGCGGCCGTCCGCCGAGACCGACGGCCCGTAGTTCGAGCGCGCGCCGACGGTCAACTGCCGCTGCCCCGTCCCGTCCGCGTTCATCACCCAGATGTCCCACCCGCCGCCCGCCATCGACGCGTAGACGATTCTCCCGTCCGGCGCCCAGGAGAGACCATAGTAGCCGTCGAACTTCCCCGTCCCCGTCGTGATCTGCCGCGCGCGCGCCGCGTCGCCGCCCTGCGCCACCCAGACGTTCGGCACGCGGTCGGTCTGCACCGTGACGAGCGCCGAGCCGTCGGCCGTCACGCTCGCGCCGAGATACGTGTTCAGGTCGTTCGTCACGCGCCGCACCTCGCCCGAAGTCAGCGCGACCGTCCAAATCTGCGCGGGGCTCAACTCCTGCTCGGCCGCGCTCACGACGAGCCCCGTCCCGTCGGGCAACCACGACAACTGCCGCACGTCAGTCCAACGCGCCCCCGTCACGCGCCGCTCCGCGCCGTCCGAGACATTGACGGTCGTTATCCCGAGCGCGGGCGAACTCCCGTCCATCAAGTCGGTCGAGCCGTAGGCGCAGGCTATGCTCTGCCCGTCGGCCGACCACGCGGGCAGGCCGAAGAAGTCGGGCGCGGCGCGCGTGACGACCGCGCGCTCGTTCGAGCCGTCGGCGTCGGCGACGAAGAGCGCCATCTCGCGCCCGTTCTGGCCGCGAACGAAGGCGAGCCGCCGCCCGTCGGGCGAGAAGGTGACGGGGCTGTCGAAGCCTCCGCCCAGGACCTTCACGGCCGGGCCGCCGAGCACGGGCACGCGGAAGAGCGCGGGCGGCTGCTGTCCCTGCTGCAACGCGCCGTAGTAGAGGTGCTGGCTGTCGGGCGAGAAGACGAGCGCGCCGTAGGCGAAGCCCTCTGCCGGCGCGACGAGTTGCTGCGTGTTGCTCGCGGCGGCGACCTGCCTGACCCAGACGCCCTGACCACGACGGCCGGGCTCGTTGGCGATGTAGGCGAGATAGTTGCCGTCCGGCGAGATGACCGCCTCCGTGACCGCGCCCGTCACGGGCAGCCGCGTCAGCTTCATCTCGGGGAAGGTCGCGGGCGCCGCAGTCCCCGCGCGCTCAACGTCGGGGCGCACGGAGGTCTTGTAGATGGCGAAGACCAGCAACGCGACCGAGACGAAGACGGCCGCCGCGATGAGCACCGCCGCGCGGGCGGGGTGACCGCTCGCGGGTTGTGTGAGAGCGTGCGCGTCGGGTGTGTTGGTTGATGAAGGTGACGCGGTCGAAACGTGGCCGTTGCTCTGCGTTTGAGTGTGAGCGTCGTGGCGCGCACCCGAAACGTCTTCGGGGGAAGGGAAGTGCGGGGCCGCGATCTTTTGCGCGGGGACGGAGGCGTGATTGACGACCCGACGACTCTCATCCTCGACCCGCGCGACGACGAGGGCGGGCGCTTCGTTCGGCTCCTCACGCCGCTCCCTCACCTCGACGGCGAAGCGATAGCCGCGACGGGGGACGGTCTCGACGAACGCGCCGCCGCCCGACGGCTCGCCGAGGGCCTTGCGGAGCGTGAAGACGTTCTGCGCGAGCGTCGCCTCGCCGACGAAGGTGTCGGACCAAATCTCTTTCAGTAATTCTTCCTTCGACATCACGCGACCGGCGCCACGGACGAGCGCGAGCAGCGTGTCGAACTCCTTCGGGGTGAGTCGGACGGGCTTGCCGTCGCGCGTGAGCTGGCGCTCGGCGGCGTCGAGGGTGAAATGGTCGAACTCGTATAAGTGCTTGAAATGACTGGCCATAAACCGCTTTTGAAAGTTCTTTGATAACTCTTTGAAAACTATTTTGGGGCGCTTTGACCCGCTTTTGAGAATCGCCCCGATCCCTGACCGCGTTACACCCCGCGAGCGTGGGTGACGCTCCTTATACGAGCCGCACACGCCGGCCCGTTCGGGACTTTCGACGGGACGGGCGAGCTGGTCGCGGCGGCGTCGAGGGCGGCGGCGGGAGCCGTCAAGGCTTAAAGGGGTAAGGCCGGGTCTTAAAAGAACCGACGGCTAACGAGACTAAATGGAGGATGTATGAAAAAGCAAATTTCGAGAGCACTTCTGGGACTGTCCGCGGCGCTCGTGCTGGCCGTCGCCGTTAACGCGCAGGCATTTCACGCGGTCGTCATCAGCGTCCCCTTCGACTTCGTCGCGGGCGAGAAGGTGATGCCGGCGGGCCGCTACACCGTCCGCCGCGTCACTGCCGACGCCGAGAGCGCGCTCATCATCCGTGGCGAGGACGGCCGCTCGACCGCCGTCTTCCTGACGAACACGGGCGGGGCCAACCCGCGCACCGCCGCGCTCGTCTTCCGCCTGCGCGGCGACAGACATTTCCTCGCCGAAGTCTCCATGCCCGGCGCCGCCTCCATCCGCGAGCTGCCCAAGTCCTCCGCCGAACGCCGCCTCGAACGCGAGCTGGCCGAGCAGAACAAGAGCGACGACTCGAAGACCGTGACCGTCGTCGGCAGCGTTCAGTAGCGAGAGAATGAATTAACAGGGATGGACAGGATCGGCAGGATAAGGGTGGAAGATTTCAAATCCCTATCCTGCTCATCCTGTCCATCCCTGTTAATGATTCTTACTCAGGCAGTCAGGCGGCGGACGACGCGGAGGAGTTCGTCGGGGTCTACGGGTTTGGGGATGTGGACGGAGAAGCCCGCGGCGAGGGCGCGGGCGCGGTCTTCGTCCATGGCGTGGCCGGTGAGCGCGATGGCGGGGACGGCTTCGAGGCCGGGCATGCGGCGCAACTCGGCGAGCAGCGCGTAGCCGTCGGTGCCCGGCATGCTGATGTCGGAGATGATGAGACCGGGGCGGCGCTCGCGCGCGCGCCGGACGGCCTCGGCCGCCGAGCCCGCGCCGAAGACCTCATAGCCCTTGTGCGTGAAGAGCGTCTCAAGCAGTTCGAGCGTCTCGGTCGAGTCGTCAACGATGAGCACGGGCACGCCCTGCTCGTTCGACTCGGGGATGACTTCCGGCTCGGGCTCGCACGCCTCCTCGGCGGCGACGGCGCAGGGCAGCCCGAAGGTGAAGCGCGCGCCGCGCCCATCGCCCTCCGACTCCGCGACGACCCAGCCGCCGTGCAACTCCGCGAGCGCGCGCACGATGGCTAAGCCCAGGCCGAGCCCGCCGTACTGCCTCGTCGTCGAGCCGTCGGCCTGCCGGAAGCGGTCGAAGACGTGCGGCAGAAAATCGGGCATGATGCCGACGCCCGTATCCGACACCTCGACGCGCGCCTCCGAGCCCACGCGCCACACGCGCAGACGCACGCGCCCGCCGCGCGGCGTGAACTTCACCGCGTTGGAGAGAAGGTTCCACACGACCTGCTGAAGTCGGAGCGGCGCGCCCTGCACGACGAGCGAGCTGTGCGGCAACTCGACCGCGAGCTGTATGTCGCGCGCGGAGGCGTCGGCGCGGACGGGCTCGGTCGCGGTGGAGACGACGGCGCAGAGGTCAACGGGCTCCCACTCGATGCGCAGCTTGCCCGAGACGATGCGCGAGATGTCCAGGAGGTCGTCCACGAGCCGCGCCTGTAAGCGCGCGTTGCGCTCGATGGCGTCTAAGCCCTGCGCGAGCATCGAGGGGTCGGAGGCGGCGCCCGAGCGCAGGAGGTTGACCCAGCCGAGCACCGGCGTCAGGGGCGTCCGCAGTTCGTGCGAGAGGGTCGCGAGGAAGATGTCCTTCATGCGGTTGGCCTCGACGAGTTCGCGATTGACGTGGCTCAGCTCGGCCGTGCGCTCCTCGACGCGGCTCTCAAGGTCGCGGTTCAGTTCTTCCAACCCTTGCCGCGCCTCGCGCTCGGCGAGCATCAGGCGGCGGTGCTCGATGCCGCGCCCGACGGTGTGGATGAGTTCCGCGATGATGCAGGGCTTGGTGAGGTAGTCGTAGGCGCCGTGGCGCAGCGCGGCGATGGCCGACTCGACCGCGGCGAAGCCGGTGAGGACGACGACGATGGTCAAAGGCGTGCGCGCGCGCACCTCCTGCAAGAGCGAGAGGCCGTCGCCCTCGTCCATGTGCAGGTCCGTGAGGACGAGGTCGTACTCCGGCCCACGGTCCAACAGCCGGACGGCCTCGCGCCCGCTCGAAGCCACGTCCACCTCGTAGCCTTCGAGGCGCAGCACCTCGCTGATCGTGAGGACGATGTTCTCTTCGTCGTCCACGACCAGCAGCCGCGCGGCGGCGGGGCTGTTCGTTGTCGTCTCTTCAGCCATAAGAGCGGGGTCGGGGGCCGTGGGTTGGGTGGTAGGGTTTGGCATCTCGACGAAGCCCCGAAGTCACAGCAAAGAACCAGCCTTCACCGTCCCCGGCCCTAACCCCCGATTCCCGACCCCTGCTTCACCAATTCTATGGCGAGCCGCAGGCCGTCGGCCAGCCTCCGGCGGGTCGTGATGTCTTCCAGATCGACGCCGAGCTTGACGAGGTCGGAGGCGACGTGCGCGCTGATGCCCGTGACGATGGTGGCGGCGCCGAGCAGCCGCACCGAGCGGACGGTGTTGATGAGGTGCGCGGCCGTGTAGGTATCGACCACCGCCGCGCCCGTGATGTCCACGAGCACCACCTGCGCGCACTCGCTGCGCACGGCGGCGAGCAGCGCCGCCGACATCTGCGCCGCGCGCTGGTCGTCGAGCGTGCCGACGAGCGGAACCAGGAGCACGCCGTCCCATATCTCGACCACGGGGCTCGACAATTCAGTTATCTGCTGCCGCTGCTGCCGGTGTTCGAGCGCGCGCCGGACGGTGCGCTTGAGGTCTTCGACCATGCAGGGCTTGACGAGGTAGTCGTAGACGCCCTGCCTCAAGGCGTCGATGGACGACTCGATGGAGGCGTAGCCCGTGAGCACGATGGTGACGACCGAGGGGTGGCGCTGTTGCATCTCGTGCAGCAGGGTGCTGCCGTCCATGTCGTCCATGCGGAGGTCGGTGAGCACGAGGTCGTAGTGGACGCGCGCCGCCATCTCAAGGGCCTCGCGCCCGTCCGAGGCGGTCTGTACGTCGTAGCCCTCCTGTTCGAGGATGGCGGCCGTCGTGAAGCGCACGTTCTCCTCGTCGTCCACGACGAGGACGCGGGAGCGGCGGGCGGCGGGGCGGCCGTTGGTCGGCGCGGCTCTCTCAGAACTTGTTGGCGGCATCGGCCTCCGAAAGGGTCGGCGAGTCCACGGGGAGGATGACATTGAAGGTGGTGCCCACGCCCTCCTCGCTCGTCGCCTCGATCCGGCCGCCGTGGTGGCGCACGATGTCCTGCGTGACCCACAGGCCCAAACCCGTCCCCTTCGAGCGCGTCGAGAAGAAGGGCTCGAAGATGCGCGCGAGGTCGGGCTCGGAGATACCGCGTCCCGTGTCGCTGATCTGGACGGAGACGGTCGGCTGCAACGCCTGCTCGTAGACCGAGGTGCGCACGGTGATGCGCCCGCCCTTCTCCATCGCCTGCTGCGCGTTGAGCAGCAGGTTGAGAAAGACCTGCCGCAACTGGTCGGCGCGCGCGCGCACCTTCGGGAGCTGCGGGTCGAAGTGGCGCGCGACCTCGACGCGCGCCTGCTTCATCTTCTTCTCGACGAGGATGAGCGTCTCCTCGATGAGCTGGTTCGGCTCGACCCACTCGACCTCGCCCGAGCGGCGCGCGAACCCGAGCATCTGGCGGATGATGTGCGAGACGCGCTCGGTCTCCTTGCGCGCCACTTCGAGGAACTTCGCGTTCTTCTCCATGTCGCGGCTCGTCGTGAGCAGGTAGAGCGAGTTCTTGATGGCTTCGAGCGGGTTGTTGACCTCGTGCGCGATAGAGGCCGCGAGACGCCCGACCGCCGCGAGTTTCTCCGACTCGAAGAGTTGCTGCTCGACCCTGCGTCTCTCAAGTTCGCGTATCTCGGAGAGGTCGTGCAGCACCGAGACGACAGCCGTCACCTGCCCCTTCGCGTCGGCGACTTCGGCCGAGGTGATCTCCATCGGGAGGCGGTTCGTCGTCTGGGGGTCGATGAGTTCGATCTCGGCCTGGCGCCCCGACTCCGCGCCGGAGGCGAGGCCCGAGATGAACGAGGTGAGCTTGACCGAGTTGTTGCGCACCGCGCGCAAAGCCGCCCAGGGCATCTCGTCGCGCTCCTGGAAGAGGAGTTCGGCGCGCTGGTTGAAGAGGATGAACTTGCCCGACGTGTCGCAGACGGCGATGGGCTGGCCGACGTTTTCGAGGATGAGGTCGAGGCGGTCGCGCTCGCGCCGCGCCTCCGATTCGGCCTGCTGCAACTTGACGAAGTTGCGCGCCAGCTCTTCGTTGGCGCGGCGCAGGTCGGTCACGTCGCGGAAGATGGAGACGAGGCCGATGCGCTCGCCGCGCGCGTTCAGGGCCGGCGTCGAGATGACCTCGAAGTGTATGTCCGAGCCCTCGATGGGGTCCACGAGGATGAGGTCGCGGCCGACCACCTCTTCGGACGCGACCGCCGCGCTCGACAGGTAGGCGGAGAAGAGCAGGTCGTTCATCTCCAGCGCGCGCCGCTTGCCCTCGCTCGCGTCGCGGCGGTCGCTGAACAACTCTTCCGCGCGGCGGTTCTGCAACAGGATTTCGTTGTCCATGTTGGTGAGGACGATGGGGTCCGCGACCGACTTCATGATCGACTCGACCCACTGCCGCTCGCGCTGGAGCTTGCGCACGGAGGAACTGAGGCGCTCGACGTTGGCGGTGTTCGCGAGGATGGCGCCGATGCGTTCGGCGTAGCGCGCGAGGAGCGTGAGCTGCGACTCGTCGGCCTCCGTGGGGCGCGCGCCGACGTAGAGCGCGCCGGTCGAGAGCGACTGCGGGAGCCAGAAACGCTCGGAGCCCTCCGCGCGCAGCGAGCCGGTCGTCTCGCGCTCGGAGCGCGGGTCGGCGTGGAGTTGCCCGCCGAAGAGCGGGAGCGCGAGCACGTCGGTCTGCGCGCCGACCTGCCGCAGGAACTCGGCGGCCGACTCGTCGTCGCGCGCGAGCCACGCGGGGCGCCCGTCGTGGACGACGCGCACGTGCGGCGCGTTCGAGTCGAGCGGAATCTCAAGCCCCGCGAGCGCCTCGGCGTCGGCGAACCCGGCCGCGCCGCGCACGCGCAGGACGCCGCGCGGGCGCTCGACGATGGCGATGGCGGCGCTCGCGTAGCCGAGCCCGGCCGTCAGCGTGTCGAGCACGAGCGAGGTCTGCTCGTCGAGGCTCTGCGCCGCGAGGAGCTGCGTCGTCATCTCGAAGAGCAGCTCGTACTGGTGCAGCGACAGAAGTCTCGGCGCCCCCTCGGCCGGGGTCCCGAACGCCTGCGCGATCTCTGCCGTGCGGTGCTCCATAAGGCGGTGAGCAGTGAGCGGTGAGCGGTGAGCAGTAGTTGAGCCAATACGCTTCGTGCGTCTTCGCTCAACTACTGCTCACCGCTCATCGCTCACTGCTAACTCCGGTCAACGTCCGCCGTCACGCGGCGGCGCGGCTCGTCGGCGAGCGGCTCGGCCCCCGGCCCCATGGCCGGGCGCGAGACGGCGGGCGTCAGGCCGACGGCCTCGGCGTACTTGAGGTAGGTGTCGATGGAGGCGACGACGACGCGCGCCTCGACCGTGATCAGGTCGATGCCGACGAGCGAGATGCGGACCCACGCGTCGATGACGATGCCCTTGTCCAGCACGCGGTCGAGCACGTCAATCAGGCTGGTTCCGCCGGGTGCTCTCTCAACAGCCATGTGAACGTTTCCTCTCTTCCGGGAATTATGAAACTTGAGGCCGCCTCGCCGTCAGGCGCGCGGCAGGGCCGCGAAAGGGAGGGATGAGGGCGGACGCCGCCGCCGTTGCCATCACCCCCCGTCCCCGCGCTACTTCTTTCCTTTGCGCGCCGGCCGGGGTCTCGGGACCCTGGCGCCCGCGCCGCCCGTGGCGCGCGCCGGTGGCGCCTCGCTCAACTGCCCGATCTCGCGCTCCAGCGCGGCGACGCGCTCGCGCAACTCGGCGTTCTCGGCCTCCGCGACGGCCGCGCGCGTCGTCAGGTTCGTGTCGTAGCGCCACCAGTTCAGGCCGATCTGCTCGGCCTTGTCGATGGAGCAGACGAGCAGGCGTATCTGTAACGTCAGCAGCTCGACGTTCGCCAGTGAGACCTTGATGTCGCCCGCGATCACCAGCCCCTTGTCCAGAATCCGGTCGAGCACGTCGACCAGACCCGGCGGGCGCGAGGTGATGAGGCTCGTTCTCTCGCTAGACATAAATAGTCAGTAGACAGCAGACAGTAAAAATACCTTCCGACGGCGAACCGCGCGTTTGTCATCCTCAACGTCAGCAGAGCTTGAGCCTAACGGCTACCGACTACTGACTGCTAAATCAGCTTACCTATCGGCCCGAGGTCGATGTTCAACTCCTCGTCCTCAAGGCCGAAGTGCTCTTTCAACTCGGCCATCTTCTCTTCGAGCTTCATCAGCGCGAGCCCGAGTTCTTCGACCTGCTCCGAGGAGAGGCCACCGCCCTCCATCCGGCGCACGGCCTGTTTTTCGAGCAGCCGCCGGATGAGTTCAATCAGCGTCAGGACGAGTTTCGCCAACCCCTGCTCGACCGACTGCGCATCGATGTTGACGCGCTCGGGCAGCCGGTCGGCCACGCGCCGGAGTTCGGCGACGAACTCGGCCGTGTGCTCGGTCTCGACCTCCGGCTCGGCCGGGGCTGGGGAATCAAGGGGGGAAGGCTCCACAAGAGTACCTTGTCCGCGCGCGACGTGTCCACAACTGATTTCGACTGAGCGGATTGTAGCAGGTTTGGAACGATGAAGTAGGAACGCTGAACGATGAACTGTAAGACAACGGGCTTACAGTTCATCGTTCAGCGTTCCTACTTCATCGTTCCCCTGATGTCGCTGAAGTTGTAAGGCGGCCACGGGCCGCTGGTGAGGAGTCTCAAGTCACGGCGCGCGGCGGCGAGCGTGCGCAGGCGCGCGCGATACTCCTCGACGCTCTCGCGTTCGACGAGGTGCGCGGCGCGGACGAAGATCGCCTCCGAAGGGCTCACGCGCGCCTCCGTCTCGCGCGCGAGTTCGCCCACGCCCGACGCGAGCCACGACGCGGCCTCATCGGCGCGGCGCCGCGCACCCTCCTCGCCCTGAAGCTCGCGCCGCTTCTTCAAAAGGAACGCCGTGCCCGCGCCGTGGGCAGCCGCGCCAGCCTCACTTTCAACTTCTGACTTCCGACCTCTGACTTCCGACTTCTCCATGAGTTTGACGCTCATCTCGACGCGGCCGCGCACGCGCGCGAGCGCCGCCGCGAGCGCCGCCGCGTTGGCCGCGACGTACTCCGCGAGGCGCTCGTGCGCGGCGCGCGTGCCGAAGCGGCAGGGGAGCGGCGTCGAGACGGCGAGCGCCGCCGCGTTCACGCGGTTGTGTGCCTTGAGGTTCTCTTCGTTGACGGGCGCGGCGTCGGCCCCCGTCTCGCTCACGACGGCCGCGAAGCCCACCAACGCGAGCACGCGCACGCGCGCGCCGCCCACGCCGGTCAGCCGCTCGAAGGCGGACTCCGGCAGGTCTTCGCCGAGGCAGTAGACGTACAGGCTCATCGTCACTCGCCCGTGGGCTTCGCGCGCACGCTCAGAAGCTCGACGCGCCGCTCGCGCTCGCCGAGCACGCGGTCAACCGTCTCGACCGACCCGAGCAGAAGGTTCAGGCCGACGAAGACGAGGTCAACGTCCGCCACCGCAATCGTCACCTCGCCCGCGATGACCAGCCCACGGTCGAGCACGTGGTCGAGCGTCTCCAGCAGCGACAGCTCCTCGTCCTCGTCAATCCCAAGCTCTTCGTCTACGGCCATCCCTCACACCTGCCCTTCCTCTTCGACGACGGCGAAGTTGTAAGCGGGCCACGGGCCGGTCAGCTCGAAGCGGAAGCCGAGCGGCGTGTACTCGGCGGCGAGCCCTTCGGCGGCCTCGCGGAAGTCATCGAAGCGTTCGCGGCGGACGAGGAAGGCGAGGCGCGCGGCCAACTCGCCCTGCTCGGTCGCCTCGTCCTTGAGCACGCGCAGGCGCGCGGCGCCTTCGCACGCGGCGGCCAGCGTCTCCTCGACCTCGCGCGCGACGCGGCGCGTCTCGGCGCGCGACTCCTCGTCGCGCAGCCCCTCGATCTTTTTACGGATGAGATAAGCCTGCCCCGGCGTCGAGGCGTCGGCGCGCTCCGACATCTCGCGCAGACGCGCGCTCAGTCGCGTCACCTCCTCGCGCAGCCGCGCGCGCTCGACGTAGAGATTCAGTCCCCACTCGTCTCGTCCTTCGAGACGCGCGAGCACTTCGCGGAACTGCGCGGCGCGCTCCGCGAGCATTGCCGTGACGCCCTCGCGCCGCAGGTAGATTGCGCCGAAGCGCAGCGGCACGACCGCCGCCCTGCGCGCGAAGTGCTCGGCCACGCGTTCGTGTCGGAGCGCGCGCGTCGCCGTCCACGCCGCGTCTTTAAGACGCTCTTCGAGCGCGCCCTCGCCGTACACTTCGAGCGGCACCGCGCTCACGACCGCCGCGAGCCCCGACGCCTCGATGGCTTCGAGCCCCGCGCCCTCCTCGATGGACTCGGGCAACGCCTCGTCGAAGAGCGGCATGAGCGCCGCCGACTCGCCCACGCAGTAGACGTAGAGGCCGTGCCCGTCGTCGTCCTGACCCTGACCCTGTTTAATCGGCCTCTTGCTCATAAGAGAATTTGAGATTTGAAATTAACTTCGTCGCCAGTCGCGGAAGTGTTCGAGCAGGCTCTCGCGCCCGCGCACTTCGCCGGGGCGCTCGGGCGCGATGAAGAGTTCGACGCCGGAGAGTCTCTTGCCGAACTCTTTAATGACCGGCGTCTGCGAACGCCTCCGCGCGGCGCAGAAGTCGCACGAGCGCGCGGCCTCTTCGTTCACGACGTTGTTGACGACGAGGCGCCGTAAGGGGACGCGCAGGGCTTCGAGCCGCGCGGCCAGTCGCGCCGTCTCTTCGAGGCTCATCCGTTCGGGGATGGCGACGCCGACGAACTCGCAATGTTCCGCGTCCGCGAGCAGCGCCGCGACGCGCTTGATCGATTTCGAGAGCGCGACCAGCTCTTCGGCCACGCCGCCCCAGCGTACCACGTTCTTATACTTGAGGAGCAGCTTGATGAAAGTCCGCACCCACGCGAGCGCCACCTCCGGCAGTTCGAGGAAGCGCAGGAGGTGGCCCGTCGGCGCCGTGTCTAAGACGATGGTCGTGTACCTTCCTTCGTCGATGAGGTCGCTGACGGTCGAGAGGGCCGCGATCTCGTCGATGCCCGGCGGCGCGAGCGCGACCAACTCACGCATCGCCTCGCGGTCGAACTGCACCTCCCAACGCGAGCCGCCCGTCAGGGACTCGAACAACTCGTCCGTCCAACGTCGATAACGCTCCTTCAACTCCTCGAAGCGCGCCGCCGGGTCTATCTCCATCGCGTCGAGGTTCGCCGCGCCCGCCACGCCCTGCTTTAACTCGCCCACCTGCTCGTCGAAACTGTCGGAGAGCGAATGCGCCGGGTCGGTCGAGAAGACGAGCACGCGCGCCGTCTCATCCGCTTCCGCGACGGCGAGCGCGTAAGAGCTGGCCGCCGTCGTCTTCCCCACGCCGCCCTTCCCGCCGAAGATGACGAGCCGCTTATCCTCGACGGGGAAAGGGGCAGGGTTATGGATTAAGGGAGAAGAAGACGCCGCTTTAACTTTACCTTTCCCCTTGACGCCTTCGCCTTTCCCCGTTTCTTCGGGTCGCCACAACACGCGCGCGAACTCGCGCAGGGCTTTGGCGCCGCGCACCTCGGAAGGGAAGAGCGGGACGCGTCTTTGTCTGAGAGTTTTGAACTCCCGCGTGATCGCGTCGAGCCAGCGCGACTGCATCCGCGCGCGCGCGCGACAGAAGGGGCAGCCGGCGCTCGCGCGCTCGACGCGGTTGACGACGAGGTCCGTGACGGGCGCGCCCTCCGCGCGGAGCGACTTGAAGTAGCGCGCCGTCTCCTCGAAGGCCATCGCCTCGGGGATAGTGACGAGGACGAAGCGCGCGCGCGCCGGGTCGAAGAGCATCGCGCGCACCGCCGCGACGCGCGACGCGAGGTCGCGCAGGAAAAGATCGACCTCGTCCTCGCGCACGCGCCCACGCCGCGCGAAGTGCGCGACCATGTAACGGTGCTTCTCGGACATCACGTCGAGCGCGCCGACCCAGCGCGCGAAGACTTCGGGCAGCCGCAGCATCCGCGACGTGTGACCGGACGGCGCCGTGTCCACGACGACGCGCGCGAACTCCGACGCGCGCTCGACCTCGCTCAGCTCGAAGAGCGCCATCACCTCGTCCATGCCGGGCAGCGAGAGGTCGAGCAGGTCGTTGATATCCGCTTCGTCGAGGATGGTGCCGCGGTCGGCGATCTCCGCGAGCACCGCGCGGTGCTTCTGCTTGAACGCTTCGAGCGCCGCCGCCGCGTCCATCTCGCGCGCGAAGAGGCGCGGGGCGTCGGCGCCGCGACCGCGCCGCGCGACTTCGGCCGCGCGGTCGCCTATCTCAACGTCGAGACTGTCGGAGAGTGAGTGCGCGGGGTCGGTGGAGAAGAGCAGAAGGCTCGTGCCGGGCCCGGCCGCGTCGAGCAGCGCGAGCGCGGTGGCGGCGGCGGCCGTCGTCTTGCCCGTGCCGCCCTTGCCGCCGAAGAAGAGGTAACGCGTGTCTGGGAAGTCTTCGGGGAGGAGGGATGGTTGATGTTTGATTTCAGACTTTTTCATTCGCGATTGAATTCATGGAACGAACCCCGCGCAACTCCAAATGAAAAAATCGCGAATGAAAAATCTAAAATCATCTCAGCGCCCGCCGCCGGGCTCGTAGAAGTCGCCGCCGCCCTCTTCGTCGCCGCCGGCCTCGATGACCATCGAGGAGGTGTCGGCCGTGTGCACCTGGCCCAGGGCTTCGAGCTGCCGCGCCTTGATGGTGCGCAGGCGCGCGAACAGCTCGCGCTCGGCCTCGGCGTAGTCCTCGTCGGAAATCTCCTCCAACTCGTAGCGCATCTGGAGTTCGAGCAGTTGCTCCTTGATGACGGACTCGTCGTTCAGCTCCTTGTCGGCGAGCTGCTGAATCTGCCGCATGATGAACTTGAAGCCGTTGACGGGCGCGAGCAGGATGTCGTCGATCAGGAACATGGCGGCGTCTCTCAGTCCTTCAACTTCAACGGCGGTCGTCCGCGCGGCCGGCGCCGGTCGTCTCCCGCACGACCCAGATGCCGAGCCCGAAGAGGAGCCCGCCGACGAAGTAGATGAGCGCCCGCGTCTGCAAGTCCTCGGCGTCGAACGCGCGGCGGTAATAGATGTCCACGAGGAGGGTCGAGCCGAACATGAGGAGGCTCCACGCGAGCCCCAGCGACATGTAGAACCAGAACAGGTGCACCCCGCCCCTCGCCCGCGCGCGCTCCAGCGCCCGCCGCCGCCAGTCGCTCAAAGCCCGAAGCTCGTTCCTCACCCCGACCCTCCCCGCGCACGCCGTCAGGCGTCGCCGCCGCCGTTCCGCGCCCGCGCGAGGTCGGACACAACATCGGTCAGCCTCGCGATAGCATCACTATTACGGTTGTTCGACTCGGTCAGCTTCGCGATGGCCTCGCTGTTGCGCGCCGTCAGGTCTTCCATGTATGCCAGTCTTCCGTTCGAGCGTGCGAAACTCTCCTCCATCTTAGCCTGCCACTCGTCCGTGCGGGATTGTCTCTCCTCCATCTTAGCCTGCCACTCTTCTGTCTTGGCTTGTCTCTCTTCAGACCGCAACTGTGCCTCAATGAGCGCAGAGATGCGCTCGCGCAGGTCGGTGCGGTCGCTACGGTATCGCCGCGCCATTCCCGCCGCGATTCTGCTGAGTTGTCCGACGGTTTTGCCGACTTGTCCGACGGTTTTGCCGAGTTGTTCTAAGTTGGTGTCGAGTCGTTTAAGATGTTCAGTGAATTGAGCGTGCTCTTCTTCATTCCTCTGCGCGCTGGCGGCGAGTTGCGCCATCTGCTGGAGGATGAAGTCCATCGTGCGTTGGCGTTCTGCGTCATCCATCGTTGTGAGCCTCTAGAAGGTCAAAGCGGCCCATGTCGGTGGCGGGCGTCGTCGCGGTCAGGCGGCGCCCTCGCCGCGCTCCAGTTTCAGGCGGATGTGGACGAAGTTGTAGGGGGGCCAGGGGCCGGTGTATTTGAAGGAGAGTTTGCCCTCGTACTTGGCGGCGATCTCCTTGACCTTGGCGTCGAACTCCTGCTCGCGGTCGCGCTCGATGAGGAAGGCGGCGTTCATGATCATCTTGTCGCCGATGGGCTTGTTGGCGCGCGAGGCGACGGCCGTGTCTCTTAAATAATCGTAGACTTCGCGGACGTACGCGTCCGACTTCTCGGCGAGCGCCGTCTCGACGAGGCGGCCCAACTGCATCCGCGCGAAGTAGGTCGAGCCCGCGCCGCGCGAGGTGATCTGCTCCTTGAGGTTGCGAATCTCCTCGCTCTCCTCCTCCAACTCGCCGATGACGCGCTCGCGGTCCCAGTTGACCTTCAGACCGAACTCGACCTTGCCGGCCATCTTCGCCAGCACGTCGCGGAGCGCGTCGTAGGTGCCGCGCATCAGCTCCATGATGTCGTCTTCGGTCCTGAACAGCACTCCGAAGGCCATCGGCAGCACGGTGAACTCGCGCATGACCGTCTCGTTGACCTGCTCGTGCGCGAAGACGTTCTCGCGCGTCGGGTCGTAGACCTGGATGGGGGTGTTCGAGACGACGGCGGCGAGCCCGTCGTGGTGGACGGTGTAGACCTCGTCGCCGCGTCCGCCGATGCCGATGGGGCCGAAACTGCGCGGCTGCTTCGACTCGATGATGCAGTAGACGTACTTGCCCTCCTGGGCGGGCGCGGTGTTGGGCGTCTCGTTTTCGGCGCTCATAGTTTTCTCGGAAGTTGTTTCGCGGCTTGGGAGATTGCTGACGCGTTTATAATAGTCGGCGGCGCGTTGGCGGCGCAACTACTATCCGCCCGGCCCCGGTGTTAGAATCCACTTACAAGAACCCCGCGACGCGCGGCGACGTACAAAGACCGACGAGATTGGAACCAACGCCTCTGGAGAGAACGATGAGCGACCAGCGAAACTGGCTTGAACGTTTGGGCGACAAGATTCCGGGCTACGCGGGCTACGTCGCCAAGGAGCGGCGCCGCGACGTGGACAAACTGCACCGCGAGCACCTGGCCGAACGCCTGCGCGCGGCCAAGCAGCCCTTAACCGACCTGATGCGTGAGCTTTCCTCTTCGGGGCGGCTCTTCGAGGTCGGCCCCGTGGACCGCGTTTTGAAGAAACTCGACCAGGTCGAGAATCGCGTCCGCTTCGCCTCCTACGGCTACGCGGGCTTCTTCGACGCGGTCAAGATCGAGGAGCCGCAGTTGGAGCGCATCTACCGCTTCGACCTCGCGCTCGTCGAGAAGGTCGAGGAGTTCGAGCGCCAGGCGCGCGAGATGTCGTCGAAGTCCGCGACCGCCGACGGCCTCAAACAGGCCGCCGCCGAGATCGAGCGCGCGGCCGACGACCTCAACCAGACCTTCGACCAACGCTACCGCGCCATCGAGACCTTCGGCCCCGACGACGCGCAGGGGCAGCCGATGTTCAGCTAAACGCGGAACTAGGAACGCTGAACGATGAACTGAAAACAGCTTGTCTTATAGTTCAGCGTTCATAGTTCATAGTTCATAGTTCTCATCATGAACGAGACTTGTCCAAACTGCGGCGCGGAGTTGTACGCGGGGCAGCAGTTCTGCCGCCGGTGCGGGACGCCCGTGAGCGTGGCCGTGGGCGGCGAGGCGCCGACGCAGATTTTTCAGGATGGCGAGCAGGTGGGGTCGGCGGCGCCGGTTGCCGCGGGCACCTCGCGGCTCGGCGAAGGCGCGCGCACGGAAGGCGTCGCGGGGCAGCGACCGACCGAGTACCAGCACCATTCGGGCCAGCAGACCTCTGTGCTCGTCGGACAGCCGTTCGGCTCGCGGCCGCTTTCCGTCGGCGGGTCGCCGCCCGCGCCGAAGCGGCGGCGCGGCGTGTGGCTCTTCGCGCTGCTCGCGGTCTTCGTGCTTGGGGCGGGCATCGCGTCGGCTTTGGCCTTCTTCTTCGTGCGCGCGGCGCGCACGGGCACCGTCGTCAGGGTGGTCAAGACCGGCCCGCCGCCGGCCCCGCCCGATGCTCCGCCGGTCCCCGACGTGCCGGAAATCCCGGCCGACCTCGGCGCGCGCATCGAGGAGGCCATGAAGGCGCTGAAGGGGCACGGCATACCGCTCCCGCTCGACGAGTCGGAGGCGGTCGTCTCGGGCGACGACACGACGCTGACGCGCACCTTCGAGATCAACTCGGACCTCTTCAAGGCGCACTTCGTCGCGGGGAACGTGACGGTCGTCGGCGCCGACGACGCGGACAATGCGGTCGTCAAGATCGTCAAGCACGGCGGGAGCGTGCAGGAGCGCGCCGCGACGCGCGTGCTCGCGGGCGAGTTCGAGGAGGGCGTCGTGCTGATGAGCGCCGCGACGCCGGGCGGGCGCGTGAGCGTCTCTTACGAGATTACCGTGCCGCGCGAGGGCTTGCGCAAACTCGAACTCTCCGCGCAGAAGGGCGACATCAAGGTCAGCGGGTTCGACGGCGAACTGGACCTCAACTTGACGAACGGCAGCGCCTCAATCGACGCGCGGGGCGCGGTGCGCAGCCGCGTCGCCAACGGCCGGACCAGCGTCACGTACACGGGCGGCCACGACGAGCCGCAGGAGTTTTCGGTGGTGAACGGCGACCTCGAAGTGTCACTGCCCGGCGAGGTGTCGGTTGACCTGAAGGCCGCCTCGGTGAACGGTCGCATCGAGGTTGACGGCGCGCTCCCCCTGAAGGCCGAGAAGCGCGGGCCGGGGCAGCGGCTGGAAGGGGAACTCGGCGGCGGCGGCGCGCCGCTCAACGTCAAGGTGGTCAACGGGAACATCAGGATAAAGCAGTAGGCAGTAGGCGGATGGCAGTAGGCAGTCGCTCCGCGTCTCGCAGGTTGAAAGTTAAATCAGGATTCTCGACAGTAACGCTTTCAACTGCCTACTGCCATCCGCCTACTGCCTACTAACTCAAGGAGAGCCAGATGGCAATCGAAGTCATACAGTTTTTCGACCAGACGGGACAGCAGATCGTGGCGCGCGTCCCGCCGCAGGGGTCGGCCGACATCAAGATGGGCGCGCAACTCATCGTGCAGGAGAACCAGTCGGCGGTCTTCTTCCGCGACGGCAAGGCGCTCGACACGTTCGGCCCCGGCAGGCACACGCTGACGACGATGAACGTGCCGCTTTTGACGAAGGTGCTCTCGATCCCCTTCGGAGGGGAGTCGCCGTTCACGGCGGCCGTCGTCTTCGTCGCGCGCCACACCTTCCAGGACATGAAGTGGGGCACGAAGGAGCCGATACCGTTCCGCGACTCGGAACTCTACATGGTGCGGCTGCGCGCCTTCGGCAAGTACTCGTTCCGCGTCGCGGACCCGCAGCTCTTCGTCGCCTCCATCGTCGGCACGCGCGGCCTCGTCTCGACGCAGACGCTCGGCGACTACCTGCGCGACATCGTCGTCTCGCGCCTCAACGACCTGCTGGGCGAGAACCTGAAGACGGTCTTTGACCTGCCGGCCTACTACGACGAGCTGGCGGCGGGCGTCAAGGCGCGCGTCGCCGAGGACTTCAGCAAGCAGGGGCTTGAGCTGGTGGACATGCTCGTCTCCGCCATCACGCCGCCCGAGGAGGTGCAGAAGAAGATCGACGAGCGTTCGTCGATGTCCGCCCTGGGCGACATGGGCCGCTACATGCAGTACAAGGCGGCCGAGTCGATGCCCGACGCGGCGAAGCAGCCGGGCGGGGCCGCCGGCACGGGGATGGGGCTCGGCCTCGGCTTCGGCTACGGGCAGGCGATGGCGAACGCCTTCGGCGGCGGGCAGGGGCAGCAGGGGCCGCAAGGGCAGCAGGGCGGTGGCGGCGGCGCGGCCGCGCAGATGGTGCCGTGCCCGAAGTGTCAGACGCCCAACGCGGCGGGCGCGAAGTTCTGTGGCAACTGCGGCGCGAACACGCAGGTGCAGCAGGCGGGGGGCGTGCAGTGCCCGAACTGTCAGACGCAGGTGGCCGCGGGCTCGAAGTTCTGCAACAACTGCGGCACGTCGGTCGAGCCGAAGAAGTGCGCGAACTGCGAGAACCCGATCCCGCCCGGCGGGAAGTTCTGCGGCAACTGCGGCACGGCCGCCTGAACTAAAAGGCCGTCTCAAGTATCGCGGGCGGGGCGCGTGTCCCGCCCGCGTCGCGTCAGGAAGATGAAGAGGCTCGTGCTCGCAATCGCGCTCGCCTCGCTCGCGGCGCAACCCTTCGGCGGCGCCGCCGCGCCCCGCGCGCGCCAGTGCCCAACGGTCGCCGTCTCCTGCCCCGACACGGTTAAGCATGGCGAGCCCGCGACCTTCACCGCCTCCATCGACAATGCGCCCGCCGGCGCGAAACTCACCTACAACTGGGATGTCTCCGCCGGGACGATTACCGGCGGGCAGGGGACGAGTTCGATCACCGTGGACACGACCGGGCTGGACGGCAACTCTATCTTGACGGCCACGGTCGAAGTCGGCGGCCTGCCGGAGACTTGCGCCAAGGTTGCGGCATGCACGTCGGCCATCCCGCAGTTCATCTTCCACGACAAGATTGACGAGTACGGCAACATCAAGTTCGAGGACGAGAAGGCGCGGCTCGACAACTTCGCCATCGAGTTGCTGAACTCGCCGGAGTTCGTCGGCTACATCGTCGGCTACGGCGGCCGGCGCTCGCGCCGTGGCGAGGCGGCGCGGCGGATCGCGCGCGCGAAGCGTTACATTGTGACGGTGCGCGGCGTGCCGGCCGAGCGCATTGTGACCATCGACGGCGGCTACCGCGAGGACCTCACGGTCGAACTCAGGTTGCGGGTGAAGGAGATGCAGCCGCCGGAGCCCGTCCCGACCGTTGACCCGAACGAAGTCATCTTCATCAACCCCGCGCCGAAGCGCGGGCCCCGCCGCCGCTGAACGAGGTGAACGGATGAGAAAGACCGTCGCTCTGACATCGCTCCTGCTTCTCCTTTCACTTACGGCCCCGCCGTCGCTGCGCGCGAGGCGGCCGAGTTCCGCGTCAGCGGTTGTTGAGACGGCGCGTCAGGAATTTTGACGACTATGAACTGCGAATACTGCCAGAGCCTCATCGAAGCGGGCGCGGCGAAGTGCTCCAACTGCGGCGCGGCGACCGGCGCGCGCGAGGCGCCAGACTTCCGCTACTGCCCGCACTGCAAGCGCCGCCTGCTCGCGCTCGGCAGCCCCGCCTGCAACTACTGCGGCCGCGCGCTCCCCGCCGACTACGTCCGCGCCCGCGACGCCCTCTGGCAGAAGCTCAGCGACGTACGCGCGGGCAAGGCCACGCCCGAAGACCTCGAAGAGCTTGAGCGCACCAACGACGACGCCCTCAAACGCGCCCTCAAAGCCCTCCTCGACCTCGACGGGAAGAAATAGACAAATCAAACTAATGCCCCGCGCTCCCGGCGCTCAGCCGCTTTTATTGCAGCCCGCGCTTCCTTCATTGCGGCGCGTGTTACGTAGGGGTGGGGCGTGTTTGCCTGAGTGCTTACTGCCGCTCCCTCACGTCCTGCAAGATTTCGAGGGCGCGTTCGAGGGCGCGGTCGCGGCGGTGGCGGAGGTCTTCGCGGGTGGGCTCGACGGTCACGTCGGGGCGCAGGCCCGTCCCTTCGAGGCGCGTGCCGGCGGCCGTGTGGTAGTCCATCTCGCTCACGTCGAGGATGCCGCCGTCGGGGAGGCGGTGGCGGCGGCGGATGCCGAGGACGCAGCCGCAGGTCGCCTCGCCGATGACCGAGGCGCGATTCGTCTCGCGCAGAGAGGCGGCGAAGACTTCGGCCGCGCTCGCCGTGCGCGCCCCCGTCAGCAGCACGACGGGGCGGCCGAAGCGCTCGAACCTGTCGGCCGTCGAGAGCAGCGCCGTGCGCGTGTAGGGTTCGAGCCAGACGGCGCCCGTGCGGTCCGTGAAGCGCCCGAGGCTCAGGCCGGCGGGCAAAAGCGTCGAGGCGAGGTCGGCCATCGACTGCGTCTCGCCGCCGCCGTTCTCGCGCAGGTCGATGACGAGCGCGCGCGCGCCCTTCAACTCGTCGCGGAGCGCGCGCGTGAACTGCGCCGCGACCTCGGGCGTGAAGATGTTGAAGCGCACGAGCCGGACGCCGTGCTCCTCCTCCTCCACGTCGAACGAGGGCAGGCGCGTGCGCGGCTCGCGCCGCAGCGTGGCCTCGCGCTCCTTCTTCTCGCCCGCGCGCGCGAAGGTGACGCTCACGTGTGAGCCGGGCTCGCCGTCGAAGAGGTGCGCGACCGAGACGAGCCGCGCCGACGCGGAGTCGGGCGCGTTCTGCTCCTTGAGCCTGCGCTCGACGAGCCGCGCCGCCGGCACGCCGTCGAGCGCGAGCACGGCGTCGCCCGCGCGCAGCCCCGCGCGTCGCGCCTGCGAGTCGCGCTCAACGTCGGTGACGACGAACTGCCCCGACAACTCGCGCACGGCGACGCCGATTGAGACGTAGCGGTGCACGCGCCAGTCGTTGCTCTCGCCCGGCGCGTAGACGCGCGTGTGCGGGTCGCGCAAAGAGCCGAGCATGCGTCGCAGCAACGCGTACAACTCCGCCTCGCCGTGCGCCTCCGCCGCGCGCGGGCGCATCTCCGCGCGCAGCGCGCCCCAGTCCACGCCGTGGAAGGACGGGTCGAAGTATCGCTCGCTGACCTGCTCCCAGACCTCGTCGAAGATGCGCAGCCGCCCCTCCGGCGTCGATGCGTACTCCACGCGCCGCGCGCCGCCCACGGGCGCCAGCAGCATGAGCGCGGTGAAGAAGAGGCCAACCACGGAGACGCGGAGACACAGCTTAAAGTTATAAGACCTCAAGCCGTGGCTCCGTGTCTTTGTGGTTAACTTCCTCATCTTCTATCCTCAACCAACAACTCTATTACGACTTGGGCGGCTTGCGGAAGTTGTAGCGCAGGAGGACGCGAACCGCGACGGGCTCGCCGTCGCGCTGCGCGGGGCGGAAGTGCATCCGTTTGACGGTCGCGACGACCTCCTGGTCGAGGTCGAAGCCGGCCCAGCGCACGACGCGCACGTCCGCGACCACGCCGTCGGCGCCGATCTCGACGACGGCGTCAACGGTCGCCTCGGCCTCCGCGCGCGCGGCCGCGTCGGTGTAGGCCGGGCGCAGGCGCCGGTAGGGCGCGGGCTCGCGCAAATCTTTATTCGACGCCGCGCCCTCGTCGGTCGAGAGGTCGATGACGGCCGCGCCCGCGCCTTCGTCGGAAGAGAAACGCTCGCGCTCCTCGCGCTCGGCGGTCTCCGCGACTATCCCGACGTAAGGGCCGAAGACCGTCGCCGTGAACTTGTCGAGCAGCGCGGTCTCGGCTGACTCGGCGGTGTCGGCCTCGGCCGTGGGCCTGAGCCAGAAGGCGAGCCGGCCGGTCTGTGCGCTGACGAAGAAGAGGGTCGCGTAGGACTCGTAGTAGACGGGGCGCGTCGAGGACGAGCGGCGAAGGGTCTGCGCGTCGCCGGTGATGAAGAAGTCGCACCCGACGGCCGCGCCGAGCGCGCGCGCCTCCGCGAGCGTCATGTTGAGGGAGCCGGCGTAGCCAACCCCGCGCGCCGCCGCGCGGCTCATGCCTCGGTCAAGCAACGTGACCCTGCCGTCAGTCCTGACGATTGACCCGACCACCTTCGACAGACGCTCCGCCACGCGCTCGGCCGTGGGAGAGCCGCCCATGTCGAGCACGGCCAACGTCAAGGGCCGCGCCTCGGACGCGCCCGCCCGCGCGGCGCAGAGCGTGACGAAAAGGATGACGAGGACGAGTCGGAACTTCATGCGTTATTTACTTCAACGGTCTTCCGCGTCGGGGCGCAGGGGGTCGGCGTAGACGCCGGGGGAACTGTCGGGGATGAGCCGCGCGCCGACCGCGCGCTCGTAGAAGGCGGCGGGGCCGACGCCGCCGACGACCGCGTAAGCATAACCCAACTCGCGCAGGCCACGCAGCGCCGCCAGCAACAACGCGCGGCCGAGCCCACGCCCGCGCTCCGACTCGATGACGCCCGTCGGGCCGAAGAAGTTCTTACGCGTGCACTCGTACGCGGCGAAGCCGACGAGCCTCCCTTCGCGCAACGCGACGAAGACCGTCACCGGTTGCCGCACGAGCCCGACGGATATTTCATCCGCCCACGCCTGACCGAAGTTGTCCACGACGAACCCGCGCACTCGCGTCAACTCCCACGGCCGCGCGCGGCGCACGACCACGCCGTCGGCGCGCACCGCCTCCAACGCCTCGTCCACGGGCGGCAGACGCAGAAGGTTGACGAGCATGTCGGGCACGGCGCGCGTCCTCTCAGTTTACTTCGACTCGTTCAGCCCGAGGTGCGTCCTCATGAAGTCGAGCGCGGCGCGGACGATCTCGCGCGAACGCGCGTCGTCCGTCTGGTTATCAAAGCCGTGGACGCCGCGCGGGTGATTGAAGAGGGTGACGGCGGCGTTCTTCGAGACGGCCTCGCGGACGAAGCGGTCGATGGAGTCGTTCAACGTTGGTATCTGGTCGAGCCCCGCTCGCGCGACGAAGACCGGCGCGAGGCCATCAACGCCGCTTGCAAGTTGCGCGAGCGGCGAGAAGCGCCCCAACGTCTCGGCCGGTTCGTGCGGCGTGTGCATCGGAGACTGTCGCACGTCGAGGAAGGCGTAGAACGAGACGAGGCAGCGGACGTACGGCGGCCGTTCGCGCATCGCCGCGCTCAGGAGCGGGCCGCCGCCGGAGTAGGCCGCGAGGCAGAGACGGTCTCTGTCCACGCCCAACCCGTCGGCGTTGGCGCGGACGTAGGCGACGGCCGCGTCCACGTCGGACGCCGCGTCGTTCAGCAAAGGCTTGGGGTAGCCGAGCCTGTGCGTGAAGGTGACGCCGACCATCCCGGAGGCGGCGACGAGCCGGCCCCAGGAGATGTAGATGCCCCAGTCCTTCGCCTTCGCCTCGGCGCCCGCGCTGCCGTGGATGAAGATGACGGCCGGGCGGCGCTCGCCCTTCGCGAGACCCGGCGGCGCGTAAACGTCCATGAGGAGGTGAGGGTTGTCCGTCGTCGTGTACTTGAGGTTCGTCTTAACCGTCACCTTCTCCATGCCCGCGACGCTGTAGACGACGGGCTTCATCACGAGGTCGCGCAGGCTCGGGCGTTGGGGCTTCGGTTGTTCGGGCTGTTGCCGCGCCGCGACGGTCGCGGGGAGGGCCAGGAGGGCGAGACAGATCAGGACGCGTGCGCGCCGGCTCATGTGCGAAGTCTCCTCTTGTCTAACTCAGTTCGAGGTCGTAGCGCTCCTCTGTGTGCGGGGCGCCCCAGATGTCGTGCGTCTTGCGCTCGGTCGGCGTGAAGCCCGCGCGCCGGTAGTCGCCCGGTCTGATGTCAGTCCGTATCAGCATGCCCCCGTCCATCACTCCGACGGCGCCTCCAACAACTCCAAGACCCTTCGCACCAACGCCGCATGCCGCTCGTCCAACCCCTCCGTCAACACCCCCACCTCACGCTCGCCGGCCCAGATGCGCCGCACGGCGTCGGAGATGTGCCAGCCGCCCTCTTCCAACTGGGGCAGTATCTCTTCAATCTCCCCGCGCGCCTCCTCATCATCAAGCGCCGCCGCGATGCCCTGTAACAGCGGCTCGAAGACGTTTAAGTACTCATGCGCTCGGCGTTCCTCTTCTTCCTTCAACCCTTCGGATGCGGCCGTTGCCATATCCCATATTGTCCGGATCGCCTCATCCCCGTTGGCCGCCCGCTTCGGCAGGTACGCGAATAGTTCCCGGAACCGCACGCCTTCGGCCTGCTCCACAATGTCGCAGACCTGGTCGAAGGCCGGTGGCTCGGGGGGACGTGGCGTGAGGGCCAGGTTGCGGACGCTTTGAGACATCGTGCCGGAACTAACCTGAAAGCGTATCACCCCCCCCACTAACAGGTGGGCCAGCACAGCATCTGTTGCGCTTCCTTCGACCCGCATGATGTAACCCGCCAGATTGTTGTGGCTGATGGCGCAGCTATCAGGGGCAGCCGCCAGATACTCATAACGTAAGGCGGTTTGCTCGAAGCGTACGGCGGCCGTGTGGTTGCCTTGATCGTCTTCCAGGTCGGCTATCGCGCTGTATGTTTTGCCGAGTTCGTAGAACGCATTCTCGTGCTCGAACGTAACGCGGCAATAGTCCAACAGGGTGCGCGCTTCGCCGTAGCGCCCTAAGCGTAGGAGAGGGCCGTAGTCATTAAAGCGCGTCCGGGCAACGTCCACCTCGTCCGCGCCGCGCTTACGCATGTAGGCGAGAATGTCCGCGTTAAGGGCGAGAGCCGTGTCCCAACGGCTCAGGTTAAGCGCCGCGGAGCGGCCCGTGTCTAGCAGGAGCTCCCGCACCTTCCAGGGGTTGACGGTCTCTGTTACTTCGCTCTTTTCCGGCAGGTGTTCCATCCGCCCGCGATGCTGCTCCACTGCCGCCAGTACCTCGGTATAACGCCCGAGCGCGTTCAGAGCCTGCATGTGCTGAATCTCATCGGTCAATTGTGTCCACGGCCCGAGGCCGGCTCGGCCGGTGTAACCGGCCGTCTCTTTGGCTGTCTGCAACGCCTCTTCAAAGCGGCCGGTGATGAGAAGCAGGTTGAACAACTCGGTGGCGCCAGACGAGGCCACGTCATACTTTCCTTGTTCTACAGAACGGGAAATTATTTCGCGCAACGCGACCTCCGCTTCGGCGTGACGCCTGGCCACCCTCAAAGACTTAGCCAGCACGCTGGCACACGCCAACTCGAATTCTGTGCCACGCGTTTTCTCTGCCGTCAGGTGTAAGAGCGGTATGGCCAGCGCAAGCGTGTCCGGGCTGGTGTCCCGCTGGAGCATTCTTTCCAACAAGCTGGCGGCATCGTGCCAGCGCTGTTCTCGCAGAAGGTAAGTGGCGGCGTGCCGCGCGCCTTCGACCACCAGCCATCCGCCGCCCTGCATCTCGGTCTTGATGCCGTGGTAGAACATAGCCATGAAGTAGTTGCTCAGTTCTTTGTCCGCCGCGCTCAGGATGTCGGGCGGGGTGAATCGCAGGAGCGCGTCGGCGACGCCGGGGTGCAGGCGGAACCGCTGATAGGTGGCGGACGATTGTTGCGCTTGGACCGTCTGGGTTTCGATCTCAATCAGGCCGACTTTGGCCAATTGATTGACGGCGGTTTCCAGTCCGAGACCGGCTTCCCGCAGCGCGGCCTGGGCTTGGGAGAGGACGGGCTCGGGCGCGGGTTGTTGATTATCGCCGCGCTCGCCGGTCAGCCGTTTGAGGAAATCTTCCCAGTTGCCCTCGACCACTGTCGAGGTGCGGTCGGCGTCTTCGAGGCGGGCGAGGAATTGGGCGAGGAGGCGGGCAGTGGGGGGGAGGCTGTCGGCGACCCCTTCGGTCCAGGTGCGGAGTTCGCGGACGAAGAGGTCTTCGGGGCGGTTGCTGTGGCCGGTCTCGAAGAAGGCGGTGCGGGCGGCGTCGGCGTGTCCGGTCGTGGCCTCGTCGCGGGCGAGTTGGGCTTCGAGGGCGTCGGGGTCGGAGGCGAGGCCGTCGGCCAGTTCGAGCAGCTTGGGGTGTCCCTGCGCGGCGGCGAGGATGCGGCGGACCTTGTTGCGCCCGTTGGCGTCCTTGAAGAGGGGCTTCAGGTTCGGCAGTTCGCGCGCCAGCAGCACGCTCTCCTGGAAGGAGAGCGCGTGGATGGCGTCGGCCTGAAGGCGCGGGTGGCCGGCGAGCGACGCGGGCAGGCGGCGCGAGGTGAGGACGAGGCGCGAGAGGCCGTCGTGGTCGAGCAGCACTTCCAACAACTCGCCCCAGCGTGGATCGCGCCACTCGTCCCGCGAGGTGAGCAGCCCTTCGAGGTTGTCGAGCACGAGCAGGATCGAGTTCTCCCGCAGCAGGCCGCGCAGGCGCGGCAGGGCCTTGCGCCTGAAGTCTTCCGGGTTATCGATGATCCCGACGAGTTTAAGGCCGGGCAGTTGGTCTTCCATCGAGAGCGCGAAGCGCGTGAGCGAGTCGGCGATGTCTCGCCCCTCTTCGGGGGCCTTGTGCCACACGAAGTATGTGAAGCGCTCAAGGTTCTTCGGGTCGTAGCGGTAGGCCAGTTCCAGCGCGCACGCGGTCTTGCCCGCGCCCGCGATGCCGTAGAAGAACGCGCCGGTCTTGCCGCTCTCGGGCGCCAGCGCCTGGCTCGCCCTGAGCATCGGCATCAGCCTCCCGACGAACCGCGCCGGCATCAGCGGGAAGTGGAAGAGGCCGCTCTCGGGCGCGTCCAGCAGACGCGTGCGTTGCGGGGCTTGGAGGGTCAGCTCGGCGGCGCGCGCGCCGAAGAGCAGGGGCGTCAGGCGCGAGAACTCGGGCCGGAAGGGAGCGCGCGCCGGGGCGAGCGCGTCGGCGAGCGCGAGCTGGAGCGCCTGCGGGAGCGGTTGTCGCTTCTCCAGCAGGCGGTCGTAGAGCGTCAGCGCCAGCTCGGTCGCGAAGTCGTCGAGCACGGGGTAGCGCATCGCCAGCACCGCGCAGTCGAGTTCCTCCGCGAGGCGTTGGCCCAGGCTCGGCAGCACGGTCGTCGCTTCGGTCGGGGCGGCCACGCGCGAGGGCGGGTTGTCGAGCCCGACCTGCGCGCGCGCGGCGCGCAGGTCGGCCGCGCCGGAGTAGCAGGCCGAGAGGGTGAGCAGCTTGAGCCGCGCGCCGGCCGGCCGCAACAGCCCCGCCAGTTCCTCCGCGTCAATGCGGTCGGCCGCGCCGTCGAGCTTCTCAAGGACCAACTCGCCTTCCGCGCCGTGGCCGGAGAAGTGCATCACGTCCCAGCCGGGGGCCTCCTGTAAAGCCCCCGTCAGTATCTCGCGCGTGGCCCCATACTGGAGCAGGCGCAACTCCACCGAGCGGCCGCGCCTCTGCACGAAGTCGCGCACAAGCCTCTGGAGGCGGTAACGCTCTCGGCGAAGGTTAAGCGGGGTGGCGTCGCGTGGCAGGCTGAAGATTCCGAGCACGCGCAGGGCCTCGGTCGCGCCGTCGTCTCTGGGGGCCGCGCCGCCGGGCCTCTGCTCCCCTTCGCGCGCGACGGTGTAGACGAAGCGGAAGCCACGCGCGGCCAGCGGGCGGCCGCCGAGGTGCGCCAGCTCGAACGGTCGGAAGAGGAGGTTCTGCGCCTCGGGGGGCACGCGCACGCGCACCACGCAGGCCGGCGACTGTTCGTATTCGAGGAGCTTGTCGCCCACCGCCCCGAACACCTTCGCGCCCATCCACTCGCCCAACTCGCCGAGCACCTCTTCCGCCGGCCGCACGTTTGCGTAGCGGCCGAGGTGGTGTGGCAAATCCTTGAAGCCTTCGTACAGCGGATCGTCGGTGTCGAGCTTGACTTCCTGGTCGGCCAGGAAGCGCCCGGAGGCGTCGGCGAGCACCCAGCGCCATTCGGCGTCGGTCACGTATTCGATGGTGAGAATAAGTTGGAAAGGCATGTGAGCCTCCGGGCCTTGTTACTGTCGAGAGGTGGCGCGGGCCGTACACCCGCTGGTCAACACAGGCGGAGCGAGACGGGCGCCCCGGCCGATGGTGAGAAGCTCAGGCGTCGGCGGCCGTCGCCCTCGCGTCGCGGTGGTAGAGGGCGTAGACCTCGTCCTTGACCTCGGGCGGGAAGCAGACGCGGTGGAGGCGGTAGCCGCGCAAGCCGCGCACGGCGTCGCTCACCTCGCTGATCTCGCGCACGCGCGGGCGGGAATAGCCGTCCTCGCAGTAGATGAGCGACTTGGGCTCGGCGCCCTCGGCCGTGTAGTAGGAGTAGTAGGGCACGTCGCCCGCGTGGTCTTCGATGAAGTAGTAGGCCGGGTCGAAGCCCTCGCGCGCGACGACGGCGCGGGCCGCCGCGAGGAAGTCGGCGCGGTCGTCGTCGGGCATGTCGAGGTCGATGGCCTTGAACAGCCTGCGGCCGACGAAGCGGCGGCTGAGGTCGCGCAGCACGGGGTCTTCGGCGCGCTGCCACTGCTTGAGGTGGAAGGTGACTTCGGCGTCGTCAAGCTCAAGGTGGTCGGCGAGCGTGAGCGGCGCGCGCTTCAAGACCTTCTCGAAGGCCGTGTCGGGCGCGCACCAGACGCGCTCGCCGGCCGCGATGAGTTCGAGCGCGCGCCTCAAGCCCGAGCGCAGCACCGCCTCGGCCGAGCGCAGCGTCCGGTGGAAGTAGACCTGCCGGAACATGTAGTAGCGCGCCTGCAAGTACTCCTCGACGGCGTAGAGGCCGCGCGCCGAGACGTAGATGCGGTCGGCCGCTTCGTCAACCTCGATGGCGTTGATGATCCATTCGAGGTCGTAGTTGCCGTACTTCGCGCCCGTCATCAAGGAGTCACGCAGAAGGTAGTCCATGCGGTCAACGTCGAGCTGCGACGAGACGAGCTGCGCGATGAAGGCGGGCTGGAACGTGCCCTCGACGATGGCCGCGACCGCCGTGGGCAGCTCGGGCGAGAAGTCGCGCAGGATTTGGCCGACCTCCGTCTCTTCGCTCAGGACCGCGCGGCGCGTCCACTCCTCGTGGTGGAAGTTCAAGACCTTCTCCATCACGTGCGAGAAGGGACCGTGGCCTATGTCGTGCAGCAGCGCCGCCGCGCGCGCCGCCGCGCGCGACTCTTCGGAGATGGGATAGCGCTCGGAGAGGCGGTCGAGCACGCGCGTCATCAGGTGGAGCGCGCCGAGTGAATGCGCGAAGCGCGAGTGCTCGGCGCCCTGGTAGGTGAAGAGCGCGAGGCCGAGTTGCTTGATGCGGCGGAGGCGCTGCACCTCGAACGAATCGACGAGGCGCACCATCAGGCGCCCCTCCGCCGTGTCGGTGCGCAGGCGGATGATGTTGTGGACGGGGTCGCGGTAGATGCGCTCCGACACGGCTTGTTCTTTTCCTCGAAATATTTGTCGGGACGAGCCTTGGTGAATATACTACTTCGGCACACCCGCGGGAAACACTGCCCGCCCCGAGGAGGTCTCCATGAAGCAACAGCACACAAGTCTCTTGCCGGCCGCCGCGTTCCTGTTCGTCCTGCTCGTCGCGGCGCCCGCCGCCTACGCGCAAACCCGCGCCCCAGAGGCGCACCACGCGCCGCAGCCGACTCAGCCCAGCCCCATCCCGCGCGCGCCGAGCGTCCGCGAGCGACAGTTGATGATGGAAGAGATGTCGAGGGAGATGGGCAAGGGAACGGCGCCGCGCAAGTCCGAAGAGCTGCGGATGACCGAGATCGCGGAGGACTACCGCGACATACAGCAGGTCAACAACAAGATGATGTCGTCCGCGATGCGCGCGGCCGAGCCCGACTACAAGATGATCGCCGGGTCGGTGGCCGACATGCGCAAGCGCGCCGAGCGGCTGCGCGAAAACCTCGCGCTGCCCCCGCCCGAGGCCAGGGAAGGCGAGAAGCGGCCGGCGCCGAAGTCGGCCGAGGACGCCGCCGGGATGAAGGCCGCGCTGCTCGCCCTCGACCGCTCGCTCATGAGCTTCGTCCGCAGCCCCGTCTTCAAGAACACGGACGTGCTCGACGCGGAGGCCGCGGCCAAGGCGTCGCGCGACCTCGCCGAAGTCATCGAACGCTGCCGCCTCGCGGCCAAGGACGCGGAGAAGTTGGCGAAGAAGGACAAGGATTAGTTAAACCCCGGGAGCGCGGGCATCCCTGCCCGCCAAAGCGTGCGCCAGCACGCTTAACAGTGAAGCGCCACCACTCAACGCTTGAGTGGTGGCGCTTCTTCACATGCGCGCTGTCGCGCTCCCGGCGTTTAGAAGACGTAACGCAGCGCGAACTGCATCACGCGGCCGGCGCGCGGCTCGTTGAGCGGCGTCTGCGTGGCGGTGTAGGTCCCGAAGTCGGACGGCGCGCTGATGGGCTGGCCGCTGTCCACGTCGGGAAGGAACGGGTCGGGAATGAGCCCGAGCCCCTGGAGGCTGTTGTTGTCGAAGCGCTGGGTGTTGGTGACGTTGAAGACCTCCCAGCGGAACTGGAGGCGGTGGCCCTCCCAGGGCATCTTGAACTGCTTCGTCAGCCCGAGGTCGAGCGCCATGTAGCCCTCGCCGCGCAGGATGTTGCGGTCGCCGACCTCGCCGGCGCGCGGCTCGCGCCAACTGCGGAAGACCTCGTCCTGGTTGGTGAAGACGCGGGCGGCGCCGTTGCGCGTCGGCGAAGAATCGACCGCGCGGGCGCGCACCATGTTCGACTGGAGGTTCCAGTTCGTCGCCCAGCGGTCGGCCTGGAACGGCGTCTGGATCGGGAGGCCCGAGTTCCAGCGGAAGATGCCCGAGACCTGCCAGTCGCCGAGGACGGCGTTGAGCGGGCCGTTCAAGTCGTGGCCGAGCCAGCGGCCGCGCCCCACGGGGAGCGAGACGAGCCAGTTGGCGTTGATGATGTGGCGCACGTCGAAGTCGGAGCTGGCGTAGTTCTGGTCCGGGTCGAGCGCGTTGACGATGAAGCCCGCGCTCGAATAGGCCGTCGCCGCCTGGAGCCCCGACGCGCTGTCGAGCGAGTGCGAGAGCGTGTAGTTTAAGTCGAACGCCACGTCGTTGCGGAAGCGGTGGCGCAAGCTGAACTGGCCCGAGTGGTAGTTCGAGCGCGCGATGGTCGAGTAGGCCGCGAGCGCGGCGAACTGCGGGTGGAAGAAGGTGTTGTTCAAGCGCGAGACCGGCTGGTCGTCCAGGAAGGTCTGGATGAACGTGTAGTCGGTGATGTCGAAGCCGCCGACCTCGGGGCGCGCCAGCAGCACGTAGACGGCCTGCGTGTTGGTGAGCGACGTGTCGCCGACGACGAACTCGGCGACGCCGGGGAAGAGATTCTCGAAGAACGGAATCGTCGGGATGTTCTCAATCGGCGTGAAGCGGTAGCGGTGGTCGATCAGGCGGTTGATGGCCTGGTACCACGTCAGCCCCGACTGCGGGTCGCGGATGTTGTTCAGGTGCATGATGTCGCGCGAGGCGAGCAGGTCACGACCCAAACGGCCGACGTAGGAACTCTCGAACGAGAAGCCCTTGCCGAGCTCGCGCCCGTACGAGAGGTTGAAGTTGTAGTTGCTCGGGGTCGTCAGCGAGTCGTCGAGCGACTGCTCGATGCGCTGCGCCTCGTCGGACGGGAGCGTCAGCGGGAAGGTGAGCGTCTGCGTGATCGTCCCCGGCGAGACGGGGAAGGCGCGGACGTTCGCGTTGAAGCCCGTGAAGAGCGGCGCGAGCCGGTCGCTGACGTTGAAGGTGTTGGCGCCGATGGTCAGGCCCGACGTGTAGCCGAGCGCCGAGTTGAGGTCGAAGTTGGCGGCGAGCTGGCTGCCGATGCGGTCGTAGGTCATGCGGAAGCCGCCGCGGATGACCGAGCGGCCGTTGCTGCCGAGCAGCTTGCCGAAGAAGCCGCCGAAGTTGGGCGACCACGCCACGGCGAGCGACGGCCCGAAGTTATTCCAGTCCTGCTTGTAGTAGCCGGGCAGGTCGTTGGCGCTGCCGGCGCGGTCGAGCGTGATGGGGTCGTTGAGCGGGGTGCCGGCGGCGGCGCCCGCCTGGCGGCGCGCGAAGTAGTCGGCGAGGCTCACGGTCGGCTTGACCTGGATGCCGTTCGTCTCGTAGACGGGCGTGCCCGTCGTCCAGCGCACGCCGTAGGTCAGCGTGAAGTTCGGCCGCCAGCGCCAGGAGTCCTGCCAGTAGAGTTCATACTCCTCGGTGGCGAAGGTGCGCTTGGTCGGCGTGCCCGCGGTCTGGAGCTGCCCCTCGCCGCTGTAGGTCAGGTTGGCCGAGTACTGCGAGTAGCGGCCGATGACGGCGGCCAGCGCGTCGCGCAGGTCGCTGCGCACGGCGACCGACGGGAAGAGCGAGGCGTTCGAGCCGTAGGAGTCGCGCGTCAGCACCGCGCCCGAGAAGTCATACCACGAAGGGTTGATGACGGCCTCGTCGAAGGCGTTGGCGAAGGACGTGCGGCTGTTGCGGATGAAGCGGACGTTGCCGCCGAACTGAAGGTTGTGCGAGCCCTTGATCCACGACACGTCCTCGACGAAGTTGTGGACGGGCGTGGTGCGGAAGAGCGTCGAGCGGAAGCCGGTCGGGCGGTAGACGAAGCGGAAGGTGGTGAAGTTGCCGTTGCCGCCCGGCAGCGTCCGGTCGCCGAAGTCGCTGAAGGCCGTGCGCGTCAGGCCGTACGTGAAGCGGTTGACGAGGTTGTTGCTGATCGTCCACGCGTGGCCGGCGGCGATGCCGACGGGGTGGTTCCAAATCTTGAGCGGCTCGGTGTCGGGGAAGCACTGCGCCGTGTCCGAGCAGTCGGTGGCGAAGAAGCTGCCCTTCGTCACGTTGTCCTGCTGGTAGTTGCCGCGCAGGAAGAGCGTCGAGCGGTCGGTGATATTGAAGTCGAACCGCGCGATGTAGGTGTTGAGTTCGGCCGGCGTCTTGGCGTTGAAGCGGAAGCCGGAAGTGTTGAGGCCGTCGCCGACGCTGTCGTCGTTGGCCGGGTAGCGCGCGGCGGCCGAGGCGAGCGCGGAGAGCGCGGCCGGGTTCAGGCCGGGCGACGCGCCGTAGAGGCCCGAGTAGGCGGCGTTGATCTCGGACGGGGTCAGGCAGTTGACGCCCGCCGGGGTGCCGGCCGGGCAGCTCCCGTCGCTCGAACCGTTGGCCGTGCGATAACGGACGATGCCCTGACCCAGGGTCGGGAGCGGCACCTCGCGCACGACCGGCGTCTCACTGGCTTCGCGGAAGCCTTCGTAGGTGAAGAAGAAGAACGCCTTGTCCTTCTTGATGGGGCCGCCGAGGGAGCCGCCGAAGACGTTGCGGAGCAACTGCGGGCGCGGCGCGCGCGGGTCGCCGACGCGGGCGGCGCCCGACTGGACGGCGAAGTCTGCGGGGCCGAAGCTGCCCGCCGCGTTGTTGAAGAAGTCGTTGGCCGTCGTCACCGTGTTGCGGTGAAACTCGTAGAGCGAGCCGTGCAGCGAGTTGGTCCCCGACTTGGTGACGAGCGAGACCTGCGCGCCGGAGGAGCGGCCCTGCTCGGCGTTGGCGTTGGTCGTGATGACGCGGAACTCCTGGAGCGAGTCGGGCGTCGAGCGCAGCACCGAGGCGAACGCCTCGTCGGTGACCACGTCGAGGCCGCGCTGCTGCTCGTTGTTGTCCACGCCGTCGAGCGTGACGTTGGCCTGGTCGGCGCGGCCGCCGTTGACGTAGCCGCCGCGCGTGACGCCGGGCTGGAGCGAGAGCAGGCCGACGACGTTGCGCGCGTTGAGCGGCAGCTCCTCGATGCGGCGCGACTCGAAGGCGTTGCCGATGCTGGCGTCGGTGGTGTTGAGGGCGGCCTCGTTGCTGGCCGTGACGGTGACGGACTCCGTGTTGAGGCCGGGTTGAAGCTCAACGTTCACGTCCACCGGCGTGTCTACGAGCGCCTGCACGCTGGAGACCGTCACCTTCTTGAAGCCGCTGGACTCGACCTCGACCTGGTAGGTGCCGGGGGGGATGGCGGCGAAGGTGTAGCCGCCCTCCTCGTTGCTCGTCGCCGTGCGTGTGAAGTTCTTCGTCACGTCGGTGAGCGTTACGCTCGCGCCGGTGACGACGTTGCCCTGCTGGTCCCGAACCGTGCCGCGCACGGTGGAGCGGCCGGTCTGCGCGGACGCGGCCGTGACCAAGAGCAGCGACACGAGCAGGCCGCTGACGAGGGTTAATAAGCGGCCTTTGAGAGATGCGGGTCTTCTCATCTTTCGCCTCCTAGGCTGTGTAATGAACCGTGCGGCTCTCCGTGCGACTGGCGCCGGGGGCCGCGACTGAAACAGGTTGTTGGACCTTAGTGCCGGATCAGAACGAAGAACAGAAGAAAGATGTAGGACTGTGCGCTAACGTATTCAGCAACTGACGTTCCGCGCGACGAGGCCCGAAGAGTTGCCGTGCCGTACGGGCTTTCCTTGAGGATTTTTCGCCGCTGTCGCCGGGGCGCGGAACATCATATCCAAAATTCTGAATCCGAGTCTAGATTTTCGTGGGAGCCTGCGGGGAGAAGGTGATCCGTTTCGACGTTCTTTTGCGCGTTAACGTGTCGAGCAACTGTCCGCAAGCGTCAACCAGGAGACGCGCCGTTCCAGTCAACCTCGAAATCTTTTTCGCGCGCTGGTAATACGGGCCGGCCTCCGGCACCTTACATCAACGAAGTGCCACCCCCACAAGTAAGGAGACTTGGAATGTTCAAATTATCGTTCGCATTAATACTCTGCTTCGTCTGCGCCGCCGGCGCGTCGGCGGCGGACCTCTCCACCGTCGCGCTCTTCAACCCGGCGGCCTTCGAAGCCCCCGAGAGCGTGCAGTTCGACCGCCACGGCAACGCGTACATCAGCATGGCCCTGACCGGCGAGGTTCGTAAGATCGCGCCCGGCGGCACGCAGACGACGCTCGCCTTCCTCCCCATTCGCCCGGACGTGCAGCCCTGCGGCAACGCCTTCGGCCTGCCCATCATGGGCTCCATCGCGCTCGACCATCAGGGCAACGTCTACGCCTCGGTCAACTCCTGCAACCCCGCGCAACTCGGCGTGTGGAAGGTGACGCCCACGGGTCAGACTTCGCTCGTCGCTAATCTTCCGCAGGGCGCGGCGCCGAACGGCATCGCGTATCACGACGGCTGGCTCTACGTGGCCGACACGCTGCTCGGTCAGGTCTGGCGCATACACTCCGACGGCGCGTCCGCGCCCGAGGTCTGGTCGAACGACTCGCTGCTGACGCCGCTCTTCCTGCCGCTCATCCCGGGGCCGAACGGCTTGCAGGTCTTCCGCGAAGAGGTCTACGTCGCCGTCTCCGACCGCGCGCACGTCGTCGCGATTCCGATTGAAGAGGACGGTTCGGCGGGCGCGGCGCGCGTCCACGCGTCGGGCATCGGGTTCGACGACTTCGCCTTCGACGTGCACGGCAACCTCTACGGCACGACCGACCCCTTCAACACGGTCGTGCGCGTCAGCCCCGACGGGACGCAGACGGTGCTTTTGACGGCGGCCGACGGGCTCGACGGCCCGACCTCCGCGACCTTCGGCGTCGGGAAGAACAGCAAGGCGCTCTACATCACCAACGCGGCCTTCCCCTTCTTCCCCGGCCCGAACCCCCGCCGCCCGAGCCTCATACGCCTAGAGGTCGGCGTCCCCGGCCAGCCACGGCCGTAGACAATCAGCCGGGAGCGCGGGCATCCCTGCCCGCCATGAGCGCGAGAGCGCGAATACGACGAAGCGCCAAC
>DASVGG010000037.1:0-143323 GCA_036379655.1 Pyrinomonadaceae bacterium
GCAGTCGAGGTAGGTGCGGGCGTAGGGCGAGGCGAGCCAGCCCGGCGACGTGACCATCACGGTGTAGGCGCCGCCCGGCGGAAGCCCCGCGAACGAGTAGCGGCCCTGCGCGTCGGTCTGCGTCGTGGCGGTGGCGTCGCCGGAGAGCGTGACAGTCAGGCCCGAGGCGCCCGCCCCGGCAGACTTGTCCATCACGAGCCCGGACAGTATCACCGTCGTCACCGTGGGCGTCGGGGTCGGCGTCGGGGTTGAAGTAGGTGTCGGCGTCGGTGTCGCTGTGGGCGTCGGTGTAGGTGTCGGCGTTGATGCCGGCGTTGGTGTCGGCGTCGGGTTCGTCGCGGCGCCGGGGGTGTAGACCTCGATGATGTCGCGGACGACGTGCGAGGCGTCCGCGCCGCCAAGCGCGTAGAGCCCGCCGCCCAGCGTGACGGCGGCGAGGTACTCGCGCGGCGTCCGCATCGGCGCGGTCGTGGCCCACGTGTCGGTCGCGGGGTCGTACACGTCCACCGTGTCCAGCACGCCGCCGCGCGCGCCGCCGAGGACGTAAAGCTTGCCGCCCAACGCGGCGGCCGCGATGTTGTAACGGCCGGTTGGCATCGGCGCCAGTCGTGTCCAACTGTTCGACGCCGGGTCGTAGGCTTCGAGGTCTCTCGAATAGCCGCTCGAAGGCGAGCCGCAGCCGGCGCAGCCGCCGCCGACGGCGTAGAGCTTACCGTTCAGCGCCACCGCCGCCAGCGCGTAACGCCCCGTCGGCATTGGCGCGAGCGTCGCCCAACTGTTCGAGGCGGGGTCGTACGCCGCCAACTCGTTCGTGTAGCCCACGCCCGGGTCGTAGCCGCCGACGGCGTAGAGCTTACCGTCGATGACGCCCGCCGCGAGGTTGTAACGCGCGCGCGGCATCGGCGCGAGCGTCGCCCAACTGTTCGAGGCGGGGTCGTACGCTTCGAGCATGTCCTTGTAAGGGTTGATGCTGACGCTGTAATCGTTGTTCCAGCCGCCGGCCACGTAGAGCTTTCCGCCTATGACGCCGCCCGCCGCGCCGAACCTCCGCGTCGGCATCGGCGCGAGCGTCGTCCAACTGTTCGTCGCTGTGTCGTACGCTTCGGGCGTGCTCAGAGGGTTCACGGCGACGCCGCGCTCGCCGCTGTTGCTGTCGCCGCCCGCGGCGTAGATGCGGCCGTCGATGACGCCCGCGACGAAGGAGCGACGCGCCGTCGGCATCACGGTCGCCGTGTTAGCCCAACTGCCCGGCAGCGGCGCCGAACCGCAGGTCAGGGACTTGGGCGAGCCCGTCAGTTCGACGTTCGAGCCCGAGAACTTGACGGTGAACGTGTGCGTCGTCCCGTTCTTGAAAGCCACGGGGATTGTGTACTGGAAGGCGTGATAGCCGTTGCCCTTGCCGGCGAGGTCTTGCCGGTAGTGGTTCGCGGCCACGGTCGCGAGCAGCGTCGCGCCGTCATAGATGTCCACGCTCACGGCGCCGTCGGGCTGCTTCGAGTCCCACGCCCAACCAGTGAGTTGGTCGCAGTCACCAACGACTTCGCCCTCATAAGCCGGCGCATAAGAACTCGCGTCGGCGAACTCGAAGCGCGCCATCTCGACGATGGAGTCGTAGCGGCCGATGCCGAGCACCTTGTTGTCGGGCGAGAGCGCGAGCGAGGGCGGCTGCACCCAGCCGGTCTCGCGGTTGTAGGTCTTCAACAGCGCGCCGTCCGACGTGCGCCAGAACCAGATGGTCGGCGCGTAGCTGCCGTTGGCGACGCCGACGACGCCCCCGTCCTTCGAGTAGACGAGGTTGCTCATGTTCGTGAAGCCCGCCTCGACGTACATCGTCCGCAGCAGCACGCCGTCCGCCGCGCGCCAGAGTTGAACGGCGCCGTTCGCCGTCAAAGCGATGGTCTGCCCGTCGGGCGAGTACGCGACGGAGCCGACGGGATAGCCGTTGCCCTGTATCGTCCGCACGAGCGCGCCGTCCGACGCGCGCCAAATCTTCACCTTCGAGTCGCCGCTCCCCGAGGCGATGTTCAGGCCGTCGGGCGAGTACGCGACCGAGTGCACCCAGTTCGCGTGGCCGTTGATGGTGCGAAGGAGCGCGCCATCCGAAGTGCGCCAGAGCTTGACGGCGTTGTCGCGTCCGCTTGAGGCGAGCGTCTGCCCGTCGGGCGAGTAGGAGAGCGAGAGCGTCCCGCCCGCGTGGCCGGGCATGACGACCTGCGCGGGGCCGCTCGCGACGGGCGAGATAAGGATGCGCGTGTCGCGCGTGTCGGGCGGCTGCGAGCCGGAGGCGGAGGCGACGCGCGTCCCGTCGGGCGCGAAGGCGACCGCGTTGACGAGGTCGTTGTGCGTCGCGAGCGTGCGCTCGTATGCGCCGTCGGAGGCGCGCAGCATCTCGACGCCGCCCGCGCCGTTGGGGCCGGACGCGCCGCTGCCGTTGGCGACGACGAGGTGCGCGCCGTCGGGCGAGAAGGCGCTTGAGTTGACGAACTCCCTGTTAGACCCGACGGTGCGCAGCAGCGCCCCGTCCGAGACGCGCCGCACCTCCGCGATGTTCTGCGCGCCCGAGGCGAAGAACGTGTCGTTGTCGGAGAAGATGATGTTCCAGACGGCGTCGTGGATGTTGACGGGGATGGTCTGCGTCTTCAAACCGTCGGGCAGGTGCCAGAACGAGATGACACGGTCGGGGGCGCTCGCCCCCGCGAGCGTCTGGCTGTCGGGCGAGAAGGCGATGCTGCCGCCCGAGCCCGCGTACGGCGTCAACGTCTGCACGGGCAGGAAGGTCGGCGCGACCCAGACCATGATCTTCGGCGTCGCGCCGTTTCCGCCCCAGTCGCCCGCCGCGAGGTAACGGCCGTCGGGCGAGAAGGCCACGGCGTCCGTGATGAAGTTGAGGCCGGTGAGCTTCGCCACCTGCAAGCCGTCGGACGCGCGCCAGACGGGGACCGTCGGCGGGTCGCCGAACTCGTCCGCGCCCGCGGCGGCCACGAAGCCGTCGCGCGAGAAGGCGACGGCGTTGGCCGCGAAGTGGCCGAGCGTCCGCACCCGCGCGCCCGTCGCCACGTCGAAGAGGATGACCGAGGGGTCGCCGCCGCCGACCGCCGCCGCGAGGTGCTTACCGTCCGCCGAGAGTGCTATCGACTTCACGTCCCACGTCACCGCGAACTCGCGCACGAGGCTGCGGTCGGCGATGCGCCACATGCGGAGCGTGCTCGCGTTGGGGCTGCCCGCGATCCACGTGCCCCCGGCGACGACGTGCTGGCCGTCGGGCGTGAACTTGATCGTCTTGACGGAGTCGATCCACGGCGCGTTGAGCGTGCCGACGAGTTGCCCGTCCGCGTAGCGCCAGAGGTAGACCTCCGCGTAGTCGGCCGTCGCCAACGTCTGGCCGTCGGGCGAGAGCGCGGCCTTGCCATAGCCGCCCGCGTGCCCGCCCTTCATCCAGAGCAAATCGGGCAGCGAAGGCGCGGTCGCCGCCGACACGGGCGCCACCTTCTGCCCCTTCGCGGCCGACACGCGCGACCCCTCGGCCGCCGCGCGCGGCTCGTTGAAGAGCGCGAGGCCGAGCCCGACGGCGAGCGTCGCGAAGAGGACGAAGACGAGAGACTTGTGCGAGATTCCGCGCGCGCGGACGCACGCCGACTTAGGTTGACGAGTGGACTTCATGAGAGACGCCTCCGGCCGTGCGACGGCGAGAAACGGGGACAAGACTTGTGACTACAAGACGGGGGTTTTGCGTTGACGGACGTAGGGAGTTGCGCGCTGACGCCTCGAACGGCGGACGCCCCTGTGTGGCTGAAGTCTCGCGGGGGAGGGGCGTTCGTTGTTCGGCGGCGGGCGTATGATAACTCCGCCGGGCGCTTTGTGAAAGTCAAACTTTCAGATTTCTGCGCGCGCGGGCCGGCAGGTGTCACGCGCCCCCTTCGTTTGTTATAATCGCCGCGCGCTATAGACGGCTTGCCTCTCCTTGTTAATCGACCGGCACGGGCGCGGCGCCGCCGCCGCGTTGAAGCATCCGCCACTTCCTGAGAATCATCTGACAGACACGCGATGTTTTCGTGGGCGGCGGCGGGCCGGAGACGCGAGCAGTCCGGCCGGGCCGCCCTTTGATTAGAGTAGTTCCCCCTTGACACCCGAACGCTGGAAGCAGATTGAGGGCGTCTTCGACGCCGCCATCGACCTCGAACCCGCCGCGCGCGACGCCTACCTCGACACGGCCTGCGGCGGGGACGCCGAGCTGCGCCGGCAGGTCGAACTGCTCATCCGCTCTTCGGACGCGGCCGGCTCCTTCATCGAAGAGCCGGCGGTCGCCGGCCGCATCACCGAGCCCGGCCGCCTCGATGACGAGCCGTTCATCGGCCGCCGCGTCGGCTCCTACCGCCTCGTGAGAGAGATTGGGCGCGGCGGCATGGGCGCCGTCTACCTGGCCGTCCGCGCCGACGACGAGTTCCAGAAGCGCGTCGCGATTAAGTTGGTGAAGCGTGGGATGGATACGGACTTCATCCTCCGCCGTTTCCGCCAGGAGCGACAGATTCTCGCCTCGCTCGACCACCCATACATCGCGCGCCTGATGGACGGCGGCACGACCGACGACGGCCTGCCCTTCTTCGTCATGGAGTACATCCAGGGCCTCACCGTCAACCAGTTCTGCGACGCGCACAAGCTCTCGACGCCCGAGCGCCTGCGCCTCTTCCTCAAGGTCTGCTCGGCCGTCGCCTTCGCGCACCACAACCTCGTCATCCACCGCGACCTCAAGCCCTCGAACGTCCTCGTCATGGCCGACGGCACGCCGAAGCTCCTCGACTTCGGCATCGCCAAGCTCCTCAATCCCGAGATGGGCGCGCGCACCATCGACCCGACGACGCTCGCCATGCGCCTGATGACGCCCGAGTACGCGAGCCCCGAACAGGTGCGCGGCGAGACGGTGACGATGGTCTCGGACGTTTACTCTTTGGGCGTCCTCCTCTACGACTTGCTGACGGGCCACCGCCCCTACACGCTCCGCAACCGCACGCCCGAAGAGATGGCGCGCGTCATCTGCGAGCAGGAGCCCGAGCGCCCGAGCGTCGCCGTCAACCTCATCGAAGTCATCCCCACGGGCGGGCGCGAGCCGCTTGAGATCACGCCCGACTCCGTCAGCCGCGTCCGCGACGGGAGCCTTGAGAAGTTGCGGCGACAACTGTCGGGCAGCATCGACAACATCGTCCTCAAGGCTTTGAGGAAGGAGCCGCAGCGGCGCTACCAGTCAGTTGAAGAACTCTCGCGCGACATCGAGCATTATCTTGAAGGACGGCCGGTCAGCGCGCCCGCGTACTTCCCCGTCACGGCCGAGACGCGCGTCGGCGAGCCCGAGCCCTCGACCGGCGCGAAGTCCATCGCCGTCCTTCCCTTCAAGACTTTGAGCCACGAGGAGAACCGCGACGAGTTCCTCGGCATGGGCATGGCCGACGCCATCATCACGAAGCTCTCGAACGTCGGCGGCATCATCGTCCGGCCCACGAGTTCGGTCATTAAATATTTTGACGGTGAGCAGAGCGCGGCGCTCGCGGGCCACGAACTCGACGTGTCTTACGTCCTCGACGGACGCATCCAGCGCGGCGGCGAGCGCGTCCGCGTCACCGTCCAACTCGTCCGCACGCGCGACGGCGCGCCGCTCTGGGCCGGCAAGTTCGACGAGAAGTTCACGGACTTCTTCGCCGTCGAAGACTCGGTCTCGGAGCAGGTGGCGCAGGCGCTCGTGCCGCAACTGATGGACGAAGGGCTGGAGCGCGACCGCTCCACGGCGCCGGACGCCGCGCCCGCGCGCGAGCCCGGCGTCACGACCGACGACCCGCACAAGGCACGCACCACCGGGCCAACACGCGCGATGCCTTCGCAGGGCATCCACACGACGCCGACGACGGGGCCGCGCCTCACCGACGACGAGGAGGCGCACCAGCTCTACGTGGCCGGGCGCTACTTCGCGACGCGACGCACGGCCGACGGCATCCGTCAGGCGGTCGAGCGTCTTGAGCGCGCCGTCGAGCGCGACCCGAAGTTCGCGCCGGCATGGTCTGAGCTGGCCGACTGCTACGCGCTGATGAACTGGTACGTCGAGCCGCCGCCCGCCGGCGCGTGGGAGAAGGCGGTCGCGGCCGCGCTGCGCGCCGTCGAGGCCGACGACACGCTGGCCGAGGCGCACGCCTCGCTCGGCTTCGTCAAGCTCTACTACGAGCGCGACTGGAAGGGCGCCGAGCGGGAGTTGAGCCGCGCCGTCGAACTCAAACCGGAGAGCGCCGTCGCGCGCCGCTGGCACGCCTTCAACCTCTCGGCGATGGGGCGCCACGACGAGGCGCTCGCGGAGATAGAGCGCGCGCGTGAGTGCGCGCCGCGCTCGCCCGTGGTGGCGACGGGCGTCGCCAACGTCCTCTTCCTCGCGGGCCGTTTCGACGAGGCCGTCGAGGCGTGCCAGCGGTCATTCGAGATCGACCCCGGTTCGATGTCCACGCACATCGTCCTGCGTTGGTGCTACGAGCGGAAGGGGATGTGCGAAGAGGCGCTCGCCATCTACGAGCAGGAGCGTGCGTTCGCGGGCGACTCGCCGACGACGTGCGCCAAGTACGCGCACGTGCTCGCCTCGTGCGGCCGCGTCGAAGAGGCGCGCGCCGAGCTTGAGAAGATAACGTCGAAGGGCGACGCGCGCGGCGCGCTCACGTACGAGGCGGCGGTCATACATTCGCTGATGGGCGACGCGGACGGCGCGCTCGAATGGCTCGGGCGCGCGGCCGACGAGCACGCCGTCGGGCTCGCCTTCGTCCGCGTGGACCCGCGTCTCGACGGATTGCGCGGCGACCCGCGTTTCGCGGAGCTGCTCCGCCGCGTCGGCTTGTGGGAGGCGACGCACGCGAACGAGCCGGGCGCGGCCATCGTGCACACGACGCCGACCGAGACGAAGGTCGCGGCCGTCGCTTTGAAAGTTGATGAGAGTGACGCGGTCCTTCGTCGCGAGAGTCACGCGCGTGATGAGTCGGCGGCGCGCGGTCGTCGGAGCCTTCTGACGCCCGTGGCGTTGCTGGCGGTGGCGGGCGTCGGGCTTGTCATCATCGGGCTCCTGGTCTGGCAGTTCGGCCGGAGGGCAGACGAGCGTCCGGCGTTTCAGCAGGCCGAGGCGTCGAAGATCACGGCGGCTGGAAACGTGCGGCGCGCGGCGCTGTCGCCCGACGGGAAACTCGTGGCCTACGTCATCGACGAGGCGGGCAAGCAGGGGTTGTGGGTGCGGCAGGTCGCCGTCTCGAACAGCTTCCGTCTGGTGCCGCCGTCGGACGTTTACTATCGCGCCATCACCTTCTCGCGCGACGGCACATACATCTATTACACCGTGGCGGCGAAGGAGGGCGCGGGCTTCGACCTCTATCAGGTGCCGGCGCTCGGCGGCACGATGCGACCCATCAGGCAGAACGTGGGCGGCGGCGTCGGCGTCTCGCCGGACGGGAAGCGGCTCGCCTTCTTCGTCGCGGACGCGCGGCAGAATCGCGAGACGCTCTACGTCGCGGACGAGGACGGGCGGGGCGAGCGCGAGGTCGTTGCGCGCACACACCCCGAGCACTTCTATGCGGCGGTCGCGCCCGTCTTCTCGCCCGACGGCGAGCGCGTCGCCTTCGTCGTCGAGACTTCGGACGCGAACGGGTTCTTTTTGAAAGCGTTGGAGGCTGACGTTAACGGCGGCGCGCCGCGTGAGCTGACGCCGGGCAAGCGTTGGAGCGACGTGGGGCAGTTGGTTTGGCTCGCGGACGGGTCGGGGCTGTTGCTGTCTGGGATGGACGAGACCATCTCGATGCGTCAACTCTGGCGCGTCGCGTACCCCGGCGGCGCGGCGGCGCGCATGACGAACGACCTGACCGACTACGGCGACCTGAGTCTCTCCGCGGACGCGCGCACGCTCGCGGGCGTGCAGAGCCAGACGCTGACGACGGTCTTCCTCGCGCCGTCGAACGACTACGCGCGCAAGACGCAGATCACTTCGGGCGCGGGTCGTTACGTTGACATTTCGTGGACGCCGGACGGGCGCGTGCTCTTCGCTTCGGACGCGTCGGGCAACGCGGACATCTGGGAGATAGGGGCGGACGGGAGCGGGCAGGTGCAGTTGACGGCGGGCGCGGGGCGCAACTACGCGCCGGTCTCTTCGCCGGACGGCCGTTACATCCTCTTCCACTCGAACCGCTCGGGGGCGTGGCAAATCTGGCGCATGGACCGCGACGGCAGCAACCCCGTGCGCCTGACGCAGGGCGAGGAGAATAGCAACTGGCCGCAGGTGACGCGCGACGGCCGCTGGGTCGTCTACGAGCACGCGGGCGAGGGCTCGCGGACGAGTCTGTGGCGCGCGCCGATTGAAGGAGGAACACCCGAGCGTCTGACCAAAGACCTCTCGACACGGCCGTCGGTCTCGCCCGACGGGCGCGTGGTCGCCTACTGGCACAAGGAGGAGAAGCCGGGCGCGCCGTGGAGCATCGCCGTTATCCCCGCCGAGGGCGGCGAGCCGCGCGTCTACGAGGTGCCGCAGAACGGGGCCAACGGCATGTCCTCCATCCACTGGACGACGGACGCGCGCGCCTTCGTCTACACGGACTTCCGCGACGGCGTCACGAACCTCCGGCTCCAACCGCTCGAAGGCGGCGAGCCGCGCCAACTCACCAACTACGCGCGCGAAATCTTCTACTCCTTCGACATCTCCCGCGACGGCCGCCTCCTCCTCGCCAACGGCCTCACCACGAGCGACGTGGTCCTCCTCAAAGACTCTCGCTGACGTGGATTAAATCTCGGATTTGAAATATCAAATCCGAAATTCTTCAAACCCGAAACCTCGAAGACTTTTCTGTCACAAACTCCCGAGTCGCGGTGTTTCATGTTCGTAGCGCCGCTGAAATTTCTACCCCGGGAGATGTTGAGATGAAGACGAATCTACGTTTGTTGACGCGCACCGCGCTCGCCCTGGCCCTCTTCGTGCTGGCCGTGGGCTCGCGGGCCGCGCTCGCGCAGGAGACGCTGACCGGCACCTGGACGGGCTCGGTCGGCGGCGAGAAGTTCGGCCCCAAGTTCGGCAAGAAGTTCGAGAAGGACGACGACGACGACGACGATGACGCCGAAGTGCGGAACGAGAGGGGGAACGGCCTCCACCTCTCGCTCGAACGCCGCACGGAGCGCGGCAGCCACAACCAGATGGGTCAGACCTTCGACTTCTCTGAGTTGCAGGGCATCACGCGCGAGCAGGCGCAGGGCACCGGCCCCGTCAGGTTCGCGCTCGTCCGCGAGGCCGGGCGCGTGGACCTCGAAGGCAGTTTCCAGAACGGGAAGGGCTCGGGCACCTACACCTTCACGCCGAGCGGCAACTTCATCTCGGCGATGAAGGGGCGCGGGTTCGACTTCGAGAAACAGGATTCGTGGCACGAGCGGGGCGAGCCCGAGAACCGCGTCTTCGCCGCCGCGATGCTCAACGTGACGACGGCGCTCGCCGACGACCTGCTCTCGGCCGACTTCGGCAAGCTCGACGTGGACGACCTCTTCAAGGCCGCCATCTTCAAGGTCGATTCGAAGTTCATGCGCGAGATGAAGGCGAGCGGTTATCCGGGTCTGCGCATGGAGGAGTTGGTCAAGGCGCGCATCTTCAAGATCGACGCCGCCTTCCTCCGCGAGGTCGCGCGCAACGGCTTCGACAAGGAGCCGTTCGAGCACCTCATCAAGATGCGCATCTTCAAGATCACGCCCGAGTTCGTCGCCGAAATCCGCAACGAGGGTCTGAACAACCTTGACATCGAAGACCTCGTCAAGATGCGCATCTTCAACATCGACGCCGACTTCATCCGCCGCGCGCGCGCCGAAGGCATCCCCATCGAAGTCGAAACGCTCGTGCAGGAGCGCATCGGCGTCCGCCGCCGCCAACGCTCGCGCGTCCAGTGAGCCTTTAAGCCGGGAGCGCGGGCATCCCTGCCCGCCAAAGCGTGCTTCAGCACGCTTAACAGCGAAGCGCCATACATCAAGATTGATGTATGGCGCTTCGTCGTATTCGCGCTGACGCGCTCATGGCGGGCAGGGATGCCCGCGCTCCCGGCGCTTACCGGTGGATGTAGAGCGCCTGCATCGTCGGGATGGCGGGCGCGCTGATGACGAGTTTGCCCTGCGCGTTCGTCGCGGCCGTCGTGGTGCCGTACTTGCCGCCCGCGTAGGTGCGCCAGATGTCCACGGTGTACGTGCCGGGGTTGAGGCCCGAGACCGTGACGGTCGTCGCCGTAGACGACCCGACGCGGTTGTGCGCGAGCAGCACGACGGCCTGCGTCGCGTTCAGGCAGGCGTAGTTGTTGACGGCCGAGGTCGTGTCCGTGACTTCAGTAGAACCGGCGTGGTGGTTGTCCATGAAGGCCGGCCAGTTGACCGTCGCGGTGAAGTCGCGGAGCGACTTGAGTATCGCGAGGTGGCTCGCCTTGATGCCGCCGTACGTGTACTTGTCGGTCCAGACCATCCCGTCGCCGCTCGCGCCTATCGCGACGCCGCCCCACGCGAGCGCGTTCACCAGGTCGTCCGAGTTGGCCTGCCGCGACACACCCCACTCGCTGTAGACCAGCGGCTTGCCGAAGTTCAGATAACCGCCGTCGCGTATCGTCGCCGTCTCGTTCTCCTTCGCCGCGCCGCCCGTCCCGGAGATGGCGCCGTAGAAGTGTATGTCGGCCGCGACGACCTCGGGCAACTGCACGACCGCCGGGTTGCCCGCGCCCGACCCCGTGAAGGAGACGGTGAAGGTGCTCGGCGCGGCGAATGCGTTTGCGCAGGAGAGCAGCAGCAGACACAGCAGCGCGGGCAGCCGCGCGAAGGTTTTGGGCATGGCTATCCTTTCGAGGTTGATGTGCGTTTGAAGATCGCGGAGGCGTGGGGGGGCGACGCGCACGTTAACAACCGGCGGGACGGGCTGTCAATAAACTCTCGCTCAAGGCTTCGCGGTCGCGTCGGCGTAGGCCGCCGCTATTCCTGCGCCGAGGACGTAGCTGTCGAAGATGTCGCGGCGCACGCGCGAGTCGCCGACGAAGGACTTGCGGAACTCGTCGAGGTTGACGCTCTTTCTCACCTGCTCAAGCGTCTCGCCGCGCGCGGCGGCCACGGCGACCTGTTGGTGCATTGAAGTGAAGAGGCGCGACATGAGTTGGACGTAAGCGTCGTCGCGCAGCACGGGGCCGTGGCCGGGGACGATCATGGTGTGTTTGAGCGCGAGCAGCTTCAACAGCGTCTCGCCCCAGTCGCCGGGGTGCGACTGCGGGTTGCCGACGTATGGGACGGGGTGGATGACGAGGTCGCCCGCGATGATGATGCCTTCGGCGGGGAGGTGGACGACGAGGTCGCCGCTCGTGTGGCCGCGCCCGAGGTGGAGGATGTCTATGCGGCGCGCGCCACGGTGGAACGTGAGCCGCTCGCGCAGCGTGACGGTGGGGAGGACGACCACGGCCGAAGGGTTCTCGGCCATGTAACGTTCGCCGATGCGGATGTCGCTCGCGAGGACCGCGCGTTCTTCTTCATCCAGGGGGCCGCCGAAGACGCTCTCGTTCTTCTCAAGTCTTCTTTTGAGCGCGTTGATGAAACCGGGATAGCCGCCGGGCGACATCGCCATCTGTCGATTCTTCAATCCCGTCGTCGGCAGATACTCGCGCGTGTTCTCGTGCGCGACGAAGTCCGCGCCGGGGAAGGCTTCGCGGTAGGCGACGTTGCCCATGACGTGGTCGTCGTGCCAGTGCGTGTTGACGACGTAGCGGACGGGCTTGTCCGTCAACTTGCGCAGCGCCGCCAACTCCTCGCGCGCGGTGCCGGGCGTGAGCGTGGCGTCCACGACGATGACATCCTCGTCGTTGATGATGAAGACGCTGTTGGCGTTGACGGTCAAGCCCGCGGGCTCCGTGCGGCGCGCGAGGTAGACGCCGTCGGCGAGTTTCAACATCTCGAAGTTGCCCGACTGTCCGAAGGCCACGGGCGTCGCGGCGAAGATGAAGAGGGCGAGCAGGCAGAGGCGTGGCGGAAACATTGGTCGGGCTCCTTCACAAGGGGCTTGAAAGACTTGAAGTCAGGAAGCCTTACGGAGCCCGCGCGGGTTTAGTTTCGGCGCGACGCGCGCACGTCCGCGACGTTGGAAAATTCATGAAATCCCGTACTTTTCGGCCTTTTTCGCGCTTGAGGTGGACTTGAGACGGCGGCCTTAAGTCCCATTCAAAAAACCCTCAAGTAATTCTCAACCCGCCTCTCATAATCTCTCCAAAGGATGCGACAGCGGCGCGCTTTAACGTAACGGGAACCGCTCCCGTGCGGCCCTCGTGTGCCCCGACCCGGTCGCGGAAATTATTAAAACGGAGATGAGAGATGAGAACCACTGTCCCTGAAGTTAACCATTCCGCCTCGCGCCGTCGCGTCCGCCGCGTAGCGTCCGTGGTGCTCGCGTTCGCGTTGGCGGCCTCGTTTGTCGCGTCGAACTTCGCCGGCCTCTTCGGCGCGCGGGCTGCGGGGCTCGCGCGCTCGGTCATCGTCGAGTTCAAGGCAGACCCCGGCGCCGTCTGGAAGGCGAAGCTTGAGAAGACGGGGCAGAAGGTCTCCGACGCGCAACTCCAACAGTATCGCGCCTCCATCAACGCGCAGCAGGACCGTTTCCTCGAAGAGTTGAAGTCGCGCGGCATACAGTTCACGGTCGTCGGCACCGACCTCAAGGACTTCGCGGGCGGTGTCGTGGGGCGCGCCGACCACCGCTTCAACCTCGTGATGAACGGCGTCACGCTCCAGGTGCCCGGCGCCGCCGTCAAGGTCATCGAGGCGATGCCGCAGGTCAAGCGCGTCGTCAACAACGCGGTCTTCCAGATCAACCTCAACAACAGCGTCAAGTACATCAACGCGCCCGCCGTCTACGGGCAGGTGCAGGAGTTGACGCCGTTCGACACGGCGCGCGAGGGCTTCGAGGGGCAGGGCATCTACGTCGCCGTGCTCGACACCGGCATCGACTGGACGCACCCGATGTTCGGCGGCGACCCGACCCCGCCGCGCCTCGGCACGATGCCGCCCGTCGCGGCCTTGAACACGAATCAGAAGGTCGTCTACTACATGTCGTTCTCGGGCGGACTCATTGACGACTTCGGCCACGGCTCGGCCGCGTCTTCGAACATCGCGGGTTACCTGGCGATGGCGCCGGGCGCGGACGGACTGCCCGGCACGGCCGACGACGTGCGCGTCCACGGCGTCGCGCCGCAGGCGAAGTTGATGGGCTACAAGGTCTGCACGGGCACGGGGAACTGCGTCAACTCCTCGACCATCCTCGGCATCGAGGACGCCGTCTCGCCCCTCTCAGTGACGTTGCAGCCGAAGCCGGTCGCGCACGTCATCAACCTCAGTCTCGGCGGTTCGGGAGGCCCCGACGACGCGACGGCGGTCGCGGCCTCGAACGCCGCGCTGCTCGGCACGACGGTCGTCGCGTCGGCCGGCAACGAAGGGCCGGGCGAGGGCACCATCGGCAGCCCTGCGGCGGGCCGCCACGTCATCTCGGTCGCGGCGACGACGCACCCCGGCGCGGCCAACGCGAACTGGTCAATTGACGTGCTTCAGGCTTCGGCCGTCGCGCCGAACGCCATCGGCGCCGTCACGCCCGCGAAGACGCTGCCCGCGCAGACGGGCTTCAACCGTCTGAAGCTCTATCCGATGGCGGGCACACCCGACCCCGCGGCCGGCTCCGTCGCGCAGCGTTACGCACTGGTGAACAACCCGACGGGGCCGTACCCGTCTTCGGTCAGCGGACGCATCGCGCTCATCAAGGACTCGGGCCTGGCGTCCGCGTCCTTCTTCGACATGGCGGCCAACTCGGCCGTCGCGGGCGCGGTCGGCTGCGTGCTCATCAGCACGACGACCAACCCGACGGCCGTCAAGGGTCTCATCCCGTGCGCCATCATCTCGCCTGAAGATGGAGAGGTGTTGGTTGATGCTCTCTCTTCCACCGACGACAACGCGGTGGACCCGCCGAACGGCGCGGTGTCTGAACTTCCCATCCGCATCAACCCGTACCTCGACGACGTGTTCTACGGCACGACGACCTCGTTCAGCTCGCGCGGCCCCGTCGAAGGGCTCGGGCAGATTAAGCCCGACGTGACGGCGCCCGGCATCAACGTCCTGAGCGCGACCGTGCGCGTCGGCGGCGCGACCTCGGGCGGCGGCACGATGTTCGACCCGTCGGGCTACACGCTCGCCACGGGCACGAGTTTCTCCGGCCCGCACGTCTCGGGCGTGGCCGCGCTCTTGAAGCAGGCGCACCCAGACTGGACGCCCGACATGATTCGCACGGCGATGATTAACACCGCGACGAACATGCGCTCTGCGTCCGGCACGCCGCGCAACGACGGCGCGCAGTCCGACTCCATCATCGACCAGGGCGGCGGCCTCGTTGACGTGAAGGCGGCGGTCAACACGAAGGCTTTGATGGGCGTCGCGGGCGACGGCATCAACGTCCCCGGCATCCTCGGGAGTCATTCGTTTGGCGAGTGGGCCGTGCTCAACAATCGCGTCGAGAACACGCGCGGCGTGTTCGTCACCATCCGCGACCTCTCGGGTCAGGGCGGCACCTACAACCTCTCGACGGCGAACAACCGCGCGCTCAACCTGCCCGGCTTCTCCGCGACCGTGACCCCTTCGAGCGTCAACGTCCCAGCGGGCGGCGAGGCGACGTTCGCCGTCGGCATCACGGTTGACGGCAACGTCGCGCGCGACACGGCGACCAAACAGCTCCAGTGGTACGTCGTCGCGCAGCGCGCGGGTTCGGGCGACAGACTCCGCATGCCCTGCTACGTGAAGGTGACGCAGAGCCTCCCGGCAAACGACATCTCCGGCAGCGAGACCGAGACGCTCGGCGGGACCGTCCTCGTCGGCGACACGGGCGTGCAGCGCGATAACGACCTCTACGTCGCAGGCGGCGCCAGCTACGTTGACGTACCCGTTAACGTGGACGCCGCGACGAAGAAGCTCGAAGGCACGCTCACGTGGGACTACACGGACGTGCCCGAGGCGGGCGTCGGGCTGCCCGACCTCGACTTCATGCTCTTCGACCCGAACGGCAACCAGATCGACGACTCGGGCAACAGCAGCGGCCCCGAGCACGTCGCGGCCGACACGACGATTCCCGGCACCTACGTCTATCGCGTCTACGGCTGGGCCAACGGCCCGACCGATTTCAACATCGAGAGCACGAAGCTCAAGGGCGGCGCGCCGCCGGCCGTGCAAGCCTTCGCGTCAGACTTCACGCTCGGCACCGAACGCTTCGACTTCGACGGCAACCTGACGCTCAACTGGGCGCCGCAGGGGAGCGTCGAGGCTTACGAGATTGAGGAGTCAACCGACGGCGTGCACTACGCGGCCGTCCGCACCGTTCCCGGCGACGCGACGAGCGCCGAGTTCGCGAACGTCTCCGAAGGGAAGCACAGCTACCGCGTGCGCTCCATCACGCGCGGCCTCATCGGCAAGTACGTGACCGAGCCGGGCAACGCCGAGTCGGTGACAATCGCGCGCCGCACGGCCGTTGACGCGACGGCCTCCGTCTCGCCCGTCAACAAATCAATCGTCTTCGGCGCGGGCGTGACCGACCTGACGACGGCGCTCAGGAACCAGTCCTCGACGGTCTTCTACCCGACGGCGAGGCTTGAGATCGTCTCGGTCGAGTCTTCGGGGAACACTGTGCGCGTCGCCAGCGCGGACAACGGCGGCAACGGCGTGACGGGCGTCGCGGTCTTCGACTACTCGCAACTGGTGGGCGGCGACCTCCAGCCGAACGAGGAGACGGCGACGCGCGGCCTGCGCTTCAACAACCCGAACACGTTGCTCTTCAGCTTCACGGCGCGCGTCATCGCGAGCGTGGCGGCGACGGGCGGCACCACGACGAGCGGCTCGACGGGTGAGACGACGGGCGGCCCGACCGGCGTTCCTTCGTCCGGCTCCGGCGGCACGACGACCGGCACCGGCGGCACGCTCACCACGACGACGAAGCTCCTCAAGTTCACCGTCAACCCGCTGACGAAGACCGTCTCCATCTCGCTGCTCAAGTAAACGCCGGGAGCGCGGGCATCCCTGCCCGCCAAAGCGTGCGAGAGCACGCTTGACGAAGAAGCGCCATACCTCAAGATTGAGGTATGGCGCTTCTTCGTATTCGCGCTTTGCGCTCATGGCGGGCAGGGATGCCCGCGCTCCCGGCGATTGCTCCTGGCGATTGCTTACTGGATGACTGCTTCGAGCAGCGCGCGCGGGGCGCGGAGGAAGGTGCCGACCACTTCGGGGTCGAACTGCGTCCCGGCGCAACGCTCAAGCTCGGCGGCGGCCTCCGCGTAGCCGACGGGCGGGCGGTATGGGCGCTCGCTCGTCATCGCGTCGAAGGCGTCGGCCACCGCCACCACGCGCGCGTTGAAGTCTATCCGGTCGCCGCTCAAGCCCACGGGATAGCCGCGTCCGTCCCATCGTTCGTGGTGCTCGGCCGCCACGCGGCAGACGCCCTCCGAGGCCGCGACGCCCGCGAGCAGCCGCGCGCCGTCGAGCGGATGCTGTTGCACCGCATCCCACTCCTCCTTCGTCAGCCTCCCCTCCTTGTGCAGCACCCCGCCGGGGATGAGTATCTTGCCGAGGTCGTGGGCCAGCGCGCCGAGACTCAGAACGCGCAGGCGCGCGTGCGTGGCGACGCCGCAGGCCCGCCCGAGCAGCAGCGTGAGGCGCACGGTGCGCAGCGAGTGGCGGTAAGTGTACGGGTCGTGTGAGCGCAGGGCCGATAGCAGCGACCTGATTGTCGGCACCTCCGGGCGGTCGAGGATGCCCCAACGATTGACCGCCGGTCGGACGTTGTAACTAGCCATGACTTCCCCCCCAGGACAGATGCGTGTGCCGCATTGGGGGAAGTGCGGACAGGCGCGCAGCAGAGCAATGAGGCTCAGGGCAAGAGGGGCGGGGCTTGTCGGGACTGGTAGTAAAGCACTAAAGCGTACCGATTTCCAGTCCCATGCCAAATTTTTGGCTTAACGCTGGAAGAGGCCGAGAAATGGCGCGTGCAGGTACGTGGTAGAGAAGTCCGCGCCACGGCCGAGGTGCCGTTTGACGGTCGTGGCCGGGTCGAAGAACCACTCGCCGCGAGGCCGCCCGCGCTCGTCGCGGTCGAACCAGCCCCACGGCGGGCGCGCGGCGTTCGGCGCGCCGAATCGGCCGAGGAAGGAGACGCCGAGCCGGCCCAATTTCTTCGTGCGTCTGGCGGGTCTCTTCGCGCCCGCCGCCTCGAAGGAGCGCGCGCCGTAGTCCGCCACCACGCCGAAGGTCTCCTTCGAGCCCGTGACGGCGCGGCGCCAGAGCGTGTCGTAGAGAGGCACCAACTCGTAGCCGACGGTCTCTTTCTCTTTCCCCATCGCCTCGGGGTCTTCGGCGCGGCCGGCGAAGGTGTAGACGAGCGTGCCACGGCGCGGCTCCTGCTTCTCGCCGCCGTCGTAGGCAAAGACGCCGTGCCCCTTGGCCTCGACGAAGAGCAGAGGGCTCGGGCCTTCGAGCCGCACGCGCGCGAAGGAGGCGGGCGCGTTCGTTCCTTCGGGCGCGTACTTGATGAAGCGGTCGTGCGCGAGCGTCTCGACGAGAACGACGCGGGCGCGCGCGGGGTCTTCGCCGTCCTTCTCCGCGACGACGAGGCAGCCTTCCATGTCGTTCTCGTGCGCGAGCACGGCTTCGGCCGAGAGCCCGGTCGGGTCGTAACGGCCGCCGCGCCGGACGCCCTCGCGGATGGCGTCGGAGAGGAGCGGACCCGCTGTGCTCCCGCCCTTGTAGTCGCGCGGGTGGAAGACCGCGTAGTGCGCGTAGAAGTGCGTCGCCGTCTCGCTCGCCGCGAAGTAGACGTAGGCGCGGAGGCGGAAGCGTGGGTCGTCTGTGTTCTTCCAGTTGTTGTCGCCGCGCCAGTCGCCGTCGAAGTCGAAGTTGGTAATGTAGTCGGCGCGCGGGTGGTCGCCGAGCGCCTGCCGGAAGACCGGCGCGAAGCGCGCGGCGATCTGCCGCTCGCGCGCCGCGCCCGCCCGCCGCGCCTTCTGTGCGTGCGCGGTCGTGGGAACGCATGAAAGGAGTGCGACGAGCGTTAGAAGGGGGAGCGTGCGCGGCATTGCCGTGTAAGTTACACGAAGGCGTTGAGGATTTGAAATTTTAAATCCGAGATTTGAAATCGAACTTCCTCTTGCCGCCGTGGCGCGCGGCGGGCAATATAGGCGCCACCATTTAGAGATGAGAAGAACATCCCCTTCGATGCGAAGACTATTTCCCTTAAGCTTACTGCCGCTCCTCCTCTGCGCGTGGCCGTGCTTCGCGCAGCACCGTGACTACCTGCCGCTGTCGAGCGCCGAGACGGGCCGGCGCTTCCACGTTAAGTTCATCGGCGAGACGGGCGGCGGGCGCCCCGGCTACTTCGGCACGGGCGGCGACGGCTCGCCCGCGCCCGCGCGGATGAGCGTCGGCCCTTCCGGCGCGAGCTTCGCGATGGACGAGGAGGGCGGGGCCGTCGTCGAAGGTAAGGATAAGGGAGGCGCGGCGTGGCGCGTGCGGCTCGGCAACCTCTCGGGGTACGGCTCGCGGCTCTACACGGCCGACCTCGACCGCGACAAGGTTAACGACCTCGTCATCGTCTCGCCGACGGGCGGCAACGGGCTCGCGCCGACGCATCACCTCTTCACGCTCACCTTCGACGAGAAGGGAAGGCCCGTGCCGTTCGAGGCCGACGGCTACTTCGAGGAGGACGCGCGCGGCATCTTCGAACTGCTCGACATAGACCGCGACGGCCGCGCCGAGTTGCTCTACATGAACTTCGACGAAGGCTACTGGGTGACGACTCTTTATGAAGCGGAGGGCGGGCGCTGGCGCCGCGTGGAGGGCGCGCACGGGCGGCGCGCGTACCCGCTCTACACGCGGTTCACGAACCGCCCCAACCGGCGGCCCGTCGTGCCCCGTACCGGCCGCAACCCCTTCACGCCCGACCTCTCGAACACTGCGCCCGCGCTGCGCGGCACGCTCGACTCGTACGAGTGGGCGGACGTGAGCCAGTCGGAAAACATCAAACTCTTCGTCAACACGGGGCAGACGCGGGTCACGTGCGCGCCCGTCGCTTGGTTCGGCTCGTTCGGCGTCGTGGCCGACTCCGCGCGGGGGCGCGAGGTCGTCACCATCTACGGCAACGAAGAGGCGGCGCGGGCGTTGCTTGACGAGGCATCGAAGGCGAAGACGGAGGTCACGCTCTACGGCCGCCGCTCGGCCGAAGGGTGTAGCCCGGAGTGGGTCTGGCTGCGTCGTTAGACGAGCCCTTCAATTCGTATACGTCGGAGACGCTTATGAAGAGATGCTTGACGGTGTCGCTGTTCGTGCTCCTCGCGGCGGGCGTGGTCCGCGGCCAGACGCCACGGCTCGGCCGCGAGTTCAAGGTGAAGGCCGGGCGGGTCGTGACGCTCGACGGCGGGAAGTTGCGGCTTGAGTTTGCGCGGGTCGCGGAGGATTCGCGCTGCCCCGTCGATGTCGATTGCGTGTGGGCCGGCAACGCGGCGGTGTTGATCGAAGTCGGCGGGAAGGGTTGGAGGGGTAAGCGGACGCTGACGCTCAACACCAACACGGGCGAGGCGGAGGCGGGCTACGGGCGCTACATGGTCAGGCTCAAAGCCTTGAGCCCACAGCCGCGCAGCAACCGCAAACTCTCACAGGGTCAATACACGGCGACCCTGCTGGTCACGAAAGACTGACCGCCCATTGCCGGGAGCGCGGGCATCCCTGCCCGCCAAAGCGTGCGTCAGCACGCTTAACAGAGAAACGCCACACCTCAACGTTGAGGTGTGGCGTTTCGTCGTATTCGCGCTGACGCGCTCATGGCGGGCAGGGATGCCCGCGCTCCCGGCGTTTACTTGACGGACACGTCGTCAATGCGGAACGAGGTGGGCAGCGTGATGTCGTTGGTGCCACGGAACTGTATGCGGACCGTCTGTCCCGCGAAGCTGCTCAGGTTGTAAGGCCCGCGCAGCACGTAGACGCCGGCCGTGCCGCTGTTCTGGTTGCTGAAGGTCGCGAGCGTGGCGAGCAGCGTCCCCGAGGTGTTACGCACCTCGATGAAGAGTCGGTCAAAGACCGACGCGCCCGTCGCCTCGCTCGTCGTGATGTTGAGCCAGAAGTTCAGGTTGGCGCCGCCGCTCGGCACCGTCACCGTCTGGTAGAGCGTCCCCGAACTGCTGTTGACGCCGTTGATGATCATGTAGGCCACGCCGCCGTGCGGGTATGCGCCCGTGCTGCGCGTGACCTGACCGGAGACGATCCACGGCGTCGTGCCCGTCTCGAAGCCCGGGTTAATCAGAAGCTCAATCCCGCCGCCTCCTATGCCGGCCTGCGTCACGGTGAAGGTCTGGCCCGCGACGGTCAGCGTGCCCGTGCGCGAGGTGGTCAGCGCGTTGGCCGCGACGCTGTAGCCGACGCTGCCGCTGCCCGACCCCGAAGCGCCGGAGGTGACGGTGATGAAGGACGCGTTGCTCGCGGCCGTCCACGCGCAACCCGCGCCCGCCGTCACGGTGACGGTGCCCGAGCCGCCCGCCGCCGCGTAGCTCGCGCTCGTCGGGCTGATGGAGTAGCTGCACGTGCCGCCGCAGTCGCTCGGCAGGTTCGTGGCCGCCGTGTGCGTCGTGCCGTCGTTGCCGACGGCCGAGACGCCCATGCCGTGGCGCGCGAAGACCGTCCAGATGGCGCAGCGGTTGGCGCCGCCGTTCAGGTTCTGGTCGGCTTGCAGGATGCCGTCGCGCGCGTTCAGGAACGAGGGGCGCGTCGGCGTGAACTTCATGCCGTTGAGCACGATTCTATCGGTGATGGTCGCGCCGAGCTGCGTCCTCAAGTCCCACAGCGTCGCCGCCCAGACCTCGCCGTCGCGGTGCACCTGGCAGCCGCCCACGCACACGTCGGCGTAGGAGTCGTGCACGGTGTTGGCCGGGACGGTGTAGGCCGCGCGGCGGATGCCGGCCGGGTTGCCGGTGGCGTACTCGCCGACCGCGCCGTCGTTGTTGAGCGTCGTCGCCCAGTAGTCAGACCAGCCCTCGCCCATCGCGCCCGACTGCGTCCCCGAAAGGGCCGTCGAGCCGTTGCCGATGAGGCGGTTCGAGATGCCGTGGCCGTACTCGTGGAAGACCACGTCGCCGTCCACCGAACTGTCGCGGTCGGGGTTGGGCGAGGTGAAGAGGTACTGCTGCATGCGCGGGCGCGAGCCGTCGGGCGGCGTGGCGAAGTTGGCGTTGTTGGTGCCCGAGCCGTCCTGCGCCTCGGCGCGCACCGAGTCGTTGCCCGTGCCGCCGCGTCCGTAGTTGTTCGTCTGGAAGTTGCCCGCCGTCTCCGTGAAGCCGAGGCCGTAGGAGAAGTCGTGCATGATGTTGTTGTAGTAGAAGAGATTCGTCACGACGGCCGCCTGCTGCGTGCGCGGGTCAACCGTGGTGGAGAAGGGGAACGTGAAGTCCTGCGTGGACGAGAAGGCGTGGCCGTTCGAGAGTCCCGTCGTGTTGTTGGCGTCGGGCGCGTTGTCGGCGTTGGTGTCGAGGTAGGCTTCGACGTTGTTGCCGGTCGTCACGGTCGAAGTCCCCATCCACCCGGCGGCCGTGTTGATGGTCGTGTCGCCGACGAAAGACGTGAGCACGCGCGCGCCCTTGTCCGGCGCCTCCGTGTAGACCGTGCCCTGCGCGTCGAAGACGTAGAGGTTGTGGCGCAGCAGCAACTCGCCCGTGTGCGCGTCAACGAGCAGCTCGTACCACTCCTCGGGTCCGACCTCCGCGTAGACGTGCCACGCGAGCCGCGCTTCGTCCTTGACGCGGACGACGTTCAGCTCCGAGAGCACGTCCTCGTAGGCGGGGTTGAGCGGGTTGGCGAAGGCGGCCGTGTCGCTTGAAGACGCGCGCCCGCGCATCTCGGCGAACGAGGGCGCGACCGCGCGGCCCGCGTGCTCGAACGCCCTGGCGATGCCTTCGGTTTCGGAGAGCGAGGGGTTGGTGTTGACCTTCTGGCCGTTGACGACGAAGCCCTGACGGACGTTGAGGACTTCGCCCGCGCGCCCGACGACGACCTTCACGTCGCCCTCAAAGACCTCGACGCCGCCGACGGTCTGCGCGTAGCTGAGGAACGTCGTGCCCTGGTCGTTGTCATCCTTTTTGAGCTTGAGCGCGTTCACGTCCGCGTTCGACAGCCCGAAGAGCGCGGCCTGCTTGCGGAGGAAGCCGCGCGCGATGTTGTCCGGCGCGTTCGACTGCGGCGCGGAGAGCGCCTCGCCGTCGATGAAGAAGTTCTTCATCGCGCCCGTCTCGTTGACCTCCGCGCGCAGTTTGCGGCCGCGCTGCGCGCCGAGGCCCGCGCGGAAGTTTTCGACGGCCGAGGCGCGCGAACGCAGCGACGCGTTAACGCTGCCTGCGGCCCTCTGGCGGCCCGTGTCGGTGTTGAGTTCGGTGTCGATGAACTCGTCGCGGTTGAAGAGGCGTGCGTCGTAGTTGGGGAGAGGTTCGGGGCGGTTCCTCGCGGCGGGCGCGTTCTGGCGAAGAGGGTTCGCCGCGTCCGAACGGGTCGTGAAGGCTGTGGGCGTCGCCAAAAGGGCGGCGGCCAGCAGCGCGATGAGCAGGCTCTTGCGCATATATCTCCCTCCGATGTCTGTCCGGCTTAAAAAGAGTGACGGACGTGCAGGCGACGCCGTCGAACTTCTTGTGCGTGATGAGAGTAGCCCCGCCCGCGTTCGGGATAGGACGGGTCGCGCATGAGGGGGCGCGCAAAGCTACCTTAATTTGGGGCCTTCGAGACGTTAGCGCGAGGCGTTCGCCGCCACTGTCTTTACTGAAAGGGGCCACAGACTAACAGATGCCCGGCGACTTTGACAAACGTGGAGGCGGGAGATCACAACGATGAACTATGAACGCTGAACGATGAACTGTAAGACAAGCGGCTTGTATTCAGTTCATCGTTCAGCGTTCATAGTTCATCGTTCCCATCACGGCCACTGGATGACCTTCTTCGATTTGGCGGTGGGCGGTGGCGAAGAGATCGGAAGGACGCGCTCCGGCGGAGCGGCTCTGGGTGTCTGTTGCACGACGGCCGTCGGGCGCGGGCGCGGCGGCGCCGTGCTCTGGGTGCGCGCGGGCTTCGGCGCGGGCGTCACCTCTCTGGCTACGTCGGCGGCGCGCGCGACTCGCTCGGCGCGCGGCGCGGGTTGAAGGGGCGGCGCGTGCGCGGCCTCGACGGGCTTCTCGTCCCTGGTGGGCTTCTCGTTCTTGACGGTCTCGTTCGCCTTCTCGGGTTTCGAGACTACTTCAACTTGCTCCACGACGGGCTCCGGCGTCGCGTCGGTCGCGGGCGGAAGGGTCGGGGCTTCGACCGCGACTTCGGCGGGCGTTTGCGTTGACGCGGGGGACTGTGCGGACCAGATGAGGTAGGCGCCCGAGCCGAGCCCCGCCGCGACCGACAGGGCGATGACGGCGGCCGTGGTGAACCACGACGGTCGAACCCTTCGCGCGCGGCCCGCGCGCGCGGGGACGAGCGTTGCCTCTTCATCCTCCTTGCGCGCCGCGCGATTCGCCGCGCGCGCCCAGGCGGCCTCGGCCGGCGTGCCCACGTTCGCGGGGTCAACCCGCGTGAGAGGCGCGACGGCGCGCGCCCCGTCTAACTCGGAGAGAGGGACGACCGTGTTGAAAGTGCCTTCCGAGGGGAAGAACGGCTCGGCGTCGTTCGGCCTGTCCTGCCCGTGGCCGTCGGGCGTCGAAGCGTTGTTCAACGCGGCACCTCCACGCGGTCGCCCGGCCGCAGGGTCGGGTCGGGCGTCTTCCCCGACCTGATCTCGGCGAGCACGTAACGCGCGGTCGAGAGTCTCCCGTCCGGCGCCTGTCGCGTGACGTTGACGACCGCGCCGCCCGGACTCGTCACGCCACCGGCCGCGAGCAGCGCCTGCGTCAGCGTGAGCCCCGCGTGGAACTTCATCTGCCCGGGAGCGCGCACCGCGCCCGCCACGTAGACGAACCGCGGCGGGAGCGCGCGCAGCGTGACCACGTCGCCCTGCCGCACGAGCGTCTTCATCCCTTCGGAGTCCGAAAGGTCAACGGCCTTCTCGCCCGCGTTCGCACGCGAGACGACGACGGCCTGTCCCGCCCCGGCCAGCGGCTGCGCGTGCGCGACGATGACGTAGAGCGGCACGCCCTCGCGTTGCAGGATTTTCGTCCCGCCCTCCTTCACCATCCCGCCGACGATGATCGCGTGGCTCCTGTACTCGCTGACGCCGACGGCGACATCCGCGCTCGGCGCGCGCAATCCCAACGTCGCGCCGAGGCGCGCGGCGACCTCCTCCGGCGTCAGGCCGGCCACGGGCAAAGGCTCTTTGAGCGCGGGGTGGTCGAGCAGCCCCGTGGGCGTGACCTCGTAGACGCTCGCGCGCCGCGCCGAGCCGCCGCCGGGCAGACGTACGTCGAGCACGTCGCCGGGGCCGACGCGGTAGACGGCCGTCGGGTCCGGGTCGTTCGCGGGAGCGTTCACGGCGACGGTCGGGCTCGGCCGCGCCGCCGCGCCGGCCGCGTCGGACGGCGCGGGCGCCGTCTCGCGCAACTTGGCATAAGCGCGGCCGAGTTTTTGATACGTCTCCGCGTCGTCGGGCGCGAGGCGCGCGGCCTGCTCGTAGGCGTCCACGGACTCGCCCCAGTCTGCGAGCGCGGCATGTGCGTCGCCGAGCGCGCGGTAGGCGGCCGCGTTCCTGCGGTCGATGGCGACGGCCTGCCGGAAGGCGGCGACCGCCTCGCGGTGTCGGCCCGCGCGCGCCTCGCGCAGGCCGAGGTCGTAGGGCGACTCTGCTTCGACGCGAGGGGCGGGACGCTCCCGGTCGGCCGGCGCGACGGTTGAAGGTGTTGCGTTGGCGCTCGGCGCGCGGGGCGTGGCGGCGGGCGTGGGCGCGGGGGCCGTCGTTGTCGTCGCGGCGACTTTCTCGGGGAGGCTGTCGCCGAGGTTGACGGCCCGCATCGCCTCAAGGACGCCGCCGCTTGAGCGCGGCGCGGGGGCGGCTTTCGCGAACGGGCGCGGCGGTCGCGCGGCGTAGTCCGGACGCAGCTTGAACGCGCGGTCGAAGGCTTCGCGCGCCTCGTCCTCCTGGCCGAGCGCGCGGCGCGCTTCGCCGAGGTGGTAGTAGGGTTCGGCCCACTTCGGGTAGACCTTGATCGCGCGCTGGAAGGCCCCGGCCGCCTGCACGTGCTGGCCGCGCATCGCGAGCGCGACGCCGAGGTTGTTGAGCGCCTCCACGTCATCCTTGTTGAGACTGACGGCCTTATAGTAGGTGTTGACGGCGTCGGCCCAGCGACCCATCTCGGCGTAGACGTTGCCGAGCCCGTAGAAGGCGTTGCCGTTCGAGGGGTCGAGCGCGACGGCCTGCTCGAAGGCGCGCGCCGCCTCGGCCAGACGCCCTTCGAGCGCGAGCCGCGCGCCGTCGCGGGCGTAAGGTTCGGCGCCCCCCTGCGGCGTGAACGCGAAGCCCCGCGCCGCCGTCGAATGGAAGACGGCCGCACACACGATGAGGCCGAACACGAAAATCTTCTTCATAAGGCAGTCGTTTCCCCGCGCGATTAGATGCGGCTCAGGGTCGATTTGTGAAGGGAAGGGTGGAAGTTTGATCCGGCGTGTGTTCGCGCGCGCGCGGATACCGGAGGGCGCGCGGGCACTCCTCCGCGTGTGTGCGATGACGGGGCGAGGGTGTTGCATCCGGTCGCTCGCGCGTGGGCGTCGGGTAAATTCCGTTGTAGGGGTCGTACCGTCTAAGCGGGAGAGTGTTGACGGCGACCGAATTATATTTCACCAACGCGGCGTTGTCCAAACAACGCCCTTCCGTAATTCTGGCCGTTGTTATAAATTGCTGTCCCGTCGATTGACCGTGGCCGACCTTGCAGTCAGGAACCTTCGCGTGGAGAACATAGAGCGCACACAGTTCGTGGTCTTGACCGGCCACACGGACGAGCAACCCCTGCCCGACCTCATCCGCCGCCTGCGCGTGCAGCGCAAGTCGGGCCGCCTTCAGGTCGAGTACGCGGACGGCCCCGGCTCCTTCTTCTTCGAGGACGGGCAGATGGTGGACGCGCGCCTGGGCGAGTTGCGCGGCGTCGAGGCGCTCTACGCGGCGCTCGCGCTCGACGGCGGCTCGTTCAACTTCAACCCTCTGGTGCGACCGCCCGAGCGCAACATCGACCGGCAGGGGCAGCAGTTTATCCGCGACCTCGTCGAGGCGCCGCGTCGCGAGGGGCTGGCCGAGATACGCGTCGCGGGCGGCACGCCGGCCGCGCGGGGCGGACACGATGCTCTGCCGGAGCGTGCGCCGCTGCTGCTCGGCCCCGGCGCGGAGGAGTTGCTGGCGCCGCTCGAAGACCGCCTCTCGGCCGTCGAGGTCGCCATCGAAGGCACCGCGCGCCGCTTCTCGCGCGAGCGCCTCGCCTACGCCGTCGTCATCGGCTTCCTCGTCGGCCTCAGTCTCGTCACCACCGCACACATCCTCTACGGTCCCTTCTTCCAACCGCGCGCGGAACAGACCGTCGCCGCCGCCGCGCCCGTGGTTCAAGAGCAGGCACCCACGCAGCAAGAGAACGCGAACGCGAATGCAAACTCGAACGCGACCACGGCGGAGCCCGCGCCGCCCGTGGCCTCGGCCGCGGCGGTCGTCGGCTCGCGCAGGTTCGACGGCGTGCCCGCGCCGCGCCGCGAGTACGTCGTCGAAGTCCTCGTCGAGGTCAAGGACGGCCGCGTCACCGACGCGCGCGTCTGGAACCCGCGCCCCGGCGCGGGCTCCTACGAAGCGGTCGCCCTCCGCATGGCCCGCGAGCGCAGCTACCCCGAGAGCTTCACCGGCGGCGAGCGCCTGAAGATACGAGTCAAGCCTTAGAAAGGATGAACGCTGAACGATGAACTGTAAGACAGACTGCCGTTCTTCAGTTCATCGTTCAGCGTTCCTACTTCATCGTTCCAAAGAATGCTTTTCATCCAGAGCAACAGTCTCGCGCTCGCGCCCGACGAGGGCGGGCGGCTGCGCCTGCTCGACGCGTTGAGCGAGAAGGGGCTCAGGCCCCTCGTTCGCCCGACGCGGCGGCGGATGTTCAGCGCGCTCGGCGGTGGCACTTCGGAACTCGCGGCCACGGAGTTGGAGCGCGCGTGCGCGGAGCACGCGGGCGTCGCGGGCAAGGGCGCGTACACGCCGGGCGAGTTGTTCAACGGCGGCGACTGCCTGCTCGCGCTCGTCTTCGGCGCGGACGGCGAGACGGCGGCGAGCATCGTCTACGACTTGAAGACGGCGGAGCCGCTCGCACGTCTGGAACGCTTCTGCCGCGACGTGCACGAGGCGCTGGCGTCGTTGAATGAAGCGACGACCGCTGACTCTGCTTCTGAGTCGCGGGCGCTTCCGCCGCCGTGGCGTCCGCGCGCGCGCGGCGTCGGTCAGGGGCTCGCGCGCTTCACGGCCGGCCAGCCCGAAGAGTTCGTCCGCGCGGCGGCGGCGCTGCGCGGCGGGCGGGAACTCGCGCGCGCCTCCGAGATGTTGGAGGCGCGCGCCGTGCGCGACTTCCTCAAACGCGTCGAGGAGTTGCGGCGCGAGGGCTACACGCCGCGCCGTCTGCTGGCCGAAGCGAACTCGCAGGGGAACGTCTCGGTCGAGAGGATGTTGGAGGCCGGGCTGCTCGAACGTGAAATAAGGGTGAGCTGCCGCAAGCACGGGCACGCGCTCTTCGACCTGCCCTCGCCCGACTCGCTCGCGGCCGTCACCATCAGCCGCGCCAAGTGCAGCATGTGCGCCGCGCCCGTCGCCGACGAGGTTGTTGAAGAGACCTTCAGCCCCTCGCGCCTCGCCGTCGCGCTGCTGGCCGACGGCGGCTGGCTCGCCAACCGCGTCTACCGCATCGTGCGCTCGCTCGGCGTCCCCGAGAGCAACATCTCGACCGGCCCGCCCACGCCGCACGGCGAGTCCTACCTCGCGGCGGAGGTCTGCGGCAGTTCCTTCATCGTCGTCTCGCGCGACGGCGACCTGACCCCGGCCTTCGCGCGCCGCGCCGCCGAGATTGTCGAAGAGACGGAGGCGACGCACCTCGTCGTCGTCGTCACGGGCTCGGCCGAGGACGAGGGTCGCATGCGCCTCTACGAGTTCGCGTGGCGGCGCGCGCGCGGCGGGCGCGACTTGGACGCGACCGTCGTCGAAGGGCTTGACGGCGCTCGCGCGGAGTTCGAGCGTGCCTTCTCGCGCGCAGTCCGTCGCGAACTCGGGCGCGCGCTCTTTACGCTCGACGCGGCGCTCGGATTCCCGGCCGCCGCCTTCGCGCTCGAATGGTTCCGCGCGGCCGAGCCGCACGCAGGCAGAGACAGCCTTTCAAGGTTGAGTGCGTAACATGGACATCGTTATCGTCACGTTCGACGACTTCACGGACCTCGACCTCTTCATCCTCTGGGACCTGCTCAACCGCGTCGAGCTGGACGGCTGGCGCGTGAGGTTCCTCGGTGAAGCCGCGAGCCACACGTCGAGCACGGGCGTCGAGGTGAAGATGCACGGCCCGCTCGAAGAGGCTAACGCGGCGGACGCGGTGCTCTTCTGTAGCGGACGTGGCTCGCGCCGCAAGGTGCACGACGATGCTTTCCTGAAGTCGTTCCGCCTCGACGAGTCGCGCCAACTCATCGGCGCGATTGACTCGGGCGCGCTGCTGCTCGGCGCGCTCGGCCTGCTCACGGGCAAGAGGGCCACGACCTACCCTTCACCTGATTTGAAAAGTCTGCTCGAAGGCATGGGCGCGCGGGTCGTCTGGGAGCCTTTCGTCCGCGAGGGCAACGTGGCGACGGCGGCGCAGTGTCTCGCCGGCCAGCACCTCGCGGGTTGGGTCATCGAGACGCTGGCCGGCGTCGGACAGAAGGAGCGAGCTTTAAAATCCGTCGCGCCGCTCGACACGTTGACAATCGAGCTGTGAGGGTTTGCGAGTGATGAGAAGACTGAACGTCGCCATGATCGGCCACCGCTTCATGGGCAAGGCGCACAGCAACGCCTGGCGCCAGGTGCGCCGCTTCTTCGAGACGCCCTTCGAGCCCGTCATGAAGGTCGTCTGCGGCCGCGACCCTTCGGAGGTCGAGCGCGCGCGCGAACAACTCGGCTGGGAGGAGGCGTCCACGTCGTGGCGCGAGACGGTCGCGCGCGAAGACATCGACGTGATAGACATCTGCACGCCCGGCGACTCGCACGCGGACATCGCCGTGGCGGCCGCGCTCTCGGGCAAGCACGTCCTCTGCGAGAAGCCGCTCGCCAACACGTTGCCCGAAGCGCAGCGGATGCTCGCGGCCGCAACGGCGGCCGGCGTCGTCCACATGCTCTGCCACAACTACCGCCGCGTCCCGGCCGTCGCGCTCGCGAAGCGTCTCATTGAAGAAGGCACGCTCGGGCAGGTCTACCACTTTCGCGGCGTCTACTTGCAGGACTGGATCGTGGACCCGCAATTCCCGCGCGTGTGGCGCCTTGAGAAGTCGAAGGCCGGTTCGGGCGCACTGGGCGACATCGCCTCGCACTCTCTGGACCTCGCGCGTTATCTCGTCGGCGAGATAACGGAGGTCGCCGGCCACCTCCAGACCTTCATCAAGGAGCGGCCGCTGCCCGGCTCCGAAGAGAAGGCGCCGGTTGACGTTGACGACGCCGCGCTCTCGCTCCTCAAGTTCGACGGCGGCGCCGTCGGCACGGTCGAGGCCACGCGCTTCGCATTGGGCAGAAGGAATTACAACAGCTTCGAGATCAACGGGAGCAGAGGGAGTCTCGCCTTCAACCTCGAACGGATGAACGAGCTGGAACTCTACGTCGAAGAAGGACCGCAGAGCGGGTTCCGCACCGTCAACGTGACGCAGGCACAGCACCCATACATGCACGCTTGGTGGCCGCCCGGACACATCATCGGTTACGAGCACACCTTCACGCACATCGTGCACGACTTCCTGTCGGCCATCGACGAGGGGCGCGCGCCCTCGCCGAGTTTCGAGGACGGCGTGCGGAACCAGAAGGTGCTCGACGCCATCGAACGCGCCGCCGCCTCTCGCCGCTGGGAGCAGGTTTAAAGCGACTCAGACAGCCATCAGTCTTTTGTCATGACAGTCAAAGATTTCAAACCACGGTTCATGCAGGTCGGGGTGCTGACGGCGGCGCTCCAGGAGTTGACGCCGCGCGCGGTGCGCGACCGCGACCCCGACCGCGCGATTGAAGAATGGTTGGAGTTCGCGAGCCAACTCGGCGTCGATAACATACAGCTCTCGGCCGCGCTCCACCCGTCGGAGGCGGACGTGCCGGCCGAGGCGCTGCTCGACCCCGTCGCCAACACGCTCGATTTGCGCGAGCCCTTCGACGACGCGCGCGCCCGCCGCGTCCGCGCGGCGATGGACGCTTACAAGGTCGGACTTTCAGACCTCGCCTACTTCGACAACCTGCTCCACCACGACCCTTCGGTCAGGAGGAAGAAGCACGAGTTCATGCTGCGCGTCTTCGACGCGGCGGCGCTCCTCGGCGTCGGGGCCGTCTGCGGCTTCGTCGGCCGCAACCTGCGGCTCGGCATGGACGAGAACCTCATCGACTTCGAGGAGCACTTCGTTCCCCTTCTGATTGAGGCGAAGGCGCGCGGGCTCGTCTACCGCGTCGAGCAGTGCCCGATGCCCGGTTGGTCGGTCGGCGACAGTTTTCATAACAACATCGCCTACACGCCCGGCACGTGGATCGCGCTCCATCACATCTGCGAGCGTCACGGCGTCGGCGAACAGTTCCGCATCCACTACGACCCTTCGCACGCGGTCCTGATGGGGCAGGACACGCGCTCCGTCTTTCAATACCTGAAGGACGCGGGCTACAACTTCATCATCGGCGGCTTCCACGTCAAGGGGCAGGTCGTCAACGCGAAGGGCGTCGCGGCGTGGGGCTATGGCGGGCAGACCGTGAACCGTGGCGACTGGATCGCGGGGCTCCCTTCGGAAGACCCGGCCGAACAGGCGAACGCGTGGAAGAAGCAGACCGTGCTCTGCGAACACGAACTGCCCGGCACCGCGCGCCACGACCCGCTCGCGTACTTGCAGAACCGGAGCGTGGACTGGCTCGACCACCAACTCGCCGCGCGCGAACTGCTCGAACTCGACATCCCGAACACGCACCTCGTCGTCGAGCACGAATACCCGAAGGCGCGCATCCAGGACAAGGAGAAGCTCAAGCCCATCCTGCAAGGCTCCATCGCCTTCACGCGCAAGATGGACGAGGCCGCCGCCTGCATGTACGCGCTTCAGCACGAGGTGCTGGCCTCGCAGGGCATCCCCGTGCAGGGGACGGGCCGCGAGCCCTACCGCTCCTGAAGCTTCGCCGAAGCGAGGTTGAGCGCGGACGACGGGCTCGTCCGCGCTCAACCTTCTTGTCGCGCCGCCGCGTGCCGGGTTAGAATTCCTTTCGAGATTGAACGCCCCCCATCTCACGCCCCAACCCCAAAGTCGGTAACGCCCCACATTTGAATCGCACCCGGAGGTCTCTCGATGTTCCGTCGGAACGTGGCGGCACTTTTGTGTCTCGTCCTATGCCTGTGCGCGCTCCCCGCGCGTCTCGTCTCCGCGCAGACCACGGCGGCCCCTCTGCTCATCGCCGAAGAGGGGACCGAAACGGCCGTCGCCGTCGAGCCCGTGACGCGCGCGCGCGACCCTTTCCCCTTCGCGCAGGCTCTCACCTTCGGCGCGGACGCGCGGACGCGCGTGATGCTCTTCGCGCGGAACGTCGAGCTGCTCCCCGGCGAGACGGCGGCCGCCGTGACGGCCGTAGCGGAGGACGCAGCGCACAACGTCTACCCTCTGACGGTCGAGCGCGTGGACCCCGTGCCCGGTTTCGAGTGGATGATGTCAATCGTCGTCAGGCTCGACGACCAGATGTCCGACTCGACGGGGGAGGTGCTGGTCTCCATCACGCTGCGCGGGGTCGAGAGCAACCGCGTGCGCTTCCGCGTCGGCGCGCGGCAGCCCGACCTCGGCGCGGGCGCGAGTCTCAACGGCAAGCGCCTCTTCCCCGCCGACAACCCCTGGAACCGGGACGTTTCAAACGAGCCGGTTGACCCGAACTCCGCCAACCTCATCGCGAGCATGGGACTCGGCACCTCGCTCCACCCGGACTTCGGCACGGTCTGGAACGGCGCGCCGAACGGCATCCCCTACGTCGTCGTCTCGGGCGCGCAGGGCCGAGTCCCCATCACCTTCACCGCCTACGGCGACGAGAGCGACCCCGGGCCTTACCCCGTCCCCTCCAACGCGCCCGTCGAGGGCGGCCCTGCGGGGACGGGCGACCGGCACGTCATCGTCATCGACCGCGACAACTGGAAGCTCTACGAACTCTACCGCGCCTTCCCCAACGGCGCGGGCTGGAGCGCCGAGAGCGGCGCGGTCTTTGACCTCAACTCGAACGCGCTCCGCCCCGCCGGTTGGACTTCGGCCGACGCGGCGGGGCTGCCGGTCTTCCCCGGCCTCGTGCGCTACGACGAGGTCTTCGGGCGCGGGGAGATCGCGCACGCGCTCCGCTTCACCGCCTCGCGCACGCGCCGCGCGTACGTCTCACCGGCGCGTCACTTCGCCAGCGGCAACACCGACCCGAACCTGCCGCCGATGGGGATGCGCGTGCGTCTGAAGGCGTCCGTGGACATCTCGGGTTACTCGCCCTCGATGCGGGTCATCCTGCGCGCGCTCAAGCGCCACGGGATGATTCTGGCCGACAACGGTAGCAACTGGTACGTGAGCGGCGCGCCCGACCCGCGCTGGAACGACTCGGAGCTGAACACGCTGAAGGGAATCAAAGGCTCCGACTTCGAGGTGGTAAAGATGGGGACGGTCGTGACACAGTGAGCCTCGGCCCTCCCGCGCGGGCGAGCACCGTTCGTCCGGGTGAGTGGGATGTGAAGACTTTGTGCCTCGTGTTCGTGCTACTGCTCGTCGGCGTCCCCACTGACGCCCTAAGTGCGCCAGCACACCTATCCCCCGCGCCCCCCTGCGTGTAGAATGGCGCGAAGGTATTGACAAGGGGGGAACAAGGCGGGTGAAACAAACATTAGTGGCGGCCCTTCTGCTGGCGGCGTCCGCCGTGACGGCCTCCGCGCAGGCGACGCGGGACGCGGCGACGCTCTACAGGGGGACGCCTCCCGCCCTCACACTCCCGCGCCAGACTGTTCCGCAAGACGACGGCGCCGCACCGTCGGCGGAACCCTTGCCGACGCCTTCGGACGCGCGCCGCGCGTTTCTCGGCGGCAAGACACTTCGCTTCGTTCAGTCGCCGCCGGCCGAGGCGGGCGGTGCGGCCGGCGCGGCGGAGACGTTGGAAGCGACGGCGCAGGGCGTTGAGACGCGCGCGGGCAGGGGCTTCCGTTGGGGCGCGGCCTTTCGGCAGTCGATGGCGTTTCTCTCGATCCAGCACGCATACGCTCTGACGCAGCCGAAGACGCGCAAAGACCTGCACGGCCCTTTCTTCAAAGACTACTTCCGTTCGGTGCGCGCGCTCCACGGTTGGGCGGACGGCGGGCGCTTCTTCACCAACTACATCGCGCACCCTTTGGAGGGCTCGCTCTACGGCTTCATACAGGTGCAGAACGACCCGGCGGGGGCGCGTCTGCGCGTGGGCGACGCGGGCTACTGGCGCAGCCGCATGAAGGCCCTGGCGTGGTCGGCCGCGTGGAGCACGCAGTTCGAGATCGGCCCCCTCAGTCAGGCGTCAATCGGCAACGTCGGCCTGCACGGCAAGCAGACCTACGTGGACATCGTGATGACGCCCACCGCCGGCATCGCGTTTCTCGTCGCCGAGGACACGCTCGACCGCTTTGTCATCCAGAGGCTGGAGCAGCGCGGCAAATACGCGCGCATCTTCGCCCGCATGTTACTCAACCCCACCCGCACGACGGCCAACCTCCTGCGCCTCAAGAAACCCTGGTACAGGGACCGTGGCCTGCGATAAAGCGACTCCGCCCCGGGAGCGCGGGCATCCCTGCCCGCCAAAGCGTGCGCCAGCACGCTTCACAGAGAAACTCCATCTCTCAACCTTGAGACATAGAGTCTCGCTCTATTCGCGCTGCGCGCTCATGGCGGGCAGGGATGCCCGCGCTCCCGGCGTGTGACGGCCTTATTTTCTTTAGATTTTGTGTTTAGGTTTGGCCGGCAGTTTGGCGGGAAGGTCTAACTCATCATCAGCCAGTACGTCTATCGACACGCCCGCCAGCCGCGCGTAACGCAGAAGCACTAGCAGGCTCGGTTCTCTCTCGTCCAATTCAAACTTAGAGACGTGCTTTGCGTCGATTAACTCCCAGGCGTCAAGCCTCTTCACAATCTCGCCCTGAGACAGCCCGAAAGCCTCCCTAATCGTGCGGAGTTTTTCGGCCAGACGTTCCGGTTTGGCGCGCGGCTTCCTCCCCATCAGGCGCGACCTCCCAACGGGCGCGGATTTAGCTTGCAACTAACACAATTAATATCCACTCGAATGAAAGCTGCTTTAGATTTTGTGCTTGGGCTTGGCCGGCAGTTTGGTGGGAAGGTCTAGCCGGTCATCAATCAGAGCGTCCGTGCATATCCCGGCGACCTCCGCGTAAGCCAGAATCACGTGCAGCGGCGGGATGCGAGTCCCTAACTCGTAGCCGGAAATACTTGCCTGTAATAACTCGTCTGTCAGTCCGAGACGCCTGATCATCTCATTCTGTGAGAGTCCGAGCGCGAGGCGGATTTCCAGCACCTTCTCCGCAAGGCGCGACGGACTGCGTTTAGATGCCCGGCCCATCAGGAGATACCTCCCGACAGGTTGCAACTAAAACTATCTTGTTTTAGAATGCTCTTGGGCAGCTTGTTCGCCGTGAGTAGAGACCTCTCATGCTCAACGGCGATGCTCATCACTGAGGGTGAGCAAGCTTCCGCATCCGACCCGTTGCCTTATTTTCAAAGTCTGAACGCAAAGGAGATTATCACATGGGCATACTCGTTACTTAATGCCGGCACGCTCGAAGGGAGGGCCGTGCCGCCGCCCCGTCGATCCACGCCGGGGCGAGGGCCGCGCACGTTGGGCACGTGCGCGGCCCTCTTCGTTTCAGGCGTCCGTCACGCGGCCCGTTTCACCGCCCGCGCAGTAATTATTTGACCGTGCGCCGCGCCGATGTTACTCTCCGCCCCATTCTGGAAGTCTGACGCCGCCGGGCGTCCCTCCCGCCGCCACGAAGAGGGGACCCGAAACGTGGAACGGTCACCCGGTCTCTTGCAGAGAGCATTTGTAAACAGATTCTTACGCGGGCGGGGGACTTTACCGGCCCCCCGCGCGACCGTCCGACTCGACGGCGACACTCCGCCCCGCGCGCATACGAGACTCCGGCCGCGCGTTAGGAAAGTCCGACGGGCCGATAGCAAAGTCTGACCGGCGGATAGAACAGTTCTACGAGCAGGTAGAACTGTTCTATCGACAAATAAGAAAGTCCTACGGGCAAATAGCAAAGTCCTACGAGCGGATAGCAAAGTCTGATGGGCGCGTAGGAAAGTCTGATGGGCGCGTCAACGATTCGGCAAGGCGGATAGATAAGTACCGGCGGGTGTTCCTTGAATCCGAGAACGTCATAGATAAACGCGGGCGGCCCCTCATATCTCATACGAGCCGGCCCGCATGTCTCTGCGGCGCGCACGGGCAGTCGCGCCGTTGTTCTCAACCCGCGCGCGGGGCGCACCGAAGGGGTGACGCCGCGCGTCGCGCCAGCCTCACTCAAGGTTCTTCTCCTTGAGTCGAAGTCGAAAGGAGAGAAGAGATGCCCAGAGGGAAATCGCTCGACGAAGTGCTCGCCGATGCCGAAAAGTTAGACCGCGTATGGGACGCCAACCCGAGTTTGACGCTCGGGGATTTGACCCGCGAGAAGTTCAAGGCGGAGTTGAACGCCCTGCGTGAATCGCGCGCGCAACTCGAAGAGGCGCGGCGGCAGGTCACGAACCTGAGCAACACGACCAACGAGAGGGCCGTGGTGCTCGTCTCCTACAACACGCGGGTCTTAAGCGGCATCCGCGCCGTCTTCGGCCCCGACTCCACGCAGTACGAAGAGGGCGGCGGCACGCGCTCCAGCGAGCGCAAGACGCCCAAGCCCAAGAAGGGCGGCGGCACCACCTAACCCACGCCCCCAACCAACGCGGCCAGGCCCGACGGCCTCACCGCGCGACCATCAACCGTCTCGGCTCTTGCCCCAACACCAGCCCTGACGCCGACCACCTCGTCCCGACCGGCCGCGCCAACGCCGGAGCACTACCCAAGCCTTAAGACCACCGGAGAGCCCCAAATGCCTACGCCCGCCCGCACCCGCCGCCTCGCCACCTTCGCCATCACGCTCGTCGCCCTCGCACTTGTGAGCACCTACGTTTACGTCGCCTATGCGGCTAACCAAACGTGGGACGGCGGTGCGTCTGGCGGTGGTACAGCTTGGTACACGATTACTAATTGGGTTGGCGATTCAGCCTTCCCCGGCTCTGGTAGCGTAACGACAAATACAGATGTTGCCACCATCCCGTCTACTACAACGAACCCAACAATAGGCATCAACGGCAGTACTAACGCAACTCTTTACTTAGGAGCAATTAATTTCACTGCGACTAACAATCGCGCCATTGGAGACAGTTCCGCTACTAGTTTCACTTTTCAGTTAAACGGAGCAACTGTCAATTCTGTCAACAATGTAATTATTCGCAATTCAAACACTGCAACGCTAACTCTGCAAAATAACGGCGGCGGCGCAGGTACGATGGGCGTTGCCCTCGGCAACGCCACCGATAACATCATCAACATTGACGGCACGGGTGGGGTCACTATCAGCAGCGTCGTTAGCGGCGCGAGCAGAAAGTTGACTAAGGGCGGGGCGGGCAGCGGCGTTCTCACGCTGAGCGGCGCGAACACCTACAGCGGCGACACCACGATTAACACCGGGACGCTTGCGCTCAGCGGCTCGGGTTCAATCGCCAACTCCCCTAACATCGTCATCGGCGGCGGCGCTACCTTCGACGTTGCAAACTTAACGACCGCCCTGACGCTCGCCAGCGGTCAGGGATTGAGGGCCACGGGCACGACTACTACGGGCACGATTAATACCTCCGCGACTAAAGGTCTTACGACGGCCTCTAATAGTCCTCTGCAATTCACTGCCTTCAATGGTACGAATGCTCCTTTGACTATCGCGGGCGCGGGGACAATTACGTTGGGGGCCGGCAATATCGTCACCGTCAACACTACCTCTGCGTTAACGGCGAACGACTACACGCTCATCTCTAAGGGCGTGAGCGGCACGGTCGGCGGCACAGCCCCGACCTCTCTCACTATCGGCGGCAGCGGACTCGCCAGCGGCATGGCCGCCTCGCTTCAAATCACCGGCGGGCAGCTTATTCTTCACGTCGCGCCCATCGGCACGCTCCAGTTCAGTTCCGCCACCTACAGCACGGCCGAGGGCAACTCCGGCTCGCACAACGTGACCATCACCGTCACGCGCACGGGCGGCTCGGCGGGCGCCGTCGCCGTCCAGTACGTGACGAGCGACGGCACGGCCTCCGCTGGCTCCGACTACGAGCCGCTGTCCGACGGGCTGGTCTGGGCGGACGGCGACGCGACCGACAAGACCTTCACCGTCACGGTCAACGGCGACACGACCTTCGAGCCGAATGAGACCGTCAACCTCACGCTCAACAGCCCCTCGGGCGGCGCCACGCTCGGCGCGCCGAACACGGCCGTCCTGACCATCACGAACGACGACGCGGCGCCGCCGCCCGCCGTCTCGGTCGGCGACGTGTCGGTGGCCGAGCCTTCGACGGGCATCACCTACGCCGTCTTCCCCGTCACCCTCTCGGCCGCCTCCGCGCTGACGACGACCGTCAACTTCGCCACCTCCGACGGCACGGCCACGCAGCCCGCCGACTACACCTCCGCGTCGGGGACGCTCTCCTTCGCGCCCGGCGAGACCTCGAAGACCGTCGCCGTCATCGTCAAGGCCGACGCCGTCTCCGACACGCCCGAGACCTTCAACCTCACGCTCTCGTCGCCGTCGAACGCGACCATCTCGGATGGGACCGGCGTCGCCACCATCACCGCGCCCGTCGGCCCCGGCACCGTGCTCATCAGCGAGTTCCGCCTGCGCGGCCCCGGCGACCCCAACGCCGCGCCCATCGACACCGACGCCCCCGTCATCATGCGGAGGACCGCGCGCAAGGGCGGACGCCCCGTCGCCGACACAGGCGACTCGGACGAGCCGAACCCGAGCGCGACCCCTCCCGTCGTCATCGTCGGCGGCGGTGACGGCGGCGGGCCGAGCGCGCCGCCGTTCCCGCCCGAGACCGACGAGTTCATAGAGATTTACAACAACACCGACGCCGACATCGTCGTGTCGGACGCCAACCCCGTGACCTGCGCGCTGCAAGTCATCACGGTCGGGCCGACGACCGCGTGCGGTTGGGCGCTCGTTGACCTGCAAGGCTCGGTGTCGGGCAACATCCCGCGCTTCGTCATCCAGACCGGCACCATCATCCCGGCGCGCGGCCATTACCTCGCGGCGAGCACGGGCTACAGCCTCGGCGCGTTGGCGACGCCCGACCTGACCTACAGCCCGCCGGCCTACTCGGGCGGCGAGGCCGACTACACGGGCCTCGCGCTCTTCAAGACGGCCGACCGCGCGCAGTTCACGGCGCCGAACGTCTTCGACGCCGTCGGCTTCGACGCGGTGGCGGCGCCGTTCCGCGAGGGCTCGGGCCTGCTGCCGCCGACGGGCGTGACGGAGGACGTGCAGTTCAGCTTCGCGCGCAACCAGACCTCCGGCCGTCCGTCGGACACGGGCGACAACCGCGCGGACTTCACGCTCGTGGCGACGACGCCGTCGCTGCTGCTGTCCGGGACGGCGACGCTCGGCGCGCCGGGGCCGGAGAACACGTCGGGGCTCGTCTCCAGAAACGAAGGATTCGCCGTCACCATCCCGCCGGGCGTCGCCGCGAGCCTGCGCAGCAACACCACCGTCACGAACGGGTCTCTGGGGACGCTGTCGTTGCGGCGGCGGTTCACGAACAACACGGGCCAGTCGCTCTCAAGACTGCGGTTCCGCGTCGTGAACCTGACGACCTACAACAGCAAGCAGATATTCTCCAACCAGGCGGAGGTAAGACTGCTCGACGCGCAGTTGACGGGGTTGGGCGGGACGGGCCTGCTCGCGACGACCGTCGAGACGCCGCCCGCGCAGACGAGCGGGGGAGGCGTCAACTCGGGGCTTCTCGTCAGCGGTTCGTTGACGCTCGCGCAGCCTTTGGCGGCGGGGCAGAGCGTGGACGTGGAGTTCCTGCTCGGGGTGATGCATGGCGGGTCGTACCAGTTCGTCGTCGTCGTCGAGGGCGCGCAGTAGTGGGCCGTGCGTTGATGAGAGTGGGAGGGACTGAAGACGCCGGGCTCATGCCGCGACTTGAGTCCACGTCGGCTTGAATGCGCAAGATCGACCGCCTCGTGTGGGCGGCAGGGATGGCGTTTACGGCCTACGGCGTGCGCGTCGGCGTGAGGGTGAGCGACGCGGCGGCGCTCGCGCGCGTCGTGGAACGTCTGCCGCCGGGGTGGAAGCCCTCAAGCGCGACGGCGGTCTCGAAGCTCTACTCGCTCGTCTGGGGCGAAGGTGAAGTCAAGGGGCGCGTGCGTCGCTTCAACCTGCTCTACGCGGGCGCGCGGCTCGCGGCCCGCACGCTCGACGCGGAGGCGTTGCTGTCGATGTTCGAGTCGGACCTGCAACTCTACGTCGCCGAGCGCGCGCCGCGCCGCGTCTTCGTCCACGCGGGCGTCGTCGGTTGGAAGGGGCGCGCGATCCTTCTCCCCGGCCGGAGCCTTTCGGGAAAGACGACGCTCGTCGCGGAGTTGGTCAGGGCCGGCGCCGAGTACTATTCGGACGAGTACGCGGTGCTCGACGCCGAAGGTCGGGTCCACCCTTACGCGCGTCCGCTCGCGGTGCGCGAGGGCGAGGGGCTCGCGCAGACTCGCAAGAGAGTTGAAGAGTTCGGCGGGCGCGCGGGTCGCAAGGCTCTGCCGGTCGGACTGGTCGTCGTCAGTCGCTACGAGCGCGGCGGGCGCTTCAGCCCGCGAAGGCTGAGTCCGGGCGAGGGCGTGTTGGAGATGCTGTCGAACACGGTCTCCGCGCGCAGGTCGCCGGGGCGCGCGCTGGCCGCGTTGTCGGAAGTCGCCGCGCGGACTGTTATACTGGCCGGCGCTCGCGGCGAGGCGTCGCACGCCGCCGAGTCTATCCTGCACGGCCTTGGTTGAGTTGGAAGCGCGTACACATCGAGGAAGGGAAGGACATGCCCGAACACATGGCCGAACAATACCTGCCCGCCGCGAGGAGCTCAAAGCTGCTGGTGCGCGAGCTGGCCGAAGAGGTGCTCGTCTACGACGAGGAGGGGCACCGCGCGCACTGCCTGAACCGGACGGCGGCGCTCGTCTGGAAGAGTTGCGACGGCCGGACGGCCGTGCCCGTCATCGCCGAGCGCGTCGGCGCGCAGCTCTCCGCGCCGGTCACGGAAGAGGTCGTGTGGCTCGCGCTCGAACAGTTAACAGAGTTCGATCTGCTCTCAACTAAAGTAGAGCGCGCGTCCGCGCCCGCGAACGTCATCTCGCGGCGGAAGATGCTGCGCGGGCTCGGCATCGCGGCGGCCGTCTCGCTCCCGCTCATCACCTCCGTCGTCTCGCCGACCGCCGCCGAGGCGCAGAGCCCCTGCAACGAGACTAACTGCCCGCCGCCGATGTGCTGCTCGGGCGGCACGTGCCTCCCAGAGAGTGAGTGCAACGTCTAGCAAGGCGCGAAGTGAGCCCCGCAGTAGACACGCCACACGCACGGCAACGCAAGAGCACGCCCTCGATCATCGCCGAACTCCTCAAGGGTTCGTGGAGGCCGTCGCCTCCCGTTCTTAACCTTAACGAAGAAGAACTCGCGCGCGTCGTCCCTCAGCTCAAAGGCTCGGGCACGGCGGCGCTCGCCTGGTGGCGCATGCGCGGCTCGCGGTTGCGCGACACGGCTGCGGGCGAAGAACTCCGAAGGGCTTACCAGACACAGACCTTACAGTCCGCGCTTCAGGAGCGTGAGGTCGGGCACGTCTGCGCGCGGCTGCGCGCGGCGGGCGTCGAGCCGATTCTGTTGAAGGGACTCGGCGCGGCGCGGCTCTACGCGGAGCGCGGGCTGCGGCCGGCGGGCGACATAGACCTCTGCGTGCGGCCCGAGCAGTACGAGGACGCGCGCCGCGCCGTCTGGGGGCCGGGCGCGAAGGGCGGGGCGCCCGTGGACTTGAAGCACGACGACTCGGCCCTGCTCACGCGCGACGGGTGGGACGGCCTCTACGCGCGCTCCGTGCTCCTCGACCTCGACGGGACGCGCGTGCGCGTGCCCGGCGGCGAAGACCATTTGCGCTTCCTCTGTCTGCACCTACTCCGACACAGCGCCTACCGCCCGCTCTGGCTCTGCGACGTGGCCGCCGCGTTGGAGTCGGCGCCCGAAGAGTTCGACTGGGATGTGGCCGTAGGCTGTGACGCGCTCAGGCGCAACTGGGTCGGCTGCGTCCTCGACCTCGCGCGACGCCTGCTCGGCGCGACGCGCGAAGCGTTGCCCGAGTTCGTGTGCGGGACGCGCGCGCCTGCGTGGCTCTTGACGGAAGTGCTCAGGCAGTGGGAGCGGCCCACGACGGCCGACCACGAGCCGCGCGAGTTGATGGCGGTCTCTCTGCGCAACCCCCTTCGCGCGCTGCCCGCGCTCGTCGGCCGCTGGCCCGACCCCGTCCGCGCCCTCGTCGGTCTCAACCTCCCCTTCGACGAGCGCGCGCGGCTCCCGCGCCAACTCAAGTTCTACGTCGTCCAGTCCGCCGCCTTCCTCAAGCGGCCCCTCCGCCCGCTGAAGAAAGAGGATTAACCGCCCGTTGCCGGGAGCGCGGGCATCCCTGCCCGCCATGAGCGCGTCAGCGCGAATAGAGTGAGACTTTATGTCTCAACATTGAGGGATGGAGTTTCTTTGTTAAGCGTGCTTTCGCACTCTTTGGCGGGCAGGGATGCCCGCGCTCCCGGCGCGCAGTCGCTTTATTGTTTCTGGAGGGTGATGACCGCCTTGTTGGTGAGCGTGCCTCGGACGTTGAGGCTGACCCAGACGTATTCGAGGCCGTCGAGTTCGTCGGGGAGGCGGACGGTGACCTGCGTGAGCCAGTCGAGGCCGGGCACCAGCGCCGCGTGCTCGACGGGGAGCGCGTGGCGGTTGCCGGCGGAGTCTTCGGCCTCGGCCGTGATGTCGGAGGCGTTGGGCTCGGTCACGCCCGCCGCGAAGAGCGCGACGCGCGTGCGCCGGTCGGCGCTGAAGTTCGTGGAGGAGATGACGGGGAACGGGTCGGTCACCTGCGTCACGGAGTCGAGGGCGACGGCCCACGTGGTGCCCGGTTCCGTGAGCAGCACGGGCGACGTTGGCATCCGCGTGGGCCGCGGCCGCCACGCGGGATAGCCGTCGTGCGCCGGGTTGTTGTTGGTGATGCGCGTCAGGCCGGTGCCGTCCGCGTTCATGACGAAGATTTCGTAGTTGGCGGGGCCGGCGTCGCGGTTGCTGGCGAAGGCGATGCGCGCGCCGTCCGAAGACCACGCGGGCGACAGGTCGGAGACGAAGGGGGGCGTCGGCAGCAGCATCTTCCTGTTCGTCCCGTCCGCGTTGACGACGTAGATGCCGTGCCCGTTCTCCACGCCCCCCGCGTAGACGATGCGGCCGCCGTCGGGCGACCACGCGGGCTCGCGGCTGTAGTCGTTGACGACGAGCTTCAGGCCGGTGCCGTCGGCGCCCACGACGTAGAGGCTGAAGGTGTTGTTCTCGCGCCGGCTCGTGAAGGCGAGGCGCTTGCCGTCGGGCGACCACGAAGGGGCGAAGTCTTCGTTCACGTTGTTGCTGACGTTGACGGGCGTGCCCGTGCCGTCAACGTTCGCCACGAAGACCTCGCTGCTGAGTCCGTTCGCGAAGGCGGTGAAGGCGAGGCGCGTCCCGTCGGGCGACCAGACGGGGTCGGAGGCGTGGTCCGGGGAGTTGGATAACTTCGTGACGTTCGAGCCGTCGGCGTTCATCAGGTAGACGGCGTTGCGCCCGTCGCGGTCGCTGTAGAAGGCGAGGCGCGTCCCGTCGGGCGACCAGGTGGGATGTCTATCGACGGCGAGGTGGTTCGTCAGGCGCCGCACGTTGGTGCCGTCCTCGTCCATCACGTACAGCTCGTCGTTGCCGTCGCGGTTCGAGTCGAAGGCGATCTTGCGCTTGTCGGTGTTGACGGGCGTCGGGGTCGGCGTGGGCGCCGGGTCGTTGTCGTGTATGTAGAGGAGCGAGGTCGAGCCGTAGCACTCCCACTCGTCGCCGCCGGGCGGCGCGAGCTGTGAGAAGTCGAGCGAGAGGAAGGCCGTCTCGGGCTGGCGCGACTCGACCTGCGTGTCTTCGAGGATGACGACCTGAAACGTCTTGCTCGTCTCGCCCGGGGCGAACTTGAGCGTGCCCGACGTGCGCGTGTAGTCCGAGTCGGGCGTGGCCGACCCGACCCACAAAGGGTAGACGCAGCCCCGCGCGAAGAGGTAACCGCTGTCGGCGCGGTACTCGACCGACGCCTCGCGCGCGGCGTCGCCCGTGCGCACGACCGTCACGGTCGCGACGCCGTCGCCCTCGGAGACCCTGTAGTATTCGGCGTCGAATTCGAACCTCGTCTCGGACTGCGCGGCGGCGGCGGATGTGAAGCGCGGCCCGAGCCAGACGGCAAGGGCCGCCGCCGCGACGAGCGCGGCCGTCAGGCATCTGCGTGTGTTCGTGCGAGGCATGCCGGGCACTCCTTTTAACACAGAGACACGGGTTTAAGAATTTGAAATTTCAAATCTAAGGGCTGTGTCTCCGCGTTGAAATCCCGCATGGTATTCACCCGGGTCGATACTGTTTAGACGCCGCGCGCGCGCGTCAACCCACAGAGTTGTGAGGCGAAGGGTTGGGAAAATTCTTCACGACGCGACGCGCGGGTGGCGCCTTTTGTCTACGTCGCGCGTGCGGCGCGTGTACGAATGTGGACGGCTCGCGTCCGCAACGGTTGAGACTTCGCGCGGCCTTCGAGTCCGACTTAGCAAGATATTACGCAAGGAAGTTTGGCTCGGTTGGGGAGCATTAATGAATTGACAACCGGGAACCTTTTGTTAAAATCCCCACGCCTTTCAACCCGAACGCGTCGTTTGATAGCCGTGACGGGCGAGGCTTCAGTCATTCTCAACCCAAACGCTTTCACGCAAAATCAGCGGGCCGACCTTGCAGCCCGCGCCCGGACGGTCTTGGCAAAATCCCGGCCTGCCTCACCCTGAGGGTAGTTTTTTAGCACCTCACAAGTTCGAGAGAGCCGCGCGCGTGTCGGCCGTTCGCCCCGCCCGCCCGACGTGTCCCGATGGAGACCAACACTCAAGGCGCGATAGCACTGCTGGCGCTCAGTCACACGCCCGTCGAACAGGCGCTCTACGAGGTGCTGCGTTCGGCGACCGGCGGCGACGTTTCGTCGGTGGGGAGCCTGAGCCTGCGCCGTCTGCTTGAGCTGACGGGACTCGGCAGTTACACGACGCTGCGTCGCGCGCGCGCGGGGCTCGTCGCCAAGCTCAGCATCGACTGCAAGCGCGTCGCGGCCGACGACGGCGGCGAGGAGCAGGTCGGGAGCTTCTATCTCGTCTACGGCCCCGAGGAGATTTTCGAGCGCAGGCGCGCGGCCGGACTCGACCCCTTCCCGAAGGAGTACCGGAGCCACGCGCGCGCCGTGGGGTTCGTCCCGGCGCTGGAGCGCGTCGTGAGCGGCTATGACCTGAGCCGGCGCGAGGCGCAGGTGGCGCTCTGCTGCGCCGAGGGGTTGACGAACGCAGAGATCGGCGACCGCCTCTGCATCACCGAGCAGACGGTCAAGTTTCACATGCGTCACCTCTTCATCAAGTTCGGCGTGCGGCGCCGCGGCGAGCTTATCTCGCGGCTGCTGCGCCACGAAGACGGCGCGGTCCGCCCCAACGGGCACCCGCGCTGACAAACGAAGGCCGCCTCGCTTCAGAGGCTTCCCCCGCGTGGGGCTCGACGTGACGGGTCAGTAGTCCGAGGCGGGCGAAAATCCTAAGGACACGTGACGGCGGAGGTGTATGCGAAACCAATGAGCAGCGCGAAGCGGAAGGCCGAGAAGAAGAAGAAGCGAACGGCGCGGGTCGTCTGCCGCGACGGCAAGTCTTTCTGGACGACGCAGGCGCAGTTCTGGCAGTGGGTGCGCGACGGCGTCGTGGTGAAGACGGGCGAGCGGCCGCTCGCGGGCTCGTTCGTCAACGAGGACGAGGAGTTGAACGTCGTGCTCGGCAACACGGTGCTGAACCTCGCGCGCCCCAACCATCTGCGCGAGGCGATGCTCTCGCGCCGCACGGGCCTCGCGTCGAAGTAAGAGAGAGACAACGTTATGAAATCCCCCCTCTTCAGCGCGCGCCTTCACGTGTTGGCGGCCGTGCTGGCCCTGGCCGCGACGGCGGCGGCGCGGCAGTCGCAGCAACAGGTCGCGGCCGAGCAGTACCGCATCGGCGCGCGCGACGTGCTCTCCATCCGCGTCACCGCGCCCGACATCGTCGCGCAGTTCTCGGCCGAGTCGCTCGAAGTCAACGAGTGCGGCATGATCCCTCTGCTCTCCGTCCAGAACGAGGAGCAGAACGAGGTGCGCGCCGCCGGACAGACGACGAACGAGCTACAGGACTTCCTCCGCAAGTTCTACACGAAGTACAAGCGCAACCCGCAGGTCGTCGTCAAGGTCCGCGAGTACAACTCGCAGCCCGTCGCCATCAACGGCGCCGTCGCGCGGCCCGGCCAGTTCCAACTGCGACGGCCCGTGCGCCTGCTCGAACTCTTGCAGTTCTACGCGGGCGGCGCCACCGATCGCTCCGGTGGCCGCGTCCAGATCGCGCGCATGCCCGCGCTCGGCACCTGCGAGCCGAAGCCGGCGAAGCCCGAACAGAACACGCAGACCGCGCAGAGCGTCACGCCGATAGACGAAGGGAACGCGCCGACGTTCCTCACCTTCAGGCTCGAAGAGACTCTGAAGGGCGACGAGCGCGCGAACCCTTACCTCCAACCGGGCGACGTGATTACGCTGCCGGAGGCGAAGGAGGCTTACGTCGTCGGCAACGTCATGCGCCCCGGCCCGGTGCCCTTGAGGGACGACCACCTGACTGTCTCGCGCGCGGTCGCGATGGTCGGCGGCACGATGCCCGACACCAAGCAGGAGAAGGTGCGCATCGTCCGGCAGGAGGCCAACGGCGGGAGCCGCGAGTTCTACGTTGACCTCAACGCCATCAAGAAGCACCAGGCGGAGGACGTGGCGCTGCTGCCGAACGACATCGTTGAGGTGCAAGTCGCCGGGGGCAAGCGCATCCTGCGCAGCCTCGTCGGCGCCTTCGTCCCCTCGGTCGGCCAACTGCCCGTGCAGGTCATCCGTTAAAGAGTTGCAGTAAGTCCCGCCCCGCAAGGAAGAAGTCTCATGAAGGATATCAACGGGCAGCCCTTCGCCCTCCCCGAGCCCAAAGACCTCGAACGGTCGCCGAACGCCCCCGCGCCACTCCCGCCCTACACGGGCTACGCCGCCTACGGCGACATGGAGGGCGCGGACGAGAACCACTTCCGCGAATACCTGCGCGCCGTGCGCAAGCACCTGTGGATGATTCTGGGTTTGACGCTGCTGGTGACGGCGGCCTCGGCCGTCTACATCGCGCAGAAGCCGGACATCTACACGGCCGGCGCGCGCGTGCAGGTGGACCTTGAGAGCAACCCGATGAGCGGCGCGACGAAGGCCGGCACGGTCGTCATCAACAGCGCGACGACCGACCCGGCCTACTTCAACACGCAGTTGCAGAACCTGACGAGCCCCGGACTGCTGCGCCGCGTCGTCAAGACGCTCGACCTCGAACACAGCCAGGCGTTTCTCCGACCGGCGGCGGCGCAGAACCGCACGGTCTGGCAGAACCTGCTGCGCATGGCGCGGCTCGAACGCAGGAGCGCCGAAGAGCAGAAGGCCAAGGACTCTTACGACCTCCCGCTCACGGGCGCGGTCGCCCCCGCCACCGCGCGCGAAGACCTGGCCTCGGCCAAGCATCTCGACCCCTTCGTCCGCATGCTGCAAGGAGGCTTGAAGGTCGAGCCGGTGAAGGAGACCCGCACCAGCTCTTACAGCAAGGACACGCGTCTCATCGACATCCGCTACACGCACGGCGACCCGCAGGTCGCGGCCAAGGTCGTCAACGCCATCGCCGACGCCTTCGTCCTCTCTAATTTAGAGAAGAAGACCGAGACGAACGCCACGGCCGGCGACTTCCTTCAGAAGCGCGTCGCGGAGCTTCAGGCAGACATCCGTGGCAACGAGGAGCGGCTCGTCAACTACGCGAAGACGCACCAGATTCTCTCGCTCGACGGCAGCCAGAACACCGTCGTCGAACGTCTCGCCGGTCTCAACCAGCAACTCCTACAGGCCGAGAACGAGCGCAAGGACGCGGAGGCGGCCTTCCGCGCGGCGCAGTCGCCCGGCGCGGCCGGCGCGCTCGCGGAGAAGGATGGCAAGGGGAAGGAGGACATCGAGGGCAAACTCGCCTCGCTCCGCGAGAAGCGCGCGCAACTGCTCGTCAACAACACCGAGGAGTGGCCCGAGGTCAAGGAGATCACGCAGCAGATCGCCACGCTCGAAAAGCAGTTGAGCGACGTGCGCGCGCGCGCGACGACGGTCGTCACGACCAATCTTGAGACGCGCTACCGGCAGGCGCTCGACCGCGAGCGCGCGCTGCGCGCCGACTTCCAGCGCCAGCAGGCAGAGACGCTGACGCAGAACGAGGCGGCCATCAACTACCGCATCATCCAGCAGGAGATTGAGACCAACAAGCAACTACTCGACGGCCTCCTTCAACGCTCGAAGGAGAACGACGTGGTGTTGGCCGGTACGCCGAACAACATCTACGTCGCCGACTACGCCATCACGCCCGACTACCCCGTCGGCCCGCAGCGTTTGCGCAGCGTCATGCTCGCGTTGCTGCTCTCGCTCGCGGGCGGCGTCGGGCTCTCCATCTTCCTCGAATACATGAACGACTCCGTGCGTTCGACCGAGGACGTTGACCGCTGGCTGCGTCTGCCTTCGATGGGCGTCATCCCGGCGGTCGGCGGCTTCTCGAAGCGGCGGCTGCTGCCCTCGCGCTCGCTCGCGCGACGCGGCTCGCAGGTCGGGGCCGACTCGCCCGAGCTGCTCGTCAACGCGGAGACGCGCTCGCCGCTCGCCGAAGCTTACCGGCACCTGCGCACCTCGGTCCTGCTCTCGACGCCGGGCCACGCGCCCAAGTCTCTGCTCGTCACTTCGAGCGCGCCGGCCGAGGGGAAGACGACGACGGCCGTCAACACCGCGCTCAGCTTGGCGCAGACGGGCGCGAGCGTCCTCGTCATCGACGCCGACATGCGCCGGCCGCGCCTGCACACCATCTTCGAGCTGCCGAACACGCGCGGCCTGAGCACCGTGCTCTCGAACGAGTTGAGCGAGGCCGAGGTGCTCTCGATGATCTACCAGCACGAGGGGACGGGCCTGAGCATCCTGACCTCGGGCGCCATCCCGCCGAACCCGGCCGAGCTGATCGGCTCCGAGCAGATGCGCGGGCTCGTCCGCATGCTCGAAGGCACCTTCACGCACGTCATCATCGACACGCCGCCCGTCGGCACGTTCACCGACGGCGTGCTCGCCTCGACCCTGGTGGACGGCGTGCTCCTCGTCGTCCACAGCGGCAAGACCTCGCGCGGCGTCGTGCGCCGCACGCGCCAACTTTTACAGGACGTGGGCGCGAAGGTCTTCGGCGTCATCCTCAACAACGTCAACCTGCGCGAGCACGACTATTACTACTACCGCGGCTACTACTCCCACTCCTACTACAGCGCCGACGCCGCCGCGCCCGAACAGTCGGCTTCGAGCTGAGTAACCACACAAGCCGGGAGCGCGGGCATCCCTGCCCGCCAAAGCGTGCTTCAGCACGCTTAGCAGTGATGCTTTATCTTTCAACGTTGAGGTGTAAAGTCTCACGGTATTCGCGCTGCGCGCTCATGGCGGGCAGGGATGCCCGCGCTCCCGGCGAGGGCGCCCGTTATCCGGAATGAAGCTCGCATTCCTCAGTGCCTTCGGCGAGATGGGCGGCGCGGAGCGGAGCCTGTACGACGTGCTGGCCTCCCTGCGCGCGGCGCGGCGCGACTGGGATTTGAACCTGATCGTCCCAAGCGCGGGCGCGCTCGCGGAGCACGCGGCGCGACTCGGGGTCGGCACCACCGTCGTCGAGTTTCCGCGCACGCTCGCGCGCCTCGGCGACGCGGCGGCGGGCGGGCCCGCCGGTAAGACTGTCGGGCACGCGCGACTCTTACTCGACCTCGCGACGGCCACGCCGGGCGTATTGTTGTACTTAAGAAGACTGCGGTATGAACTGCGTCGCATCGCGCCGGACGTTTTGCACGCGAACGGGCTCAAGCCGCAACTGCTCTCCGCGCTCGCGCGGACGAAGGGGCGGCCGGCGGTCGTGTGGCACGTCCATGACTACGTCGGCGCGCGGCCGTTGACCGCAAGACTTATCAAGCTCTGTGCGAGTCGCTGCGCGACGGCGGTCGTCAACTCGCGGAGCGTGGCGGCGGACCTGCGCGCGGTCTGCGGCGATGAACTCAGAACACATCTGCTCTACAACGCCGTGGACCTCGACAACTTCTCGCCCAGGGGCTCGCGGCTCGACCTCGACACGCTCGCGGGGCTGCCGCCCGCCGAGCCCGGAACGGTGCGCGTCGGGCTGCTGGCGACGATGGCGCGTTGGAAGGGGCACGAGACGTTTCTGAAGTCGCTCTCGATGCTCCCCACGGACGCGCGCGTGCGCGGCTACGTCATCGGCGGCGCGGTCTACCGGACGCGCGGCAGCCAACTTAATTCCGAAGAGCTGCGCGCGTGCGCGGCGCGGCTCGGGCTTGAGGGGCGCGTCGGTTTCACGGGTTTCGTAGAGGACGCGGCGTCGGCCATTCGCGCGCTCGACGTGCTGGTTCACGCCAGCACCGAGCCCGAGCCCTTCGGCCTCGCCATCGTGGAAGGGATGGCGTGCGGCCGTTCGGTGGTGGCGAGCCGCGCGGGCGGCGCGGCTGAGATTCTGGAAGGCTGCGCGGCGGCGCTCAGCCACGCGCCGGGCGACGCGGATGATTTGTCAGTGCAGATAGGCCGTCTGGCGCGGAGCGCGGAGCTTCGCGCGCAACTCGGGCGCGAGGGCCGTCTTGTCGCCGAGCGGCGCTTCGACCGCGCGCGCCTCGCCGAAGAGCTGGCGGGCATCTACGAGGAGGCGACGCGCGCCGTCTGATGCGAGTCCTACACGTCCACAGCGGGAACCTCTACGGCGGCGTCGAGACGATGCTCGTGACGCTCGCGCGCCGCCGCGACGCGTGCCCCGCGTTGGAGCCACACTTCGCGCTCTGCTTCGAAGGTCGTCTGACCGAAGAACTGGAAGATGAAGGTGCGCGGGTGCACCGTCTTCCTAACGTGCGCGTGAGCCGTCCCGTCACGGTGCTGCGCGCCCGGCGCTCGCTCGCCGCGCTGCTCGTCGAAGAACGTTTCGACATGGTTGTTTGCCACTCTTCGTGGTCGCACGCCGTCTTCGCGAAGACCGTCCGCGCGGCCTCGCTCCCGCTCGCCTTCTGGTCGCACGACGCCGCGGACGGCACGCACTGGCTCGAACGCTGGGCGCGGCGCACGCCGCCCGACCTCGCCGTCTGCAACAGCGAATACACGGCCCGCGCGATGCGCTCCTTCTTCCCCACGGCGCGCGCCGAGGTCGTCTACTGCCCCCTGGACCTGCCCGACCTCGCGCCCTACCGCACGCAAGAGTCGCGCGCCGCCGTCCGCGCCGAACTCAATACTCCAACTGACGCCGTCGTCATCATTCAAGTGAGCCGCATGGAGGAGTGCAAGGGTCACTTGCAACACCTGCGCGCGCTCAGCCGTCTGCAAGACGTTGAGGGCTGGGTCTGCTGGATAATCGGCGGCGGCCAGCGCCCGCGAGAGAAGGCATACGAGGAGCGTCTGAAGGCCGAAGCCGAAAGACTCGGCCTGACCAACCGACTGCGTTTCGCCGGGCAGCGCCGCGACGTGCCGCGCCTGCTCGCGGCAGCGGACATCTACTCGCAGCCCAACACGACACCTGAGTCCTTCGGCCTCACCTTCGTCGAAGCCATGCACGCCGGCCTCCCCGTCGTCACGACCGCCATCGGCGGCGCACGCGAAGTGTTGGACGACTCCTGCGGCCTCCTCGTCCCGCCCGGCGACCCCGCCGCGCTGGCCGCGCAGTTGCTCCGACTGCTCGACGACGAACGGCTGCGCGCCCGGTTCAAAGAGACGGGGCCTGCGCGCGCGCGTCTGCTCTGCGACCCGCGCGCGCGGGTGGAGAGACTGTTCGGATTGTTGAAGAACGCGGTCGAGGTGCCGGGGCGTGCGGCCTGTGCTTGAAGACGTTTCGCCGGCCGGGTACGACGAGTCGGCCTACTCGCTCAGGGAGAAAGGCTACTCGCCGGAACCCATCAGGGACGCGGCGTGGGAGTTGGCCGGGAGGCACGCGGGCGGCCACGTCCTGGATGTCGGGTCGGGCGCGGGCGGATGGATTGAGAGGCTGCGGCAGAACCCCGAGGTTCGTCGCGTGACCGCGGTCGATATCATCGACGACGGCGCGGGCGCGCTCGACGGGGTGGACTTTCACCTGCTCGACGTGTCGTCGTCGCCGCTGCCGTGCGCGTCCGAGGGTGTGGATTGTGTCTGCGCCGTCGAAGTCATTGAACACCTCGCAAACCCGCGCTACTTCATGAAGGAGGCGCACCGCTGTCTGAAGCCGGGAGGGAAATTGCTCATCACGACCCCCTGCAACGAGAGCCTTACCGCGCGCCTCTCCTTCCTCTTCAGGGGATACTTTCCCGCGTTCTGCGAGCACGACTACAGGCTGTCGGGACACATCACGCCCGTGACGGAGCTGGACATAAAGAGGATGGCGGGCGAGGTCGGGTTCGCGCGCGTGGAGTTCAGCTACCCTCTCCCCGGGCGAATTCCCAGGACCGCCGTGGCGTGGCAGCGGCTACTCCCCGGTCTCAAGGGGAAGCTCTGGAGCGACACGTTATTCGCGCTGTTGACCAAGTGACACCGTCTTTAATTCTTTGCCCGTCTTGTGAACCGACGGCGCCCGCTCTCGTCGGGCGGCGGATACGGCCTTCGTGCCCGGAGGTTGCGTGCGCTTAGCGGTCTTTAGTTACTGGCTGCCCGTGCCGGGGCGGAAGCGGGGCGGCATCGAGCGCCTGGCGCACGACCTGGCGGACGGTCTCGCGCGGCGCGGGCACGAGGTGACGGTCTGGTCGTACGACCCGAGGCCGGGGCGCGCGGCATACGCGGTCAGGCCGCTGCCCTGCGAGAGGTTCGTGACGAGTTGGCTCGGCCGCCGTCTGACGATGGGCTACCTCGGGAATCTACTCGCCGTCGCGCCGCGTTATGGTGACGCCGACGCGATTCTGACCATCGGCGACAGTCTGTTGTTGCCTCTGTTGGGTAAGCCCGTCGTGCGCGTGATGGCTGGCAGCGCGCTCGGCGAAGCACTCAGCGCCAGGTCACCGTTGCGCTTCCTGCATCAGTTGGGCGTCTACGCGCAGGAGTTGGCGTCGGCCGCCACGCAGCGCAACTGCGTCGGCATCAGCCACGGCACCCGCAGATACAATCCGCTGGTGCGGCACGTGATTCCGCTCGGCTCCGACCTCGGCGCCTTCTTCCCCGACGGCGCCTGTAAAAGTCCCGAGCCGTCCGTGCTCTTCGTCGGGGCGTTGGGCGGGCGCAAGCGCGGGCGGCTTCTCGTCGAGTGGTTCACACAACACGTCCGCGCGCGCCACCCCGACGCGACCCTGGCGGTCGTGGGCGAGCGGGGCGCCGCCGCCGCCGGGGTCTCCTACCATGTGGGCGTCGAAGACGCCGAGCTTGCGGCGATGTACCGCCGCGCGTGGGTCTACGCGACGCCGAGCACGTATGAGGGGTTCGGGTTGCCTTACGTCGAGGCGATGGCGAGCGGGACGCCGGTGATAGCCACCCCGAACGCCGGCAGCAGGGAAGTCCTCGGCGGCGGCCGGTTCGGCGAGCTGGTCGAGGACGAGAGGTTCGGCGCGCGCCTGGCCGAATTGCTGTCCGACCGCGCGAGGCGCGAAGAGTTGGCGGCGAGGGGGCTTGAGCGAGCCGAGGGGTATGGCCTGTCGAAGATGATCGACCGTTACGAGGAGCTGATCGTCTCAATCCGCCGGGGTCGCGCGGCCGAGTCGGTGGCCGGTTGACATGTCTGCCATAGCAACCAGAGCGGAAGTCATCAGCGCGCCGGAGAAGGCGAGCGGGCGCGGGTGGCTGGAACTGTTCATCGCCGTGCAGTATTGCTCGACCGCGGTGCTGTTGATCCCGGGCACGCAGCCCATACGCATCTTCGTCCGGGCATTCCCATACGTGATGAGTCTGATGATGCTCTACCTGATCAGCAACACGTCCAAGGGCCGGCGGAGGATGCCGCCGGGGGGGATGCTGCTGACCCTGGCGCTCGTCATCCTCGCCGTCAATCTCCTACACCCTTCGACGGACCTGTCGGCCGGGGTCGCGCAGGTAGTCTTCCAACTGTCAATCGCGGCCCCGCTCTACTGGTCGTCGCGCCTGCGGCTGAATCAGTCGCGGCTCGACTGGCTCCTGTGGCTCATCTTCGCGTCCAACGCCGCGAGCGCCGTCCTGGGGTTGCTGCAAGTCTACTACCCCGACACCTTCATGCCGCCGGAGTTCAGCGCGCAGGCGCTGGCGATGAATCCCGAGATCGTCAGCTCGTTGTCGTATCGGAGCACGACCGGCCAGCTCATCACGCGCCCGCCGGGGCTGACGGACATGCCGGGCGGCGCGGCCGTGGGGGCCGTCATCACGGCCATGCTCGGGCTCACGTTCGGCTCGCAGGCGGGACTGCCCTGGTACAAGCGCGTGGCCTACTTCGGGCTCGCGGGCGTGGCCCTCGTCACGCTCTACTTCACGCAGGTGCGTTCACTGCTGCTCATGGCCGCCGGGGCGGTGCTGGTGATGAGCGTCCTGTTGCTGAAGCAACGCCGGGTTGTCCAGGCGATGACGTTGGCGGTGATGATGTCCGTCCTGCTCGTCGGGGGCTTTGCGTGGGCGACGGCCTTCGGCGGCAGCGACATCTACGACCGCTTCATCGTCATTACCGAAGAGGGCATGGTCCTCAGCTTCCAGGAGAACCGCGGCATCTTCATCAAGCACACGCTGGACGAACTGCTCTTTGAATACCCGATGGGGGCCGGGCTCGGCCGGTGGGGCATGATGCGGGCGAACTTCGGCAGCCTCGATAACCCCAACGAGTCGATCTGGGTCGAAATCCAGATGACGGGCTGGCTCCTCGACGGCGGCGTGCTGATGTGGTTCACCTACGGCGGGGCGATTCTGCTCTCGCTGCTCTTCGTCTACAAGCAGGCCGTGTTATTCGACTCCAGACTCGCCTACTCGGCGCTCACGATCTTCAGCCTGAACGTGATTGTCGTCGGGCTGGCGTTCTCCGGCCCGGCCTTCAACACGCAGTTGGGCATCCAGTACTGGTTCCTCACGGGTCTTCTTTTCGCGACCGCCAAGTCCGCCCGCTCGCCGGCCCTTCACTTAAAATGAGCAGGACGAAAAAATTTCTGGGCGGGATCGGCTTCGGCTACGCCGGCCAGGTTCTGACCATGGCGGTCGGGCTGTTGATTACGCCCTATCTGCTGCGGCGGATCGGGCAGCACGACTACGGCCTGTGGCTCGTCGGCACGCAAGTCATGGCCTACCTGGCGCTGATGGATTTAGGTCTCATCGCCCTCCTGCCGAGGGAGACGGCCCTCGCCACCGGCAGGGCGGAGAAGCTTGAGGAGGCGACGGACTTACCACTGCTCGTCGGGCAGACGGTGCGTCTCGTCGCGTGGCAGGTGCCGCTGGTGCTGCTGGCGGCGCTGGTCGCGTGGTCGATGTTGGCCGCCGCCTGGCCGGAGTTGCGTGAGCCCATCGGCGTCGTCCTGCTCAGCTTCGTGCTGACGTTCCCGCTGCGCCTCTTCGGTGCCGTGCTGCAAGGCTTGCAGGACCTGGCTTTCATCGCGGGCGCCGGCATCGCCTCGTATCTTGTGGGCACGGCAATCACCGTCGCCCTCGTCGCGGCCGGTTGGGGGCTCTACGCGCTGGCGGCCGGTTGGGTGGCGCAACAGGTCTTCGTCCCGGTCGTCTGCCTCTTTCGGCTCCGCGCGCGTTTCCCGACCGTGCTGCCGCGCGGCCTGCCCAAGCTCCCCTGGCCGGCGGCGCGCAGTCGGCTGACGCAGGGCTTCTGGGTCAGCCTCACGCAGATCGCGCAGGTACTCTGGAGCGGCACGGACATCCTCATCATCGGAAAGCTGTTCGGGCCGGCGGCCGTGGTGCCCTACGTCTGCACGGGGAAGATGATCGGCGTGCTGGCGAATCAGCCTTACGTCTTGATAGCCGCCGCCGCGCCGGCCATCAGCCAGATGCGTGTGGCGGAGTCGCGCGCGCGCGTCTCGGAGGTCTGTGTCGCGCTGGGGCAGGCGATGCTGATGCTGAGCGGGGCGGTCGTCTGCGTCGTGCTGGCGGTCAACGAAGGGTTCGTCGCGCGGTGGGTCGGCGCCGCTCAGTACGGCGGCTTCTGGCTGACGGCGCTGATACTGCTGAGCATGCTGCTGCGCCACTGGAGCCTGACGGTCGCGCACAGCCTGCTCTGTTTCGGCTACGAGCGGCGTCTGTGCGTGACGGGGCTGTTAGACGGGTTGGTGAGCACCTGCGGGGTAGTGCTGTTCCTTTGGCTGTACGGGTTGCCGGGCGCGCCGCTCGGCATGGTCATCGCCACCTGCGCCGTCAGCCTGCCGTTGAACCTCTCGGCGCTGGCGGCCGAGAGCGGCCGGACGCGTTGGGAGATGGTGCGCCCGCTCGTGCCCTGGCTCGTGCGCTTCGTCCCGCTCGCGGCCGGGGCCGGCGCGCTGGCACGCGTCTGGACGCCCGAAGGCTTCATCCTCATCGGCGTGACCGCCGCCGCCGTCGCGCTCGTCTACGTCGCGGTGATGCTGCCCGTCGCCCTGCGCGCGCCGCTGGGAGTCTACGTCCGCCCCCGCCTGCACCCTCTGCGCGCGAGGTTCTTCCGCGTCACGCGTTTTAACGACGCGGCCTGATTAACGATGGTCTCCTCCGTCTTCAGGAAACTTCGGCGGCGGCTCGCGCCGCGCGCCGAGCCCGAGCCGCCGTTGATGGCGGAGAACCCGAAGTTCGCCGCGCACAAGATAGGACGCGGGACGTACGGCAGCCCCCGTGTGCTCTCGTGGCGAGACGGCACCGCGCTCGAAATAGGCTCCTTCTGCTCGATCTCGGACACCGTCACCATCATGCTCGGCGGCGAGCACCGCGTCGATTGGGTAACGACCTATCCGTTCAGCTTCTTCTTCCCGGAGGCCGCCGGGTTCAAGGGGCACCCGCGCACGAGAGGTGACGTGGTGATAGGCAACGACGTGTGGATCGGTTACGAGGCGTTGATTCTGTCGGGCGTCCGCGTCGGCAACGGCGCGGTCGTCGGGGCGCGGAGCGTGGTCACGCGCGATGTCGAGCCCTACTCAATCGTGGCCGGCAACCCGGCCCGGCACGTCAGGTTTCGCTTCGACGAGGCGACCGTCAAGGCCCTCGAAGCCATCGCGTGGTGGGACTGGCCGATGGAGAAGATCAGGGAGGCTTGGCCGCTGCTCCTCGCCGAAGACGTGGAAGCCTTCATCGTCGCCTACGGCGCGCCCGAACTGATTCGCGCGAACGTTTGAAGCCCGGAGAAGATGATGAACGGCGCCGGCCCCAACGTCTCCGTAGTCGTGCTGAGCTACAACCGCCCGGCGTATCTCGCCGAGGCGCTCGCGTCCGTGAGGGCTCAGACCTTTGAGCCGTGCGAGGTCACGGTGATAGACAACCCGAGCCCCGCGAGTGAAGAGGTGGCGCGGGTCCTGGGACGGTTCGCGGGCTTTAAACTTTTCAGGAGCAGCGTGAACCTCGGCTACGCGGCCGGGATGAACCGTGGGTTGGAACTCTCTTCGGGCGAGTACACGCTCATCACCGAGGACGACATCGTGCTCGACCGCGACTGTCTCGGACACCTCGTCGAATACGCGGAGGCAAACCCGGAGACGGGACTCTCCGGGCCCTTGATCTACAACAAGTCGGAGGGCACCATCCGCTGCGCGGCGGGCGACTTCGAGTTGGGCGGCGTCTACCGGATAAAGATTCACGGCGCGGGCGAGCGCGACGAGGGGCAGTTCCCGCATCCGGTTCAGGTCACCTACATCGACGGGGCCGTGATGTTCGCGCGGACGGACTTCTGGCGCCGCCTCGGCGGCTTCCGCGCGGAGTTCTTCATGTACGGCGAGTCGGTCGAACTCTGCGCGAAGGTCGCGAAGACGGGGAAGCATCTGACGCTCGTGCCGGGGGCGAAGGTCTATCACTTCGAGCCGCCGCCCGGCGCGAACAGCTCTCCTGAATTCACCTTCCACCGCTACAAAAATTTCTTCGCGCTCTATCTCCTTCACGCGCGCGCGCGATGTCTGCCGGAGTTCTTCGCCCGTTACGCCGGACTGGGTCTGTTCCGCGCCGCCAGCAACGGAAGCCTGCGGCTCTTTCTGCGCGCGCTCGTCTGGACCGCGCGGCGCGCGCCGTCGCTGCTGCGCGAGAGGCTGAACAGTGGCAGTGGTTCCGCCGCGCCGTTAACGTGTCGCGTCCCGGACGCCGAGGGGCTCTCCTTCAACGATGAATAGCGAGAACGCCCTACCCGCGCGGCGTCCCGGCGAATCGCTCAGAGCCGTCGCGCGCGCGTTCGCGCCGAGGGGCGTGCGGGCGCTCTACCTGCGCTTGAAGATGTCGAGGCACGCGCGCCGCCTCGTCGCGCTGAGAGACGCGTCGGAAGACCCGCGAGTCTGGATTGACGAACTGCTCGGCTCGTACTTCTTCCACCCGTTGCAGAAGCGCACGGAGATTCTGCGCCTGACGGAGCTTGTACGTGAGCTGCGCCCCGGGGCCGTCTGCGAGATTGGCGCGGCGGGCGGCGGGACGGCCTTCCTCTTCGCGCACGCGGCGGCCGACGACGCGACCATCGTCTCGGTCGATCTGGAGTTCGGGCATTCACGGCGCAAGGTCGTCGGGCGCTTCGCGCGCGCGCGACAGAAACTCGTCTGCGTGCAGGGCGATTCGCACGAAGAGGGCACGGTGGCGGCCGTCCGCGCTTCGCTCGGCAAGCACCCCTTGGACCTGCTCTACCTCGACGGCGACCACGGCTTCGAGGGCGTCGCGGCCGACTTCCGCCTCTACACGCCGCTCATGCGGCCGGGCGGCCTCGTCGTCCTGCACGACATCGTCCCCGACTTCAGGACGCGTTACGGCGTCGAGACCAGCAGCGACACGGGCGGCGTGCCGTGCTTCTGGGAACAGGTCAAGCGTGCCGGCGCGGAGGTCATGGAAATCATCGAGGACGACGCGCAGGACGGCTACGGCATCGGCGTGCTGCGGTGGCCGGCGGGCGGGCTGGTGCTGGATTAGGTGAGAGTTTATACCCGGGATGTCATCTCGCGCGGTTGAGCCTTTAAAAATCCTGCACGTCGTGCCGGCGCTGTTCGGGCGCGGGGGCATCGTGGGCGGGGCCGAGCGCTACGCGTTGGAGTTGGCGCGGCACATGGCCGAGGTCGCGCCGACGGCGCTCGTGACGTTCGGCGAAGAAGGGCGGTGCGAGACGTTCGGCGGTTTGCAGGTGCGTGTGCTGGGTGGGCCCTGGTACGTGCGCGGGCAGAGGACGAACCCCGTCTCGCCGAAGCTGCTCGCGGAGGTCTTCAGGGCGGACGTGGTGCACTGTCATCAGCAGCACATCCTGAGCAGCAGTCTCGCGGCGGCGCTGTGCCGCGTCTCCGGCCGCAGGGTCTTCGTCAGCGACCTCGGCGGGGGCGGGTGGGACGTGTCGGCCTACGTTTCGACCGACCGTTGGTACCACGGACATCTCCACCTCAGCGAGTACAGCCGGCGCCTGGCCGGGCACGCGGAGTGCGCACGCGCGCACGTCATCATGGGCGGCGTGGACTCGGAGAAGTTCAGTCCTAACGGGGCGGCCGCGAAGGGTGACCGTCCCGTCATCTACGTCGGCCGCCTCATGCCGCACAAGGGCGTTGACGACCTGGTGGAAGCCCTGCCCGAAGGGATGCGGCTTGAACTGATCGGCCAGCCCTACCACGAGCGGTTCGTCGCGGACCTGCGACGACTCTCCGAGGGTAAGGACGTGCGCTTTCGCCACGACTGTGACGACGCGGCGCTCGTCGAGGCGTACCGCCGCGCGCTCTGCGTCGTCCTCCCGAGCGTCTATCGCACGCGCTACGGCGGCGAGACGAAGGTGCCCGAACTGCTCGGTCAGACTTTGCTCGAAGGGATGGCCTGCGGCGCGCCCGCCGTCTGCACCGACGTGGCGAGCATGCCCGAGGTGGTCGAAGACGGCGTCACGGGCTTCGTCGTCCCGCCGAACGACCCGCGCGCGCTGAGGGAAAAACTACTCTGGCTGCGCGACAACCCCGCGAGGCGCGGAGAGATGGGCGTGGCCGCGCGCCGCCGCGTGCTGGAGAAGTTCACGTGGCCCTCGGTCGTCCGCGACTGTCTGGAGATTTACAAATCCTGAGCGCGCCGCGTTGAGCCGCGACGGCTGACGAAATGGACTGGCACCTCATCACGTGCGAATACCCGCCGAGGGTCGGCGGCGTCGCGGACCACACGCGTCTCGTCGCGGAGGGGCTGGCGGCGGCGGGCGACCGCGTGTGGGTCTGGTGCCCGGCGGACGTTGGCGAAGTGCCGGCCCCTTCCGAGGCCGTCACGGCGCGCCGCGAGTTGGGGAGCTTCAGGCCGTCGGATTTGCGACGCGCGGGTCGCGGGCTCAACCAGTTCGCGGCGCCGCGCGGGCTGCTGGTGCAGTGGGTGCCGCACGGCTACGGCTACCGCTCGATGAACGTCTGGTTCTGCCTGTGGCTGGCGGCGCGCGCGTTTCTGCGCGGGGACGAAGTCACCTTCATCGTGCACGAACCTTTCCTCGCGTTCGGCGAGGGCTCGCGGCGGCGGGACGCGGTGGCGCTGGTGCACAGGTTGATGACTGTCATACTCCTTGCGTCGGCGCGCCGCGTCTGGACGACGATACCGAAGTGGGAAGAGTGCTGGCGCCCCTACGCGCTCGGCCGCCGAGTGCCGTTCGCCTGGCTCCCCGTGCCGAGCACCACGCCGGTCACGGCCTCGGCGGCGGAGGCATCCGCGACGCGCGCACTCTACGCGGCGGAAGGAGTTTCGCTGGTCGGCCACTTCGGGACTTACGGACAGCTCATCGCGGGCACGCTCAGAGGGCTGCTGCCGCGTCTGCTCTCCACCGAAGAGGCGGACCGCGTGGTGCTCCTCATGGGGCAGGGGAGCGAGGCCATGCGCGAAGAGTTGCTGAGCGCGCATCCGCGTCTGGCGGGCCGGATTCATGCCACCGGCACGCTCGCGCCCACGGCGCTCTCGCGACACCTCGCGGCCTGCGACCTGTTGCTACAACCGTACCCGGACGGCGTCAGCGCGCGCCGCACGAGCGTCATGGCCGGTCTCGCGCACGGCCTCGCGGTCGTCACGACGAAGGGCGCGCTGACGGAAGAGTTGTGGGAAGAGAGCGGCGCCGTCGCGCTCGCACCGGCGGGCGACGAAGGCGCGCTACTCGACGAAGTCAAACGACTACTGGCGACGCCGGCCGACCGCGCTCGCTTGTGCGTCGCGGCGCGCGGACTCTACCGCGAATGCTTCGACGTGTCGCACACCGTCGCCGCGCTCAGGCGCGAGGGCCAGGAACGCCCCGCGAGCGCCCACGCGCTGGCCGGAGGGGCGGAGGCTTAAGAGTTGCGCATCGCCGTCATCAACTGGAGCCGCAGGCGCGTGGGCGGGGTCGAGACCTACCTCGGCAACATCATCCCCGAGATAATACGTAAGGGGCACGAACTCTCTTTCTGGAGCGAGGTGGACGTGCCGCGCGACCGCGAGCAGATAGGGCTGCCGGCGGGCGTGCCCGCGTGGTGCGCGGCCGAGTTGGGCGAAGAGCACGCTTTCGAGCGACTGCGCGCGTGGCGCCCCGACCTGCTCTACGTCCATAAGGTGATGCACCCGCGAGTCGAGGAGAGATTGCTGGATGTGGCCCCGGCCGTCTTCTTCGCCCATGACTATTACGGGACGTGCATCAGCGGGCTCAAAACGCACAAGTACCCGGAGATCGTGCCATGCGAGCGGAGCTTCGGCGCGGGCTGCCTGCTGCGCTATTACCCGCGCCGCTGCGGGGGCCTGAGCCCCCTCACGATGTTAAAGCTCTTCCGCTTGCAGTCGAGCCGTCTGGCGCTGCTGCCCCGGTACAAGGCCATCGTTACGCACTCGTCGCACATGCGGGAAGAGTATCTGCGTAACGGCCTGTCGGCCGAGAAGGTTCACAGCCTGTCGTATTACGCACACCCCGGCGGTGAGGCCGAGGGCGGCGGCGTTGCCCCGGACGGGCGGGAATTCGCGCGGGTCGCGCCCGCCGAGAAGGGGCAGTTCCGCCTGCTCTACTCCGGCCGGATGGACAAGCTCAAGGGGGGCGGAGTTTTCATCTCCGCGCTGCCGAAAGTGAGGGAGGCGCTCGGCGCGTCGCTCGCCGTGACGTTCGCGGGTGACGGCCCCGAGCGGGAGCACTGGGAGCGTCAGGCGCGCGCGACACAGTCACGTCTCGACGGCGTGACCGTGCGTTTCGTCGGCTGGCTCGACAAGCAGCAGTTGGATCACCTCTACGCGGAGGCGGACTTGTTGGTCTTCCCCAGTCTGTGGCCCGAGCCGTTCGGCCTGACGGGGCTGGAGGCCGGGCAGCACGGGCTGCCGGTCGCGGCCTTCCCCGTCGGCGGCGTCAAGGACTGGTTGATCGACGGCGTGAACGGCCACCTCGCGGAGGGCAAGTCGCTCGACGACGCCGCTCTCGCAAAGGTCATCGTCAAGTGCCTTGACGACGGGGCGGCCTACGCCCGCCTGCGCCGTGGGGCCATCGGCATGACGAATAAGTTCACCCTGGACGTTCATCTCCAAGCCCTGATGAGCGTTCTCAGGCAAGTCTTAGGCAAGGGATGAAGAGACCGCGACTGCTATTCGTCGTCGAGAGTGGGTCGGACGTGAGGCTGGTCGAGGGGCTGGCGGAGCGTTACGAGCTGTCCGTCCTGGCCCGACGGATTGTGGGCGGCGTCGAGGTCAGCCGCGCGCCCGAGGCGGAGGTCCGGGTCAAGGTCGGCCCCGCTTCCCGGCTCGGATTCGCGCGCGCGGTCTTTGGGGAGTTGCGCGCGCGGCGCGCGGAACTGGACTGCGCTCTGGTTCAGGGCTACGGGGCGGCGGCGCTCGCCGCCAACGTCGCGGGGCGGCTGTTCCGCCTGCCCGTCTCAATGCTCGTGTGCAGTCCGGTGGAGCGTTACTACCTGTGCCGACGCGCGCGCGGGGAGCGGTCGAAGCCGTTCCGGCGGCGCGAGCTTCTAGCCCTGGGCGCGCTCGCGCGCGCGAACGCGCACCTCGGGCGGCACTACGTCGTGCTCAGCCAATACCTCGCGGATGTCGTGCGCGGGCACGGCACGAAGAGACCCGTCGAGGTCATCCCCGTCTACGGCGTGGACACGCAACTTTTCTCGCCCGCGCGCGAGCGGCTGGAGCTTCCCCGCGCGGGCGCGCTCATCTTCTTCAGCAGCCGCGTCGCGCCGGAGAAGGACGCGGAGACCTTACTCGCGGCCGTGCGTAGACTGCTGGACGAAGGTTACGACCTTCGACTCCTGCACCGGAGCGGGGGGCACCGCGATTTCCTGGAGACGGCGGCGCGCTTCGGAGTCGCGGAGCGCGTCATCGCCACCGACGCCGTCCACCCGCACGGTCAACTGCCCGACGACTACCGCGCCGCCGACCTGTGCGTGCAGGCGAGCCGCGAGGAGGGTCTGGGCTTCTCGCCGCTCGAAGCACTCGCGTGCGGCACACCGGTCGTCGCCGCCTCGGTCGGGGGGCTGCGCGAGACGATCATCGACGGCGAGACGGGATGGAGCTACACGGTAGGGGATGCCGGCGACCTCGCACGTTGCATCAGGGAAGCCCTGGCCGATCCGGCGGAGGCCGCGCGCCGCGCGGCCCGTGGCCGCGCGATGGTGTGCGAGCACTACGAGCGTGGCGGCGTATTTCGGCGGCTTGGGGAGGCGCTCGACCCGCGCCGCGCACGCGGGGAGAGCAACGAGCGGCGCGAGGGCGCGGATTCGCCGCCGGAAGAGTTCGCCGCCCGCGAGGGCGTGGAGTCTCAACGGCCGGTCGGTTGAGCGCGCGTCGTCATAGCTTATGCACCTGACCATCGTCACGGGCGGTACACAGGGCGACGTTCAGCCTCTGGTGGCCCTGGGCGTCGGCTTGCGGCGCGAAGGGCACCGCGTGCGCTTCGCCACACACCCGCACTTCGAGACTTTCGTCCGACATCGCGGCCTGGAATTCTTCTCACTCGGGGGCAACGACCCGCGCAAGGTCATGGCGGCCGAACAGCGGCGGCGGCCCGGCGGCGGTCGCCTGGGTGTATTGTGGCGCGCCTTCCGGCGGCCGGGGCCGAGCGCCGACGAACTTCGTCCGACCCAGGAGGCGTGTCGCGGCACGGACGCCGTCATCTACTCCCCGCAGTCGGGCCTGGCAAGCGTGGCCGCCCACGTCGCGGAACAACTGCGGGTGCCAAGTTTCGCTGTCTACCTCTACCCGACCGCGCCGACGCGCGCCTTCCCGAGCCCGTTCGCGCCTCCGCGCTGGCGCTTCGGGCGGGCATACAACCTGCTGACGCACGTTACGGCGCGGCAGATTTTTGGGCTCGCCGCCCGCCCGTGGGTCAACCGCTGGCGTGTCGAGTCTCTGGGGCTACCGCCGCTGCCGCTGAAACACTTTTTACGCGTCGTCGGCGACCACCGCGTCCCGCAACTCTACGGCTTCAGCCCGTCAGTTGTAAGCAGGCCGGCGGACTGGAAGGACTGGCAGCACGTGACGGGTTATTGGTTCCTCGACGACGCGGAAGAGTGGACTCCGCCGGCGGGCCTCACCGAGTTTTTGGAGCGGGGCGAGCCGCCCGTCTACGTCGGCTTCGGCAGTATGGTTGACCCGCGCCCCGAAGAGCTTTCCGAGATCGTCGTCGAGGCGCTGAGATTGACGGGACGGCGCGCCGTGGTCGGCGAAGGGTGGGGAGGGACGCGGTGCGACCTCGCGAACGTCTACCACGTCGGCTGGGTGCCGTTCGGCTGGCTCCTCGCGCGCGCGGCCGCGGCGGTGCACCACGCGGGGACGGGGACGGCCGCCGAGGCCCTGCGTGCCGGCTGCCCTTCGGTGGCCGTGCCCTTCTTCGGCGAGCAGAGGTTCTGGGCTTCACGTCTCAACGAGTTGGGCGTGGCGCCCCCGCCCATCCCGCGCCGTGAGTTGACGGCGAGACGGCTGGCCGATGCTATCGAAGCGGCGGCGGGCGACGCGGCGCTGCGCCAGCGAGCCGACCGTTTGGGCGCGCGCATTCGGGCGGAGAACGGGGTGGGCGACGCGGTCGGGATCGTCACTCGACACCTTTCGGCGGGTCTGGAAGCGGCGCGCGCGTCGCTTCCCACGGCCGGGCCACGGGAAATTCCGACGGCGGGAGCACGATGAATAGTTTGGAAAGAGAAGTGACCGAAGGGCACTTCGTGCTGTCGAGGAGTGATGAACGGGGCTGACATGAAGCACGAATCCTACTACCGGAACGCGCGCCCCGAGGTGGTTGCGCTCATCCCGGGCGGTACGCGCCGCTTGCTTGAAATCGGCTGCGGGGTCGGCAACACCGGCGCGCTGGCGAAGGCGCGCACGGGCGTCTCCGAAGTGGTGGGCGTCGAACTGACCCCTGCCGCGGCCGCCGAGGCCGAAAGGGTTCTCGACCGCGTGCTCTGTGGGGACGTGGAGTCGGTCAGTCTTGATTTCCCCGTGGGTTACTTTGACTGCGTTGTCTGCGCTGATGTCCTCGAACACTTGAAAGACCCCTGGGCTCTCCTCAGAAAAATCCGGCCCCTGCTCTCGGAGGGCGGATGCGTGGTCGCCAGCATCCCCAACCTGCAACACCTCAAACCGGTCTTGAAAATTCTCTCGGATCGCTTCGAGTACGAGGACGAGGGGCTGCTCGACAGCACACACCTGCGGTTCTTCACGCGCTCGACGATCAAGAGTCTCTTCAGTCAGACCGGCTACCGCGTCGAGCGGGTCGTGCCGGTGCGCAGCCGCAAGATGTCGCTGCTCACCGCGCTCTCGCTCGGGGCTTTGCGTAAGTTCACGACCTTCCAATACCTCGTCACGGCCCGGAAGAGTTGAGCGCCGGGCCGCGCGCGAAGCTGAGATGGAATACGGCATCAGCCTGAGAGAGTCCCGACCGGGCGCGGCCCGGCGCGGCGCGCTTTCCCTTACGCGCCAGGTCCGCGTGGCCGTCGTGTGCGACCTGCGGGAGGAGAACTGGCACAGCATGAACCTCGTCGCCGACTCGCTCATCGAGCGGCTGGGGGCGGGGCACGCGGAGCAGTTCCGGGCCGCGCGCGTCTGCCCGCCGCTCAGGCGCCGCTTCTCGCGCGCGGGCGAGACGGAGGGGCGGCGCTTCAACGCCGACCGTCTCTTCAACCGCTTGCTCGACTACCCGCGCCACGTCGCGCGCCGCCGCGCGGAGTTCGACATCTTCCACGTCGTCGATCACAGCTACGCGCAACTCGTCCACCACCTGCCGGCCGAGCGCACGGTCGTCACCTGCCACGACCTCGACACGTTCCGCTGCCTGCTCGAACCCGACGCGGAGCCGCGCCCGCGTCTGTTCCGCGCGATGACGCGCCGCGTGCTCGACGGCCTGCGCAAGGCCGCGCGCGTCACCTGCGACAGCGAGCAGACGCGCGCGCAACTGCTCGCGCACGACATCGTCCCGCCCGAGCGCGTCGCGGTCGTCCACAACGGCGTCTCGACGCTCTACGCGCCCGCGCCCGACGCGGAGGCGGACGCCGAGGCGCGGCGTCTGCTCGGCCCGACTTGCGCTGAAGCGCCTGAGCTTCTGCACGTCGGGAGCACCGTCGCGCGCAAGCGCCTCGACGTGCTGCTGCGCGTCTTCGCGGAGGTGCGGCGCGAGTTCAAGGGCGCGCGGCTCGTGCGCGTCGGCGGCGAGTTCACCGAGTCGCAACTTGCGCTGGTCGATGAACTGCGTCTGAGAGATACAATCGTCGTCCTGCCGTTTCTTGAAGCGCGCGTGCTCGCGGCCGCTTACCGTCGCGCGGCGCTGCTGCTTCAGCCTTCGGAGCGCGAGGGGTTCGGGCTGCCCGTGGCGGAGGCGCTTGCGTCGGGACTGCCCGTGCTCGCGAGCGACCTGCCCGTGCTGCGCGAGGTCGGGGGCGATGCGGCCTCATACCGCGCGGCCGGCGACGTAATGGGGTGGGCCGAAGGCGCGGTCTCACTCTTGAGACAGAGGGAAGAGGAGCCCGCGCGCTGGGCCGCGCGCCGCGCGGCGGGCCTCGCGCACGCGCGCCGCTTCAGTTGGGAAGAGTACGCGCGCCGCATGGTCTCCATCTACAGCGAACTCGCTTGAATCAGGCCGCCCGACGCCGGGAGCGCGGGCATCCCTGCCCGCCAAAGCGTGCTTTAGCACGCTTAGCAGAGAAACTCTATCCCTCAACCTTGAGGTTTAAAGTCTCACTCTATTCGCGCTCTCGCGCTCATGGCGGGCAGGGATGCCCGCGCTCCCGGCGCTAAGCCTCTTTAATGGCGCGTGTGCTGTTTGACAGTGGCCGACACGTCTAATAGGATAACGCCGCTCTTCGAGCTGGTTCCATCGTCCCGACATCCAAGTCGTACCGACCCGACGCCCCAAGCCGAACCCGTAACAGCCTATCCCGGTGCCGCAACACCGTCCGAAGCTCGCCCCTCGCGCGCCGCGGCTTCTACCGCCACGCCGTGGCGGGCCGCGCCCCAACCCTGTTTTAAAAGAAAGGATCCACCCCGTATGAAATCGAACTCTCGGCGCCCCACCTCTCAGTCCGTGCGGCGCAAGCTGCTCGTCTCTCTCTGCCTGACGCTGACCCTCTGCGCGATGGTCTTCGGCGGCCGCGCCTTCGCCGCCTCGACGCTCTACGTGAACCCGGACGGCGTCTGCGGCGGCAACGTGCCCTGCTTCACGACCATCCAGGCCGCCATCAACGCCGCCGTCGCGGGCGACACCATCCAGGTCGCCGCCGCGACCTACGCCGAGCAGATCGACGTTAACAAGTCCCTGACGCTCCTCGGCCCCAACGCCAACGTCAACCCGAACACGGGCACGCGCGGCGCCGAAGCCATCATCATCCCGACCGCGAGCGACCCGCTCAACCCCTCATTCGCGGGTCCCATCGTCGTCACCTTCTCCGCGAGCGGCGTCACCTTCAGGGGCTTCACCGTTGACGGCAACAACCCTTCGCTCACGTCGGGCGTCGTCTTCAACGGCTCGGACGTGGACGCGGAGTTCGGCGTCTACGGCGACGGGTCGGCCAACCTCGACGCCGTCATCGAGCACAACATCGTCAAGAACGTCGGCGAGATAGCCGTCTGGCTCAACACCTTCGGCATCGGCGGCGCGCGCAACGGCAACAGCCGCATGAACGCCAACAAGGTGGACAACGTCCTCGGCGCATTCGGCCAGGCGCTGCGCATCTCCGACGACGCCTGGGCGGACGTGACGCGCAACGTCGTCACGCGCTCGCGCGTCGGCATCACCATCGAGAACTTCAGCGGCAACGTCACCACGCACCCGGCCTCGCAGATCGCCGAAAACAACATCTCTTCGTTCCGCATCGGCATCCGCCACAACCTGCACTACGTCTACGCCAACCCCGGCTTCACCATCACGCGCAACAAGGTCGAAGCCTACGCGCAGTCGCCGATGCCGCCGCAGGTCACGACCCCGACCACGTGGGAGGGCATCCGCGTCGAGTCCATCCAGCAGACGGTGGCGGTGGACGTGACGGACAACGACGTTGACGGCAACCGCGCCGCGCTTCAGGGCGCGGGCTACACGCGCGTCGAGGGGCTCGGCGTCACGAACTCGTCCGCCACCTCGCCCAACATCCGGTTCAGGCTCAACCACGTCACGGACAACATCCGTGGCGTCTTCCACGACACGCCGGCCGTCCCCGTGCTCACCTGCAACAACATCACCGGCAACACGAGCGGCATCGTCGTGAGCGCCAACGCCACCAACGGCCTGACGGCCAACAACAACAACATCGTCGGCAACCCGACCATCGGCGTGCAGAACAGCTCGGCCGCCTCGGTCAACGCGCAGGCGAACTGGTGGGGCGCGGCCAACGGCCCCGGCCCCGTCGGCCCCGGCGGCGGCGACAAGGTCAGCACCAACGTCAACTTCTCCGGCTGGCTGACGAGCGAGACCAACTGCGCGTCCGTCTGCGCGACCAACGTCGCGCTCGCCTCCTACGGCGCGACGGCCGTGGCCTCCTCGACCGTCAACGCCTCGTTCCCGGCCTCGGGCGCCATCAACGGCGAGCACAACGGCAACGACTGGGGCGCGGGCGGCGGCTGGAACGACGGCACGCGCAACGTCTTCCCCGACAACATTCAAGTCAACTTCAACGTCACGCAGTCCATCAGCGAGATCGACGTGTACACCCTGAAGAACGCGCCCAACAGCGGCTCGACCGTGGGCGACTTCACGTCCGCCACCGGCTACGGCATCACCAACTTCGACGTGCAGTACTGGGACGGCGCGTCGTGGGTGACGGCGGCCTCCTTCACGGGCAACACGCGCGTCAAGCGCCGCGTCAGCTTCGCGACGCCCGTCTCGACCGACCGCATCCGCGTCGTCATCAACGCCTCGGCCGACAACACCTACAGCCGCGTCGTCGAGATCGAAGCCTTCAGTTGCGCGCCGGCCGTCGTGCCGACGCCGACGCCGACGCCCACCCCGACCCCGACGCCGACGCCGACGCCCTCGCCCACGCCCTGCGGCACCAACATCGCGACGGCCGCCAACGGCTCGACCGCGGTCGCCTCTTCGACCTACAGCGCAGCCTTCCCCGCATCGGGTGTCATCGACGGCGAGCACAACGGGAACAACTGGGGCGCGGGCGGCGGCTGGAACGACGGCACGCGCGGCGTCTTCCCGGACAACATTCAGGTCAACTTCAACGTCACGCAGTCCATCAACGCTATCGACGTGTACACGTTGAAGAATGAGCCGAACAACGGCCAGCCCGTCAACGACACGACGACGGCCACCAGCTACGGCATCAAGAATTTCGACGTGCAGTACTGGACGGGCACGGCGTGGGCGACGGTGCCGGGCGGCTCGGTGACCAATAACACGCTGGCGAAACGGCGCTTCGTCTTCGCGCCGGTGACGACCGACCGCATCCGCGTGGTCGTCAACTCGTCGAACGACGCAACCTTCAGTCGCGTCATCGAGATTGAGGCGTTCAGTTGCAGCCCCGTCGCCGCGCGCTGCGTCAATCCGGGCGGAACGGCCGGCTGCTTCGCGACCATTCAGGGCGCGGTCAACGCCGCGAACCCCGGCGACCAGATCAACGTCTTCCCGGGCACCTACGACGAGGACGTGAACGTCAACAAGAACAACCTGACGGTCGTCAGCACGTCGGGCGCGGGTAGTACCAATGTGCGCGGTCCCATCGGCGGCCCGGGCACGACGATTCAGATCAGCGGCAGCAACGTGACGGTCGGCGGCTTCACCGTCACGCGCCTCGGCAACAACACGACCGACTGGAACAACGCGGGTCTGAACTCGGCGGGCTTCGCCATCCAGGGGCTCGCCGTCTCGGGCGCGGTCATCCGCGACAACGTCATCACCGGCAACCGCACCGGCATCGACATCAACAACTCGAACAACCACACCGTCCGCAACAACGTCATCGACTTCAACCGGACGGGGGTCATCTACCGCAACCAGACCGACTTCCAGACCGTGGTCGAGAACTTCATCACCAACAACTGGACGGTCGGCGTGCTCTTCCTCGACGCCTCGGGCGGGACGAACTCGCCCGTGCAGACGGCGCTGCATTCGACCTTCGGCAACAACAACATCAGCGCCAACTGGTACGGTCAGGTCGTTGACCGCCAGTCGGGCGGGTCGCTCCCCGCGCCCGGGACGACCAACTACAAGAACTTCCGTGGCAACTGGTGGGGCACGACCTCGCCGGTCGTGACCACGGCCAACAGCGCGGAGCCCGGCTACGCGGCGCAGATACCCGTCGCCTACGGCGGCACGGCGACGCCCCCGGGCGGTCAGCCCGACATCGCCGGCCCCGCCTCGGCCAACATCCAATACCTGCCGTTGCTGACGAGCGGCACGGACACCAACGTCGAGACGACGCCGGGGCGCGGCACGAACGGCTTCCAGGGCGTCGCGAACACCATCGTCGTCTCGCCCGCCAACCAGCAGGGCTGGGTCTTCGCCGACGACCTGCCGGGCACCGGCTCCGGCTCGGGCGGCTTCGAGGCCGGCCCCGCGACGCCCCCGCTCGGCACGGGCAGCGCCTTCCTGACCGTGGACAGCCTGGGGCGCCGCATCCTCGGCGCCGCCGGCTACAACGGGACGCGGATGGACGACCTGCTCTCCATCCTCTACCACAGCTACCAGGACAACAACGCGAACACGGTCGTCGCGCCGTCGTTCCAGTTCGACATCGACTACGACCTGAACGACGCGGCGACGGCCTACTCCGGCCGCCTCGTCTTCGAGCCGTACCTGTCGCCCGGCCAGGGGGCCGTGCAGCAGAACGTCTGGCAGAACTGGGACGCGCGCAACGGGATGTGGTACGGGACGCGCACGACGGTGACGGTCAACAACGTCTCCGGCGTCGCGCAGCCGTGCCAGCCCGCCACGCCCTGCACGTGGGCGCAGGTACTCGCGCTCTTCCCGAACGCGGGCGTGCGCAACGACCCGGCCAGCGCCATCCTCTTCAAGGTCGGCGGCCCCTGGGCGAACGGCTTCGACGGCAACGTCGATAACCTGAGGCTCAGGCACAACGGCTCTCTCATCACCTACAACTTCGAGAACGTGCCGTAAGCTCGCGGCGCACGTTTCGACAACTCGCGTCGGTCGCCGGCAGGAAAGAGCCGGCGGCCGACGCGAGTTATATCCTTCAGGTCACGTCTTCGGCTGTAGCTTTTACATAAAAGGAGTGTCCACTTTGAGGGTGGGATGATAGAATCTCGCCCCAACAGCGAAGACAAGTCGAGCCAGGGACAGTTATCTCGCCCTCTGGTTCAACGATTTACTATCCCCGCCCGTAGTTCCCAAGAGCATTACTAACGACCCGAAACGATTGACTCCGGCCGCGAGCCGGAGCAGATAAGGAGACTCTCCCCGATGATGAAGCGCCGCGCCCGCGTCGAAGACCCTTCCGCCGCCAACCATAAACAATCTTTCTCGAAAAGAGTGCGTGGGCGGTTGGCCTTCTGTCTGGCCCTGTCGGCGCTGGCCGCGTTGGCCCTCTGGACGCCTTTATCTTCCGGGAGCGGGACTCGTCCGGCCCAGCCCCAGAGCAACGGGCAGGAGAAGTCCGCCAGGCCGTCTCCCCCTAAAAGTCAGAAGAAGTCAACGGCGCCCGCCATCCGGAAGGCACCTAAAGCGGTGCCGAGCCTGACGACGGACAGAGGGTTCTACCTGTCCGGCGAGGAGATTACTCTGACCGGGACGCACTGGTCTCCGGGCGAGACCGTGACCATCCTCATCGGCGAAGGCGCGCAGGCGAAGAAGGGGGTGACGCTGGAGGCGACCGCCGACGAGGACGGCGCCTTTATGGTCACGAGTCCGATGCCGGAAATCAGGGCGGCCATCGGCGAGGTGCGGGCCGCGAAGACCATCCGCGAGCGCGAGCGCGAGGGGACCGGAGCGCCCCCGGAGGAGAGCGGCGGGGCCTTCACCGCCTCAGCGGTCGGCTCCATTTCGAGGGCGAGGGCGAAGGCGCAATTCTCCGCTGGCGAGGCCGACCGCGACGGCGAGCGGCTGCTGGAACAGGAAGCCTTCTGGCTTCACCGCCGAACCTACCCGACCGGTCGTTTCAACCCCGAGTGGGTGCGCCGCGCGGCCGAGCAGGACTCACGCGTCAGGCGCAATATCCCGGGGGGGCGCAAGTTCAGCAAACAGAGTCTGCAACTCTCGCCGCTGGCGCTCAACGCCAACGGCTTCACCGCGCTCGGCCCGCAGCCGGAGGCGATGACCGGCTGCTCCGGCTGCTTCGACTATACGACGACCGCCGGCCGCATCAACGACATCAAGATCGACCCCGTCACCCCGAACGTCGCTTACGCCGCGAGCGTCGGCGGCGGCGTCTGGAAGACCACGAACTGCTGTAGTGGCTCGACCTCTTGGACCCCCGTCACCGACGACGCGGCGATCTCGACCACCAGCATCGACACCATCGCCATCGACCCGAACAATCACAACACGATCTACGCCGGCACCGGCGACCTCAACTACGGCTCCTTCTCGATGGGCAGTCAAGGCATCCTGAAATCGACCGACGCCGGGGCCACCTGGACGGTGCTGGCCGCCAACGTCTTCGGCGCCGCGCTCCCCGTGCCGGTCGGCCAGTTCCCGCAGTATCAGGCGGTCGGCAAGGTGCGCGTCGATCCCAACGACAGCAACAAGGTCGTGGCCGGCACCAAGACGGGTCTCTACTTCTCCTACGACGCCGGCCAGAACTGGACCGGCCCCTGCACGACCAACAGCTTCGGCACGCAGCGGCAGGACATCACCGGCCTTGAGCTGACCGACATGGGCAGTGGCACCACCCGCATCCTCGCGGCGGTCGGCGTTCGCGGCTTCGCCACCACCGTCCAGTTCAACCTCGACCAGAACGGCGCCAACGGCCTCTACAAGGCCAACATGCCCGCGAGCGGCTGCCCGTCCTTCACCTCCATCGCGAGCAACGCCAACGGCTTCGTCTACGGAGCGGTGACCAGCACGTACCCGGCCCTGGCCAACATGAACGCGGGCAGCGGCACGCCCTACGCGGGCACGACGACGGGGAACCAGCTCGGCCGCATTGACTTCGCCGTCGCGCCGAGCGACCCGAACTACATCTACGCGCAGGTGCAGTCCATCGCCCCCAACAACAACAGCGGGTGCGGCAACGCCGCCGGCTGCCAGCTCGGCGTCTGGGCCTCGACCAACGGTGGCACCACCTGGAGTTACATGACCGGCTCGTCGGGCGCGCTGCTCGCCGCCTGCGCCAACTCGGGCCCGGGCGTGGGCGCGGCCGGGAGCGGCGACTACCCGCAGAACTGGTACGACCAGGCCGTCGCGGTTGACCCCAACAACCCCGACCGCATCTTCGTCAGCACCTTCGACGTGTGGCTGGCGACCCGCACGGGGACGACCTTCTACGACGTGACGTGCGGCTACACCGGCCCGAGCCCCAAGCCCGTCCACGTCGATCAGCACGCGCTGGCCTTCCTCCCCGGCTCTTCGAGCACGCTCCTGCTCGGCAACGACGGCGGCGTCCACGGCACCACGAACGCCAACGCGGCCGCGCCGGCCACGACGCGGCCGACGTGGTTCAACATGGACACCGGCTTCAACACCATCGAGTTCTACTCGGGCGACATCAGCGGCAACTTCGCCACCTCGCCGAACCCCTCGGCCAACGGCGGCGCGCAGGACAACGGACCCAGTTCGGTCATGTTCTCGGGCAGCCCGACGGGGCCGGCGCAGTGGCAGATGGGCCTGGGCGGCGACGGCTTCTACGCCCGCATCGACCCCGTCGGCACCGGCCCCGTCAACTCGCAGGGGTTGATTACGATGACGGGCACCGGCATCCCCGTAGCGGGCGAGACGTTCGTCATCGGCTCGCAGACCTTCACGTGGAAGGCGACGCGCGCCGGCACCGGCGACGTGGCCATCGGCACCAGCGTCGGGACTTCGCGCAACAACATCGTCACGGCCGTCAACGCGGACCTCGCGGGCGTCGTCACGGCCACCACCTCCGGGGGGGCTTCGGCCATCATCACGGCCGTCACGGCCGGCGCCGCGGGCGACTCGATTACCTTCACCGAGGCGAGCACGAACATGTCGATGAACGGGACGGGGACGCTCGGCGCCACGACCCTCGGAGCCGGGAGCCTGCGCTACTGGCAGGGCAACAACAGCGGCGGCGTCAGCCGCTGCATCACCAACTGCACCAAGCCCGGCGCCACCTGGACGCTCAGGCGCGGGGCTTGGACGGGCGACCAGCAGTCGTTCATCCTCCCGTTTGAAATCTTCAAGGGCGACCCCACCAACCCGTCCAACGACTGCGGCGCGGCCGGCGCGACCACCGGCTGCGGCCACCTCATCGCCGGCACCGTCCGGGTCTGGGAGACGATCATCGGCGCCACCAACACCGGCACGACCACGAACACCTGGTACGTCAACAGCCCGGCTAACCTGACCAAGGGGACGCTCGGCAACCGCTCCTTCATCAACCAGCTCGCCTTCGAGCCGAAAGACCAGACCGTGGTCATGGTCGGCACCAACGACGGCGCCGTCCAGATCGGGCGCAACATGGGCACGGGCTCGAACCAGTCCATCTGGGTCAACGTGACGGACAACAACGCCGTTCTGCCCAATCGTCCCATCCTCGACGTGACCTTCGACCCGACGACGACGAGCGCGCCCATCGCCTACGCCGCCGTCGGCGGCTTCAACGACAACACGCCCTCGACGCCGGGCCACGTCATGCGGGTCGTCTGCTCGACCAACTGCGCCACCTTCACGTGGACGGACAAGAGCGGCAACCTGCCGGACATCCCCGTGGACTCGATCATCGCCAACCCGAACTTCCCGTCGCAAGTCTTCGCGGGCACCGACTTCGGGCTCTACTACACGGACGACATCACGGCGGTCTCGCCCATCTGGTATCGCTTCAACGCGGGGCTGCCCAACGTGATGATCTGGGACATGCAGATCGACCGTGGGGCCACGACCCTCTCGCTCTGGACGCGCAGCCGAGGCGCATACGTCTGGCCGCTGCCGCAGGGGCCGCTGAACCCGCTCGGGACGAGCCTCGCGGTCGCCCCCGCCACCGGTAGCTACGGCGGGACGGTGAACCTCTCTGCCACGCTTACCTCGGGCGGCAACCCCGTCGCGGGCAAGAGCGTCAGCTTCACGCTGAACGGCAACAGCGTCGGCAGCGCGAACACCGACGCCTCCGGCGTGGCGATCCTGTCGAACGTCAGTCTGGCCGGCATCAACGCCGGGACTTACCCGACGGGCGTGGCGGCGAGCTTCGCGGGCGACTCGGTCTACGCCGCCGCCAGCGGCACGGGCTCGCTGACCGTCAACCCGGCCAACCAGACGATTACCGTCAACACGCACGCTCCGGCGAGCGCCATGCACGGCACGACGTTCGTCGTCGCCGCGACCGCCAGCTCGGGGTTGTCAGTCACTTACAGCAGCTCCGGCTCGTGCACCAACAGCGGGGCGACCTACACGATGACCGCCGCCACCGGCACCTGCATGGTGCTGTACGACCAGGCGGGGAACAGTAACTACAACGCGGCGCCGCAGGTGGTCGAAGTGGTGGCGGCGCAGGAGTGCACCGGCGCGGTTAACGTGGCCCGCGCCTCCTACGGCGCGACCGCGACGGCCTCCTCGACTTACAGCACGGCCTTCCCCGCGAGCGGTGTTATCGACGGCGAGCACAACGGGAACACCTGGGGCTCGGGCGGCGGCTGGAACGACGCCACGCGCTCGGCCTTCCCCGACACGGTTGAGATCAACCTCGGCGTCGCGCAGTCGCTCATCGGCATCGACGTGTACACGCTCAAGAACCAACCGAACGACGGCCAACCGGTCAACGACACGACGACCGCCACCAGCTACGGCATCAGGAATTTCGACGTGCAGTACTGGACGGGCTCCGCTTGGGCGAACGTCCCCGGCGGCACGGTGACCAATAACACGCTGGCGAAACGGAAGTTCGTCTTCGCGCCGGTGACGACCGACCGCATCCGCGTGGTCGTCAACTCGTCGAACGACGCAACCTTCAGTCGCGTCGTCGAGGTGGAGGCGTTCAGTTGCGCGGCCGTTGTCGTCCCGACGCCGACGCCGAGCCCGACGCCCTGCGCCACCAACATCGCGACCGCCGCCAACGGCTCGACCGCCGTCGCGTCTTCGACCTACAGCGCGTCCTTCTCCGCGAGCGGCGTTATCGACGGCGAGCGCAACGGGAACACCTGGGGCGCGGGCGGCGGCTGGAACGACGCCACGCGCGGCGTCTTCCCGGACAACGTGCAGGTCAACTTCAGCGGCATGCAGACGATCAACTCGATTGCCGTCTACACGCTGAAGAACGACTTCAACAGCGGCTCGACCGTGACCGCCACGACCTCCGCCAGCACCTACGGCGTCAAGGATTTCGACGTGCAGTACTGGACGGGCGCGGCGTGGCAGACGGTGCCGGGCGGGTCCGTGACGAACAACACGCTCGCCAGGCGGCAGTTCATCTTCGCGCCGGTGACGACGGACAAGATTCGCGTGGTCGTCAACTCGTCGAACGACGGACTCTTCAGCCGCGTCGTCGAGGTGGAGGCGTTCAGTTGCGGCCCCGTCGCCGCCGCGTACTACTTCAGCCCGGGCGGTGCCGGCGGCGGCGCGCGGGGCGGATTCGCCGGAATGCTGGACGCGTTCGCCGTCCGCCGGGACGACGACCTCTTCGCCTACGGCCTCGGGAGGACGCCTTAAGTTCCCGGGGTTAAGGCGACACACGCGCATCGGCCGCCCGTCTCTTCCGACGGCGGCCGATGCCTTTTCCTTCAAACAGACGATGCAGGCCATAGCCAACCCGACCGACGCGCGCCACGCGAGTCAAGCCCCCACGGTGGCGCCGCGACGCTTGCGCGTGCTACAGGTCGGCAAGTTCTACCCGCCGCACAGGGGCGGGATGGAGTCGCACCTGCAAGCACTCTGCGGTCAGTTGCGCGCGCAGGTCGATGTCGAGGTCCTGGTGGCCGGCGAGGAGCGCCGCACCGTCGAAGAGGTGCTGGATTCGGTGAAGGTGACGAGGGTCGGGACGCTCTTCGACTTCGCGGCGGCCCCCGTCTGCCCCGGCCTCGCGCGCCGCATAAGGGATGCGCGCGCCGACATCGTGCACCTGCACTGGCCGCACCCGACCGCGCTCCTCGCATACCTCGCGAGCGGGCACGCCGGCCGCCTCGTTGTCACCTACCACAGCGACGTGGTGCGGCAGAGAGTTCTCGGCGCCGCGTTCCGGCCCGTGCTGCGGCGCGCGCTCGGACGCGCCGACGCCGTCATCGCGGCCTCGCCCAACTACGTCGAGTCTTCGCCCGTCCTTCAGGAGTTCAAGACGAAGTGCCGCGTCATTCCGTTCGGCATCCCTCTGGACGAGTTCGACACGGTTGACGCCTTCGAGGTGTCGAGGCTCCGCGAACGGTTCGGCCCGCGCATCGTGCTCGGCGTCGGCCGCCTCATCTACTACAAGGGCTTCGAGCACCTCGTCCGCGCGATGAAGGAGGTGGACGGGCACCTCGTCATCGTCGGTGAAGGCCCGTTGCGCGGCGCGCTCGAACAGGAGGCGGAGAGTGAGGGCGTCAGTGACCGCGTTACTATCCTCGGCCGCGTCGATACGGTGGCGCCCTTCTACCACGCGGCCGACGTGTTCGCGCTCCCCTCGGTCGCGCGCAGCGAGGCGTTCGGCATCGTGCAGCTCGAAGCGATGGCCTGCGGCCGGCCGGTCGTCAACACGCGGCTCGACTCGGGCGTGACCTACGTCTCCGTTGACGGCGTGACGGGGCTGACCGTCCCGCCCGCCGACCCCGCCGCGTTGGCCGCCGCGCTCAACACGCTGCTCGAAGACGAGTCGCTGCGCGCGCGCCTCGGCCGCGCCGCCCGCCTGCGCGTCGAGCGCGAGTTCGACCTCGAAACGATGGGCCGCCGCACGCTCCGACTCTACGAAGAAGTCATGCGTTGAAGTAAGAATTTCAAATTTGAGATTTGAAATTTCAAGTCCCCAATCACGATGAACACGTACCTGACTCTGTTCGCGATTGCGCTCGCCTCTTCGCTGGTCATCACGCCGCTCTTGCGGCGCGCGGCGCAGCGGCTCGGGTGGGTTGACATGCCACGGGACGCGCGGCGCGTGCACACGCTTCCGGTGCCGCGCGTGGGCGGCGTGGCGATCTTCTGCGCGGTCGGGCTCGCGCTCCTCGCGCTGCCGTTCGTGGACAACCGCGTGACGGAGTTGGTCGGGCAGAGCCGTCGGCAGGCGTTCGCGGTGCTGCTCTCTTCGTCCTTCGTCTTCGCCTTCGGACTCTTCGACGACCTCAAGGGCGGCGTGAAGGCGAAGTGGAAGTTCCTGGCTCAAGGTCTCGCCGCGCTCCTCCTCTTCGCGCTCGGCGTGCGCATCGAGGTCGTGACCGTCCCGCTCGTCGGCCCGTTCGAGATACCGACGATCTTAAGCCTGACGTTTACGCTCGTCTGGGTCATCGGCATCAGCAACGCCTTCAACCTCATCGACGGGCTCGACGGGTTGGCGACGGGCGCGGCGCTCTTCGCGTCGCTCGTGATGGCGGCCACGTCGCTCGTCACGAACCGGCCGCTGGTGACGGTCGTCTCGCTCGCGCTCGTCGGGGCGCTGACGGGCTTCCTGCGTTACAACTTCAACCCGGCCTCGATCTTCCTCGGCGACTCGGGCGCGCTCTTCACCGGTTTCCTGCTCGCGGCGCTCTCCATCACGGGCACGCAGAAGGCTTCGACCGCCGTCGCCGTCGCCATCCCTTTGATGGCCTTCGCGCTGCCCGTCATCGACACGGGCTTCGCCATCGCGCGCCGCTTCATCTCGCGCCAGCCGTTGTTCGAGGGCGACCGCGAGCACATACACCACAAGCTCCTTGAGCGCGGCTGGTCGCAGCGGCGCGTGGCCTTCGCGCTCTACGGCGCGTGCGCGCTCTTCGCGCTGGTCGCGATGCTGTTCACGAGCGACGGCGGCGAGGGGAAACTGACGGGCCTGCTGCTGCTCGTGACGGGCGCCGTCATCGTGCTCGTCGCGGGGCGCCTGCGCTACCACGAGGCCGACGAGGTGCGCGCGGGCCTGCGCCGCAACTTCGCGGAGCGCCGCGTGCGCGCCGCCAACCACGTCCGCGTCCGCCGCGCGAGCCGCTCGCTCTCGCAGGCGCGGACGCTCGGCGACCTGCTCACCGCCGTCCGCGAAGTTTTAGAACTCGGAGAGTTCGTCTACGCGACCGTGCAGCTCGGGCGCGGCGGAGACTCGGGGTTGAGCCGCGCGGTGCTCGCGCGCGAGTCGGGCGACCGCAGGCTCGCGGGCGCGGAGGAACGCGGCGGGCTCATCTGTTGGGAGTGGGAGCGCGGCGATGTGCGCGGGCAGGACATTCTCGACTCGAACCTCTTCTGGACGTTGCGGATGCCGCTCTCGACCGCTTCGGCCGGGTGGGGCTACATCACGCTCTACCGCGAGTGCGGCGGCGAGGGGCTGCTGCTCGATGTGAACTACCTCTCGAACCTCTTCCAGAAGGAGATGGCGCTCGCGGCCGAGCGCGTCTTCACGAAGGTGGGCGCCGAGGAGCCTTTGGGCGAGGCCGTGGCCGCTGTGTTAAGCTGACGGGCACGGCGCAACGCCGGGTGAAACGCCCGTCAAGAAAAACCTTAAAATTAAAAGTCCGCCGTAATTGTGCCAGAGAGGAATCTGTCCCCATGTCAAAGCGCGCATTGATTACCGGCATCACCGGGCAGGACGGCTCGTTCCTGACCGAGTTGTTGCTTGAGAAGGGCTACGAGGTCTACGGCATCATCCGCCGCTCCTCGTCCTTCAACACAGACCGCATCGACCATCTCTACCAGGACCCCCACGAGCCGGGGACGCGCCTGCGCCTCGTCTACGGCGACCTCAACGATTCGAGCTCGCTCAACACGCTCATCCGCCAGATAAGGCCCGACGAGATATACAACCTCGGCGCGCAAAGTCACGTCCGCGTCAGCTTCGACGTGCCCGAGTACACGGGCGAGGTCACGGGCATCGGCACCGTCCGCCTGCTCGAAGCCATCCGCGAGGCGGGCATCAACCCGAAGTTTTATCAAGCATCTTCGTCGGAGCTGTACGGCAAGGTCGTCGAGACGCCGCAGAGCGAGACGACGCCCTTCTACCCGCGCAGCCCTTACGCCTGCGCGAAGGCTTACGCCTACTGGATCACGGTCAACTACCGCGAGTCCTACAACATGTACGCGTGCAACGGCATCCTCTTCAACCACGAGTCGGAGCGGCGCGGCGAGACCTTCGTCTCAAGAAAAATTACGCGCGCCGCCACACGCATCAAGCTCGGGCTTCAGCAGAAGCTCTACATGGGGAACCTCGACGCGCGGCGCGACTGGGGCTACGCGCGCGACTACGTCGAGGCGATGTGGCTCATGATGCAGGCCGACGAGCCGGACGACTATGTCATCGCTACGGGGCAGACGCAGTCGGTCCGCGAGTTTCTCGAAGAGGCGTTCGGCTACCTCGGGCTTGACTGGGAGAAGTACGTCGAGATCGACCCGCGCTACTTCCGCCCGGCCGAAGTGGACCTCCTGCTCGGCGACCCCACCAAGGCGCGCACCATCCTCGGTTGGGAGCCGAAGGTGAGCTTCAAGGAACTGGTCAAGATCATGGTTGACAGCGACATGAAACTCGCCGAGCGCGAGCAGCGCGCGCACCAGCACGAAGGCGCGCTCGCCACGACCGGCGGCTGGGGCGTTAACTAGAACGCACGACTCACAACACGTCTCGGAGAGAGAGCCCGCGGATGTCTTAAACGGCATTCGCGGGCTCGCGCTTCATTCGGAAGAAAAAGGTATCATGTCGTGCGTCTCGGTGGCAGAATTAAGGGAGGCCGGCTCGTGGAGAGTCGCCGACGGTGTAGCGAAAGGCGGGCGGTGCGTTGAGCGAGGAGCAAGTAGAGTTCTTTAAGGTCGGGTTCGTCTTCTCCGCGGCGCTCACGATTCTGTGCGGGGCCGTCGCGCCGGAGGGGCAGGGCCGTGAGGTCTTCGCCGCGCTCGGCATCTACCCGCTCGGCCTCGGCTTCCTCATCTGGCCCGCGCTCGGCTACGTGCTCGCGGGCGCCCGGTCGGACTTCGGCGCGAGCGCGTGCCTCGTCGCGCTCGGCCTCTACAACTACTGGGTGGCCGAGCAACTGACGGCGACCACGGACGGCGTGCCCGCCCTCATCGCGCGCCTGTGGGCCGTTAATAAGTTGGGACTCGCGGCCGTGGCCGCGCTCTACGTCGGCGGCCAACTGGCGGTCGTGCTCCCGAAGGTCTGGGAGCGCCGCCGCCTCCGCGTTCACTCGCGCCCTTTGTGACCGGCGACGGCCCTGCGCGCCGCGCCCTTGCGCCGCTTCTCTTCGTACATCAACTCGTCCGCGCGCGTGATGGCCTCCTCGACGTTCAGCGCCTCACCGTCGAGCCGCGTCGCGCCCACGCTCATCGACAGAAGGTACGCCGTCTCGCGCCGCTCGTTGTGTCTGCTCAACGTCTCGCCCAGCCGCTCCATATAAAACTCGGGACCCTTCCCGGCTGCGTCCGCGACGAGGACGGCGAACTCGTCCCCGCCCAGGCGCGCGAGCACGTCCGATTCGCGGAACGTCCGGCGCAGCACCTCGCCCGCGTCGGCGATGGCGCGCGAGCCCTCGTCGTGCCCGTGCTCGTCGTTGATGCGCTTGAGCCCGTCCAAATCAGCAAAGAGGAGCAGCAGTTCCTGCCCCGCGCGCCGCGCCAACTTTACGCTCCGTTCGGCGATTACCAGAAAGCCGCGCCGGTTGTAGAGCCCCGTCAACTCGTCCGTGAGCGACAAATCGCGCAGCGCGCGCGCCCGAGCCCTGCGCCGCGCCACGTCGCGCCTGAACAGCAGGTATGAGAAGACGAGCAGCACGAAGACGAAGGCGGTCAGCAGGAAGAAGGTGACGCTCACCCTGCGCGCCGAAGACTTCGAAGCCTCCGTGCGGAGCGCCAGCAGCCGCGCCTCCTCGCCGACCATCTCCGCGACCTGGCGGCGGACGGTGTTCATCGCCTCCTCGCCACGGCCCGAGCGCACGACGCGCGCGGCCTCTTCGGCCTGCCCCTCCCTGCGCAGCGTGATGACCTCGCCGACCACGGCGAGCTTGTGGGCCACGCGCCCGCGCAACTCCGCCGCGCGGCGCTGCTGTTCCGGGTTATCGACCGTGAGTTGCTCGATGCGTGCGAGGTCGGTCTCGACGCGCGGCAGGGCTTCGTGGTAAGGGGCGAGGAATCGCTCATCGCCTGTGATGACGTAGCCGCGCTGTGCGGTCTCCGCGTTCGTCACGCCGGTCTCCGCGTCTTCGAGCAGTCCGATGACCTGATAGGTGTGCGCGACCCAACCGCGCTCTTCAACGAGACCGCCGGTGACACGGTAGGTGATGAGCCCCAGTGAGAGGAGCAGCAGCAGCGCCGCGGCGAAACCTGCGACGATCATCTTCTCGGCGTCGAGTCGCACGCCGTATGAATACACGCAACCCGTGACTACGTTCAAGTCCCGTCACGCGTCGTCGTTGGCGTCGCGGGCCGAAGTGGCGTACATTCTTCGGCCATCATGAGAAACAGAATCTTCTTAACGTTGGTCGTTGCCGCGCTCGGCGTCGTCTGCCCCGCGCCCGCCCCCGTCCACGGAACGTCCGCCGCCCCGTCGTTTCAGGGCAGGACTACGACGGCCGCCTGCGACGTTGAAGCCTACGTCGTTGACCCCGACCCGAAGGGCTTGAACGTGCGCGAGACTTCGGGCGCGGGCGGTCGGGTCGTGGCGGTCATCCCGCGCGACGAGGACGGGACGGTCCTTCACCTGATAGCGTCGGCCCCGAACGGGTGGGTGCAGATCGACAGGGCCGAGACGATTAGCGGGACGGTCGTCTTTGAAAAGAAGGGCTGGGTCTCCGGCAACATGCTCGGGACCTCGACGCGCGGCTACGGCACGAAGGGCGTCAAACTCCGTGGCGAAGCGAAGGCGGGAAAAATCGTCGGGACAATCCCGCCCGAGGCGGAGGTGCGCGTCGCGGGCTGCGCGGGGGAGAACATAAAAATCAGATACCGGAACCTCGTCGGCTGGCTCGACCGCGAATCGCAGTGTCCCAACCCGGTCACGCTCTGCAACTGAGACTGTTGAGGTCGGCCGCCTCGGACTTCAACAGCCCCTCGACTCCCTGACTCAGTTGTCGCATCCGGTAGAGCCGCTCGCGCGGGTCGTCCTCGCGCTGCTCAGTCGGGCAGGGCAGGTCTTTAACCACAGCTTCGACGCGGTAGCCGAGACTCGCGCAGCCGCCGCTCCTCCGCAGGGTCACGCGCTCACGTCATCGTCGCCACCGCGACATCGCCGAAGTTCATCCCCTGACACCCTCAACAGTTCAAGTCTCCAACGGCCCGCACGCCTCCCGGCAGCGTACGACGCCCGCGAAGCGGATTGCAAACGGGTCTCCTTCGACCGTCCCGGCGGTTCACGGAAGCCTCCGCCCGCTGCAAAAACTGTTGCATTCTCCGCTACGCGGGGTTAATCTCCCGTCTGCGGGCGCCGCCTCCGCTTTCCGCCCCGCAAGACACACAAACACCTAGCCGCCACTAGGCAGCCTGTCCACGGCAGGACTGGCATTGGGACTTAAAACAGCGCCGGCAAAACCGCGAGCAGGTCGAGCGTGATCTCCGTCAGGCTGTCCGACACGGCGGACGCGGAGGTCTTCTCGCCCGCCGGCTCCGCCTCCGTCGTCAACAGCACGGCGTCCTCCATCATAGGCGTCGGCGCAGGGGGCGGATTGTGTATTATTCCGGCCGAAACCGGGCAGCAGAAGGCAAAAATAAGCACGGCAGCACTAAGTGTTCTACGCATGAGACTTCCCTCGTTGACTGTGGAATTTGTTGAGCGGTCTGGCCGCCCGTCGCGTGTAGGATGGGCGCCTTTTCTCGTCCGCCGAAAATTCGGCGACCATAGCGAAAGGCTTGCCCTTCATGACTTTAGCAGATGAGGGCTTGAAGGAACCAGAAAGTCTCTCGACGGCTGCGGGCGAGCGCCCGACTCTCGAAGGGCCGGACGAGCGGGCGGTTGCGGAGGTGAACTTGCGGGCGTGTGCGCGGTGGCGCGACTGGTGGGGCTGACGCAATGGACATTCGGCTCGATGCTCGACACGCGCAACGGGCAGCTCGCCGACAGCGCGAGCCGCCTCGGTCGCGGCGCAAAAGCGGCATCAAGGCGTGCAAAGACGGGGGCTGAAGCGTCCGCGCGCCCGCTGCAAAAATCGTTGCTTTCTGCGGCGCGCGGGGTTAATCTCCCTTTTAGCGGGGGTCGCCTCCGCTTTCCGCCGCACGCAAGACACACGAACACACGGCCGCCCTCGGGCAGCCTGTCAAAAAGTAGACTGGCGTTTGAATTAAAGAAGCGCCGGCAGAATCAATAGCAGTTCCAGCGCGGCGTCCGCCAGGCTGTCCGACACTCCAGGTAGTGCCGTTTCGGCGTCAAGCGTCTCCCCACCCGACGGCTCTTGGGACGTGGTCGTCCCCGGCTGCTGTTGCGGCGCGGGGGGGTTGAAACCCTCGCCCGCGTGGGCAGTACCGGTTAACAGCAGTAATATCACGGAAGCTCTAAGGGCATTGAGCATTGTCTTTCCTCTTTGGCTGATGGAGTTTTTGACCCGACCGACCGCCACACGCGTAGCCCGGCGTGACGGTCTTTTCATGCCGCCAAAAAATGGGAGGCACTAGGAAAGGCTGACCTCACATGAATTTAGCAGATGTGCAACTGAAGGAACTAGACAACTCTTCCTTAACCACGAGCGAGCGAGCGTCGTTGCGCTGCCGGGCGGCGGCGGACCTCATGCGCGGGGGCCATTACGAGGCCGCCTGCGAAGCTCTGGGGGGGCTCTGGCGGGGCATCGGCGAGCGCCCGAACGTCGAGGGACTGGACGGGGGCGCGGCCGCCGAGGTGCTGCAATACGCGGGCGCTCTATCCGGCTGGATGGGCGCGAGCCGGCAGTTGACGGGGGCGCAGGAGGCCGCGAAAGACCTTCTGAGCGAGAGCGCGGCCCTGTTCGAGAGTTTCGGCGAGACGACGAAGGCCGCTTTTGCGCGCAGCGACCTGGCGCTGTGCTACTGGCGCGAGGGCGCCTACGACGAGGCGCGTGTGCTGCTGGCGCGCGCGTCCGAGGAGTTGGCCGGCGCCGACGCCGAGCGGCGGGCGATAGTTCTTCTGAGGTGGAGCACGGTCGAGGCCGCGGCCGGGAGGCTCCACGACGCGCTCGGCATCCTCAAGCAGACCGCCGCCCAACTGAGCGGGAGCGAAGACCACGCCCTGCGGGGCAGCTTCCACAACATACACGCCATCACGCTGCGGCGCCTCGGCGCGTCGGAGCCCGGCGGCGACTACTACGACCGGGCCATCATCGAGTACACGGCGGCGATCTATCACTACGAGCTGACGGAGATGGACCGGCACGCCGCGCTCATCGAGAACAACCTCGCCTTCCTCCTCTACAAGCTCGGCCGCTACCGCGACGCGCACGAACACCTTGACCGCGCACAGTCGGGCTACACGCGCCTGCGGGACGAGAGCGGCCTCGCGCAGGTGAACGAGACGCGCGCGCGCGTCTTCATCGAGGAAGGTCAGTACCGCGAGGCGGGCCGCGCGATCGCGGCGGCCGTGAGGGCGCTGGAGCAGGGCGGCGAGGCCGGCCGTCTGGCCGAGGCGCTCACGGCGCAGGGGGTCGCGTGGGCGAGGCTTGGGAACTATGAAAGCTCCGTCGAGGTTTTGCGCAGGGCCGTCGAGGTGGCCGAGGCGGCGGGTGCGCTCAACGGCGCGGCGGCGGCGGCGCTGACGCTCATCGAGGAGCACGGCGGGAGTTTCGCGGTCTCCGGGGAGGAACTCTACGACTTCTACCTGCGCGCCGACGGGCTGCTCCGGGGGACGCAGGAGGCGGAGAGCCTTGCGCGGCTCAGGGCGTGCGCGCGCGTCGTGATGAAGAAACTCGGGGGTTCACGTCTCGCCGACGCGGGCTTCTCTCTCTTCGACGCGGTGCACGAGTTGGAGTCGAAGCTCATCGGGCAGGCGCTCGAAGAGGCCGGGGGCAGCGTCACGCGCGCGGCAAAGATTCTCGGCATGCACCACCAGACTTTGACTTCCATGCTGCAAACCAGGCACAGCCAGCTTCAGTCCAAGAGGACGCCGCCCGAGAAGCGTCTGAAGAGTATCATCAAGGTCGTCAGAGACTGACGCCGCACCCTCAAGTCAGGTCACATCCGTCACAAGTATCCGCGAGGCGCCGGGTCACGAACCGGCGCCTCGCGTACGCGTGCGCTTGTCGCATCCGCCGGGTTGGGGCAACATGCGGTGAAGGTTCTTCAGAAGCGAAGATGCGGCGGGAGGTCGGGCTGTTGATTAAGGTCGAGAATCTCGTGAAGCGTTTCGGCGAGCTGACGGCCGTTGACGACGTGTCGTTCGAGGTACTCGCGGGCGAGGTCTTCGCCTTCCTCGGGCCGAACGGGGCGGGGAAGACGACGACCATCAAGATGCTGACGACGCTGCTCCGGCCCACGAGCGGGCGCGTCGAGCTGGACGGGCTCGACCCGGTCGCGCAGCGCGACGAGGTGCGGAAGCGCTTCGGCGTCGTCTTCCAGGACCCGAGTCTCGACCAGGACTTGACGGCGTGGGAGAACATGGAGATTCACGGCGTGCTCTACGGCGTGCCGCGCAAAGAGCGGCGCGAGCGGGCCGAAGAGTTGCTGAAGCTCTTCGAGCTGTGGGAGCGGCGCGATGCTTTGGTAAAGACCTTCTCGGGCGGGATGCGCCGTCGCTTGGAGATCGCGCGGGGCCTGCTGCACACGCCGCGTGTGCTCTTCTTAGACGAGCCGACGCTCGGCCTCGACCCGCAGAGCCGCAACCAGATGTGGACGCACGTGAAGAAGCTGAACGAGTCCGATCAAGTCACCGTCTTCCTCACGACGCACTACATGGACGAGGCGGAGCGCGTGGCCGACCGCATCGCCGTCATCGACCACGGGCGCATCGTCGCGACGGGCTCGCCCGCCGAGTTGAAGGAGCGGACGCGGACCGACTCGCTTGAAGGCGCGTTCCTCGCGCTGACGGGCACGACCATCAGGGACGAGGCCGCGGGCTCCGCCGACCAGATGCGGCAGATGGCGCGGATGTGGAGCAACAAGGGAAGATGAGGGTCGTCTACATTCTCTGGCTGCGCGAGGTGAAGAAGTACCTGCGTTCGCGGACGCAGGTCGTGGCGTCGTTGGGGTCGCCGATCATGTACCTCGGCGTGCTCGGCTTCGGGCTCGGGCCTGTCTTCCAGCGCGCGGGCGAGGGGAGCTATTTGCAGTTCATGGCGCCGGGCGTCATCGGGATGACGGTGCTCTTCTCGTCGATGTTCTCGGGCATCGCGCTGCTGTGGGACAGGCAGTTCGGGTTTCTGAAGGAGACGCTCGTGGCGCCCGTCCCGCGCCTCTGGATCATGGCGGGCCGGACGCTCGGCGGCGCGACCGTGGCGACTTTTCAGGGGCTGCTCATCTTCCTCGTCAGCCTCGTCGCGGGGTTCCGTCCGGTGAGCCTTGCGGCGCTCCCCGTGGCGCTGCTCCTGTTGGTGATGACGGCCGTCGTCTTCGCGGCGCTGGGGACGGCCATCGGTTCGACCTTGAAGGACATGCAGGGCTTTCAGCTCGTGATGAACTTCCTGGTGATGCCGATCTTCTTTCTCTCGGGCGCGCTCTACCCTTTGGCGAATTTGCCGAAGGCGCTCGCGGTGCTGACGCGGCTCGACCCGCTCACCTACGGCGTGGACGGCGTGCGCGGCGCGCTCAGCGGCGCGACGCACTTCGGCATCGCCACGGACGCGGCCGTGCTCGCGGGCGTGGCCGTCCTGCTGCTGTGCGTGGGCGCGTGGCGCTTCTCGAAGATTGAGATATAACAGAGGTCTCGACGTAAAGGGGGCACAAGACGTTGGCTGAATACTCGGACGCGTTCGTCTTCTTCGGGGCGACGGGCGACCTCGCCTACAAGCAGATTTTTCCGGCGCTACAGGCGCTCACGAAGCGCGGGCGTTTGGACATGCCGGTCGTCGGCGTCGCCAAGTCCGGCTGGACGTTGGAGCAGTTGAAGGAGCGCGCGCGCGCGAGCCTCGAAGAGCACGGCGGTGTTGATGAGGAGGCGTTCACGAAACTCGTCTCAAATCTTCGGTACGTGGACGGCGACTACCGCGACGCCGCGACGTTCGAGCAGTTGCGGAAGGAGTTGGGCGACGCCGAGCACCCGCTCCACTACCTCGCCATCCCGCCCAGCATGTTCACGACCGTGGCCGAAGGCTTAGCCAAGTCGGGCTCGGCCGAGGGCGCGCGCATCGTCGTCGAGAAGCCGTTCGGGCGCGACCTCGAATCGGCGCGGGAACTCGACCAATGCATCCACAAGTTCTTCCCCGAGGAGTCGATCTACCGCATCGACCACTATCTCGGCAAGGAGCCCGTCCAGAACCTCCTCTACTTCCGCTTCGCCAACTCGTTCTTAGAGCCGGTCTGGAACTGCCACTACGTCGAGAGCATCCAGATCACGATGGCCGAGGCGTTCGGCGTCGAGGGGCGCGGCAAGTTCTACGACGAGGTCGGGGCGATTCGCGACGTGGTGCAGAACCACCTGCTCCAGGTCGCGGTGCTGCTGGCGATGGAGCCGCCGTCGTCTTACGAGACAGAGGCCGTGCGCGACTGCAAGATCGCGGCGCTGCGCGCGATGCGGCCGCTCGACCGCCAGTCCATCGTGCGCGGCCAGTTCAAGGGCTACCGCGACGAGCCCGGCGTCGCGCACCGCTCGCAGGTCGAGACGTTCGCCGCCGTGCGCCTGCACGTTGACAACTGGCGCTGGTCGGGCGTGCCCTTCGTCATCCGCACGGGCAAGAAGATGCCCGTGTCGGCGACCGAAGTCCTCGTCACGATGAAGCGCCCGCCGATGTCGATGTTCGGCGAGGTCGTCTCGCCGCACTCGAACTACTTCCGCTTCCGTTTGAGTCCGGAGATTGTCATTAGCTTAGGCGCGCGCACGAAGGTCGAGGGCGAGGTGATGGCCGGCGAGGACATCGAGCTCGTCGCGCACGAAGACCCCGGCGACGACACGCCGCCTTATCAACGTCTGCTGCGCGACGCGATGAAGGGCGACTCGTCGCTCTTCACGCGCGAGGACTCGGTCGAGGCTTCGTGGCGCGTCGTGGACCCCGTGCTCGGCGACGTGACGCCCGTCCACGAGTACGAGCCCGGCACGTGGGGGCCGCGCGAGGCCGACGAGCTGACCGCTGACATCGGCGGCTGGCACGACCCCGCGGGCTCGAACCCGAGTTAAAAACACTTGACTTAAAAACTTGAGCGCCGGCCCGCGACATAAGACGCGGGCCGGCGCTTAAACTTTAAAGAGGTTTCTTAGACGGCCTCGCGAAAGAAGACGAACGCGAAGAGCAGCATCAACACGAGCGCGGCGAGCACGGCGAGCGCGTACCACGCCGCCAGCCGCGTTCGGCAGATTCGGCACCGAAGCCATAAGCGCCTGACCGGCCTGTGGCAGTAAGGGCAGCGCGGTCGTCGCATAAGAGGGCAGTTTCGCGTTCAATCTCCGAGAGATGGCCGCAGACTTTATACGCACCCGCCGCCCGCGTCAAACTTTTCCGCGCGGCCCTTCCTCGCGAGACTCGGCGTCATCGGCGCGCGCCGTGCGAATCAGTATGGTGGAACTTGCCGGCCGCGCCCCGCGTTTCGGAGGGGGGAGGTACAGGGATGATAAACGGACTCATGAATAATTTTGTCTCGGCGAGGTCAACAAACTTTCTGTTAAGGGCGTGCGTGCTCGCACTCGTCTGCCTGTCGTTGACGAACTCATCCAACGCCCAGACGGGGAACGACGCGAAGGGTTCGCGCGAGTTGTACGACCGCGTCGCGGCGCTCGACGCGGCGCTGTTCGACGCCTACAACCGCTGCGACATCGACAAGGTCGGGACGTTCTTTACGGAGGACCTTGAGTTCTACCACGAGAAGGGCGGGTTGACGCTGACGCGCGACGCCACGCTGGCGACCATGAGGAAGAACCTGTGCTCGGGCGACGGCTACCACCTGAGAAGGGAATCCGTCGAGGGGAGCATGGAGGTGCGCCCCATCAACAACTACGGCGCCGTGCAGACCGGCGAGCACCGCTTCTACCTGACGCAGAAGGGGCGGAAGGAGGCGCTTGACGGGGTCTGCAAGTTCGTCATGCTCTGGCGCAAGACTGGCGACGAGTGGAGAGTCTCGCGCGTCATCAGCTACGGCTGTCGGGCTCCGAACTAACGTCGCGCAACCGCGCCATCATGAGTGAGTCGATGTATTGGCCGTCGCGGTAGGCGTGCCGGCGCAGCACGCCTTCGCGCTCGAAGCCGAAGCGTTCGTAGAGGCGGATGGCCGGCTCGTTGTCGGTGTAGACCTCAAGCTCAAGGCGCGTGAGGCCGAGCCAGTTGTCGGCGAGGTCGATGCCGGCGCGCATCAACGCCGACCCGACGCCCTTGCCCTGCCAGTCGTCATGCACGCTCATCCCGATGGCGGCGGCGTGGTGCCTGCGCGGCCGTTGCGGGAAAGTGTGCAGGCCGAACATCCCCACCACGCGCTCGCCGACGACGGCCACGAGGTTGTATGTGCCGTCGGCCTCGGCGAGCCTGCGCCGCCACTGCTCGCGCGAAGGGTAGGGCAACTGTAACGTGCCCGCGTAGACCCTCGGGCAGGTGAATATCTCGTAGAGAGCCGCACAGTCGTCCGGCTCCGCGCGCCGTATCGTCAGACCTTCTACCTGCATCGACTCCTCCTCAATGCTGCTTCGTCTACTTCATAAGTTGGTGCGAGCCGACCGGCCTTCGGCGAGTGTGATATAAGTTCGCAAGCTCGGCCCCTTCCGTCCCGCCCGCGCCGTGGGCGTGCGACATGATACCGCAGTCTTGCGGCGCGCCGAGTCCGTCTTTCAAGGCGAAGCGAGGAGACACCCCAACGTATGTCGAGTCCCGTTGAGGCGAACGCGGCGCGCGTTTCGCGCAGGAGATTCCTGAATCAACTGACGGCGGGCGCGTGCATCGCGAGCGCGCTCATGCACGACGGCTTTGTTGAGACGGCCGCCGGGCCTCGCGCGAAGAGGACGTACACGAACCCCGTCTACAAGGGCTCGATGCCCGACCCCTTCGTGCTCCGACATCGCGGCGTCTACTACGCCTTCGGCACGACGGGCGGCGAGCGCAAGTCGGACGGGCGCATCTTCACGTTGCTGCGGTCGAACGACCTCGTCAACTGGCGTGAACTCGGCGGCGCGCTAACAGAGCCGACCGCCGACCGCGACTATCAATACTGGGCGCCGGAGGTCGCGTACGAGGGCGGCACCTTCTATCTCTATTACGCGATGGGCGGCAAGGAGGAGGAGAAGTTCGAGCTGCGCGTCGCGACGAGCCGTCGCCCCGAAGGGCCTTACAAAGACGCGGGTGTGAAACTCCTCGACTGCGAGAACAACCGCTTTACGATTGACGCGCACCCCTTCAAAGACACGGACGGCCGCTGGTACATGTTCTACGCGCGCAACTTCCCCGACACGGAGGGCGGCGCGCATCCCGGCACGGCGCTCGTCGTGGACAGGCTCGTCGGGATGACGAAGCTCGCGGGCGAATGCAGGGTGGTCCTGCGCGCGCGCCACCCTTGGACGCTCTACGAGGCGAACCGCCGGATGGAGGTCTACAAACAGACCTTCGACTGGCACACCATCGAGGGCGCGTTCGTGCGCAGGCATGGCGGTCGTTACTACTGCTTCTACAGCGGCTCGAACTGGCAGACGCCCAACTACGGCGTTGACTACGCCGTTGCCGACAACGTGACGGGGCCTTATACCGGCGAGGGCACGGAGGCGCGCGTCCTCAAAGGCATCCCCGGCCACGTGCGCGGACCCGGCCACCACGGCATCGTCAAGGGGCCTGACGGCAGGACCGACTACTTCGTCTACCACGCGTGGGACGAGTCGATGAAGGTGCGGCAGCTCTGCATCGACCGCCTCGACTGGACGCCGCGGGGACCGCGCCTCCACGGCCCGACCTTCACACCGCAGCCCGTTCCTTAAGATGATGAGACGCCGCACGCTCTTAACCGCCCTCGTCTCGCTCTGCCTCGCGGCCGTGGGCTGCGCTCGCACGTCCGCGCCACGAGATACGGAGCGACTGGAACGGATACTTCAGTCCAGCGTCGAGGCGTTGAGGGTGGACAACTATGAAGAGGCCACGCGGCTGTGCGACGAGGGTCTGGCGCTCAGTCCCGGCAACCCGGCCTTCCTCATCAATAAGTCCGTCGCCCTGCGCTCGCGCGGCGCGGCGCGCTACAACGCCTCGCTCAAACTCGAAGACCCGGCCGCCGTGGCTTCCGAGAAGGAGGCCGCGCGGCGCGACTTCGTCGAGGCGGCGGCGCTGGCGACCGAGGCCGTGGGCCGTTTGAAGTCAGCCGCCGCGTGGGACACGTTATGGCACGCGGACTCGTACAAGATGAACAAACTCGCGGCCTACTCCGCGCGGGCCGACGTGCTGTACGTGATCGCCTCAAGGTTCGACCACGCACGCGCCGACGAGGCGCTGACCGCGATGCGCGAGTACATGCAGGTTGAGACGGACGGCGAGAGGAAACGGAACGCGCAACTGTCCGCCGGCCAGATGTTGCTCGACGCGGGGCGCGGCGCGGAGGCCGCCGCCGAGTACCAGAAAGTGCTCGCACAGGAGCCCGACAACCTCGACGCCACGCTGGGCGCGGGGCTCGCGCTCTTCCAGTCGGGCGAGAGGGCGCGGTACGAAGAGGCCGCCGCGCACCTCCAACGCTTCGTCGAACGCGCGCCCGAGGCCCACCCGCTGCGCGCGTCGGCCAAAGAGGCGCTCGACTTCATGTCACAACAAGGCATCCCGCCCGCCCCACGGCGCTGAGACACAAAGACGTTGCCGCCCCGCCACAACGCCACGAGTCATGCGAGCACACACGCGCCGTCCGTCGCGGCGCGCTCGCTCTCGGCCTTCGTCTTCTACGCGCTGCTTGTGCTGTTGCCGCTCGCGGCCATGCCTTACGCGTCGGTCGAGCCGTGGTGGACCGCGCTCTTCGACGCCGTCGTGTTCGTGCTCGCGGCGCCGTGGGCAATCGAGGGCGCGCTCTCCGGGCGTTGGGTGACGCGCGCGCACACGTTGTTAGTGCCGTGCCTCGGGCTCGCGGCGCTCGCGTTCTTGCAGTCGTTGTCGCTCCCCGTAGTCGGCGTCGTCAGCTTCGACCCATACGAGTCGCGCGTCTTTGCGTTGAGGCTCCTCGCGTTCACGCTCTACGCGGCGATGCTGCTGCGTTACGCGACGACCGAGCGGCGGCTGCGCGCGCTCGTCGTCGTGGTCGTCTGCGTCGGCGTGGCGAGCGCGCTCTTCGGACTCTTTCGGCAGGCGTCGCAGCGCGAGCAGTTGGGGTTCGTCCTGCCGCTCTTGCAGAAGGGCGAGGGCTACGCGCAGTTCGTCAGTAAGAACCACTTCGCGTACCTCGCGGAGATGTCGCTCGGGCTCGCGGCCGGACTCGCGACGTACTACGGCCGTGGGCGCGGCGCGTCGCGCGGGAAGCTTCTGCTCTGCGCGGCGGCGGCGTTGTTGCTGTGGGCGTCGCTCGTGCTGTCGCGCTCGCGCGGCGGAGTCTTCGCGATGCTCTGCCAGGCGTTCTTCATATCAATTGCTTACGGGTGGACGAGCGACAAGGGGCGCGTTGGTCGGACGGCCGCGACGCTTCCGCGCACGGCGGCGGCGCGCGTCGCGCTCGCGTCGTTGCTGATCGTGTTGATAGTTTTAGGGACGGTCTGGGTCGGGGGCGACCCGCTCGCGGAGCGCATGGGGGCGGTGGGCGAAGAGGTCGCGGCCGCCGACGCGGCGCGAGTGGAACGACCGGCCATCTGGGCGGACACGTTGCGGCTGGCCGCGCAACATCCGCTCGCGGGCGTGGGGCTCGGCGGCTACTGGATCGCCATCAGGGAGACGCACGGCGGCTCCGGCGTGATGGTGCCGCGTCAGGCGCACAACGACTACCTTGAGCTGTTCGCGTCGGCGGGACTTATCGGGGCGTTGCTGCTCGCGGCCTTCCTCTTCCTCTTCGTCGTGCGTGTGCGCGAGCGCGTGCGCGTGGGGACGCCGTTCGCGCGCGCCGTAATCTTGGGAGCGTTAGCGGGACTGTTCGGCGTGGCCGTTCACAGCCTCGTCGATTTCGGGCTGCACGTCACCGCGAACGCGTTCGTCTGCGCGGCGCTGGTGGCATCGGCCACGGCGGAGGTCCCGGACGGCGCGCGAGCGGGGGCAAAAAACTAGCCGTCGAAAGTATTGACGCTCGTCGCGGCGCACGCGTACACTTCGCGTGGCCTGAAGATGTTACGACCCAGTCACACGCGCCGAACGCCCGAGAGGTCCCCGATGAAAATCTTCAAGAGCAGAGCGACGAAGGCCGCCGCACTCGCGCTCGCGGCGGTCTTGCAGGTCTACGCGGCGGGCGGCTTCGCGTTCGCGGCGCCCGAAGGCGGGACGGTCGCGACAGCGGCCCCGCGTCAGACGCAGGGGCGTCTGACGACGACGGGCGACAACCCCGTCGTGGTCAACGGCAACAACGCGAGGACGGGCGACACGGTCTTCTCCGGTCAGCAGATTCGGACGCCAGCGGGCACGACCGCGACGGTGCAACTGCCGGGGCTCGGCGGCGTCGAGATTCGGCCGGGCTCGAACGTGACGCTCACCTTCGGCGACGGCCAGATCAGCGTCGTCGTCATCAGCGGTTGCGTCAGGCTCTCGGCCGACGCGGGCGTGAAGGGCACGGTGCAGTCGAACGGCAGGACGCGCACGACCGACGATGACGACCGCGTCATCGACACCTGCGACAACGCGGGCGCCGTCCCCGTCGGCACGGCGAGCGCGACGGCGGGCGGTCTGGGGACGGGCGCTTCGACCGCGCTGACCGTCGGTCTCGTCGGCGCCTTCGGTCTCATCGCGAACCAACTCATCAGCGACAGCGACAACCCCGAGCCGACCGACTGCACGCCGATACCGGGCACGACGAGCCCCCTCACGCCGCCGAGCGGCTGCACCCCTTGAGCCTCCATGTCGTCAATGTTGAGAGTGGAACGGCCGACCACTAACACTTCCTTCAAGTGCCCCCGGGGACTCTCGGGGGCACAAGCTTTTTATGTTTAAGAGAGTCGTTGCGGCGGCGGTCGCGGTCTGCTGCGCGTGCTGGCTGGCGTGGGCGTCGCTGCGCGTGGGGGCGGCGCGCTTCGTCGCGGAGCACGCGCTGCGCACGCGCGACGCGCGCGGGGCGGAACTGGCCTCGGGGCTTGCGCCCACGGACGCGGACGCGCACTTCGCGCGCGCGTGGCTGCTCTCGCAGGCGGGCGACTCGGCCGGCGCGCTTCGTTCGTACGAGCGCGCGCTCGCGCTGCGGCCGAGGGACCACGTCCTGTGGCTCGAAGCGGGGAAGGAGCGCGAGCGCGCGGGCGACGCGGCGGGCGCGCTCGCGTCCCTGCGCGAGGCGGTGCGGCTCGCGCCTTACTACGCGCGGCCGCGCTGGCAGTTGGGCAACGCGCTGCTGCGCGCGGGGAGGTTGGAGGAGGCGCGGACGGAACTGCGCCGCGCGGCCGAGAGCGACCGGACGCTCTATCCGAACTTTATCGAAGCGGAGTGGCACGCGTCGGGCGGAGACCCGTCCGCGTTCGTGCGCAACTCAAGCCATCGCACCAACGCGGAGACCATCGCCGTCGTCAAACTCTTAATCAGGGAGGGCGAGGCGCGCGCGGGACTGAATGCGTTGCGCGAGTCGGGCGCGCAACTCACGACGGAGGAGCGACGCGCGCTTGTCGCGGACTTCGTCGTGGCCGGCGAGTTCAAGGGCGCGTACGAGGTCTGGTCCGAGGGGCGCGGCGCGGCCGGCTCTCTGAACGACGGCGGGTTTGAGGAAGGGACGCGCTCCGACGAAGAGGGCTTTGGATGGCGCTTCGCGCGCGACGTGCGCAACGTCAGGCTCTCGCTCGACGCGGACGCGCCGCGCGAGGGCGCGCGCAGTTTGAAGGTGGAGTACGCGGGTGCCTCCGACGCGGGCGCCCCGGCCGTCTCGCGGCTCGTCGCGGTCGAGCCGGGCGCGCGTTACCGACTCGCGTTCGCGGCGCGCGCGAAGGAGTTGGTGACGGGCGGGCCGCCGTACGTCGAAGTCGTCTCGGCGGCGAAGTCCGGCGAGACGTTGGCGCAGTCGTCTTCGCTCTCGGAGTCAACGGACGGCTGGCAGCAACTCGCGGTCGAGTTCACGGCGCCGGAGGCCGCCGCGGTGCGCGTCGCGCTCAAGCGCCGGCCCTGCGCCTCCGCGCCCTGCCCCGCCTTCGGCGCCGTGTGGCTCGACGCATTCGAGTTGAGAAGACTCAAACGATAGTTATAATGGCGGCCCTATGAGAAGAAGCCCAGGCTCCCGCACTTTCATCGTCGTGCTCCTCGCGCTGTGCGCGGCGGCGCGCGCCGCGTCCGGCCAGCAGGCCGGGGCGAAGATCAACTGGCAGGAGTTCAGGTCCGAGGCCGGCGGCTTCAGCGTCAAGTTCCCCTCCGCGCCGCGCGTGAGCAAGGTGCCGATGGTGAGGGGGCCGGTCACCCTCACGCGCAACGTGCACGGGGCCGTGGCCGGCGGCGGCGTGTACGAGTTCGAGGTGGACTACGTAGACATGCCCGCCGGCTACAGCGAGCCGGAGTTGTCGCTCGAAGGCGGCATCAGCGGGTTCATCAGGTTTGCGGAGTCGAGGGGCGGGCGCGTGCTGACGAACGTGAAGGTCGTACGCGGCACGTGCGAAGGGCGCGAGGCGACGGCCACCGCCCCGGCCCCTCCGGGCCGGACCGGCTTCGCGCACGGGCGCGTCTTCTACTCGGGACAGCGTTACTACTTCGCCCTCTTCCACGCGCGTGAGGACAACGCGGCGGCGCGCGCCGTCGGCCGCGTCTTCATGGACTCGTTGGACATCAAGGACGGCTGCAAGGCGCCAATCGCCCCGACGCCCGCGCCGACGGCCCCGCCCGTCCGCGGCACCGTCGAGGGCACGCCCGACGCCGCGACCGGTTGGCGCAGGATAGACCTGCCCGACCTCGGTTTGAGCATGCTCATGCCCGGCCCGGCGCAGCGCGAGACGACGCAGACGCAGGTGCAGCCCTTCGCCGCCTTCCACCACGAGTTCGTCTTCGAGACCGACGAGATCATCTACACGGCCGAGGTGCTGGGCGACTTCCCCATCGGCTTCTACAGCACCCCCGTCTCCCAAGAGGGCCTGCTCGACATCACGCTGGCCGCCGTCAAGAAGAACTTCGGCGAACTGGGCTTCGTCTACGGCGAGCCGCGCAAGCTCAACGCGGGCGCCTACCCCGCGCGCGAGTACGTCATGACGAGCGAGAAGACGGGCTCACGCGGGCGCCTGCGTCTGTACGCGACCCCGCGCCGCGCCTATGTCTTCCTCGTCCTCGTCCAGGGCACGACCCCGCGCGACGCGGAGGTCGAGCGATTCCTCTCCTCCATCCGCATCTCGCCGAAGTGATGGGAGGTAGGAACGCTGAACGCTGAACGCTGAACTGAAACCCGTTGTCTTCAGTTCATCGTTCATCGTTTCATATTTGATTGCAGGAGGGATGTTCGAACAGATGGGTGAAGGGTTGAAGGGGGTTTTCATCGCGGGCGGCGCGGGGACGCGTTTGTGGCCCCTGTCGCGCGGGGCGCGGCCGAAGCAGTTTCACGCGCTGGCGGGCGAGGCTTCTCTGATGAGGCAGACGGTCGAGCGCGTGCTGCCCGTCATCGACGCGCGCGACGTGTGGGTCGTTACGGGCGCGCGCTACGTCGGGCAGACGCGCGCGGAGTTGCCCGAGGTGCCGGCCGCGCAGATCGTCGGCGAGCCGTTCCCCCTGGGGACGAACCTCGCCGTCGGATTGGGCGCGCTGCACGTCGCGCGGCAAGACCCCGACGCAGTCATCTTCGTCGGGTGGGCCGACTCCTACTTCCGCGACGGCGACGAGTTCCGCCGCGTGCTGCTCGAAGCCGCGCGCGTGGCGCGCGAGGCGGCGGGCGTCATCGTCGGCGTGCGGCCCACGCACCCGGCCACCGGCTACGGCTACATCCGCGCGGGCGCGGCGCTGCAAGGCTTCGAGGGCGCGTACCAGATCGCGGGCTTTGAGGAGAAGCCGGACGAGAGGCGCGCGCGCGACTTCGTTGACGAAGGCTCTTACTACTGGAACCCCGGGATGAGCGCGTGGGTGGCGTCGCGACTGTTGGAGCTGATACGCGTGCACAAGCCCGAGCACCACGAGGCGCTGCTGAAGTTAGAGCCGCACCTCGGCACCGAGCGCGAGGGCGAGGTGATGGCGGAAGTCTTCGCGGGGCTCGACCGCGAGGCCATCGACACGGCGGTCTTCGAGAAGGCCGTGGGGCTCGCCACGGTCGTCACGGACCCGGGTTGGAGCGACGTGGGGACGTGGGCCGCCGTCTACGAACTGGGCGCCGAAGGCGAGTCCGCGAACGCGACGCGCGGCCGAGTAGTCGCGCTCGACACGCGCGGCTGCCTCGTCCACGCGGCGGCGGGGCGCCCCGTCTTCACGCTCGGCGTCTCGGACCTCGTCATCATCGACGCCGGAGACTGCCTGCTCGTCGCCCGCCGCGACCAGGCCGAGCGCCTCAAGGAACTGCACACGCTCGCCAGAGAGTCCGGGCACGAAGACCTGCTCTGAAAGAATAAAACACGGAGACACAGAGAGACGGCTTTGAAGCACTATGTCTTCAAAGCCGTCTCTCTGTGTCTCCGTGGTTAATACAGTTTCAGTTGACCAACTCGAAGTCTATCCACTGCGTCGCGACGGCGTTGGACTTGCCGGCGAGGGCGTCCGTGACGACGAGTTGGAGGACGTATTCGCCGGGCTCAAGCGCGGCGCCGAGTTGGAGGCGGCCGGCGGCCTCGACGCGTTCGAGCCCCGACTGCTGCGCGGGGTCGAAGGGCTGCGGCTGGCCGGCGTAGACCTCTTTACCCTCGCGGAAGAGCCGCGCCTGGATGGTCAGGCGCGGACGCCCGGTCGCGCGGTCGGGCTTCGCGTTGTAGATGACGACGCCGTAGTCGAGCAGCGCGCCGCGTCGGAAGCGTCGCGTCGCGGGGTCGGCCTGCTGCTCCGTGTGCGCGGCCGTCACGACCTGCGCCCCGGCGGCGGCCGGCGGCGCGGGCGCGGCGACGACGATGCCCGAGAGCGCGAGTCGCTTCTTCAACAGGTCGGGCACCTCGACGTACTGGCTGGCCGAGCCCGTCCGCTCGGTCGCGGCGTCGCGCACGGCGATGCGGAGTTGATAAGCGCCCGGCCTCTTCACGGGGACGTTGAGGTCGTAGACCATGCCCTCCTTCTTGAAACGCTCAAGCGAATCTTCGGGGACGCGGATGGTCTCGACGCGATTGATACTGTCCACGATGCGGCCGTCCTCGCCGATGGTGACGGCGACGATGTCGAGCTTCGTCTGCTGCTGCCCGTCGGGCTGTCGCTCGAAGGTGAGCGTGCGCGGGTCGATGAGAAGCATGGAACGGACGGCCGCGCTCGCGCCCGGCGCGTCGATGAAGAAGGAGGTGAGCCGCAGGTTGACGCCCGCCACGCCGAAGGGCGAGACGAGCGCGGCCATCAACTGCGCGTCGCGCGTCTGCGGCTTGGGCTGCTCCTCGCGCTCGGGCAGTCCGACGTAGCCGGTGCGCGTGCGCACGCGCAAATCGGAGCGCCCCTTCACGTTGACCTTCAGGCTGTTGAAGCGCACGCGCCCCGTGACGGGGTCGAAGGCCGCATCGTCCGGCCGGTAGCCGATGAGGTAGTAGCCGCTCATGTCGTCGAGCGCGCGCCGGATGCCACGGTTGAGGTCGTTCTGGTTGAAGAGCGACGTGCCGCCGGTCGAGTTGGCGAGCTTGGCGAGCCCGGCCTGCGTGGCGAAGATTTGTGCGCCGCGTGCGCTGAGGACATCCCCGATACGGTTCATCGGGATGCCGGCGGTGCCGCTCAGCGGGGCGCCGTCGAGGCCGGGGGCGCGAGGGCTGCCGGCCGTGTCGTCGGCCGCCGTCAGCCCCGTGGGCAGGAGCCCGCGCGCGTCCACGGTGTAGAAGACGACGGAGGCGCGGTTAGCGAGGTCGATGAGACGGTCGAGCGCCGTCGTGTAACGCGTCGCGTCGCCCTTCGAGTCGCGCAACGCGAAGCCGTCGGAGAAGAGGACGACGGCCTTGCGGCCGGGCATCTCGCGCAGGCCGCGCACGACGTACTGGAGCGCGCCCATCGTGCCGATGGTGAAACGCTCGGCCCGGTACTCGTCGAAGTCCTTGTCCTGCGAGCGTACTTCGTCCACGCTGCCGGGCATCCCGCCGATGGGGTCCGCGTTGAGAATCGACTCGTTCGCGCTGGTCCTGCCGCCGCGACGCGGCGACCAGCGCACGCGGTCGATGGCGCGGTAGAGCGCCTGCTTGTCGTTGGTGAACTGTTGGAGCGCGCTCGCGCCCGCGCTGGTGCGGACGACGGCGACGAGGTCGCCCGGCTCTATCTGCTCGTCCACGTACTTGCGCAGCGCGCGGCGCGCGAGGTGGATGCTCTCGGCCGACATCATCAGGTCGTCCATGACGAGCGCGAAGGTGCGCCGCACCTGGCCGGGGTGCAGGCGCGCGGGCGGGACGGGCGGGCCGGCGGCGGCCTTGCGGTCACGCGGCCGTTCGGGCTCGGGCGCGGTCGCGGGCTGCGCGACTCGCACGTAAGAGAAGTTCGTTATCTCCCGCGCCTTGTTGTTCTCAAGAATCTCGAAGTCCTCGGGGCGCAGGTTCGTTATCTGCTTGCCGTCGCGGTCGGTGACGACCGCGTCCACCTGCACGAGGTTCGTCGTGATGCGCACGACCTCGTCGTCATCGTCGTCCTGCCCTTGCTGTCCCGGCGTCGGCTGTTGCGGCGGGAGCGCGAAGGCGTTCGCGAGCAGCGCGAAGAGCAGGAGGGGCAGGAGCGGCGTGCATCTTTTACGCATCGGAGGTTCCTTTCGTAGGCGCGTGTAAGGGGGCGTGTCCGGGGAGCATCCAAACACGGCGGCGAGAGATTAACACGTCCGCCGCCGAAAGAGTGAGCCTGCGAGGCATCAACCGCGTGCCGCCGGGAGCGCGGGCATCCTGCCCGCCAAAGCGTGCGCCAGCACGCTTAACAGCGAAGCGCCATACATCAAGATTGATGTATGGCGCTTCGTCGTATTCGCGCTGACGCGCTCCCGGCGAAAGGTCGCGCCGGTATTCTTGTTAGCGGGTCGGCGCCTGCGCGCGCGGGCGGACGGGCAGGAAGATGCTGTCGCCGCCTCGGTTGACGAGCAGGAGCACGGGGCGCGTGCCCGCGCCCTTGAGCGCCGCCTGCAACTCGGCCGTCGTGCGGACGGGCTGGCGGTTCACCTCCTCGATCACGTCGCCGGGTTGCATGCCCGCCTCCGAGGCGGCCCCCGCCTCGGCTACGTTGGTAACGACGAGACCCTGCGTCACTCCCTTCAGGTTGAAGCGTTCGACGAGCGCCGGGCCGAGCGGCTGGACGGTCAGGCCGAGGCCGCCGGCGCTCTCGTGCGTCGCGCCCTCTTCACCTTCGCCGCGACCGGCGCGGGCGGTGTTGGCGGGCAACTCGCCGAGCGTGATGCGGAGTTGCTGCTCGCGGCCGTCGCGCGAGACGGTGAGCGTGGAGGGGCTGCCGGGCTGCGTGCGCGCGACGGCGTTGCGGAGCGTGTTGTTGTCGGTGACGGGCGTGCCGTTGAAGGCCGTGATGATGTCGCCGCGCCTGACGCCCGCGCGGTCGGCCGGGCCGCCGGCCTGCACGCCGCTGACGATAGCGCCGCGCGCCTGCCCGAGCCCGAGACTCGCGGCGAGGTCGGCCGTCACGTTCTGGATGTTGACGCCGAGCATGCCTCGGCGCACGCGGCCGGTCTTAATCAACTGCCCCATCACGTCCTTCGCCATGTTGGAAGGGATGGCGAAGCCGATGCCGATGTTGCCGCCCGTCGGCGAGAAGATTTGCGAGTTGATGCCGATCAGTTCGCCCGCCGTGTTGACGAGCGCGCCGCCCGAGTTGCCACGGTTGATGGCCGCGTCGGTCTGGATGAAGTCCTCGAAGCTGCCGTCGGACAGTCCCGTCGTGCGCCCCTTGGCCGAGATGATGCCCGAGGTCACGGTCTGGCCGATGCCCAGGGGGTTGCCGACCGCCAGCGCCACGTCGCCCACGCGCGACTTGTCCGAGTCGCCCAGGGGGAGGACGGGCAGCCCCGTCGCCTCGACCTTGAGCACGGCGAGGTCGGAGGGCTGGTCGGTGCCGACGACCTTCGCCGCGAACGTGCGGCCGTCGTTCAGTTCGACGCGAATCTCTTCGGCGCCGTCAACGACGTGATGATTGGTCAGGATGTAGCCGTCGGCCGAGACGACGACGCCGGAGCCGAGGCCGCGCTCGACGCGCTCTTCGGAGCGCGGCGCCTGCTGGCGAAAGCGTTCGCCGAACAACTCGCGCAGCGCCGGGTCGTCCATGAACGGGAACTGCCGGGCCTCGCGCGTGCGGCGCTGCGCGCGGACGGTGACGACGGCGGGCGTCACGCGCGACAGCACGTCGGCGTAAGAGTTCTGCGGCGCACCCACGGCCGCGGGCGCCGGAGTCGCGGCCGGACCGGCGTCGGCCGCCGCCGCGACGCCGCCGAAGGCCGCGACGGAGATCGTCAAAGCGACCGCCAGCAGGAGCCTGCCGGCCCGCCCGTTTGAATTTAAGAGGTCTCGATAACTCATAAAATAAGAGTCTCCTTAAGTCGGAATTAGACGCAAATTTGATGAATGGGCGGACGGGCGCGTTTCCCCGCGCGGCGTCGCGGACGCAGTTTGCAGCCCCGCGCTCCCGGCTGTGGTGTGAATGTGGCTAAAAAAGGGAAGCCCGGCCGGGGCGCTTTATCGAGTGTGAGCCGGTTGCCGGTTTCGGTCTTGGTCGGTCAGCAACAGGTCGTGGCGGGATGGCCGCCGGCTCACTAGCGCCCCAGGCCGGGATATCAGTCCAGGGGACTGTAAAGTAGCACCCAGTCGAGGGGCTGTCATCGGAATGAAGATGGTGGCAATGCTCCAACTTTAGTTGGAGCCGCGTGGGGCGTTCGGCAGGAGCACGAGGCCGCGCCGGATGGCCGTCGTGGCGGCCTGCGTGCGGTCCGCGACGCCGAGCTTGCTGAGGATGTTGTTGACGTGGCTCTTGACCGTCGCCTCGCTGATGTCGAGCGCGGCGGCGATCTCCTTGTTGCTGCGGCCGAAGACGATCTGCTCTAAGACTTCCAACTCGCGCCCCGTCAGGTCGGAGGCGCCGACGCGCCCCGCGAGCCGCTCGGCCACGACGCCGGGGATGCGCCGCCCTCCGGCGTGGACGGTGCGGATGGCGTCTTCGAGTTCCTCGAAGAACATGTCCTTGAGCAGATACCCCTGCGCGCCGGCCTGTAGCGAGCGGTAGATGTCCTCGTCGCCGTCGAAGGTCGTCAGCACGATGACGCGCGCGCCGGGGAACTCGCGCCGGATGGCGGCGATGGCCTCGACGCCGGACATCGCCGGCATGCGCAAATCCGTCAGCAGCACGTCGGGCCGGAGCTTGCGGTAGAGTTCGACCGCCTGACGGCCGTCCGTGCCCTCGGCGATGACCTCCATGTCCGAGACGGTGTTGATGAGCGCGACGAAGCCCTGCCGCACCACCGCCTGATCGTCCACCACGACTATGCGAATCTTCTCGTTTGTCATCGCGCTCACCTTATACGCCTAGCCCTCGATGGGCACGCGGACGACGACCTCCGTGCCGTCGCCGGGTCTGCTGTTGACGGAGGCGTTGCCGCCCATCTGTTCGGCGCGCTCGCGCATGCCGACGAGTCCGAAGTGGCCGCCGCGCCCGCCGTCGTAAGTGGCCGCGTCGAAGCCGCGACCGTCGTCCCTCACTTCCAAGCGCACCTCGCGCGGGCCGAAGTCCAAACTCACGGAGACGGTCTTCGCCTGCGCGTGGCGGACGGCGTTGCCGACCGCCTCCTGCCCGATGCGCAGGAGGTTGTTCTCAACCTGCGGCGCGAGCGGGCGGAACGTGCCGCCCACGGAGAACTGCGTCTGCACGCCGCTCTCGGCCGTCAGCCGCCGCGTCATCTCCGCGAGCGCCGCCGGCAGGTCGCGCTCGTCGAGGGATTGGGAACGCAAGTCCCAGACGTATCTGCGCGCCTCCGCGACGCTGCCGCGTACGAGGGCGCGCGCGCGGTCGAGGTGCTTGCGCGCGGCGTCGGGCGCCGAGGCCATCGTGCGCGCGACGATCTCCAACTGCACACTGATGCCGAGTATCTCCTGCGCGAGGTTGTCGTGTATCTCGCGCGCGATGCGGTTGCGCTCCTGTAGCACCGCGCCGTAACGCTCGCGCACCTGCCGGAGGCGCAGCGCGTAGAGTTGCCACCCTAACAGCCCGAGGCCGACGACGACGAGCGCGTAGAACCAATAGGTGCGGTAGAAGTGCGGCTTGAGCTGGAAGCGGAACGTGGCGGGCTGGCTCGACCAGACGCCGTCGTTGTTGCAGGCGACGACCTTGAAGTTGTAGTCGCCCGGCCCCAGGTTCGTGTAATAGGCCACGCGCCGGTCGCCGCCGTCAACCCAGTCGCGGTCGAACCCTTCGAGCTTATAGCGGTAGCGCACCTTCTCGGGCGCGACGAAACTGAGGCCCGCGTAGTAGAAGTCGAAGCGACTCTTACCCGGCTGAAGCCTCACGTCGGGCGCGACCGCCTCGCCGTCAACGCGCACCTGCTCGACGATGGCGGGCGGCGGCTGTGCGTTGGTGGGCATGTGCTCGGGGTCGATGGTCGCGACGCCCTTGATGGTCGAGAACCAGAGGCGCCCCGCGTGGTCGCGCCACGCCGAAGGGTGGCCGCCGCCGCTGCACTCGCGCGTGCCCATGCCGTCGGCCGTCCCGTAGACGACCGGGTTGAGCGCGCGCGCGCGCCCTTCGGCGAACGCCTCAAGCTCCGTCTTGTCGAGACTGAAAACGCCCTTGCTGCAACTCATCCACAGGCGCCCGCGCCCATCTTCGAGCACGCGATAGATCGTGTCGTTCGGCAGCCCGTCGCGCGTGGTGAAGGAGGTGAAGCGGCCTCCCTTGAGAAGGTTCAGCCCGCCGCCGTTGGTGCCGATCCACAGTCGCCCCTCTGCGTCGCCGTGGATGGAGATGACGACGTTGTCGGAGAGCCCTTCGCGCGTCGTGTAGGTCTTGAAGCGGCCGTTCTCAAAACTACTGAGCCCGCCGAGCGTGCCGACCCAGAGCACGCCGTTCGCGTCCTCGTAGATGGTGCCGACGAAGTTGTCGGGCAGACCTTCGGCGGTCGTGTAGGTCTCGAACTCCTCGCCCTTCAGGCGCGCGAGCCCGCCGCGCGTGCCGACCCAGAGCGCGCCCGCGCGGTCGGCGTAGATAGAGCGGACGAAGTCGTTCGGCAGACCCTCGGCCGACGTGTAGGTCGTGAACTGATTGTTATGAAGTCTGCTCAACCCGTCGGGCGTGCCGGCCCACAACGCGCCGTCCGCGCCTTCGGCGAGCGAGAGCACGATGTTGCTCGCGAGCCCCTGCTCGGTCGTGTACGTCTTAACCCGACCATCCTTAAGAAGACTCAGGCCGCCGCCGTACGTCCCGACCCAGACGCCGCCCTCGCGGTCTTCGTAGATGGACTTGACGAGGTCGCTCGGCAAGCCCTCGCGCGTCGTGTAGGTCGTGAACTTCCTGTCCTTCAGTTGCGTCAAGCCCTCGGACTCGGTGCCGACCCAGAGGCTCCCTTCGGCGTCCTCGAAGATGGAGAGGATGATGCCGTCGGAGAGTCCGTCGTCCTCGCCCTTGAACGTCTCGAAGCGCCCGCCGCGCATGCGCGCGAGCCCCTCGGCCGTGCCGACCCAGAGGTCGCCGCCGCTCCCCCCGCGCAGGGCCGTGACGCGGTCGTTCGGCAGACCGTCAACGGTCGTGTACGTCTTAACGATCTCCTCGCCGCGCAGGCACGCGAGCCCGGCGGGCGTGCCGAGCCACATGCAGCCGTCCTCGCCGCGCGCGAGGGCAGAGACGCCGCGCGGCCACGACGCGCGCGAGTTGACCTCGTTGCCGAAGACGTTCTCGCGCAGGCGCGTGAGCCCTTCGTCGGTGCCGACCACGATGTTGCCTTCCGCGTCCTCCGCGACGGAGAGGGCGCCGCCGCCGGCCAGCCTGTCGGCGGACGTGTAGTTCCTGAACTTGCCTTCGCGGAAGCGGCTCAGGCCCGCCCCGGTCGCGAACCAGAGCGTGCCCGTGCGGTCCTCGTAGGCCGCTGCCACGTCGTCGCTCGCGAGTCCGTCGGCGGTCGTGAACGTCTGCCACTCGCCGCCGGAAGTGAGCCTTGCTACACCAGCGCCCGTGCAGACCCAGAGGTCGCCCGCCTTACCGGCCGCGAGCAGCGCGCGCACGTCGTTGCTCTTCAGTGCGGGCGTGTTCTGCCGGTCGAAGATTTTGAAAGTGAGTCCGTCGAAGCGCGCGAGCCCCTCCTCGGTCGCAACCCAGACGTAGCCGTCCCGCGTCTGCGCGATGGAATGGACGGTGTTCTGCGGCAGCCCGCTGTCGGTCTGCCACGCGCGGCGCGCGAACTCGGCGCCCGCGCGCGAGGGGTCGAGCCCGCCCGCGCTCCCCGCGCAGAGCAGCAGCACGGGGATGAGCAAGTTGAGTGGGAGTGCGCTACACTTGGTGCGGCGGGACGTTGGGCGCATCTTTGACGAAGGCTCTGACTCTTCGGGCCGCGCTGCCGGACTTGACGCGGATTATAACGGAAGAAGACTCACGTCGCATTCATCACGCAAGGTCGGCATTCAACGGAGGAGCAGGATGAGGAACGCGAAACTCTTCGCCGCCATCGCGGCGTTAACCCTCGCGGCCGTGACGGCGGCGGCCATCGTGCCGGCGCGCGCGCGCTGGCGGACGGCCACGGCGGATGAACTGCGCCGCGTCATCCCCGCGCGCGCGCCCGTCATCAAGGAGAACATCGAGACCGAGTTCCGCACCGCGTCGGGCGTCATCGACAATCGCGGCCGCTTCATCGCGGGCGTGGTGATGATCACGGCCGGCTACTCGGCCGAAGGGAAGTACTCGCACTTCTTCCTCACGCAGGCGCCTCTGCGCGTGGGCGAGTTGGAACTCGCGGCCGGGCAGTACGTCTTCGGCTACACGCGCGCCTCCGACGACTCGATCCGCGTCAGCTTCTACCGCGCCGCGACCGGCGAGGCGGTCGGCGACGTGGAGGCGCGGCGCGGCACGCGCAAGGGCGGCGGCGTCCGCTCGCTCCTCATCAACCCGCCCGCCGCCGGCCGCGCCAACATACAGATCGGCCGCTTCCTTCTTGAATACCGCGTCACGGATTGAACCCGGGGGCGCGGGCATCCCTGCCCGCCATGAGCGCGAGAGCGCGAATACGACGAAGCGCCACACTTCAACGTTGAAGTGTGGCGCTTCACTGTGAAGCGTGCTGAAGCACGCTTTGGCGGGCAGGATGCCCGCGCTCCCGGCTAGTGTCTTACGGTGCCGACGCGAAGGCCACGTCGGAGATGAGGAGCGCGCCCTGTGGGCTCTGGTCGAACTTGAACTGCACGGAGCGGATGTCCGAGAGGTTCACGCCCGAGAAGGCAGAGACGGGGATGCGCGCCGTGTTCAGCAGGACCTTCGGCACCGGCCCGACCGAGCCCGGCGGGTAGAAGAGCACGTCCGAGTAGCTGGCGACGGTGACGGACGAGACCGCGCCCGTGCCGTCCGTCAGCACGACCGAGAAGTTCTGCCCGATGCCGGAGGGGTTGCGTATGTCCGCGAAGTTGACGCTGACGCGGAACGTGAGCCACTGGAAGGCGCTCACGTCGCGCGCGCCCGTCGGCAGGTCGTTGCGGTAGTTGGCCGTCGAAGCCGACCAGCCCGTGCGCAACTGGCTCAGGCCGCGCATGGTCGTCGCGCGCGCGCTCACGGTCGTGTGTGGCTGGCGGGCCGTGGACTGCGTCGCGGGCAGGCAGTGCTGCGGCTGCGGCGAAGGACCGCCGCAGAGGTCGTGCGGCGTCAGGCCCGTCTGCGTCGTCGCGCCGCCGAGCGTGTTCGTCGTCAGGTTGGTCGAGGTCAGCAGGCGGTTCACGTCGCGGCGCTTCGCGGCCGTGTCGGGCGCGTGGTAGGAGACGTGAATCTCGTTGGTCAGCGCCGAGGGCGGCGGCGCGGCCGCGCCCGTCAGGTACGGGAGAAACGCCGTCTCGCCGCCCGCGTAGGCGCGCATCGTCGCCGCGATGTAGGCGAGGCCGACGCCGCGCTGCTGCGTCGCCGTCAGGCGGTGGTTGCCCGCGACGGTGCCGCACTGCGCGTCGAGGCTGCCGCCCGTGGTGAAGCCCCAGTCGTCGGACGCGCCCGCCGGGAAGAGACCCGGCGTCCAGACCGTGTTGAAGAAGTTGTGGTTGGCGCCCATCACCTGAATCGTGTGCTTCGGCGAGGCGTCGCCCGCCACGTTGTAGCGCGCGTCGTCGTAGAAGTGAACGCCCTGGTTGTCGTTCACGTCGCCGTCGCAGTAGGGCAGCGCGACCGCGAGCGCCGTGTTGTTGGCGACCGGGCGGTTGAAGTCAACGGGCGCGAGCGGGAAGACGGCCTTGATGCCGTAGGGCGAGCCGAGGCTCGCGTTGTAGACGTAGTGCTTGACGACGCCCTCGCCGCCGCGCGAGTGGCCCATCGTGCCGACCTTCTGGAGGTTGACCTTGCCGACGAACTGCGTCCCGAAGGGCGCGGCCCCCGCCGTGTTGAAGGTGTTCCACTGGTTGAGGTGGCGCTGAATCAACTCCGCGCGCGCCTGCATGCCGAGGTCGGTCACGTTGTTGTCGTAGGCGTTGATGCCGTTGGCGCTGATCGAAATGACGATGTAGCCGTGGCTGGCGAGGTTCTGCCCGATGTAGTCGTAACCTTGATAGCTCGGGATGACGGTTTCGTTCGAGCGGCAGGGCCAGCGCAGCGCGGTCGTCGTGTTGCGATAGCAGGTGACGTGGCGGCCGTGCAGGAAGACGATGAGCGGGTACGGGCCGCCGGGCAGCCCCGTCGGGTAGTGGACCGAAGCCTTCAGCTCGACCGCGATGGGGAAGCCCGTGGGCTGGAAGGCCTGGGTGCCGTAGTCGTACTCGACGCGCGTGACGGCGAGCGGGCCGGCCGTGCCGGGGTCGGGGGTCTGTGCGTTGACGTTCAGGGCCGCGCCGCAGGCGACGAGCAACGCGGCGCAGGCGAGCGCGCGCGTGAGAGTCTGTGTGAGTCTGCTCATTACTGGTTACCTCCCTTCGCCGCGCCGAGCTTCAGCTTCTCGGGCAGGGCCGTGCGGCCTTCCTTCTTCTCCTTGTCGCCGTAAGAGACGTAGAGCGTGGCGCCCTCGCGCAGGAGCGAGCCGTCGAAGGTGACGGCCGTGATGGCGTCGAGGTCTTCGCTCTCGACGCCGAAGCCGACCGCCTCGTCGTCGATCCAGAGAACGGCCGGCAGCGCGCGGACTGGGAACGGCCCGCCGGTGACGGTGACGCGGAAGGCGCGCGAGACTTCGACGCGCTTGCCTCCGACCTCGACCTGCGCGGGCGCGGGCAGCGTCAACTCTTCGACCCGGTAGTTCTTGACCTTCAGACGGCCTGCGGGCGCGGGCGCGTTCGACTCGGCGATGACTTTGCCGGGCATCTTCAGGAGGTCGGACATCTTCGGCTCCCGCGCGTTGTCAGGCGCGGCCGCGTCCTGCGCGCGCGTCTGGAGGGTGCAAGTCAACACGAGCATGAGGAGGGTAAGCGTCACCAGAATACCTTTCAGGTGGCGCGGGGCGGGTGGGTATTTCTCCGTCATCATTGGGTCTCCTTAATTGTGTCTCAAGGTTAGGGTCGGCGGCGTCCGTGGCAAACCCGCGCCCCGGCCGCGAAGGTCGCGGGCAGACTGGGAGCACAGGCGCGAGCGCGGGACGCCGAAAGCCCTTACTGGCGGCTTTCATCAACCCCGAGCAGTTGTCGCTTAGGATTGTTCGCGTGAGACTGGTGGGGCCTACGCAAACATACGGGACGGGAGCAAACTACAGGCGCGCGCCGTTTGTGTCAAGCGGCGACGAGGCGGGCGGTCGAAAACAACGGGAAGGCAACCGGTTTGCAATCTCGGAAAGGAAGTAGACAGTAGTCAGCAGTCAGTAGAAAACGACGGCGGGCGTTGAGACTTTAACCTTCAACGCCCGCCGTCGTCGTCTTTCCTACTGACTACTGTCTACTGCTTTTAATTCCCGAACCGCCCGCGATACTCGGCGGCCGCGAGGAAGGCTTTGACCATCTCGGCGCGCTCGTAGTCGCCGCCGAACTCTTCGAGCTTGCCGAGCCAGTGATTGTAGCCGGTCAGGTCTGAGTCGGGCGGGTCGTTCGGATTCCTTCTGAGATAGCCGAAGTACTGCATCAGCACGAAGGCGCGGTTGAACTCCTGCCGGCTGAACTGCTCGTCTTCGATGACCTCGCCGAGCACCTCGGCGCGCGTGGCTCCGGCCGCGAGTCTCGCCAGCAGTTCTTGTCTCCGCGCCTCGGTCGGCGTCACGTTCATGTTGACGAAGAGCGTCTGGAGGAACCAGTAGTCGCTGAAGAGGCCGAACTGCTCAACGAACTCAGGCCGCTGCGTCCACTCTTCGAGGAAGGCCCGCTTGTTGGCCGCGAGTTTTTCCGGCCACCCGTCGGCGCCGACCACCACGCCATCGCCCACCACGCGCGAGTCGAGCATGAACTCGCCGACGCGCGACGGCACGCGCCCGAACGTGGCGCGGTAGAGGCGGTAGACGAGGAAGCCCGTCTGCCTGAACTCGATCGAGAGGAAGAACGCGGCCGAGACGCTGACGCGCCGCGCCTCGCGGCATTGCACGTTCGTGCCGCACTTCGCTATCTCGTCCGTCCAGAACTTGAGGCCAGGCGCGTCCGGCTCGCGGCTGAAGAAGTCGCGGTAGTGCTGGCGGACGAAGAACTCGTCGTCGTCGATGGGGTTGACGGGCGAGGTCGTCGCGTCGTTGTCGTTGATGGTGACGGAGGCGACGGGCGTCTCGCCCGTGACCGCGTCGCCCAACGGGTCCAGCGTCAGCGTGAACAGCTCCGGCCCTTCGGCGAAGCCGTCGTCGGTGATGAAGAGCGCGAAGTCCTTCGAGGTCTCGCCCGGCGCGAAGTGGAGCAGGCCGATGGTGGCGACGAAGTCCGAGCCGAGTTTCGCCGTGCCGCCGTGCCCCTCGTAGACGGCCGAGACCTCAGTCGTCGTGTCGCCCTCGCGCGTGACCGTGATGGTGACGAAGCCGCCGCCCTCCGAGACCGCGTAGCTCGTCGAGGCGAAGCTCAGAACGGTCTGGAGCGTCGCGTCGAAGTCGGCCGTCTGCGCCGACGTGGGGTTGTTGAAGCTTCGCGACTGCGGGGCGAACGTGTAGTTCTTCTTCGAGGGCGTGACGGTGTAACTGCCATCGGCGGGGACGTTGAACGAGTAGCCGCCGTTCGAGTCGGTCGTTGCCGTGCCCGACTTCGAGCCCGTGAGCGTGACCGTGACGCCCGCGACCGGCGCGCCGTCGGCCGTGACGCGGCCCGCGAGCGCGTAGTCGAGCTGCGTGCCGGTGAAGTTGTTCGACGCGGAGTTTGCCCCGAGGTCGTTCACGGCGATGCTCGGCGGGGCGAACGTGTAGTTCGCGCGCGTCACGTTGAGCGTGTAGTTGCCGCCGGCCGGCAGGTTCGCGAACGAGAAGTTGCCCTGCGCGTCGGTCGTCGCCGTCGCCGTCTGCGAGCCGGAGAGCGTCACGGTCGCGCCCTGCACGCCCGCGCCGTTCTTGTCCGCGACGCGGCCCGAGATGGTGTGACGGTTGAGCGTCGCGGCGAAGTCGGCCGTCCTGTCGCCGCCCAGGTTGTTGAAGCTCGCGGAGGCCGGCGCGAACGTGTAGTGCTTGAGCGAGGGCGTGACCGTGTAGTTCCCCTCGGCCGGGACGGTGAACGAGTAGTTGCCGTTAGAATCCGTCGTCGCCGTGCCCGACTTCGAGCCCGAGAGCGTGACCGTGACGCCCGCGAGCGACGCGGCGCCCGAGGTGACGCGGCCGCGCACGACGTAGTCGAGGAGCGTGCCCGTGAAGTTCGCCACCTGGTCCGCGCCGAGGTCGTTGAAGGGGACACTGACCGGGCTGAACGAGTAATTCGCCTTCGAGACGCCGACCGTATAGTTGCCGCCGGCCGCGAGGTTGTTGAAGGCGTAGTTACCTTGTGCGTCGGTCGTCGTCGTCGCCGTCTGCGCGCCCGAGAGCGAGACGCTGACGGAGGCGAGCGCGACGTTGTGCTTGTCCAAGACGCGCCCGCTGATCTTGTGACGGTCGAGCGTCGCGGCGAAGTCGGCCGTCTGCGCGGCGGTCGGGTTGTTGAAGGTCAAACTCGCGGGCGCGAACTTGTAGTGCGCCTTCGTGGGCGTGACGATGTAGCCGCCCTCGGAGGTGACGGTGAACGAGTAGTTGCCGTTCGCGTCGGTCGTCGCCGTGCCCGTCCTGGCGCCGGAGAGCGTGACGGTGACGCCCGCGAGCGCGGCGCCGTCAACCGTGACGCGACCCGCGAGCGCGACGTTCGAGGGCGTGACGGTGAAGTCGGCCGTCTGGTCCGCGCCGAGGTCCGTGAAGCTCTTCGACGCGGGCGCGAAGTCGTAGCCGGGCCGCGAAGGCGTGACCGTGTAGGCGGCGCCCGCGGGCAGGTTCGCGAACGAGTAGGCGCCCTGCGCGTCGGTCGTCGCCGTGGCCGCCTGATTGCCCGAGAGCGTGACGGTGACGCCGGACATCGCGGCGCCGTTCGCGCGTTTGACGCTGCCGCTGATCTTGTGCCGGTTGACGGTCGCGACGAAGTCGGCCGTGCGGTCGGCGGTGACGCCGTTGAAGGTCGCGCTCGCGCGGTCGAACGTGTAGTGCGTCTTCGAGGGCGCGACGACGTAGTCGCCGTTGACGGGGACGGTGAAGGAGTAGTTGCCGCTCGCGTCGGTCGTCGTCGTCAACAGCCTTGAGCCCGTGAGCGTGACGGTCACGCCCGAGAGGCCCGTGCCGCCGGAGGTGACGCGACCGCTGATCTTGAAGTTGGTCGGGACGGCGGTGAAGGTAGTCGTCTGGTCGTTCGTCAGGTTGTCGAACGTCTTCGACGCGGGCGTGAAGAGGCTCCCGATGAGCTTCGCGGGCGTGACCGTGTAGCTGCCGCCGCGCGGCACGTCGATGAAGTTGAAGTTGCCCTGAAGGTCGGTCGTGACCGTGGCGGTCTTGCCGCCCGAGAGTGCGACCGAGTGGCTGGCCAGAGGCTTGTTCGTCGAATCGACGACCTGCCCGCCGACGGTGAAGAAGAGCGACGTGCCGTTGAAGTCGGCCGTCTTGTCCGCGTCGAGGTCGGTGAACGACTTCGAAGGGCTCGCGAACGTGTAGCGCGTGCTCGAAGCGTTGACGGTGTAGTTGCCGCCGGCCCCGAGCGACGCGAACGAGTAGTTGCCGTTGGCGTCCGAAGTGGCCGCGCCCGTCTGCGCGCCGGAGAGCGTCAGGGTCGCGCCCTGTATGGCGCGGCCGCGCTCGTCGAGCAGTCGGCCCGCGACGGCGAAACGGTTGAGTCGCGCGGGGAAGTCAACGACCTGATTGCCCGTGGGCGTGACGACGTTGCGCGTCGGCGTCGTGAACGTGTAGTGACGCTTGTCCCCGACCGAGACGGTGTAGTTGCCGCTCGTCGGCAGACGGCTGAAGCTGTAAGAGCCGTCGGCGCCGGTCAGCGCCGCGAAGGTCGCCGACAGGTACGTGCCCGTCAGCGTGACCGCGACGCCCGCGAGCGGCTGCCCCGTATCGTCGGTCGCGCGCCCGGTGATGGCGAAGGTCGCCGCCGGCTTCGGCGCGAGGTAGGCCGCCAGCGCCGCGCGCTGCGACGTGAGGCAGGAAGCATCGGCGCCGCAGTCGAGGAGTTTGCGCGACCAGTAGTAGTGCGCCGCCGCGTCGGGCGCGCGCCCGAGCGCCGTCTGGAACTGCGCGCGGACGTAGCGCACGGGGTCGTCGTCCGGCGTCGCGGGCGTGAGCACGATGGTCTGCACCGCCGAGGACGCGAGGTCCGTGTAGGTCGAGTCGATGACCGTCAGGCGCTCGGTCAGGTACCCGACGCGAAACCGCGTCGCGGCCTCGAAGGTGCGGAGTCGGTCGAGGATGGCGTCCTGCGCGTCGAGGATGTCGAGGGCCGACTCGGCCCTGTGGCTCCACGTGAAGATCGAGTCCTCGACCATCACCTTCTGCACGCCGGTGATGTAGAAGCCGGTCGTGTTGAAGTTCGAGACGTTGGTGTAGATGCCGCTCGCGTGGAAGAGGTCGATGGGGACGGGCGGGCTCTGGTAGCGCGAGGGCTGGACGGTGATGGCCTGCCACCCGCCCTCGTCGAGAAAGATGTTGCGCAGCACGACCTCGCGACGCGGCGAGTCGGCCGTCGGCGGCGAGGGGTGCCCGACGTTGATCCATGAGAGCGGCGAGCCGATGCCCGTCTTCGCGTACAACTCCGGCCGCTGCCCGTAGTCGATGAAGATCGCGTCCTCGACCGTGATCGACTCCCAGAGGTAGTTCTGGACGACCGGCATGTAGAGGCCGCTGTTGGCCGTGCAGCCGAGGAACGCGGTCTGCCGGATGGTGAGGCCGCCGCCCCAGTTCTGGACGATGGCGCCGCCGGCCTCGATGCTCGCCAGTCCGTAGAACTCGCTGTGGCGGATGACGGCGTCGGGGATGTTGACGAGCGAAAGCGTGATGAACGCGTCGGTGCCCACATTGGGCGTGCCGAGAAAGTCGATGTCCTGTATGAGCAGGCTGCGCAGGCTCCCGAACGTGAACGCCACCTGCGAGCCCGTCCGGGGCAGGAAGTGCGTGGTGAGGTTGAGCCCGCGCGACAGCGCGTCGCCGCCAGCGGTCGGGGCCGCGATGGGCGTCGCGGACTCGACGCCGCGAATCTCTATCGAGATGTTGTTTGCCGCCGTGGCGACGAAGACCGGCGTGACGATGGCGAAGCGCCCCGCCGGCACGAGCAGCGTCCCGCCGCCGGCCTGCATGACCGCGTTGAGCGCGGTCTGTATGGCCGGGCCATCGTCGGTCACGCCGTCGCCCACCGCGCCGAAGTCCGAGAGGTTGAAGGTCTGCGGAGTTGTCTGCGGGGCCGGCGACGGCGCGGGCTCGACGCGCGAGGCGCGCGCTCCCACGGCCAACGCCGCGCCGAGGCAGACTACGACACAGGCCAGCGTGAGGCGGGCGGCGAGTCTATTCTTCAAGTGGAAGTTCTCCTGTCGAACGAGCTTCGAGGGCTTAAACGAAAACTCACGGCGGTGGCCGCTTCGGGCTCGTCTACCCCTTGTAAAGTGAAACGGGCGAAAAGGCTCTCAAGACATCGTGCGGCCCCACGAGGGAGGGGCGGACCCGCATGCCGTTACGCGTGCCGGGTGACGCACACACTCCAACTTACCATAAGACGCATGCGCGGCGGGAAAGGAGATATTTTTTACACATCTTTTTGTGCGGCGGGCGCAGGATTCGTCCTGCGTGAGTGGGAAAAATCCAGCGGGGCGGACGGCCGCGTGCGTCGCGCGCGCGTGCGTTTGGCGGGGCTTGCGGCGTGGCACGATTTTAGTAAGTGTGGTCGCGTGGGCGCTCACGGCGGGCGTTTGTGTCGAGGAAATTTGTGGCGTATCTTGCAGTAACTTGCCGAACCGTTTGCGGCTGAGGCGTTAGTAATCTTGAAGGCGATGGAAGAGAAGTCGAAAGCGGAAGGCTCGCGCGGGAGGCTCGCGCCGGCGGGGATTCTGTTCGCGCTCGCGGGGCTCGTGCTCTTCGCGTACTTCGTCTGGCGCGCGGGGCCGGCGGAGGTCTGGTCGAACATCAGGCAGATCGGTTGGTGGTTCGCGCCCATCGTCCTGCTCGCGGGGATGCGGTTCGCGGTGCGCGTGCGCGCGTGGACGCTCTGCTTCGAGGAGCCGCACCGGCTCGGCTTCTGGGAGGCGTTCAAGGCGTATCTCATCGGCGACGCGGCCGGCAACGTCGTGCCGCTCGGCATCGTCGTCAGCGAACCGACGAAGGCCGCGATGGCTTCGCGCCGAGGCGTCCCCTTCGCCGCGACCTTCTCGGCCATCGCCGTCGAGAATCTCTTCTACATGCTCTCGGTCGCGCTCTTCATCCTGAGCGGCGCGGCCGCTTTGCTCCTCTCCTTCCAACTGCCGAAGGTCCTTCGTTATTCGAGCTACGGCATCGTCGCGGGCGCGGCCCTGTTCATCCTCTTCGGCGCCTACGCGCTGCGGCGCGAGTGGAGATTTTTGAGCGCGGCCCTGCGCTGGACGGCGGCGCGGGGTCTGGGAAAGAAGACGCTTGAGCGCAGGCTCGCGCGCGTCGGGTCGTTCGAGGAGCGCATCTACGGTTTCTACTCGCGCAACCGCCGCCGCTTTCTTCCCATACTCCTCTGCGAAGGTCTCTTTCACCTGTTCGGCGTGGCCGAAGGCTTCCTCACCATCTGGCTCATCGGCGGCGTGCGGCCGACCGCGCTCGCGGCCTTCCTCTTCGAGTCGGTCAACCGCGTCATCACGGTCGTCTTCAAGTTCATCCCGCTGCGCGCGGGCATCGACGAGTTGGGGACGGGGCGACTGGCCGAGGTGCTCGCCTTCGGGATGGCGGCGGGCGTCACGCTCGCCATCGTGCGCAAGGCGCGGATGCTCTTCTGGATGGCGGCCGGCGTCACGCTCCTGCTCGCGCGCGGGCTCTCGTTGCGCGCGGTCGCCGCCGAGGCCGAGCAAGCGCGGGCCGCCGCGCTCGGTGAGAAGGCGCGCGCCGATGCCGTCACGGAGACGTAGTTTTTTCCGATGCCGTTCAGAGGGTTCTGCGTGGCACGAACGTTCGAGCTTGAGACCGAGGGGACGCGTACTGTAGGGGCGTCGGCGCGGTCTCGCGGTCTGGCCGAAGTTCTTGATCGCCACGCGGTCGTGTTGCTGGTCGTGCTGGCGGCGTTCGGGTTCGCGTTGCGCGCGGGCGGCGTCAGTCAAATCGGTCTGGCCGAGGACGAGATCAACAAGCTCGAAGCGGTGCGCGCCTACGGTCGCGGCGACTTCACGGGGAACGCCGAACACCCGATGGTGATGAAGGCGCTCATCTACGCCTCGGTCAGCGCGGCCGACTGGTGGAACGCGCGGCGCGTGCCCGGCACAGACCCCTTGCTCCTGACCGCCGTCAGCGACGAGACGGCCGTGCGCTTCCCAAACATCCTCTTCGGCTCGCTGACGGTCTTCCCGGTCTTCCTCCTGACGTGTGCCTTCTTCGGCCGCCGCACGGGGCTCGTCGCGGCGGCGCTCTGGGCGACGGGCGTGGGCGCCGTCACCTATAACCGCGTGGCGAAGGAGGACACGCTGCTCGTCTTCTTCATGCTCTTCGCGCTCTACTTCTACATCCGCGCGAAGCAGGCGAGCGGCTTCGCGCCCGCGTTGAAGAGGCTGAACTATATCCTGAGCGCGGTCGCGTGGGCGTTGATGCTCGCCTCGAAGTACTTCCCGCACTACTTCGGGCTGAACATGCTCTACCACTACCTCTTCCACGTCCGCGCGCGCGAGCCGGGCGAGCCGCGCGGCAACACGCCGGCCGTCTTCTACGTCGTCGTCGCCGCCACGTTCCTGCTGGTCAACCCGGCGCTGCTGTGGCCGAAGACGTGGGCGTACCTCTGGGCCTATTCGAGCGAGCAGTTGCTCACGCACCACGGCTACCTGATGGGCGAGACGCTCTACTACAACGTCGTCTCGAAGGCGCCGTTCGGCGCGACGCCCTTCTACTTCTACCTGCTCTACCTCTGGACGAAGACGCCCGTGCCCGTCCTCTTCGCCTTCGCGGCCGGGCTCGTCGCGCTCTGGCGTAGAAGAAGAGAGCCGGGCGCGGCCTTCCTCCTCTTCATGCTCCTCTTCTGGCTCGTGCCCTATTCGCTGATGGGGGCGAAGTGGCTGCGCTACATGCTCTCGTTGATGCCGTTCGTCTACATGACGGCGGCGGTCGGCATGGTGACGTTGACGCGGTGGCTGATAGGGGCGTTGAAGGTCGAACGCAGGCACGGGCTCGCGGCGTGGGCGGGCGCGGCCTCGCTCGCGCTCTTCGTCGGCGTGCCCGCGTTGGGGACGGTGACCGCGGGGCCGCACTACGCGCTCTACACCAACGCGCTCGCGCCGCGCCCGGCCGGCTACTACTTTCCGCACGACGAACTCTACGACGACGGCCTGCGCGAGGCCATCAAGTACGTCGCCGAGCACGCGCCGCCCGGCGCGACCATCGCGCACGAGACGCCCGGCGTCGTCCGCCACTACCTCGCGCGCTTCGGCCGCGCGGACCTCCGCTCACAGGTCATCTCCGACCCGCGCTTCGACGTGACGACCGAACCCGGCCCCGTCTACGCCATCCTCCAACGCGGCCGCACATACTTCGAGAACCGCGAAGAGATGCAACGCGTCCGCGCCTCGTTCAAACCCGAGACCCGGGTCGTCATCGACGGCGCCGTCGCCGCCGAGGTCTACTCGAAGAGATAGCCGGCCAACAGCGGAAACAGAGAGAGGCCCGGCGGACGACGTTAAGTCCGCCGGGCCTCTCGCCTTTCTTCGACAGATTACAGGATTCTTGTACAGGATTATTGTAGCAACGTTTAAGTCGCGGATTTGCAGAAAATTAACCTTGACAGGCTGGCCGATTCGCGTATGATGCGGAGGCTTACGCGGCCGTCCCGGGAATTTCTCCTCAGTCGTAGTCCCGCCGGTCTGGTTCGAGTGCGAAGCAGCCCCATTTTAATGAATTCAGTGTCGAAGGGAGTTAGTACGATGTCAAAGGATCCTACTGCGAAAGTCGAGTTGTCATTCCTCGTGCGGGTGTTGAAGGCGTCGCTGTTGGCGTTGGCTTTAGTCTGCGCGGCGGCGCCGGCCGGGCGCGCACAGACGGACGCGGACGGTGGCGGAGTCATCGCTTTCGCGGCGGGAGGCGAGATTTTTGTCCAGGGCGTGGGCGGAGGGCCGGCGCGGAAGATCGTCGGGCGAGAGAGCGGGGGAGAGAACCGCCAGCCCGCCGTCTCGCCCGACGGGATGCGCGTCGCGTTCAGCAGCTCGCGCGCGGGGGGCTACAGCCTCTACGTCGTCGGGATTGACGGCGCGGAGCTGCGGCGCCTGACCTACAGCCCCGGCGGCGACGGCGAGCCGACCTGGTCGCCCGACGGCTCGAAGATCGCCTTCGTGCGCGGCTACGACGGCACGGACGGCGGCTACGCCAACATGAGCACGTGCCCGTCGCAGATATACGTCGTCGAAGTGCCGGGCCTGCACGGCGGCGGGCGGCTCGCGAGCGAGTTCTCACTGACGCACGGGCAGGGCGGGACGGACCCCGCGTGGTCGCCCGACGGGACTCACATCGCCTTCAGCAGTTACCGCGACGGCAACTACGAAATCTACACGATGGACACGGTCGGCGGCGACATTAAGCGGCTCACTTACACGGGGGCGGCCGAGGCCGAGCCGGCGTGGTCGCCGGACGGCGGGAGCATCGCATACTCCGCGCACCTCGTGGGCGTCGTGTTAGGCTGCGGCTGGATGGGCACGCCGCTCCCGCCGCCCCCGGCCGATGAGAGTTGGCCGACCGTCGTGCCTCCGCCGGGCGTCTACGTGTTGAGCCTCAACGGGGGCAGGCCCACGAGCGTAAGGGTGAGCGGCGTGGACGCGGTGACCGACCCGACGTGGTCGCCCGACGGAACTCGCATCGCCTTCGTCAACGTCGTCAGCGGCGACGGCCAACTCTATACGGTTGACGTGGTCTCGGGTCTACGGACGCAACTGACCTTCGACCCGGCGCCGAAGTCCTCGCCCTCTTGGTCGAATGCGGGCGGGAGCGAGTAAGATGTGTGGCGTCCGCCGCGCACTATGCGAAGGAGTCTCGCCGCCGCGCTGAAGATTACGCATGAACCAGAGTGAGCTAAGGAGGGCTCTTCCGGAACTCGCGGCCGAGGAGTCGCTGTCGGCCGACGAGCGCGCCCTGCTGCGCTGCCGTCTCGCGCGGCGCTTCGAGGGCGCGGGCGACTACGAAGAGGCGCGCGAACTCCTCCTCCCCTTCTGGCCCGCGTCCGAGCAGCGGCCGGGGACGGAAGGCTTGGGGGAGCATACGGGCGCCGAACTCCTGCTGCGGGCGGGCGTGCTGACCGGCTGGATGAGCGGCGACCGTTGGGAGGCGCGCCCGCAGGAGACGGCCAAAGACCTTTTGACGGAGAGCCTCTTCGCCTTCGAGCGGTTGGGGCTCGCGGAGCGCGCGGCCGAGGCGCGCGTGGAACTCGCCACCGCGTACTGGCGTGAGGGCGCGTTCGAGGAGGCGCGCGCGCTGCTCTCGGAGGCGCTCGGGATGCTCGGCGGCGGGGCCGACGAGATGAGGGCGCTCGTCCTGCTCCGGCAGGCGCTCGCCGAGAACTCCTCGACGCGCTTCGAGGACGCGCGCCGTATCCTGTTGGAGGCGGCGCCTCTCTTTGAATCGCTCGACGACCACGCGCTCAAGGGTAAGTTCCACAACCAACTGGCCCACGCCCTACAAGGGCTCGGCACGGCCGAGAGCCGCGCCGACTACATCGACCGCGCGCTCGTTGAGGCCACGGCCGCCAGCTATCACTTCGAGCAGGCCGGACACGTGCGCTATCAGGCGCATGTCGAGAACAACCTCGGCTTCCTCTACCACACGGTCGGCAGGAGCCTTGACGCGCACCAACACCTCGACCGCGCGCTCTCACTCTTCGAGAGCCTCGGCGACAACGCCTACGCCGCGCAGGTCAAAGAGACGCGCGCCCGCGTCCTGCTCGCCGAGGGGCGCGCGGCGGAGGCGGAGCGTTCGGCGCGCGCCGCTTCGGAAGTCTTCGAGGACGCGGGCGAACAGGCACTGCTCGCCGAAGCCCTGACGACGCGCGGGACGGCCCTGGCGAGGCTCGGCCGGTTCGCGGAGTCGCGCGACGCCTTCGCGCGGGCCGCGGCTTCGGCGGAGGAGTCAGGGGGGAGGGAGGTCGCCGGGCTCGCACTGCTCTCGATGATCGAGGAGTTGGGCGGGCGGCTCGGCGCGTCGGGCATGGCGGACTGCTACAGGCGCGCCGACGAACTGCTCGCGCGCTCGCAGGAGCCGGAACTCCTTTCAAGATTGAGGCGGGCCGCGCGCCACGCGCTCGACGCGTTGGAGGACGGGGCGCGGGCGCACAGCGCGGGACGCGTCGAAAGAATGATCGGCGCCTTCCTTGAGCGCACCGGCCGGCGTTTGACCTTCACGCCGGAGGCGGTCGGGCTGGCGGGCAGCCTCTTCGCGGGCGAGGACACGCCGTCGTTCCTCGCCCTGTTGGAAGAGACGGCGGCGGCCGCGCCGGACGGCGCGACGGTCACGGCGGAGGCCGTGGAGGTCGTCGCGCTTCGCCGCCTCCCGCCGCGTGGAAATTTCGCGAAGCCCTGGGCGGACTTCTCGCTCAGGGAGGAGCTGCGCGAGCCCGAAAAGCGTTTCATCGAGCTGGCGCTCAAGGCCGCCGACGGTAAAATCTCGGTCGCCGCGCGCCTGCTCGGCCTGCACCACAACGAGATTCTCACCTCCATCATCAACAGCCGTTACCCCGACCTGATCGCCGCGCGCCTCCCGCCCATCCCGCGCAAGCGCAGCATCATCCGCAAACCGAAACGTTGAGCCGCACGAAGCCTTCGGCCGCGCGCCGCTTTGCCATTTTCGTTGCTGTGAACGTGTGTTACAAGAAAACTGTAGTGGTAGTTAAAAACTGTAGTTACAATAATTTTCGTTGACAGGGACGGGAATTGATGTATAGTGCCTCTCATCGCAAAAGCGGTGAGGCCCCCGGCGCTACTGGCGGGTAGCGCCGGGGGCCTCTAAATCGAAACAACCCCGACGCACGATGTGCGCCGAAGATGCTCCGGTTTGGCGACCCGCATCTTAGCGCAACGGGGGCGTCGGCACAACATGAGGTTAAGCCTCGTGCGCCCCTCTAAGCGCCATCCATCTCCGCGCTTCGGCGGCGCCGCGCCTAACTCTCAAGCGCGGCCGCCCTTCTCCCGGCGAGCCCGCGCCCTGCCCATTCAGTTCACACCAGATTAGAAAGCGAGGAGACTGAACATGACGAATGAGTTGAACGCGAGACCTTCGGCCCGAGGCCGGATGCGGGTTTATCTGCTGGCCGCCCTCTTTCTGTTGGCCCTGCCGCTGGCGGCGTCCGCGCAGGAGGCGGCGCCGACGCCCTTCACCGTGGTCAGGGGCACCGTCAGGGATTGCGCCGGCCAGCCCGTGCCCGGCGTCACGGTCGTAATCGTGGGCGGCAACGGGAGCGTGATCAGGGTGACGAACAGCATCGGGGAGTACAGGGCCGTTCTGGCCGAAGGCACCTACACCGTCACGCCGACGCCCTCGGGGCGCTACTTCTTCAGCCCGCCGAACGCGGAGACCGAGGGCTTCGGGGCCGACGACTTCACGCGCTACCCGCGCGACAACCGCGCGAACTTCGACGGCGACTGCAAGTCCGACGTTTCGGACTTCAACCGAGGGAGCGGCGAGTGGCGCTCACTCAACAGCACGAACGGGCAGTTGGTCTCCTTCTACTTCGGCACGAGCGCCGACGTGCTGACGCCGGGCGACTACGACGGCGACGGCCGCACCGACCGCGCGGTCTTCCGTCCCGGCAACGCGACGTGGTACGTGGCGACCGACACGAGCGGCGCCTTCTACGGCGTGCAGTTCGGCGTGACCTCCGACCTGCCGGTGGCCGGCGACTACGACGGCGACGCGCGGACCGACCACGCCGTCTTCCGCCCCTCGAACGGCTTCTGGTACATCCGGCGGTCGGACGGCACCTTCTACGGCGTGCCGTTCGGCCAGACGGCGGACATCCCCGCGCCGGGCGACTACGACGGCGACGGCCGCACGGACATCGCGGTCTTCCGCCCGGGCACGGGCGACTGGCACTTCCTCTACAGCTCGGGCGGCACGGCGCAGGTGCATTGGGGTCAGGCGGGCGACAGCCCCGTGCAGGCCGACTACGACGGCGACGGCCGCGCCGACATCGCGGTCTTCCGCCCGGGGCCGGCCGACTGGTACATCCTGAACAGCTCCGACGGGCAGACGCAGTCCGTGCACTGGGGCCAGAGCGGCGACCGCCCCGCGCCCGCCGACTACGACGGCGACGGCCGCGCGGACATCGCCATACAGCGCCTGGACTCCACAAGCGCGTTCTGGATTCTGCCCTCCGCGACCGGCAGCTACTACGCCGTGTCGAACTTCGGCGAGTTCCCCGTGCCGCTCGGCTACCTCTCGCCGCGCAGTCAGTGGTACTAGTCCCGCGTTATGAAAGGTGAAGGCGGCGCGTCCTGAACAGTAAGTCAGGACGCGCCGCCTTCTCTTTCTACCGCCTCACAACTACTTCCCTTAGAATTAGCTCTTAGCTAACAGCCAACAGCTAACAGCCCTCTTATCACGCGTCGCTTATCACCCCTTTCGCCTCTTCGGGGTGGAAGGTGGCGCGGCGCTTCCAGCGCCGGTAGGCGTCGAGCGAGAGGGCGAGCCACATCCCGCTCAGGAGGTATGCGCCGAGCACGTCGCTCGGCCAGTGCGCGCCGAGGTAGACGCGCGAGAGGCCGACGAGCAGGATGGGCAGCGCGGCCAGCGCGCACGCCACTTTGCGCTTCGTCGAACCCTTCGGCAGCAGCGCGAAGGCGGCGAAGAAGAGGAAGCCGAAGAAGCAGACGTAGAAGACGACGTGTCCCGAAGGGAAACTCTCGTGCGCCCACTCGCCGCTCACGCGGACAAGTTCCAGCGTCGGGCGCGGGCGGCCGATGACGTACTTCATGACGCGGTTGACGGCCGACCCGCCGGCCGCGCTCAGCAGCAGCCCGAAGCCCTCGGAGCGGCGGCCCCGCGCGACGAAGACGAGGACCGTCCCGATGACGACGATCCACGAGGTGACGCCGTCGCCGGGGAACGAGACGACGCGCATGAACGTCTCCATGCCGGGCGGCGAGAAGGACTGTATCGCGTCGGCGACGTGTTCGTCCCACGCGAAGTACGCGTTGGCCTTCGCCAGCACCGCGAGCACGGCGAAGGCCGCCAGGCCGACGAGGAACGCGTACTCGGCGCGCAACAACCTTCGCGACGCCGCGAGCCTGCGCAGCCAGTCCCAACGTCGCCGCACGCTCTGCTTCGGGACTTCCTCTTCCATTACGTTATAATCCTTAACAGACTGCTCCCGAAAATAAACGACACGGGCGCGCGCGGCAAGCGGGAGGCGCGCGCCGCTTAGAGACAAGGGGGGAAAGTTTTGCTCAGAGTCGAATACCGGGACGGGCTCTACCTGCCCGACCTCGACCTTTGGTTCGACGCCGACGGCCCGCGCGAACGCTGCGTCATTTCGCACGCGCACTCCGACCACATCGCCGAGCACCAACGCATCGTCGCCACGCCCGAGACGGCGCGACTCTTCCGCCACCGACGCGGCGAGGCGGAGGTCGAGGCTTTGAACTACGGCGAGCGGCGCGACTACGGTCGTTATGCGTTGACGATGTACCCGGCGGGCCACTGCCTCGGCTCGGCACAAATCTTAGTTGAGGCCGACGGCGAGCGGCTCGTCTACACGGGCGACATCAAGCTCCGGCCGAACGTCGCGGCCGAGCAGGCGGTCGTCGTCCCCTGCGACACGCTCGTCATGGAATCGACCTTCGGCGACCCGCAGTATCGCTTCCCGCCCGACGTGGCGACCTACGACCGGCTCTACGCCGCCTGCGACCGCGCGCTCTCGGACGACGCCGTGCCCGTCGTGCTGGCGTACGCGTTGGGGAAGAGTCAGGAGGCTCTGGAGCTTCTCTTAAGGCGCGGCTACCGTGTGATGCTGCACGGCTCGGTCTACAACGTCTCGGAGATTTACCGCGAGTGCGGCGTGGAGTTCTCGGGCGAGTACGAAAGGTATGAACGCGGGAACGTCGAAGGGCGCGTGCTCATCACGCCGCCGGGCTGCCGCCGCCAGCCGATGATCCACAACATCCCGCGCCGCTACCTCATCATGCTGACGGGCTGGGCCGTGGGCAGAAGCGCGCCCTACATGTACAAGGACGTGGACCTCGTGCTCCCGCTCTCGGACCACGCGGACTACGACGACCTCGTCCGCCTCGCGCGCGAGTCCGGCGCGCGGCGAATCATCACCATGCACGGCGCGAAGAAGTTCGCCGGGCTGTTAAGAGAACTCGGCCTCAACGCCGAACACCTCGCGCAGCATCCCTCGCAACAGAAGTCCGCGAAGGGCACGACCAGACGCGCGGCGGCCGGCGTCGAGCGCAAGCTGTTCGAGTGAAGCGGAAGGGCCGTCCCTAACGCGGGGCGTCGTACGGCTGGAGGCCGATGGGATTGCCGCCCGCCTCCTTGAGCGCGTCTACGACCTTCGACACCTCGCCGTACGTCATGCCGTCCGGGGCTTTGAGGAAGACGGTGCTGACCGTGTTGTCCGGCTCTTTGCCCGACAGTTCGCGCGCCTTCTGCCTGTTGCTTTCGATGACCTGCCGCACACGCTCCTTCAGCGTGCCCACGTCCTCGGTCGTCCCGACCTGCTCCTTCCTGAAGAAGACCCTCCGCTCCGCGTCCACGGTAACGAGGATGGTCCACTCAGACTCTTTGGCCATCTCATTAAGTTGTTCAGGCGATTGCGGGACGAGGTCGCGGAAATTCGCGGGCTTCCGAGGGGCGCAGCCGGGCGCGAGTAGCGAGGCGAGTAGAAACAGTAGAAGCAGTCGTGCGTGAGAGTTTCTCATGTTTCCTCCTGACGTTGGTGGGTTAACTCATGTCTTGAACTTCTCCTCACAGATCAGTTCGACGGCGCGCTCGATGTTCTCGTCGAGGCCCATAAGGCAGCGGACGATGCGCGTGGGGAGGCGGAGCGTGACGACCTGGTACTCTTCGGTCGTGGTCTTCGGGTCGTCGAGCGCGCGGCGCAGGGCGTTCATGATGTCGCGGTAGTCGGCGGGCTTCGAGAGGTACTGCTGCACGCCGAGCCGCTCGCACTGCCGGCGTATCTCGTCGTCCGTCTCGCCGGTGACGACGACGACCGGGACGTTGGCGTTCATGCCGCGAATGGTCTTGAGCGTCTGCACGCCGTGCATCTCGGGCAGCGTCATGTCGAGGACGACCGCGTCCGCCCCTCTGTCCTCGAAGAGCGCGACGCCCTCCTCGCCCGTGTAAGCCTTCGAGACCTCGTAGCCCTCCTTGCGCAGGGCGCTGTCGTACAAGGCCGCAAGGTCCTCCTGATCCTCGATCACCAGCACGCGCCGAGCGCCCATAAAGTCACACTCCCCCTTGCAAAGTTCGGCGTTTGGCACTATAGAATGCGCCCACGCGCGGAGCAAAAAATCACAGTTTCGACAAGATGCCAGGCCGTTGCCGGATTATAGCAGAAGAGAGACATGACCCAGCCCATCGCCACAGTCCTCATCCTGCTGCTCATCGCGCTCGTGCTCTTCGCGACCGAGAAGATTCCCATCGACGTGGTCACCATCGTCCTCGTCATCGGGCTGGTGCTGACGGGGACGCTCAACGTCTCGGAGGCGTTCGCGGGCTTCGGCAACGACATCGTCATCACCATCGCCGGGCTCTTCGTGCTGACCGGCGGCCTGGTGAAGACCGGCGTCGTTGACCTCGTCGGGCGCCGCCTCCACCGCATCGCGGGCGGGAACGAGTTCAAGCTCACGACGCTCGTCATGTTCACGGCCGCCGCGTGCGCCTCGGTGATGAAGAACACGACGACGACGGCGATGTTCGTCCCCGTCGTTCTCGGCATCGCGCACCGCGCGCGCGTCCAGCCGTCGAAGCTCCTGATGCCGCTCGCCTTCGGCGCCATCCTCGGCGGCACCTGCACGCTCATCGGCACCTCGACCAACCTCGCCGTCTCGGGCGCGCTCGCCAAACTCGGCGAGAATCAAGAGCTGCTCCAAAGCTTTCAGATCAGCCCGCAACTGCTCGCGCCCTTCACGATGTTCGAGCTGACGCCGGTCGGCATCGCCATCGTCGTCGTCGGCATGCTCTACATGCTGCTCGTCGGCCTGCGTCTGCTGCCGAGCCGTGGCTCGGCCGACTCGCTCTTCGAGCAGTACGGGATGCGGCAGTACATCTCGGAGGTCGTCGTCGTCGAGGGCTCGCCGCTGGCGGGCAAGACGTTGGCGGAAGGGAACCTCTCGGAGATACTCGACCTGACGGTCATCGGCATCCTTCGCGGCACGCAGGGGCGTCTGCCGCCGCGCGGCGAGGAGGTCTTGCAGGAGGGCGATCTGCTGCTCGTGCAGGGCCGCATGGAAGACATCCTCCGCGTCAAGGAGGAGGCCGGCATCGAGATTCGACCCGACTTCGAGCTGCAATCGCACGACCTTGAGGCCGGCGACGTGGAACTCTTCGAGGTGATGGTCCTGCGCGGCTCGGAGATGAACGGGCGGACCCTGCGCGCGCTCAACTTCCGCGACCGCTACGACATGATGGTGCTCGCCATCAACCGCCACGGGATGGCCCTTTTGACGAAGCTCTCGACCGTCACGCTCCGCTTCGGCGACGTGCTGCTCGTGCAGGGGACGCGCGAGGGCGTCGAGCGCCTGACCGCCGACGGCCACGTCCTCCTGCTCGAAGACAGCAAGTTGCACGGGCAGCGCGAGCGCGCGGGTAAACGCTGGTGGGCGGTCGGCGCCTTCGTCGTCTTCCTCTCCTTCTCCGTGCTCCACCTGCCGCAGGTGCCGCTCGCCGTCGCGGTGCTCTTCGGCGTGCTGATACTGCTCGCGTCGCGCGCGGTGCTGCTGCACGAGGTCTACGAGTTAATCGACTGGCGCCTCATTGTCCTCATCGCCGGGATGATCAGTTTCGGCACGGCGATGGAGAAGACGAAGGCCGACCAGTACCTCGCGGACATCATCGTCAACAACTTCCAGTCCTACGGGGGACTGGCCGTCCTCGCGGGCTTCTTCGCGCTGACGGTGGCGCTCACGCAGCCGATGTCGAACCAGGCGGCCGCGCTCGTCGTCCTCCCCATCGCGGTCAAGACGGCGCTCGCCCTCGGCCTCAACCCGCGCTCCTTCGCCGTCGCCGTCACCTACGCCGCCTCCTGCTCGTTCCTGACGCCGCTGGAGCCGGCCTGCGTCCTCATCTACACGCCCGGCCGCTACCGCTTCCTCGACTTCGTCAAGGTCGGCTCGATTTTAACGGTGGCCGTCTTCGCCATCGTCGTCCTCCTCGTCCCATACTTCTGGCCTCTGAAATGAGGCGATGTGTACCGTCGCGCAACCCAAATGTCGCGGAAGTGTCGTCGAAAGTGGGCGCCGCGGCCTTGCGTCCGGGGGCAGACATTCTTATAATTCGCGGGCTTTGAAAAGCGGGCCAGGGTGAAGGGAAGTAACGGCCTCGCACAGTTTTTCAGGCACTCCTTCAAACCGAAACAGACGAAGATGGCAACGATCACCAACTGGAGAGAGCGGCGACGTGTCGCCAACGGGCGCACGACTCCCCTTCGCACGATCGCTTCCGGGCTGGCTCAGATTGCACGTACGGCTCTGGCCGAGCCTTACCAACTCGCCGTCGAGCGCCACGCCGTTGGACTCAAACGCCTCCCGCGCGAGATGGACGGACTCCGCATCGTCCATCTCTCGGACATACACCACAGTCCCTTTACGGGGCGCGAGCAGGTTGAGCGCGCCGTCGAGGTCGCCAACAGCCTCCAGCCCGACATCATCGCGCTGACGGGCGACTACGTCTCGCACGAGCGCGAGTACGTCCAGCCCTGCGCCGACATGCTCGGGAAACTGAAGGCGCGGCGCGGCGTCTACGCATGCCTCGGCAACCACGACAACTGGGTTGACGCAGACCTCGTCACGGACCTCTTCACGCTCGCGGGCATCCGCGTGCTCAACAACGAGGGGCTCCGCTTCGAAGACCGTGGCGCCTCCTTCTGGCTCGCGGGCGTGCAGGACACGATGGTCGGGTTGGAAGATTTGCCGCTCGCGCTCGCGGGCTCCTCGGCCGACGAGATGAAGCTGCTGCTGGCGCACAACCCAGTGATTCTGCGCCGCGCCGCGCGCGCGGGCGTTGACCTCGTGCTCTCCGGCCACACGCACGGCGGTCAGGTCACCTGGCGCTCCGAGCACTCGGCCTCGGGCCGCGTCCGCCGCCGCATCCTGCGCGGCCTGGGCCGCCGTGGCGAGACCCAAATCTACGTCACGCGCGGCCTCGGCACGGTCGTCCTGCCCGTCCGCTACGGCTGCCTGCCCGAAGTCTCTTTGCTGACGCTGCGCTGCGCGGACTAGGGAAAAGTGATGAGTGTCGAGTGATGAGTGATGAGTACAGGCTCAACTCATCGCTCATCACTCATCACTCATCACTTTTTTAATGGCCTCGAAAGTCGTCACCATCCCGAACATCCTGACCGTCATCCGGATGGCGCTCATCCCTGTCTTCGTGGGCGCGCTTTACTACCAGAGGTTCGGTTGGGCTTTGGCCGTCTTCGTCGTCGCGGGCGTGACCGACGGCTTGGACGGGCTCTTCGCGCGCCGTTTCAACCAGTATTCGCCGCTCGGGCAGATTCTCGACCCCATCGCCGACAAACTCCTCCTCGTCACCTCCTTCATCACGCTCTCGATGCCCTCGATCATGGCCCCGGAGGCGCTCGTCCAGCCGCACCCGCGCCACCTGCCCGTCCCCTTCTGGGTGACGGCGGCCGTCATCAGCCGCGACGTTTTCATCATCGTCGGGGCCGCCACCATCAACGTCGTCACCGGTTTCCGTGGTTTCAAGCCCTCCTGGCTCGGCAAGGCCAACACGACCGTCCAGATCGTCTCGGTTGTCCTCGTCCTCATCGCCGCGAGCTTCCCGCCGCTGCGCGGCTACCTGCCGACCGTCTACACGACGGTCTTCTCCTTCGCCGTCGTCTCCGGCATCCACTATGTCTTCTGGACTTCAAAACTGCTGAACGAGGACCGGCAGCAGCGCGAGTCTTCGGGTTGATTCCGCTAATCCGTTAAGCTGTAACGACTTGCGGCGGGCAACGCTCGGAGGGGATTGTGCTACTAAAAGTTGACAAGAAGGGGCTCACATATTATATTAGCGGCGCATTCAAGGTCGCCGGAGCGCCCGTCGGGCTCGGATTCGAGCCCGAGAGTAGGGCGCAAAGGGCCACGGCAGGCAACTGACTGCGGCACGCGGCCGGGGGCTCACCCGTTGGGGGGCTCGCGCGGCTAGAAAATCGGGAGAGGCAGAAAAATGAGTAAGATCATCGGTATCGATTTGGGCACGACCAACTCCGTCGTGGCCGTGATGGAAGGCGGCGAGCCGACTGTCATCACCAACTCCGAGGGCGGGCGGACGACCCCCTCGGTCGTGGCCTTTACGAAGGACGGCAACCGCCTGGTCGGTCAGGTCGCCAAGCGCCAGGCCGTCACCAACCCCGAGAACACCGTCTACTCGATCAAGCGCTTCATGGGGCGGCGCTTCGACGAGGTCTCGGAGGAGAAGAAGCAGGTGCCCTACGGCGTGAAGGCCGCGGGCAGCGACGTGCGCATCAACGCGGGCGGCAAGGAGTGGTCGCCGCCCGAGATTTCGGCGATGGTGCTTCAGAAGCTGAAGTCGGCGGCCGAAGACTACCTCGGCCAGAAGGTCGAGAAGGCGGTCATCACCGTCCCCGCCTACTTCAACGACTCGCAGCGGCAGGCGACGAAGGACGCGGGCAAGATCGCGGGCCTCGAAGTGATGCGCATCGTCAACGAGCCGACCGCCGCCGCGCTCGCCTACGGGCTCGACAAGAAGAAGGACGAGACCATCGCGGTCTTCGACTTCGGCGGCGGCACGTTCGACATCTCGATCCTTGAGGTGGGCGAGGGCGTCGTTGAAGTGAAGTCCACGAACGGCGACACGCACCTCGGCGGCGACGACATCGACGAGGCGCTCATCAAGTGGATCATCGAGGAGTTCAAGAAGGACCAGGGCATCGACCTCTCGAACGACAAGATGGCCCTCCAGCGCCTGAAGGAGGCAGCCGAGAAGGCGAAGATTGAACTGTCTTCGACGATGGAAAGCGAAATCAACCTGCCCTTCATCACGGCCGACGCCTCGGGGCCGAAGCACCTCGTGATGAAGCTGACGCGCGCGCGCTTCGAGCAGTTGATCGACCCCATCCTCAAGCGGCTGATGCCGCCCGTCGAGCAGGCCATCAAGGACGCCGGCCTCGAAGCGAACAAGATTGACGAGGTTGTCCTCGTCGGCGGCTCGACCCGCATCCCGAAGGTGCAGGAGATCGTCAAGAACATCTTCGGCAAGGAGCCGAACAAGACCGTCAACCCGGACGAGGTCGTCGCCGTCGGCGCGGCCGTGCAGGCCGGCGTCCTCTCGGGCGAGAAGACGGACATCCTCCTGCTCGACGTGACGCCTCTGTCGCTCGGCATCGAGACGCTCGGCGGGGTGAACACCATTCTCATCCCGCGCAACACGACCATCCCGACGCGCAAGTCGGAAATCTTCTCGACGGCTTCGGACAACCAGACTTCGGTCGAGGTGCACGTCCTACAGGGCGAGCGCCCGATGGCGGGCGACAACCGCACGTTGGGTAAGTTTCACCTCGTCGGCATCCCGCCCGCGCCGCGCGGCATGCCGCAGGTCGAGGTGACGTTCGACATCGACGCCAACGGCATCGTCAACGTGTCCGCGAAGGACATGGGGACGGGCCGCGAGCAGAAGATTACGATTACGGCTTCGTCGGGCCTGTCGAAGGACGAGATCGATAAGATGATGCGCGACGCCGAGTCGCATTCGGCCGAGGACGCGCGCAAGCGCGAAGAGGTCGAGGCGCGCAACCGGCTCGACGGCCTCGTCTTCCAGATCGAGAAGACCTTCAACGAGAACAAGGAGAAGATGGACGGCGCCGTCACGTCGCAGGTCGAGACGGCGATTGCCGACGCGAAGAAGGCGCTCGAAGAGGGCGGCACCGAGCGTCTCAACAACGCCTTCCAGAACCTCCAGACCGCTTCGCACAAACTGGCCGAGTCGCTCTACCAGACGGGCGGCCCGGGTGGCGCGGGCGGCGGCGGCGAGGAGCAGGCGAGCGCGGCGGGCGCTTCGACGGGTTCGGCCGGCGGCGGCTCGACCTCCGGCGGCGGCGACGACAACGTCATCGACGCCGAGTACGTGGACGTTGACGAAAATAAGTAAGCGGTAAGCGGTGAGCAGTGAGCAGTAGGCAAGTAAGGCGCGGGCGACGCGTCTTAACTGCTCACTGCTCACTGCTCACTGCTCACTTTCTCATGGCTAAAGAAGATTTCTACAATGTTCTGGGCGTCAAGCGGGACGCGAAGCCGGACGAGATTAAGAAGGCTTACCGCCGGCTCGCGCGCAAGTATCACCCGGACGTGAACCCGGGCGACAAGTCCGCCGAGGAACGCTTCAAGAAGATTACAGAGGCGCACGAGGTGCTCTCCGACGAGAAGAAGCGCAAGGTCTACGACCGCTTCGGCTCCTACTCGGACCAACTCGCCGACGCCGCCGCGCGCGGCGCTACGGGGCCGGGCGGCGGTGGCGCCGGGGCGCGGGGCGGCGGCGTGCCCTTCGACTTCGCGGGCTTCGACTGGGGCAACACGACGACCTCCTCTTCGACGGGCGGCGGCTCTTCGTTCCGCGACATCTTCTCGGAGCTGTTCGGCGGCGGTAAGACCGAGAAGGAGCCGCCGCGCCCCGTGCCGCAGAAGGGCGCCGACATCGAGATGCCGCTCGCGCTCTCGTTCGAGGAGGCGGTGACGGGGCTGACGACGAACATCACGGTCAACCGTTCCGAGCAGTGCCCGCGCTGCAACGGCGCGGGCGACACGGGCGGCAACCCCATGACCTGCGCGACCTGTCACGGCGCGGGCCAGGTGCAGAAGGCGGGCGGGCGTCTCCGCTTCGCGCAGGAGTGCCCCGACTGCGGCGGCGCGGGCAAGCGACGGCCGCCGTGCGCGCTCTGCAACGGCAAGGGGACCGTGCCGAAGGCCGAGACGGTGAAGGTTCGCATACCGGCGGGCGTGGACACGGGCTCGCGCGTGCGCATCCCCGGCAAGGGCGAGGGCGGGCGCATGGGCGCACCCGCGGGCGACCTCTTCATCATCACCAACGTCGGCAAGCACAAGCACTTCACGCGCAAGGGCGACAACATCTACGTGAAGGTGCCCGTGACGATTGCCGAGGCCGCGCTCGGCGCGCGCATCGAGGTGCCGACCATCGAGGGCAAGGCGCAACTCAAGATTCCTCCGGGGACGCAGTCGGGCGCGCAGTTCCGCATGCGCGAGCGCGGCATCCCCTCCTTGAGAAACCCGCAGGCGCGCGGCGACCAGTTCGTCGAAGTCCAGGTCACGCTCCCGAAAGTCATCTCGGAGGAGACCAAGGAGCTCTTCAAGCGTTACGCGCAACTCAACCCCGAGAACCCGCGCGTGGCGATGGGACTAGAGTGAGTGAACGGTAAATGGTAAGTAGTGAATGGAGCCGGCCGCTCATCTCACCATTTACCATTCACGATTTACTATTTACCAGCTTATGAAAAGGCGTAAGGGCGGGACGTATACGATCAGCGCGGTGGCGACTCAGTACGAGATTCACCCGCAGACGTTGAGGCTGTACGAGCGCGAGGGGCTTCTTAAACCTTCGCGGTCGGAGGGGAACACGCGGCTCTACACCGACTCCGACCTCGAACGTCTGGAAGTCATCCTCAGTCTGACGCGCGACCTCGGCGTGAACCTCGCGGGCGTCGAGATCATCCTCAACATGCGCGAGAAGATGGACGCGATGCAGCGCGAGTTCGAGCGCTTCTTCTCGTACCTGCAAACGCACGCCGAGGAGTTCACGCACCTGACGGAGCCGCCGCCGCCGGAGGCGGGCGCGCTCGTGCCCACGTCGCGCACGGCGGTGCTCAGGCGGCGCGCGCAGACGAATCCGCGCGGCTGAAAGAGTTCATAGAGAATAGAGATGAGGGAAGGGGCGGGGCTCTTTTTGAGGTCCCCGCCCCTTCTGTCTGGGGTGAGTTTGGTGTGGCGCGCGGGGTTGCGGCTTCCGGGCTTGCGTGGCCGCGCGGGGCGGCGCGGCCCCCGAAATCCTCCACGCTCACACCTTATATGTCTTGCGCGCGCGAAACATTTCATGCCCGCGCGCAAATAATTTTTCAGGTTGCGATTGGACGGCCGGGCGCGGCGCCGAGATGCTACAATGCGCGCTCGCGTTAACCCCACCGGAAGGAGCACGGCGGCAGCCGCAGACACGTTCACCGGGTGAGACGCAGGCGAATGACGCCCGAGCGACTTCAGCAAATCAGACAAATCTACGAGCGCGCGATGGGGCTCGCGCCGGCGCGCAGGGCCGCATATCTGGCCGACGCCTGCGCGGGCGACGAGGAACTGCGGCGCGAGGTGGACTCGCTCGTCGAGACCGGCGAGCAACTCGCGGCCGTGCCCGACTCGCCCGACTCGCCCGTCAAGACAGAACCACGCACCAGGCCCGACGCGGCGAAGCCTTCGCGCGCGAAGTCCTCACCGCGCAAACGTGCGGCGCGTAAGAGCGGCGGGCAGACGCCGCTCGAAGTCGTGCCCGGCCGCACGACGCTCGGCTCGTACCGCATCCTTGAGAAGATCGGCGCGGGCGGCATGGGCACCGTCTATCTCGCGAAGGACGCGCGGCTCGGCCGTCGCGTCGCCTTAAAACTTCTGCCCGCGCACTTCGCGCGCGACGAGGAACTCGTGCGCCGCTTCGAGCAGGAGGCACGCGCCGCCTCGGCCCTCAACCATCCGAACATCATCACCGTCCACGAGATCGGCGAGGAGCGCGGCTGCCTCTTCATCGTCACGGAGTTCGTCGAGGGGAAGACCTTGCGCGAGCGCATGTGGGAGGGGCGCTTCACGGCGGCCGAGGCGCTCGACGTGTGCGCGCAGGCGGCCGGCGCGCTCCAGAAGGCGCACGCGGCCGGCGTCATCCACCGCGACGTGAAGCCCGAGAACGTCATGCTCGACGACGAAGGGCACGTCAAGGTCTTAGACTTCGGCATCGCCAAGCAGGTCGCCACCGTCCCTTCGGTTGATACAGAAGCGCCGACGAGCGCGCGCGTCAACACGGCCTCGGGCATAGTGCTCGGGACGACCGCGTACATGTCGCCCGAGCAGGTGCGCGGCCTCGACCTCGACGGCCGCTCGGACGTTTGGAGTCTGGGCTGCGTGCTCTACGAGATGTTGACGGGGCGCGCGCCGTTCGATGAGAAGAACTTCGGCGACCTCGTCGTCTCCATCCTCCACAACGACCCGCCGTCGCTCACAGACCTCGCCACGGAAGTCCCGGCGGAAGTTAACGTGCTCGTCGCGCGCGCTCGCGAAGCGGCGCGAAGACCGCTTCGCGTCGGCGAAGGAGTTTCGCGAAGAGCTTAAGCGCGTCGCGCGTCTTTTAGACCTGAGCGCGGACACGCTGCGCGAGTCGCCGTCGGCGCTGACGACGCCCGCTCAGAGTCAGGGAATCGAAAGTCCTCCGATGCCGAAGCAGGCGCCGAGCGTCGTCGCGCGCAAGTACCAGACGACCGAGCAGCGCAGGCAGTTGACCGTGCTCTTCGCGGACCTCGCCGAAGGGCTGGCGGCGCTGACCGAAGGCTTGGACGCGGAGGACGTGGGCGAGTTGATGTCAACGCTGTGGCCGCTCGTCGATGCGGTCGTCGAGGCGCACGGCGGCGAGGTGACGAAGCGCGTCGGCGAGTCGTTCGTCGCGCTCTGGGGCGCGCGCGGCGCGCGCGAGGACGACCCCGAGCGTGCGTTACGCGCCGCGCTTGAGATGCAGTCGGCGCTCTTCGCCTTCGTCGCGAAGGGGCAGGCGCGGGACTCCGGCGCGCGCGTCATCGTGGAAGTCGAGGGCGAAGAGGCGCGGCTCATGCGCGCGGGTGTGAGCACGGGGCTCGTGCTGTTGGGCGAGGTCGGGGCGACGGGCGAGTTGATGGTGACGGGCGAGCCCGTGCGGCTCGCCTCGCGCTTGCAGCATGAGGCGCCCGTCGGCGGCGTGCTCATCTCGCACGACACTTACCGCCACGTTCGCGGCGTCTTCGACGTGCTCCCGCCCGAGTCTTTGCAGACGGGCGGGCGCTCCGAGCCGGTCCAGTTCTACCGCGTCCTGCGCGCCAAGCGCCGCGCCTTCCGCGTGCAGACGCGCGGCGTCGAGGGCGTCGAGACGAAGATGATCGGGCGCAAGGCGGAGCTGCGGCGACTGACCGACACGCTCGAATCGGTCTTCGAGGAGAGCGAGCTTCAGGCCGTCACCGTGCTCGCCGACGCGGGGCTCGGCAAGTCGCGGCTACTTTACGAGTTCAGCAACTGGGTCGAGCTGTTGCCAGATGTCTGGTACATCTTCAACGCGCGCGCGGGCGAGTCCGACCAGGGCTTGCCTTACTCGCTCGTCCGCGACCTCTTCTCGTTCCGCTTCGAGATACAGGACAGCGACACGCCCGAGGTCGCGCGCGAGAAGCTTGAGCGCGGCATGACCTCGATGTGCAGGGACGTGGCCGAAGCCGAGGTGCTGATGCGCGCGCACTTCATCGGGCAGCTCATCGGCTTCGACTACTCCGCGAGCCCGCACGTCTCCGGCATCCGCGACGACGCGCGGCAGGTGCGCGACCGCGCCTTCCGCTACGCCGCGCAGTTCTTCTCAGACCTCGCGCGCGAGTTGCCGACGCTGCTCTACCTCGACGACATACATTGGGCCGACGACGGCTCGCTCGACTTCATCGACTATCTCGCGCAACACTGCGCGCACGACCCCGTCATGCTCCTCTGCCTCGCGCGCCCCGCGCTCCTTGAACGGCGGCCCGCGTGGGGCGAGGGGCGCGAGCGCCACGCGCGCCTGACGCTTCAACCGCTCTCGAAGAAGGAGAGCCGTCAACTCGTCGAAGAGATTCTTCGACACGCGCACGGCGTCCCCGCCGAGCTGCGCGAGCTAATCGTCGGCGGCGCCGAGGGGAATCCGTTCTACGTCGAAGAGTTGATTAAGATGCTCATCGACCAGCGCGTCATCGTGCCCGGCTCCGACGTGTGGAGCGTGGACGCGACGCGGCTCGGCGAAGTGCAGGTGCCGCCGACGTTGACGGGCGTGCTTCAGGCGCGGCTCGACCGTCTGACGCCGGACGAGAAGACCGTCCTGCAAAGGGGCTCGGTCATCGGCCGCGTCTTCTGGGACGGCGCGGTCGAGCACCTCGGCGCGGGCGTGACCGCGCCCGTCCGCCGCGTGACGACGAGCGAGCCCTTCTCACGCCGACACGTCCCCGTGGACGAACTCGATGTCGTCCGCGCGCTCGAATCGCTTCGCGGCAAAGAGCTTATCTACCGGCGCGAGGCCGCGGCCTTCGCCGGCACGCGCGAGTACACGTTCAAGCACGCGCTCCTGCGCGACGTGACCTACGAGAGCGTTTTGAAGCGCGAGCGGCGCGAGTGTCACCGCCGCGCGGCCGACTGGCTCGCGCGCCACAGCGGCGGGCGCGTCGGCGAGTATGCCGGCCTCATCGCCGAGCACTTCGAGCGCGCGGGCGCGTCGGCCGAAGACGCCGCCGAGTGGTACGGCCGCGCCGGCCGCCAGGCGCGCGAGACCTACGCGCCCGAGACGGCCATCCGCTACTACCGCAAGGCGCTCGGCTTCCTCAACGCGCGCGGCGCCGTGACGGAGCCCGAAGACGAACTCGCGCTCAACGCACTGCGGATGGAGTGGTACGAAGGGCTTGGCGAAGTCCTGCGCGTGCAGGCGCGTTACTCTGAATCTATCGAGGCTTACAAGGAGATGCACGCGGCGGCGGCGGCCTTGCAGTCGGCCCCGGCGCAGGCGCGCGCGTGGAACGAGATCGCGCTCGTGCAGAGCAGCCAGGGCGACAACCGCGCCTGCTTCGAGAGCACGCAGCGCGCGGAGTTGCTCGCGCGCTCCGCCGGGGTCACGGGCTCGGCGGCTGGGGTGGAGCTCGCGCGCGCGCTCAACCTACAGAGCCAGGTCTGCTCGCGGCTCGGCGACGCGCGCGCGGCGATGATGCTGGCCGACCGCGCGCTCTCGCTCGTGGACAAACTCGGCGACGAGGGCCGTCGCGTGCGCGCGGAGTGTCTGAAGTCTCTCGGGATGGCTTACCACATGCTGGGTCAGTTCGAGCAGGCGGAGGAGTTCAAGTCGCTCTCGCTCGGGCTCTACCGCGAGCTGGGCGACCGCCGCTACGTCGGCAACCTGCTCAACAGCTTGGGCGAGACGGCGCGGCTGCGCGGCGACTACGCGGCGTCGTTCGCGCGCTACAGCGAGGCGTTGCAGATCGCGCGCGAGATAGGCAACCGCAACGGAGAGATTCTCTACCTCTCGAACCTCGCCGCCGCGCACATCGGTCTGGGCGAGTATGAAGAGGCCGAGTCTGACCTGCGTCAGACGATTGAGCTGGCGACCGCTGCCGGCTACGTCGGGCTCTCCGAGAACTACCGCTTTCTCACGGAGGCGCTGCTCGGGCGCGGGCGCATCGCGGAGGCGAAGGAGGCCGCGCTGCGCGCGCTCGAACTCGGCCGCGAGATAGAGAACCACGAACACCTCGCCGAAGCCTGGCGCGTGCTCGGCCTCGTCGCCTCAAGCTCCAAGTCTTCTATTGAAGTCCAAGGCGAGACGCGCGACCCGGCCGCCTGCTTCGCGCACAGCCTCTCCATCTTCGCGCGCATCCAGATGGAGGCCGAGCGCGCGCGCACGCTCCGCGACTGGGCGCGCCACGAACTCGCGCACGGCGACCCCGAGCGCGGCCGCCAACTCCTCGCCGAAGCCCGCGACTCCTTCCAACGCCTCAACATGAACCTCGAACTCGAACGCACGCCGCCCGAGGCTTGACGCCGCTTAACCCGGGAGCGCGGGCATCCCTGCCCGCCAAAGCGTGCGCCAGCACGCTTAACGACGAAGCGCCATCCATCAACATTGATGGATGGCGCTTCGTCGTATTCGCGCTGACGCGCTCATGGCGGCTAGCGTTGAGACTGCTCTTTGTCGTTCAGGTACTTGTCGAACCAGTCGAGGTTGGCCTGCATGGCGGCGAGTTGCATCCGGGGCTCGGTGGGGCCGTGGGGCTGGCGCGGCAGGACGAGCATGCGCGTGGGCACGCCCTGCGCCTTGAGCGCGCGGTAGAACTCGTAGCCTTGCGAGATGGGGACGCGGATGTCCGCGTCGCCGTGCTGGATCATGGTCGGCGTCGTCACGCCGCGCACCTGGAACATCGGCGAGTGCTTCTGGTAAAGCTCCGACGCCTCCCAGAAGTGTCCGCCGAAGTAGTCGGGGATGAAGGCGGGGATGTCGGCCGTGCCGTTGAAACTCATCAGGTTCGTCACGGGCGCGCCGGCCGAGGCCGCCTTGAAACGTTTCGTCTGCGTCACGATCCAGGAGGTCATGAACCCGCCGTAGCTCCAGCCCATCACGCCCAGCCGGTCGGGGTCGGCGACGCCCATCTCGATGACTTTATCGACGCCGGTCATCAGGTCTTGAAAGTCCGCGCCGCCCCAGTCCTTGAGGTTGGCGCGGCGGAACTCGACGCCGTAGCCGCTCGACCCGCGCGGGTTCGGGCGCAGGACGGCGTAGCCGCGCGCGGCGAAAGTGGCGAGCGGGTAGACGCCGCGCCCGCCGATGAAGGTCTGCTGGAAGACGCCCGCCGGGCCACCGTGGACGTTGAGAATGAGCGGGACTTTGCGTCCCGCGCGGTAGCCGGCTGGGTAGGTCAACAACCCTTCAATCTCTTTCCCGTCCGCCGACTTCCAACGGATGACCTCGGTCTTGCCGAGCGGCGGCAGCTTCATCTCCGCGTTGGCGCGGCTGACCTGCGTTGGGGTGAAGTCGTTAACTGAAGCGACGAACGCTTCGGGCGGCGCCTCGGGCGTCTGGCGCACGAAGGCGAAGGCCGTCCCCGTGCGGTTGAGGCTGACGGCGTTGTAGACGGCGGGCGTCGTCTTGATTTCGTCGATGCGGTTGGCCGCCGTATCGACGGCGTAGAACTGCGTGCCCGTCCCCTTCGCCTCGCTGAAGTAGAGGCGGCGGCCGTCGGCCGACCAGCCCGCGACGTTCGGCTGCGCGTCGTAGGAGACGGCGAGCGCCTTCGGCGGGCCGCCAGCGGCGGGGAAGATGTGCACGGTGCCGCTCTGCGCCCAGCGCGGCGGGTTGTCGCTGACCATCAGCGCGAGCGACTTCCCGTCGGGCGAGTAGAGCGGCGACATCTCCGCGGCCGGCGTGTTGACGAAGACCGTGACCTTGCCCGTCGCGACATCGACGACCGACACGTCCGAGGTCGGCCAGTCGTTCGCCACGGGCGACTTCGAGTGGCTGAAGGCGATGCGCGAACTGTCGGGCGACCAGTCGAACTCGCCGACGTGGTAGCCCTCCGTCGTGAGCTTGCGCGGCTCGCGCTTACCCATCGCGTCCTTCTGGACGGGGATGAGGTAGAGCCGCGCCATCTTCACGTTCTCGTCCACCCAGCGAAAATCGTTCTTCGCCTTGTCGTTCTTCTCCTCCTCCTCGGTCTTGGCGTCGGCCATCGTGTAGGCGATGGAGCGGCCGTCGGGCGACCAGTCGAAGTCCGCGACGCTCCCCTTCAGGTCCGTCAGCGGCTCGGCCTCGCCGCCCGACGCGCGCAGCAGGTAGAGGTTGTTCTTGTTCTCCTTGCGCGTCGAGGTGAAGGCGATCCAGTTGCCGTCGGGCGACCACTTCGGGTTGGTCGAGGACTTGTCGGCGAAGGTGAGTTGAACTTGCTCGCGGCCGTCGGCCGTCGCCACCCAGACCTGCGAGACGTACTCGCTGCGGTCGGCGGTCATCAAGGGGTCGCTGACCGCGTAGACGACGCGCCGCCCGTCGGGCGAGACGCGCGGCGTGGCGATGCCCCTGACCTTGAGTTGCAACTCCGGCGTCCAGGCGGCCGGGGCGCCCGTCTGGGCCGTCGCGGCGGAGACGAACAACAACAGAGCGAACGTCGCTTTCACTAAACTTTTCATCTTCGTTTTCCTTCGAGCGGACGGGGTGTCCAAAGGCGTTGGATAAGACTTCTCTACGTTGCGTGCCGCACATCCTAACTCCGCGCGGGTCGCGAGTCTAGCCCCCTCGTACACCAAACTTACAACACTGTACCGTTTCGCGCCCCGCGATTTGAGAGTTGATGACTGACAGACGGCGTCTCTTCGCTAACCACGCGGCGTGGACGAAGGGGTACGCATGTTGCTTTAGTCACGCCGAGGCTTAAACGTCGGAACTCAAATCATACGTCCGCGAAGGAGAAGGATGGCGTTAGCGGAGGACATTATAGTCTTCGACACCGAAGGGGTGCGCGGCACTCTTGAGGCACCGTTCACGGACGTTGCCGGGAACGGCCGCGCGCGCGTGCTGCTCGCGGACGGCCGCAAGCTCTGGCTCCCGCCGGGCGCGCTCGAACGGCAAGACCACGGCACTCTCATCTTCCGAGGCAGCTTCGACGAGTTGGCCGGGGCGGCCGACGGCGGCGGGCAGATAGTCGTCCCCGTCGTCGCGGAAGAGCTGCGCGTCGGCAAGCGCGTCGTCGAGACCGGCCGCGTCCGCGTCACCAAGACCGTGCACGAGCACGAGGAGGTCGTGGACCAGCCGCTCCTGCGCGAAGAGTACGACGTGGAGCGCGTGACCGTGGACGAGTTCGTGGACGGACCCGTCGGCCCGCGCTACGAGGGCGAGACGCTCGTCGTGCCCGTGCTCGAAGAGGTGCTCGTCGTCGAGAAGCGCCTCGTCGTGCGCGAAGAGTTGCGCATCACGCGCAAACGCACGGAGGAACGCAACCCGCAACGCGTCAAGTTGCTCAGCGAAGAAGTTTCCGTCGAACGCGCGGACGCGGATGCCGCGCGCGGCGACTCTGAAGAGTCGGACGGGGCCGGCGTGCGAAGTCACGCCGCGCCGCACAGCTAATCAAACACGCCCGGCCTTATCTCTCTCCGGCCGGGTCTCACTCAAACATCAATCAGGGGGAAGTAAATGACGAAGACGATTGTCGGACTGTTCGACGAGTACCGCGAGGCGCAGCGCGCCGTGGTCGAGTTGGTGGAGGTCGGCATCCCGCGCGAGGACATCGGCATCACCTCGCGCGACTACACGAACTATGACGAGGCGGACACGCGCCGCGACGACTCGTACCGCGACGACGAAGGCGTCGGCGACAAGATCAGCAACTTCTTCTCGCGCCTCTTCGGCGACGACGCCGAGAACGCGAGCCACTACAGCGAGGCCGTCGGCGGCGGCGGCACGGTCGTGACCGTGGACTGCGAGACAGAGGAGACGGCTGACCGCGCCGAAGCCATCCTCAACCGTTTCGGCGGCGACGTGGACGAGCGCGGCGAGACGCACCGCGAGGCCGCCTACGTGGGCACGACGGATAACGTCGAGACGAACCGCGCGGACCTGGCCGAGGGCGGCGAGGCGCGCATCCCCGTCATCGAGGAGGAGCTGCGCGTCGGTAAGCGCGAGGTCGAGGGCGGCGGCGTCCGCGTCCGCACGCGCGTCGTCGAGCGCCCCGTCGAGGAGGCCGTCCGCCTGCGCGAGGAGCGCGTCAACGTCGAGCGGCGCCCCGTCAACCGCCCGGTCTCCGAGGCCGACATCAGCGCCTTCCGCGAGGGCACGTTCGAGCTGCGCGAGCGGAGCGAAGAGGCGGTCGTCGATAAGACGGCGCGCGTCGTCGAGGAGGTCGCCATCAACAAGGAGGTCGGCGAGCGCACCGAGACCGTCCGCGACACCGTCCGCAAGACCGACGTGGACGTGGAAGAGACCGCCGGCACCAAGGTCCGCCGCGCCACCGCCACGGGCCGCGCCGACGACATCGACATCGACCGCCGCGACATCTAGTCGCACGCCGGGAGTCGCGCGCCGGGAGCGCGGGCATCCCAGCCCGCCAAATCGTGCGCCAGCACGCGTAACGAAGAATCGCCACCA
>DASVGG010000038.1:0-59423 GCA_036379655.1 Pyrinomonadaceae bacterium
TGAGTTCATAACTCAACGACCCGCGTCTCTGTGTCTCTGCGGTTAACTTTACGTGAAGAGCCCGATGAGTTGCGTGAGCAGCCAGAGGCTCGTCGCGACCGAGGCGACGAGGAGCACGAGCAGGCCGAGCACGATGACGCCGAGGAAGAGCCAGTCGCTGACGCGGCCGTGCTTCGCTTCTTCCGGCGTGGCCGAGGCGCGCTGCTTCAGCAGTTCGACGTTCATCTGGTTCGACTTCCACGCCGCGTCGAAGAGGTCGCCGACGAGCGGCACGGCGCCGAGCAGGTAGTCCACCGCGATGTTCGAGGCCATCCGCAGCAGCGTCGCCTTGGGCACGCGGTAGCGCACGCCCGCCGCGAGGATGTAGAGCGAGACGGCCGTCGTCGCGAAGTCGCCGACGCCGGGGATGAGCCCGACGAGCGCGTCGAGGCCGATGCGCCAGCCCGTGCCCGGGATGCGGAAGAGTCCGTCCATCGCGCGGCTCAACTGGTCGAGGCTCCGCTCCACGTCCGCGCGCTCGTGCTGCTTGGTCAACACCGCCCGCGCTCCACGCTCCGCCAAGCTCTTGCTCAAAGCCATCGGCAACTCCTCCTCTTTAAAATCAGCTTACTACGATTCGCCACGGGGCGCCCCGCGCGGCAGTTTAGATGCGTACGCGCCCGCCACGGTAGTACGAAGAAATCGGGCCTCACGTCGTACGAAATTTAAACGCCGACTATTGACGCCGCATCCCTCTATCGATATCTTCCTCCCCGCCTTAGCCGAAGCGTCTCGGAGCCTCACATAAATAGAATATGCGTAACGTGGGACGGCGAGGAGGGGCGTTCACAATCTTCGCGATAAAGGAGCCGGTTCATGTTGCAGAATCAGGATGCGGGCAAGCTATTCGACGCAACCACTTTCAATATTTTAACCATGATTCTGGGCGCGGTCCTGGGCGGGGTCATCGCCCCGATATGCAATCAAATTATCAGGCGTCTCTTTAGAGACAAAAAGGAGATCAGCATTAATTCGGCGATACTATTTTTGATACTGGGCAACGCGGCCTGGATTATAGGCGAAGTGACTTTGCAACTCATTGACATACTCCGAGACCCCGATGCTTCGGCGGCGGAGTTCGCCAACCTTCGCTCCATAGCCTATATCGTGAACCTTAGTATTTACATCCTGGCGGCATACAGTCTTTACATCGCTTACGAACACACCCCCAAAGGAGAGGAAGGAAGAAGAAATATATTCCAACTGCGTGACGGGCCGCTGGCGCCGTTCATTCTCGGAAACATAGCTTGGGTCGTCGGAGAAATCTTTCAGATTTTCTTCGGCGCCCGTTCGGAAACGAGCACGAACCGTTATTTCGAGCTTCGTTATTACCCTCGATTGATCACCCTCGGCATAACCCTCTCCTTCTTCGTCGTGGCGGCCGTAAGGACTTATAGACTAATTGACATAAGGCAGCATAAAGAGGACGACCGGGGAAGTGATATACATGATACGGATTAGATGGTTAACAAGTCGTCCAACTCAATAGCCCGGCGACGCCTGACTGCTCGCGCCCGCCGAATGCCGTCTGCGGGACGCCCGCTAGTTGTTAAGAATCGCGACGGCGCGCAGGGGGCCGCCGCTGCCGCCCTTGATCTTCATGGGGAGGGCGATGACGTGGAAGCCTTCGGCGGGGAGTTGGTCGAGGTTGGCGAGGTTCTCGAAGGCCGGGACGTTCTTGTCGAAGAGGACGCGGTGCGACTCGAAGAGTTTGGACTGGCCGTAGTCGATGCTCGGCGTGTCGAGCCCGACGGCTTTGATTGAACGCTCGCGCGTGAGCCAGCGCGCGGCGTCGGGGTGGAGGCCGGGGAAGTGGAGCTTGGCGACCGCGTCGGGGCCGCGCTCGTCGGTGCCCATGTAGCCGCGCCGGTCGGGCCAGCGTTTGCCGAAGCCCGTCCGCAGAAGGACGATTGAGCCGTCGGGCAGACGGCCGTGCTCGCGCTCCCACGCGGCGAAGTCTTCCGCCGAGACCTGATAGTCGGCGTCGCGCGCGCACTTCTCAGACACGTCAACGACGATGCCCGCGCCCATCAACTGTTCGAGCGGAATCTGGTCGGCCGTGTTGCGCCCCTCGGCGAAGTGGACGGGCGCGTCGAGGTGCGTACCGCCGTGCTCGGCCATCGAGAAGTTGTTGGCGGCGTAGTAGTAGCCGCCGGGCGTCACGCCGTCCGCGACCTTCTGCAACTTGAACCCGTCGGCCGTCGGCCAGAAGACGGTCTGCTCGTCGTACGCGTGCGAGAGATCGACCACGCGCCCCGCGAACGGGTCGGCCCCCTTCGAGTTACATGAGAGTGTCAGGGCCGAGGCGAGACAGAGCGCGAAGAGCGCAAGCGGTCGGGTCATCGACGTGAACCTCCACACGTACGGTCTGCGAAGACGGCGCGGCGCCCGTCAGTCACTGATGACGCGCGCGCTCAGTCGCGGCTGAAGACCCAGCGGCGTGCGGCCGCGAGGTCGTAGAAGAAGCCGACCTCGACCTGTGACATGGCGGCGCGGTTGGTGACGGCGCGCGCGGCCTCGTCGGTCGCGGGGTCGGGGACGACGGCCGCCCAGCGGCAGCGGCCCAACTCGCGCTCGTGCTCGCGGACGAAGACGACCTCGCGCTCGACGAAGTCCGCGTCGGGCGCCGTGGCGCGGCGGCGGTCGCTGATGAAGTGGAAACCGGTCTCGAAGGCCGGGTCGGCGAAGACGCCGAGCAGCGTTTCGCGCCACTCGTCGAACGTGGGGTCGCCGACCGTGGTCAGGTAGACGACGCGCGCGGGCCTGTCGATGGTGTAGATGACCGGCATGGGCTTGACGGCCGAATCATAAGCCCTTCCGCGCGAAAGTCAACGCCTTTGGCAAAAACCTTGACAAGCGCGCGGCGCCACGCATAAGCTCTCCGCGCTCCCTACAACCCAGACGGCTGGAGAGTGTTGCGCTTGCCCCGCTCTCTCTCGCACGGCCCGACGTTCTCGAAATAAAAGAAGACCGGCGGCGCCAGCAGGGCCGCGGAGTGCCCGCGCATTAAGAGCAAAGGAGATTTAAACATGAACGCCTTACGGAGACTGCTCTTCACGCTGGCGGCCTGCGCGGCCGTCGCCGTCGTCGCGGCGCCCGCGCGCGCCGACACCGTCGTCTACGCCACGCGCACCGCGTTCAACGGCGCGGCGACCAACCTGACGACCATCACCTTCGAGGGCATCGCCCCGACCAACAGCGTCGCTAACTTCTCGTCGCCGCTGACGCTGCAAGGCGTCACCTTCAGCGGCTCGGCCGCGGGGCAGGTCTCGGTGGTGGACTCGGGCTTCTTCGCGCCGCTCTTCCAGTTCAACTCGGGCGCGGTGCTCTCCGGCTTCAGCTTCGTCGAGGTCACGCTGCCGGCGGGCATCACGGCCATCGGCACCGACCTCATGAGCACGAACCCGGACGGGCTCTCCTTCCAGGTGGTGCTCGCCACCGGCGAGACCTTCGTCGTCAACACGCCGCTGCGGCCCGAGCGCGGCTTCTTCGGCATCACGACGGACGTGGCCATCGCCTCGATCCGCTTCATGACGATACCCGGCGCGAACGGGTCCGGCATCCCGCTGCTCGACAACTTCAGCTTCGGCCAGGCGCAGGCCGCGGCCGTCCCCGAGCCCGCGACCATCCTGCTGCTCGGCACCGGCCTCGCCGGCATCGCCACGCGCGCACGCCGCCGCCGCAAGGCGCCGAAGACGTAGAACCGGCCGTGAACTTACTAACAAACAGGGGCGGGCGCGTGTCACCGGCACGCGCCCGCCCCTTCCGTCTGAGCGTGCTCTCGTCAGACTGCGCGCCTCGCCGTCCACTCCTTCCGAAGCACGGCGTAGAGGTACTCGGACCCCCACGCGCCCTTGAACCAGATGTTCTCGACGAAGTGCCCCTCGCGCCGCATCCCGAGCCTTTCGAGGAGCGCGACCGACCGCGCGTTCTCGCAATCGGCGACGGCCACCACGCGGTGCAGCCCGAGCACGCCGAACGCGTAATCGAGCACCCCTTCGGCCGCCTCGCGCGCCAGCCCCCGCCCCTGGTGCCCGCGCGCGAAGGTGAAGCCGATCTCCGCCTGCCTTCGGTCCTCACCCTTCACGCTTAAGGCAACGTGGCCGCTCAAGCCTCCCGTCTCCTTCAACTCCGCCGCGAACGTGAACCACTGCCCCGGCGTCCCCGGCTCAACCATCCGCTGCCCCCCAATCACCTCCCGCGCCTGCTCCTCCGTATACGACTCCCACGACTGATACCGCGCCACCAACGGGTCGTTCACATAAGCGAGAAACGCCGCGAGGTCCTTATCCTCAAAGCGGCGCAGCACCAACCTCTCGGTCTCTATCTTCGTGAAAGCCTTCGTGCCCATGCGAATCGTCACCTGATGCGCGTCATCTGGCGCCAGAAGAAGCGGCCGAGGCGGGAGAAGGCGTTGCGGTCGCGGGCGGCCTGTTGTTGCTCGGGGGTGAAGCCGAGGGCGGCGAGGAGTTGGGGGTTGGGCGGGGCGATGTCTTCGTCGCCGTGGCGTTCGGAGAGCCAGCGATTGAAGGTGCGCGTGAGCGCGCGTCGCTGCGGGAGTTCGGCGACCGCCGCGAAGGCGGAGCGGAGGTCTTCCGTCTCGGCGACTTCCAGACGGTTCGCTTCGTAGTAGCCGCGCAGTGCTTTGAAGAATCGCTCCTCGCCTAAGAGTCTCCGCAACTCGACGAACATGAGCGCGCCCTTGCCGGCGACCACGGCCGCGTACTGGAAGGAGTTGCGGTATTCGCGCGCGGGTCGGTCGGCCGTCACGTCCTCGCCGCCGAAGGTGCGGTAGACCTGATAGACGCCGCGCAGTTGGTCGTCCTGCACCTGCTGCGCGCTCTCTGGGCCGCGCACGTCCTGCACGTAGAGCAGCGCGGAGTATTGCGCGAGCGCCTCGTGCAGCACGGGCTGGCGCGCGGGGTCGTTGCCGACGGCGCCGCCCCACCACTGACGCGCGACGCCCTGCGCGGCCGCGAACTCAAGATTGTCTTCGACGCTCGCGCGCTGTTCACGCACAAGCTCGGGCAGCGCGCGCATCGCGGGCGAGTCGAAGTCAACGTAGAAGGCGCCGGCGATGACGGCCAGTCCGGCAAACTCCGCGCTGCCGAAGCCCGCGACGAGCGGCGCCTCGGTGACGGTGACGAGCTTGAGGGGCAGCGGGCCGAAGCGCGCGTTGAAGGTGCGCGCGGCGTCGGCCGCAACATTGAGCACGCGACGGCCGACCTTCTCATGCTCGGGCGTGAAGACCGAGCGCACGCGGACGCCGCCGGCCTCGCGCTCCTCCGCGCGCAGCGTGCGCCCCGCCACCAACGCGAAGCCGCGCAGGTCTTCGCCCGCGAACGTCTGCCGTCGCTTGCGCCCCGCGCCCGCGTCCGGCCGCTGCTCGCCGGAGGCGTAGAGGTTGACGCCGTCGGCCGTCTCGACCGCGACCTCGTAGTCGGCCACGTCGGTGAAGTAGGTCTCGCCGACGCTCGGCTCGACCTTGCGCTGCCAGTCGCCGCCCGCGCGCGCGGCGAGCACGGGGTGGAAGCTCCCCAACAGCATCACGCCGCGCGAGACGAAGTTCGTGTCGCGCGCGCGCCGTATCTCGCGCGTGTCGCGCATGGCCGCGCCGACCTGCTGGACGACGTGCGCCGTCAGACTCGTCTCGTCCGGGTCGAGTTCGGGGATCGTGCCTTTGAAGGAGAGTTCGATCTCAGCAGCGGCGCCGGGCGCGACCGCCTCGCGCAGTTGAACGCGCAGCGACACGCCGTCGGCGTCTTCGGCCGAGAAGGGGAGCGCCTGCCCGCCCTCGCCCGCGCGCACGGCGGTCACGAAGAGGCGCGGCTCTTCGGGCGCGGCCGCGTCCGGCTGCGCGTCCTGCGCGCCCGCGCGCTCGTCTTCGGCGCGCAGGTTCGGGTAGAGGTGGAAGTAGACGACCGACGCGGGACGGTCGTCGCGATTCACCCAGCGCACGCGCTCGCGCCCCTCGTACGTGCGCGCGTCGAAATCGAGGTCGAGCGTGATGCGATAGAGCGTCCGAGGCGGCTGCTCGTTCTTAACCTGTCTGTGCGCGCCGTCCCGCCGCGCGAGCGCCGAGGAACCTGAAGAGGATAACAACAGGGCGAGTGACAGCATCGCTAATGCCGCCGCGCGACCGGGAAGAACTACTGCGACTCCGCCTTGTTTCATCAACAACCTTCTTATGAACAGGAGCCTTTCAGCGGCCGCGCTCAGTGATGGTGACGGAGCGGATGCGGTCGCCGCGCACGATGCGGTCGATGACCTCCATCCCTTCGACGACGCGGCCGAAGACCGTGTAGCCGCCGTCGAGGTGCGGCTGCGGCGAGTGCGTGACGAACCACTGCGACCCGCCCGTGTCCTTGCCCGAGAGCGCCATGCCGACCGCGCCTCGGTTGAATGATACCTCGTTGATCTCGCAGCGTATCTGGTAGCCGGGGCCGCCGTTGCCGTCGCCGCGCGGGTCGCCGCCCTGCACGACGAAGTTCGGCACGACGCGATGAAAGAGGACGTTGTTGAAGTAGTTTCGACGCGCGAGCCCGACGAAGTTATCGACCGTGAGCGGCGCCTCGTCCGGCAGAAGCTCCATCGTGAACGAGCCCTTGTCCGTCACGATGACGGCGCGCACGGTCTTTCCGATGCGCGCCAGCGCGCGCTCATAGTCCTCGCGGTGGTTGCGCGTGTTGACGGTCTCGACGCGCCGCTCGCTGGCGGAGCCGCCCGCGCGCTCGCGCAGGATGTCCGCCGCGCGGCGTCGCACGAGATAGTCGGTCGTCGTCTCAAGCGCGGACTTGATCGCCGTCTGGGCCTCCGCCCCCTGCTGCTTGGCGAGCGCCCCCAGGATTGAAAGCGCCGCGTCGTCAGTCTCGTCTTGCAAGGCGCGCGGCAGTGCGTCGGCGAGCGCGCGCGCGGTCTCCGCCTCGGGCGGCAGGTCGGAAAGTATGTCGGCGGCCGTGGCGCGCGCGATCACGTCCTGATTGCCGAGCGCGGCGCGGGCGACCGCGTTGAGGTCTATCGGCTTGAAGGCCGCGAGCGCGCGCAGGAGGTCGGGCAGCGCGGAGGGCGGCGTCGAAGGACTCTGCACGAGCGCGCGCAGTGCGATCTGCGCGTCGGCCTGTAGGCTGACGACGCTGTTGCCGACCTGCGCGCTCGTGACGCCCGCCATCTCGCCCAAGCCTTGCGCCAAGGCCGAGACCCTCTGCCACGTCACGCCCGCCGCGCCGCGCCGCGATGCTTGCGCGACGAAGTCCGCGACGCCCTTCTCGCGCAGGTACTGCGTCGGCGCGATGCGCGCCAAAGCCGTCTCCAACTCAGGCGCCACGACGCCGGCCTCGCGCGACGCGCGCAGCAGCGTCAGCGCGCGCTCGTCGTTCGAGTTCGCCAACACGCGCCCCATCGCGGTCGCGACTTCGAGCAACTCGTTCACCTCCGGCGGGCTCGCGGCGCCGCCCACGCGCGCGGACTTGTACGCGGCGAACAACTCGCCGCCCCGGCGCACGAGCGACTCGGCGGCGCGCGGCTCCTTTATCTGCGCGAGCGCGCGGACGGCGCTCACGCGCACGCGCGCGTCCGTGTCCGTCGCGGCGTGCCGCGCGAGCACTTCAAACGCGGCGGTGTCCTCGGCCGCGCCGAGCGCGCGCGCCGCGTTGGCGCGCGCCACCGCGTCCGTGTCCGACGCGAGCATCGCGCGCAGACGTTCGAGCGACTCCTTGGCGCGCATGCGCGCGAGCGCGTTGGCCGCGTCGGCGCGGGCGCGCGCGTCCGCCGACGAGAGGAAGAGCGCGACCGTGCGCGCGCCGTTCTCGGGGCGCGCGCGCAGCAACGCCGTCAGGCCGTGCAGGACGAGCGCGCGGTTCGGCTTCGCGAGCCTCTGCTCGGCGACGAGCGCCGTCGTGATGGCGTCGCCGATCCGCTTCTTCGCGTCGGCCCGACCTTCGGGCAGCGCCGACGCGATCTTGCCGAGCGCCTCCAGGGCGCGCGCGCGCAACTCCGGAGACTTCGAGAGCCGCAACGCCTGCGTGAGCGCGCCCGACGCGGGCTCGGCCTCAATCTCGCCGAGCGCGAAGGCCGCGACCGCGCGCACCGAGTCGTCGCGGTCTGAGTTGAGCAGCGCGCCGAGCGGCCCGACCGCGCCCTCGTCGCCGATGCGCCCGGCCGCGAGCGCCGCCCGCGCGCGCACCGCGGGGCTCGCGTCCGTGAGCAGTTTCCCTAAGTCAGAATCCTCCCAACGCCGCTCGTCCTCCGCCTGCACGATCTGCAAAAGCGTCTCCGTGGGCACGCGCCCGCCCGCACGGCTCTTCGCGGGGGCCGGCCTCTCCTTCGCCTGCGCGGACTTCGCCTGCCCCTTCGGCGCGGGCTTCGCGGCGGAGCCCTTCTGCGCACGCGCGAACGGCGCGCACGCCAGCAGCGCGCAGAGTGAAAGCAGAGCGGCCCGCGCGCACGCGCGGCCCTTCTCGGAGGCTGTGGGTGTGTTCGGCATGGGGCTCTTCGTGACGCAGGACAGTTTCAAGGGGAAGACCAGAGCTATGCTAAGAAGGCGGGAGTTAAAAGGCAAGCTGAATCGGCCCGTCGGTCAGAGCCTGCCGTAGAAGACCTTCGTGTCGTAGGCGACGACGACGCGTCCGTCGCGGGCGTGGCGGCGGAAGAGTGATTCGAGTTCTCGCATCATCGGCTCGAAGTCAGGGTGGCCGGGCTGCGGCACGAAGGAGGATGACATGTGCCGGCCGCGCAGCCCTTCGAGGTCGAAGACCTGCTCGTTGTCGAAGCTCTTCGTCAGCATCTCGCTCGGGCCGTAGAGCGCGGCGAGCATCGACTCCTCGGCGTACCTGTCGCTCACGGCCTTGTAGTCGGTGCCGTATTCGAGGAGCAGCCGCTCGTAGTCTTCGAGGAAGGGCGTGCCCTCCGTGCGGCGGTCGTTCCAGACGAGGACGACCCAGCCGCCGCCGCGCAGGACACGCTTGAACTCAACGCGCGCGCGCGGCGGGTCGAACCAGTGGAACGCCTGTCCGGCCGTGACGAAATCGACGCTCGCGTCGTCGAGCGTCGTCGCCTCCGCGCGGCCGTCGCGGCTGACGAAGTTCGTGTAAGAGGCCAGCAGGCTCTCGCCCGCCTCGCGCATCTCGCGGTTGGGCTCGACGCCGTAGACGCGGTTGCCGTTCTTAAGGAACAGCTCCGACAGCAGCCCCGTCCCCGAACCCACGTCGGCCACGACCGACGCCGGGGTGAGCCCGCACTCTTCTTCGAGCAGGCTCAGGACGGCGCCGGGGTAGCCGGGCCTGTACTTGACGTAGTCGGCGACGCGCGTCGAGAAGCGTCCGGTGTGGTCGTCGGTCATCGGGAAAAAGTCTCTGGTTGAAACGAGGAGATTCTCGTATTTAGCAACCGCCTGGTTGACAAAAGGGCGTCCCAAAAGTAGCATGAAAGTGTCGTGGTAGCCACTCTTAAAATCGGGCTCGGGGCGTCGCGCGAAGAGATCGTGCAGCAGTTGCGCGCGCGCGGAAGTGTGAGCGCCGACGAGTTGGCCGAGGCTTTGGGCGTGACGAAGCAGTGCGTGCGCAAGCACCTCGACGTGCTTGAGCGCGAGGGCTACGTCGAGCACGCGACGGCGCGCGGCGACCGTGGCCGGCCCGCGCACGTCTTCCGCCTGACGCCGAAGGCGGAGGAGCTGTTCCCGAAGCGTTACGACCTCTTCGCGAAGTCGGTGCTCAGGCAGATCGGCGAGGTCTGGGGCGAGCGCGGCCTCAACACGGTCTTCTGCGGCTGCGCGACGGAGATGGTGGCGGGGCTCAAGCCGCAGCTCGAAGGCTTAAGTTTTGACGCGCGCATCAGGCGTTTGACAGAGCTTTTGCGCGACACCGGATACGAGGCGGAGGCCGAGCGGCTGAACGACGGCTCTTATCTTCTGACCGAGTGGAACTGCCCGCAGGCGGAGCTGGCGCGCGAGTACCGGCAGCTCTGCGACCAGGAGTTGGTCGTCTACCGCGAACTGCTCGGCACGGAGGTCTTCCGCGAGTCGCGCATCGCCGGCGGCGCCTCGCGCTGCGCGTACAGGGTTATGAGACCGAAGAAGACTGATGGTAAATCGTGAATAGTAAAAGGTGAATGGACTAAGACAGTTTCCCATTCACCATTTACTATTCACCATTCACAACTTATGGCACAAGTGACAGAGGCGGACGTTTACGGGGCGCTGGCGCAGGTGAAGGACCCTGACCTGCACAAGGATATTGTGCGCCTCGGGTTCATCAAAGATTTGAAGATCGAGGGCGGGGCGGTGAGCTTCCGCGTCGTGTTGACGACGCCCGCGTGCCCGGTGCGCGAGCAGTTGCAGGAGCAGTCGCGCGCGGTCGTCGCGGCGTTGCCCGGCGTCACGTCGGTGAGCGTGACGATGGACGCGGAGGTGCCGAAGGGTCGCGGCCTCGGCGAGAAGCTGTCGGTGCCGGGCGTGCGCAACATCGTGGCGGTCAGCTCGGGCAAGGGCGGCGTGGGCAAGTCCACGGTGGCCGTCAACCTCGCCGTGAGCCTCGCGCGCGACGGGGCGCGGGTGGGCCTGCTGGACGCGGACGTGTACGGGCCGAACGTGCCTTTGATGCTCGGCGTCTCGCACGTGCGACCGGCGGTCAACGTCAACAAGCTCGTCCCCATCGAGGCGCACGGCGTGCGTCTGATGTCGATGGCCGTGCTCAAACCCGGCGACGAGCCGATGATTGTGCGCGGGCCTATCTTGCACGGGCTCGTCCGCCAGTTCCTTCAAGACGTGGAGTGGGGCGAGCTGGATTATTTGATCGTTGACATGCCGCCGGGGACGGGCGACGTGCAGTTAAGCTTGGCGCAGCTCGTGCCCGTGCAGGGCGCGGTGCTGGTGACGACGCCGCAGGAGGTGGCGCTCGCCGACGTGCGGCGCGCGCTACGGATGTTCGAGACGGTGAACGTGCCCGTGCTCGGCGTCGTCGAGAACATGAGCTACTTCATCGCGCCCGACACCGGCACGCGCTACAACATCTTCGGCGAGGGCGGCGGCCTCCGGCTCTCGGAGGAGTACGGCGTGCCTTACCTCGGCGCGGTGCCTTTGGGGATGGGCGTGCGCGAGGGCGGCGACTCGGGCGTGCCCGTCGTCGTCGGCGACCCCGACTCGCCGCAGGCCGAGGCGTTCCGCCGCGTGGCCGAGGAAGTCGCCCGGCAGATTTCCATCGAGGCGATGAAGCCCGAACTCGTCGTCCTGGGTAAGAAGGCGTAGGAGGCGGTTAGCTTTTGGCTTTTAGCTGTTAGCCGGAAGGGCGCGGTTCAGGTCCGGCTAAGAGCTAATAGCCAAAAGCTAACGGCTAACAGTCACAACTGAGAAGTAATAATTAAGGAGACAACAATGTCAGCAACACAGACACAGATTCCGACGATGACGCTCGGCGTCAGCGAGCCGGCCGCCGAGGAGATCAGGAAGTTCATGTCGAGCGAAGAGGGTCTGCCGGAGACGGCGGGGCTCCGCGTGCGCGTGGTGCCGGGCGGCTGCTCGGGGTTCCAGTACAGCCTCAACATCGAGGAGGAGTCGAAGCCGAACGACTTCGTCGTCGAGTCGAACGGCGTCCGCATGTTCGTGGACATGTTCAGCGCGCAGTACCTGAACGGCGTCGAGATCGATTACGTGACGAACGTGATGGGCTCGGGCTTCACCTTCAAGAACCCGAACGCGACGGGCGGCTGCGGCTGCGGCTCGTCGTTCACGGCCTAAAGCTTAAACGCTAAGAGTTCCCTCGACAGTTGGGCGGCGTACCGCGCTTTGACGGCGCGGTGCGCCGCCCCGTCTTTCTTCGGCCCGCGTAAATATTCATTGACACGCGCCGCATCCCGTCATATCTTCGCCTCGCTTTAACCGTCTGCCTTTCCCGTTAACGAAGCCCTCAGCTTCGTCAGTCTTGTCCTCAACACAAAGGAGATTTCCCATGTCGAAAGCTCTATCCCGCAGGCTCTCCCGGAAGTTCTTCACGCTGTCGCTCCTCCTGGTCTGTCTGGTCTGCCTGACGGCCGGGCCTGACGCGAGTGCCGACGAAGACTGCTGCATCAGTAAGTACAATACGTGCAACGCGCAGTGCCCGCCGATCTGCGACGCGAACGGCTGCTACTCGAACATCCCCTGTGAGAGGACTTGCGATAAGCAGTACTTCGAGTGCACCGCGTGGGGCGGCGTCAGTTGCAAGCAGGAGCCGGAGGAGCCTTGCCCCGGTTGTCAGGAAAGCTGCGACGTGATGCAGCAGGAGTGCGTGGCTTCGGGGGGCGACCCGCGTTCGTGCGTGTTTGCCGGATACAGGTGCCGGCAGAGCTGTTACGTCGGCTGCCCGCAGTAGAGGCGGGGCGCCCGGCGCGGCGGGCGGCCCTGTAGTTTTAAGTATGCCCTTGGTGTAGACTCGGCGTACTTTCTGCTTTAACAACTACACGGTTCGAAGGGAAGAAAATAATGCCGAGGATTCAAGTGGAGGCCGCGGAGGGGACGCGGGAGTTGGGGGCCGAGGCGGGCCGCAAGCTCGTGCTCGTCATCGAGGACGGCGGGATAGACATCCTGCACCGCTGCGGCGGGAAGGCGAAGTGCACGACCTGTCGCGTCGAGGTGCTCGGGGGCGACCCCGGCGAGATGCAGGAGCCCGAGCGCAACCGCCTCGCGGCGGAGACGGGGCTGGCGGAGAACGTGCGCCTCTCGTGCCAGGTGCACGTGCAGGACGACCTGCACGTCCGCGTCCTCAACCAGGCGAGCGTTCGCGGGCTCGACCCCGGCCCGCGCCCCACGGAAGAGTAGCGCCGCAAGTTAAAGGATGAACCCGGAAGGCGGAAGGATGAGGGATGAAGGAGACGCTGTGCGGTCGTCCCTTCGTCCCTCGTCCTTCCGCCTTATTTTGCGTTGGCGCGCGGAGGCGCTCTGCGTCGCGCTGCTCGCGCTGATGGGCGCGCAGATGCTCTGCGTCATCCGGCAGAAGAGCATCACGGTGGACGAGTGGGTCCTGATACCGGCGGGCCTCTACCACCTGACCGCGCGCGACTTCCGGCCGGTGAACGAGCACCCGCCGGTCGCGAAGGTGCTCGGCGCCGCGCCGCTCGTCGCGTTGGGCGCGGAGTTGCCGCCCGTCGAAGAGGGCGCGCACGACTACGACTACTACCTCGGCAAGTTCGACGAGTTCTGGCGGGCGAACGCGGGGCGCTTTGACTATCTCTGCTTCTGGGCGCGCGTGCCGGCCGTCGCTTTGACGCTCGTCCTGGGCGCGCTCGTCTTCGTCTTCGCGCGCCGTCATTGGGGGGAGCGCGCCGCGCTGTTCGCCGTCGCGCTCTTCGCGCTTGAGCCGACGCTCACGGCGCACGGGCGCGTCGTGCAGACGGACGTGCCTTCGGCGCTCGCGCTGTTGCTCTTCGCGTTCGCGCTCTACGAATACTTGAAGGCGCCGGCCGTGGGGCGCGCGGCGTGGGTCGGGGGCGCGGCGGGCTTCGCGGCGGTGACGAAGTTCTCGATGCTCGCGCTCGGGCCGGTGCTCTGTTTGATATTCGCGTCGCTGTTGGTCTTCGCGCCGCGCAAGGGTTTGAGGCGCGGGCGCGTCGCGTTGCAGGCGCTCGCTGTTGCTGCTGCTGCGGTCGTTGCCGTCAACGCCGGTTACTTCTTCCAACACGCGCCGCCGGAGCCTTTCGAGGAGGCGCTCGCGCGCTCGGTCGTCACGCTCGAAATCGAGCACGGGCCTCTGCGCTCCGCGCTCGCGGCGGGTCATCACCTCCTGCAAATCATCTTCCCGCCGGACTTCATCTCGGGCGTCGGGTGGCAGCTCGGCCACGCAAAGATGGGGCACCCGGCGGGGCTGCTCGGCGACTACAGCCAGCACGGATGGTGGTACTACTTCCCCGTGGCCTTCGCTTTGAAGGCGCCGCTGCCCGTCGTCCTGCTCACGCTCGCGGGGCTGGTCTGGGGACTGCTGCGTCTGCGACGCGCGCGCGAGGGGCGCGTGCTCGTGCTGCTCGCCCCGCCCGCGCTCTTCACGTTGATGTTGATGTTCTCGTCCATCAACATCGGCGTACGTTATTACATCCCGGCCTTCCCCTTCTTCTTCATGCTCGCGGGCGCGATGCTCGACGACCTCCTGCGCGCGGGTGAAGCGCGACGACGGGCGCTCGCCGCCGTACTCGTCTTCGTCTCCTTCGGCTGGATGGCGTGCGAGGCCGCGCGCGCCTACCCCGATCACATGACTTACGTGAACCAACTCGCCTCCGGCGCGCCGCGTTGGTGGTACTTGTCGGACTCGAACGTCGAGTGGGGCGACGACGTGCGCGACCTCGCGCTATACTTGCGCGGCCGGGGCGAGACGCGCGTCGGCGGGGCGCTGTTGGGCTGGCAGTTGCTCGAACTCTACGGCGTCGAACAGACGGCCGTTTTCGTGCCGCCGGGCGAGCCCATAGAGGAGACGCGCTACGTCGCCGTCGGCGCGAGTTTGCTGAACGGTTCGACCGTGCCGGGGGAGTTCGAGCAAGGATGGGAGCTGAACGAGTACGAGCGCGTCAACTACTTCGACGACTACCGCCGCCGCGCGCCCGAGAAGGTCTTCGGCGGCTCCATCTATCTATACAGGGTGAGATAGTGAAACCCTTCGAGCGCGTTAGATGAACAGCGAGCGCACGCTCATCGTCGTCCCGACCTACAACGAGCGCGAGAACGTCGCGCGGCTCGTCGCGGAACTGTTCGAGGTCGCGCCCGACGCGGACGTGTGCCTGCTCGACGACGCTTCGCCCGACGGGACGGCCGACTACGCCGAAGAGTTGTACGGCGCCGACCCGCGCTTCAACGTGCTCCGTCGCGCGGGCGCGCGCGGCTACGGGCGCAGCCTCGTGGACGGCTACCGCAGGGCCGTGGAGGGCGGCTACGCGCGTTTGGTGCAGCTCGACGCGGACTTCTCGCACTCTCCCGCCCGCATCCCCGCGCTCGTCGAGGCGAGCCGCACGGCGGATGTCGTCATCGGCTCGCGCTATTGCGAGGGCGGCGGCGTCGAGAACTGGCCGGTGCGGCGTCGGCTCCTGAGCCGCTTCGCCAACGCCTACGTCGCGCGCATCACGGGCCTGCGCGTGCGCGACACGACGAGCGGTTTCCGCTGCTACACGCGGCGCGCGCTGCGCGTGCTGCTCGAAGGGCGCGTCGCGGGCGAGGGCTACGCCTTCCTCGTCGAGGCCACCTACCGCGCGCGCCGCGCCGGCCTCCACGTCGCCGAAGTGCCCATCACCTTCACCGACCGCCGCGAGGGCCAGTCGAAGATGTCCCGCAAAGTCATCCTCGAATCCATCCTCATGCCCTGGCGCCTCCGCTTCGGCAGGAAGGACGGGGGCGGGAGGATGAGTGAAACGATGAACGCGGAACGATAAACGATGAACTGAAAGACCGTCGTCTTCAGTTCATCGTTCATCGTTCATCCTTCATCGTTCCATGTTTCCCTTGACTCCGCGCGGCGTTTGGCGTAAGAAGCCTGACGTTCTACCACCCTTTCGGCGGAGTTCCTGCCATGAAGAGACTGCTCTTGCTGGGCGCGCTGGCCCTTGCCGCGACGGCCTGCACCACCAACACAAATACGAACACGGGGGCGGGGAACAGCAACGCCAACACCAACACGGCCGCCGCCAGTCCGACGCCGTCCGGCCCGACGCAAGCTGACCTCGAAGCAAAGGAGCGGCAACTCCTCGACGCCATCAAGGCGAAGAACTGGGACGCCTTCGGCGGCATGCTCTCCGACGACTTCAGCCTCGTGGTCTCCGACGGCGTGAGTAACAAGGCGCAGACGCTCGAAACCATCAAGAAGTACGACCTGACGGAGTACACCCTCTCCGACCTGCGCTTCGTCAAGGTTGACGCCGACCTCGCCGTCGTCACTTACAAGATGACGGAGAAGAGCAATTACGACGGCAAGCCGACCGGGGCCAAGCCCTACTACGCCTCGTCGGCGTGGATCAGCCGTGGCGGCAAGTGGTTGAACGTCTACCACCAGGAGACGGAGGTCGCCGAGGCGCCGCCGACGTTGACGACGCCGACACCCGCCGCGAGCCCCGCCGCCTCGCCCGCCGCGAGCCCCGCCGCGCCCGCCTCCGCCACCGACGCAGAGAAGGCCGTCTGGGACGCGATTAAGGCGAAGAACTCCGACGCCTTCGCGGCCTTCATCCTGCCCGAGTCCATCGAAGTCGAGCCCGAGGGCGTGATGGACAAGGCCGCCGCGGTCAAGATGATCACGATGTTCGACGCCTCGAAGTGGTCGCTCTCGGACTTCAAGGAGACGAAGCTCGACGCCGACGCCACGCTCCTCACCTACAAGGCCGCCGGCCCCGAACGCGGCAAGAACATCGAGATGTACCACTCCACCATCTGGACCAACCGCGCCGGCCAATGGCGCGCCGCCTTCCATCAGGGCACCATCGTCATGAAGGGCGGGATGTGATGGAACTATGAACTCGGAACGATGAACGCTGAACTGAAGACAGCGGGTCTTCAGTTCATCGTTCAGCGTTCATCGTTCCATATGCCCGGAATCTTCTCCGCGCAGGAGGGGCAGAGGCCGTCGGCGCCGAGCTTCATCTGCCGTATCTGGTAGCCGTAGCGTTCGACGAGCAACTCGCCGCACGCGGGGCAGTATGTGTTCTCCCAGCGGCCGACGCGGCCGGGCAGGTTGCCGGCGTAGACGAACTTCAATCCCGCCTCGCGCCCGACCTCGCACGCGCGCACGAGCTGCGCGGCCGTCGTGTTCGCGTTCTCCGTCATGCGGTAGTCCTGGTGGAACGCCGTCACGTGCCACGGGATGTCGGGCGAGACGGAGGCGATAAACTCGGCCGCGCTCCGCAACTCCTCCTCCGAGTCGTTGAAGCCCGGCACGACGAGCGTCACGACCTCCTCCCAGAACCCGCGCTCGTGCACCATCCGCACCGTGTCGAGGATGTTCCCGACCACGCCGCCCAACTGCCTGTACGCGCGGTCGCTCATCGACTTCAGATCGATCTTGTAACAGTCCGTCAGAGGTCGCAGGTAGTCCAACACCTGCGGCGTCGCGTTCCCGTTCGAGATGAACGCCGTCCTGAACCCCTCGGCCTTCGCCCTCTCGAAGACCTCCGCCGCCCACTCCGCCGTAATCAACGGCTCGTTATAACTCGACCCCACCACCCGCGCCCCGCACTCCCGCGCCAACTCGACCAGCCGCTCCGCCGACACGCTCCTCGGCGCCGCCCCCGCCGAGTCATCACGCAGGGCTTGGCTCGTCAACCAATTCTGACAGTATGAACAGTGAAGGTCGCAGCCGAGCATGCCGAAGGTGAGGGTGTCGGAGCCGGGGAGGAGGTGGAAGAAGGGCTTCTTCTCGGTGGGGTCGCAGGCGAGGGCGGCGACGTAGCCGTTGGGGACGAGCAGGCGCCCCCGTTCGTTGAAGCGCACCTTGCAGATGCCGCGCTTGCCCTCGCGGACGAGGCAGCGGTGGCCGCAGGCGTGGCAGCGCACGTCGGCGCCCCCGAGGCGCTCGGTCAGCTCCTCGGCCGCTTCGCGCGTCAGCCCGTCCAGGACCTCCGCGAGGCTCGCGGAGCGCGCGCCCAAAGGCATTAATTCAAGCCCTCCTGTTGGCGGCGTGCGGGGGAGTCTGTTTATACTCGGGGGGAGTTCGTGCGAACCTTATTCTAACTCTTCTTCGGGAGGTTTGGCAGCCGGATGATCATCGAGCAGATAACCCTCACGGCCTTCCAGCAGCACACGCGCGTGTTGGGGTGCGAGCGCACGCGCCGCGCCGTCTGTGTTGACCCGGGCGAGGCGACCGACGAGATAGTCGAATTTTTAGACGAGACGGGTCTGGAGTTGCAGGCCATCGCGCTGACGCACGCGCACATGGACCACGTCGGCGGCGTGGCGGCGCTCAAGCGTGCGCGGCCCCACGCGGAGGTCGTGCTGCACGAGGCGGACGAGCCGCTCTACTTCGCCCTGCCGCGCCAGCCCGAGCTGCTCGGCATCCCCCGCGCGCAGTGGCGCCACTTCGGCTTCGAGTACGAGGCGCCGCCGCCGGTCGAGCGCCACTGGCGGGACGGCGAGGTCTACAAGGTGGGCGAGCTTGAGTTCAAGGTGCTCCACTGCCCCGGCCACACGCCCGGCCACGTCGTCCTCTTCGAGCCGCGCGAGCGCAAGGTCTTCGTCGGCGACTGCCTCTTCGCCGGCTCCGTCGGCCGCACGGACCTGCCCGGCGGCTCCGCCCAACAACTGCTCGACTCCATCCACCACAAGATTCTCACCCTCGGCGACGACGTAACCGTCTACTCCGGCCACGGCCCCGAAACCACCATCGCCCACGAACGCCGCACCAACCCCTTCCTCACCGGCCGCTACCTCTGACCCGAACCCCTAACCCTCCCCTCCCTCCGCCTCACACGCCGCCCGCGCCCGCTCCGCAATCCGCCTCATCGGCTCTTCAAGCGCCGCAATCCTTTCCCCCACATCCTCCTCCGCCAACAAACCCCGCAGCACACCAAAGAACTCCGCCACCCCCGCCGCATTCTGTTTTCGCACCTCGGCTTCCACCTCCGCGAGTTGCTGCGCTAACTCGGCCTGCTCCTCCGCGCCTCCTTGCCTCCGCGCCACAACCATCGCCTCAGCGGCATCAGCTAACCACTTTATAAACTCTTTCTCTCGCTGCTCGTCATCCGCCTCGCTCTGCTCAAGCAGTGATATTATCCGTTCTGCATCCGTTGACAATTCTCTCAGCCACGCCGCGAATTGCTCCTTGCCAACCGTATGTCGCACGCTAGCAATATCCTTCAGCAGCACCTTTTGGCGATGCGGCGCATGCAATTCCTCAAGGATTACGAACACCCAAAGGTAATAATTGAGCGCCTCTTTCAACTTCCCCTGTACGTGGGAAAGCCGTCCCAGTTGCCCCAGCGTATTTGCGGCTCCCTCTTTGTCTCCTAGCTCTTTCTTGATGTCTAAGCTCTGACGGTATAGTTTCATCGCCTCGCCATAGTCACCTTGTAAATATTGCAAATTGCCTAACTGGTGCAACGACTTCGCGATCCCACTCTTGTCCCCAAACTCTTTCGTAATCTCTAGACTCTGCTGATACAGCCGCGCCGCCTCACCATAGTCCCCTTGATCCTGTGCCAGCACGCCTAGCTGAAGTAGTGTGCCGGCGATTCCATATTCATCTCCCAACTCTTTCCTAATCTCCAAGCTCCGCTGATACAGCCGCGCCGCCTCGGCGTAGTCATCCTGTAGATATCGCAGATTACCCAACTCGTGTAGAGTGTTCGCGACCATAGGCTTATCTCTTAGTTCTTCGATGATCTCCAAGCTCCGCTGGTACAGCCGCGCCGCCTCGACGTAGTTGCCTTGACTTCGTGCAAGAATGCCCAACTGATGCAGTGTGTGAGCAACACCACGTCTATTGTTACTCGCTTCAAAGAGGCTTTGTGCCCTCCCACATAGTTCGGTAGCATGGTCATATTCTCCAATTTGAAAATGGTGATGTCCTAGTGCGCCAATCGCCACAGCCTCTATCTCTTTATCGCCCAGCGCACGCGCTACTGCAACCAACTGTTCTGCTTTGCTATGCGCCTCCACCCAGTATCCACGTTTTACTAAGTCTTCGTGGAACCTAGGGACGTATCCGGCAAACGTTTCGGCTGCCTCGCGCAGCCCAAATCGTGCTGCCAGTTCAAAGAGATGGTCGCTCGCCGTCAGCGCGCCTTCGGGAGTGTTTTTCTGTCCGTAGTGATTAACCGCGCGCTCGTGCAGGGCGCGGGGGTCTTGGTTGGCGGTGGTGAGTTTGTCCCGGGCGTAGTCGCGGAGGATGGGGAGGAGGGAGTAGGCGCCGTCGCGCATGCGGATGAGGGAGCGTTTGACGAGGGTGTCGAGGAGGGGGCTCGGGTTTTCCGTCTCGGTGATGGCGGCGATGTCGTCGGCGGGGGCGGGGGCGAGGAAGACGCACATGCGGCGGAAGAGGGTCTGTTCCGGGTCGGGCAGGACGTTGTAGGAGAGGTCGAGGCTCGTCCAGATGCCGTGGGGTTTGTCGGCGACATCCTTGCCTTCGAGCACGTTGCGCGGGACGCGTTGCAGGTCGGCCCAGATGTCTTTGAGCGTGCGGCTGACGGTCTGGCCGGCGACCACCTCAACCGCCAGCGGGTAGCCGCCGAGCCGCTCGCAGATGTGATTAAGGGTCGCGAGTTCTTCCCCGATGAGGTTCGGGTTGCGGGCGAAGTAGCCGGCGTTGCGCGCGATGTTGACGAACAGTTCGGCGGCGTCTTCGGGCGCGAGCGTGTCCAGCTCGATGTTGCGCGCGTTTGGCGCGGGCAGCATGTCGCGGGAGGTGACGAGGACGCGCACCTCTTCCGGCAGGCTCAGCGCGAAGTCCCACAGCTCGCGGAGGTGCTCCTTGTCGAGCGTCTCCCAGTTGTCGAGCAGGACGAGGGCGCGGTTGCCGGCGAGGAACTCGCGGACGACACGCTTCTGCTCATCGAACATGCTCTGCTCGGTGACGGGCAGGGGGAAGACGCGCATGGCGATGCCGAGCAGCGAGGCGAGGTCGCGCAGCTTGTAGTCGCCCTCGACGTGGCTGGCGCTGGCCCACAGCACCGCGCCCACGCGCTCGCGCTCCATGTACCAGCGCGCGACCGCACGCGCCAGCTCCGTCTTGCCCAGGCCCCCCGAGCCGTGGAGGCAGACGCGTTGCGCCTCTGCCTCGTCGAAGGCCCTGACCACGTCCACGATCTCTTTCGCGCGCCCGACGAAATTGACGCCCCGCGCGTGCAGGTTCCCGGCGACTTGCGCGGGCGCCTCCGCCGCCGCGCCGCGTGTGCCCGCGCGCGCGACGGCGCCGCCCTCGGCGTCCCCGATCAGCACGAAGCGTTTCGACCAGGGCTCTTCGGCGTTGCCCTCGTCGTCCAGCGGCGGCTTCTGGTCGCCCACCTGCGGGTCGAGCGCGACGGTCTCGCGCGCGTCTTCGAAGGCGCGGCGCACGTCCCAGCCCCGCGCGAGCGCGGCGTAGAAGTGCTCCGCGAAGATGATGGCCGCGCGGTCCGCGATGGGGACGCGCGCGTCCACGGCCACGACCGCCGGCACGCCCGCCGCGTGCAGCTCGCGCGCGACTGTCTCGGAGTGGCAGGCGGAGAGGACGACGAGCGGCGCCTTCTCGCCCGTGAACATCCGCGCCGTCTCCTCCTTCGACAGAAGGTGCGCGACGCCGTAGCCGTCCTCCAGCACCAGGCGGCCGTCGTCGGTCCCGTGCCCCGTGAAGTGCACCACGTCCCAGCCGTCGCGCAGCGCGGACTTCACGGCGTCCGTCGTCGCCTCTGGGAGGAAGTGGACGCGTGCCGCGTCGCCCAGGCGCTTGATGCCTTTCTCGATTCGCCGGCGCTCTTCGGCCACGTCGAGCAGCGGAATGGGAGTCCCGTCGGAGTCCATCAACGGACGGCTGCATATCGACAGAACACGCAAACGGTTTTCGTCAGGCATGACCTACTGTTTCCCGCTTCATGAGGATGAACGAACGCGCCGGCCGCACACATTGTGCGCGCGTTGCGCGGCGGCGTCTAGAGGTTGTTGAGGGTTACGTCCGCGTCAGCGCCGGCCGGTGTTGTAGGGAGGCCGCGTGGTGCTTCGTTCGAGGGGTGGCGGGGGCGGGACGCAAAGGGTGAAACGTGGCGGACAGGCAGACCGCCACGTTTCACCCTTCGCGTTTTACCCCGCACGTCCTGGAGTCGCTTGGCAGCGGGTCGTTACTGCTTTTCTTCAGCGGGTTTGTGGAGTCGCTCGTTCTTGAGCTTCTCCCAATTGTCTTTGAGATCGCCGGTGAGGTCGCTGGGGAGGGTCTCTACGGGGATGCTGTTCTCGGCGCAGAACCTGCGCCAGAGGACGAAGCGGTTGTCGAACTGCCCCGTCCCTTCCGGAATCTCGTTAGCCACTTTCGATTTGTCCGCCACGTACGCCGTGCTCCTTCGGGTCTTCGTTTGTCGGACAGTGTAGCAAAGAAAGGATGAAGTATGAACGCGGAACGATGAACTGAAGACAAGATGCCTTCAGTTCATCGTTCCGCGTTCATACTTCATCCTTTCGAAGTGCCGAGGAGGAAGACATCGCCCTGCGGAGAGAGGACGCCGGCTTCGCGTTCGAGGGTGACGGCGAAGGTGGGGGCGGCGACGTTGGGCGGGAGGCTGTCGTTGATGTTCGCGCGCCCCTGCGCGTCGGCCTTGAAGGTGCGGCCGGGCAGGGGCTTGTTGTCGGCGATGAGCCAGAGCTGGTAGGCGTGCCCTTCGGGGCAGGGCGGGAGGCCGGTCGCCATGACGACGGCGCGTCCCGTCGCGCGGTCGTAGGCGAGCATGGCGTGCGCCTGCGGCGCGGGCGTCTTGCCCGCAAGCTCCGCGACGCGCACGGCGGGCGAGTTGAAAATCTCTTCCACGTCGCGCGCGCGCGCGAGCTGTTCGCGTTGGGTGTTGACTTCGCTCTGCGCTTCGCGCAGGCGGTTCGAGAGGGTCGCCACCTCCGCGTTCAAGGACTGGTTGCGGTTCCAGAGCGCGAGGCTCGCGAGGCCGAGCAGCACGACCGCGACGGCCGCCGCCGCCGCGCCGAAGCCGAGCGCGGGCCGCCACGCGAAGAGCTGCCAGAGGCTCAAGCCGCTCAGGAGCGCGCGCGGGTCGCGCCGGGTTTCGGCGGCCTGCGCATGTGCGCGTGCCTCCGAAGGGTCAACGGCCTTGGGGGCGGCGACCTCCGAAGGGTCTACGAAAGCCGCCGAGGGCTCCGCGTCGCGGACGCGCGCCAGTATGCCCGCGCGCAGCTCGGGCGAGGGCTGGACGGGCGCGACCGTGTAGAGGAGCGACGCGGCGGCGTCCGTCAGCTCGCGCAACTCTTGGCGGCACTCGGCGCAGGACGAAAGGTGTTCGTCCAGCCGCGCGCGCTCATCTTCGTCGAGCGCGTTCACGGCTTCGAGCGCCAGCAGTTGTTTGTACTCTTCGTGCCGCATCGAACTTGAATCTCACCTACGATATTGTACGCCGTCCGTTCCCGCGCTCACGCGAGTTGTTGCCCCAGTCGCGAGCGCAGCGCCTCGCTCAGACGTTTCAGACCGGCGCGCGTGCGCGTCTTGACGGTGCCGAGCGGCTGGTTCTTCGCCGCCGCGATCTCCGACTGCGACATGCCGTCGAGGTACGCGAGCAAGAGCACCTGCCGCTGCTCCTCCGGCAGTTCCGCCAGCGCCGCGCGGACCGCCTCGGCGCGCTCCGCGCGGATGGCCTCCTCGTCCGCCCAGTTCCGCGACTCGACTTCGGGCGGCTGTCCGTCTTCCGCCGAGCGTTGCGCCGCGCGTTCACGCGAATCGACGGCGCGCAGCCGGTCGATGGCGCGGCTGCGCGCGAGCGTCGCCAACCAGGTGAAGCCGCGTCCGCGCGCCGGGTCGAAAGAGCGCGCCTGCTGCCAGACCTGGAGGAAGACTTCCTGCAAAACGTCCTCCGCCTCGGCCCGGCTGCGTAATATACGGAGCATGAGCCCCAAGAGGATGGGGGCGTAGCGGTCATAGACCTGCGCGAACGCCGCCTCGTCGCCGCGCGCCACCGCGCGCAGCAACCCCGCGTCGAGCTCGTCTTGTTCGGGACGGGCCGTCAAACCCTTTCGCCTCCGCTCACTTCCGGCGCGGCCGGGGGTGAGAAATGATGAACGCTCACACCCGAATTACGAATTTGAAGTCACAAGAGGATTTCTCCCAAATCCGCGCGAAATGACGGAGCTTCCATCCTCCGTGCTCCGATAATCCCTCGCGGAACTCGGGATGCCGAGAAAATTACTCGGAACTCCGAGAAAAAAGTTCGACACTCCAGGAAAATAACTCGGGACTCCGAGAAAATAACTCGGGACTCCGAGCAAAAGAGCATGAACTTCCGAGAAAATTGCTCGACAGTCCGAGAAAAAAGCTCGGAACTCCGAGAAAATAACTCGGGACTCCGAGAAAATTGCTCGGAGTTCCGAGAAAAAAGCTTGAACCTCCGAGAAAAAAGCTCGGGAGTCCGAGAAAATTTCTCGAACCTCCGAGCTTTTTTCTCAAATCTCCGAGCTTTTTGGTCGAACGTCCGAGAAAAAAGCTCGAACGTCGAGGCTCGGAGCTTGAAGGTCGGAGCTTTTTTCTCGGACGTTCAAGCTCCGGGCTTGAGGAAGCTCTCAGGCCACCGTGATCTCTTCGTCGAGGTACACGTCCTGGATGGCGTTGAGGAGTTGGACGCCCTCTTCCATCGGGCGCTGGAACGCCTTGCGGCCGGAGATGAGGCCCATGCCGCCGCCGCGCTTGTTGATGACGGCGGTGCGGACGGCGTCGGCGAAGTCGCCCGCGCCCTTCGATTCGCCGCCCGAGTTGATGAGCCCGCAGCGGCCCATGAAGCAGTTCGCGACCTGATAACGCACCAAATCAATCGGGTTGTCGCTCGTGAGGTCGGTGTAAATCTTCGGGTTGGTCTTGCCGTAGGCGCTCTCGGTGTTGAGGAGGTTGTAGCCGCCGTTCCGCTCGGGCAACTTCTGCTTGATGATGTCGGCCTCGATGGTGACGCCGAGGTGGTTGGCCTGACCCGTGAGGTCGGCCGCCGTGTGCATGTCGCCCTCCTTGGTCTTGAACTTCGGGTTGCGCAGGTAGCACCAGAGAATGGTCGCCATCCCTAAATCGTGCGCCATCGCGAACGCCTTGGCAATCTCGACTATCTGGCGGCCCGACTCGTCGGAGCCGAAGTAGACGGTGGCGCCGACGGCCGTCGCGCCCATCTCGTGCGACTGCTTGACGGTGCCGAAGAGAATCTGGTCGAACTTGTTCGGGTAGGTCAAAAGCTCGTTGTGGTTGATTTTGACGATGAAGGGAATCTTGTGCGCGTACCTGCGCGCGACGATGCCGAGCACGCCGAAGGTGGAGGCGACGGCGTTGCAGCCGCCCTCGATGGCGAGTTTGACGATGTTCTCGGGGTCGAAGTAGATGGGGTTGGGCGCGAACGAGGCGCCGGCCGAGTGCTCGATGCCCTGATCGACGGGGAGGATGGAGAGGTAGCCTGTGCCGCCGAGGCGCCCGTGGTCGAAGAGACTCTGGAGCGAGCGCAAGACCTGCGGGTTGCGGTCGGAGTGCGCGAAGACGCGGTCCACGAAGTCGGGGCCGGGCGTCTGCAAAGAGTCTTTCGAAATCTTCGGCGAGTTGAATTCGAGAAGGGCGCGCCCGTCTTCGCCGAGGAGTTCTCCGATGCGGGAGAGGGCCGAGCCCTCGCGTTTGAGTTCGGTAGCCATTGGTCTGAAATCCTCCAGATAAAGTTTCGCCACGGGCGGCCTGTTGGGATTGCGTTCGAGGGCGGATTATAACGCGCGGCGCGCGGGGGCGGAAGCGGCGGGCGTGTGTGCTTGTTGAGAGTGACGCTGATGGAAATTAACCACGGAGACACGAAGACACGGCTGGTTGAGTTATACCTCTTCAAGCCGTGTCTTCGTATCTCCGTGGTTAATTATCTTGAAATCAGCCGGCGTGCGGCCTGACGGGCTCGTAGTGCTCGGGGGAGACGATGAGGAGGAGCGCGCCGTTGTCGCTGACGAGCTGTTCGTGGACGCTGCCCGGCATCGAGCAGTTGAAGTCGCCGGCCGTCATCGCCACCTCGCCCGAGCGCACGTCGCCTTCGAGGACGAGACACTGCTCGACGCCGAGGTGGCGGTGCGAGCGGATGCGCGAGCCCGGCTCCATCCGCACCAGCGTCGTGAGGGTGCCGCGCTCGCGGTCGGCGAAGAGGAGCTTGAACGTGACGCCCGCGTCGTCGGTCGGCCGCCAACGCCCCTCGCCCGCGCGCAGGACGAGGAAGCCCGGCGCGACATCCTTCGTGACATCCTTCGAGAGGTTCGGCCCGTCGCTATGCGTCTCGCCCGCGCCCGACCCGCCGCCGTCTTTAGAGACGAGCGCGAGCAGGCGCGCGCGCACTTCGGCGGGCGGCTCGGCCTCGAACGCGGCCAAGCCTAAGTCGCCCGCGACCGCGTCGAACTCGCGCAGCTCCGCCGCGCAGGCCGCGCAGCCCGAGGCCAGATGCTCCTCGAACTCGCGCGCCTCGTCCCCTTCGAGCGCGCCGAGGGCGTAGAGCGCGGCCCGCCCGGCCTGCTCTTCGTCAATGGTCGTGTGGCTCATAGCATCCCTTCCCATGCCGGTTTGAGCATCTCGCGCAGGCGCATCATCCCCAAACGCGTGCGCGTCTTGACGGTGCCGAGCGGGAGACTCCGCGCGGCGGCGATCTCGCTCTGGCTCATCCCGCCGTAGTAAGCCAGCTCGATCACCTCGCGCTGCTCGGGCGCGAGCGTGTCCAGAGCGGCGCGGACGACGGCGCCCACCTCGCCCGCGAGCACGCCGTCCTCGATTGACTCGCCGCGCGCGGCGCGCGTGGCCTCTTCGAGCGGGACGTTCGCCTGCTGTTCCTGCCTGCCCCTTCGCAGGCGGTCGATGGCGCGGCTGCGCGCGATGGTCGTCAGCCAGGCGAGCGGCTTACCCCTTTCGGCGCTGTACGTCCGGGCCTGCCGCCAGACCTGCGCGTACACGTCGAGCAGCACCTCTTCGGCCGCCGACGGGTCGGAGAGGATGCGCAGCAGGAGCCCGTAGACCGTCCGGCTGGTCGCGTCGTAGAGCGAGGCGAGCGCCTGTTCGTCCCCTTCGGCGACGCCTCTGATCATCTCGGCCTGCAACGACTCGGCATCGGTCGGCGGCCGTCCCGGGGGTGATGACACCTTTGACACCTCTCCCCTAAAGCTTTACGTAATCTTTATCACCGGCGGATTCATTTGGGAAGGGAAAAACAGTAGGCAGTAGGCAGACGGCAGTAGGCAGTTGAAGCAGTTTGAGAAGCCCCGGAGGGGCGAGACGTTTATAGTTCAAGGCTGATTATTTATCCATGCAAGCTCCGGAGGAGCGGCATGTACATGTCGCCCCTCCGGGGCTCGGTGTTAATTATCCGCTGGCGCTATAAACATCTCGCCCCTCCGAGGCTCTGCACTGCCTACTGCCTACTGCCATCTGCCTACTGCTTCAGTTGAAAATTCGCGGGCACCAGTTCGAGCGCGACGAGGGAGCCGTCGGTCTTGGCGCGTGTGTCGGCGGCGGCGCGGTAGGTGACGACGACCGGCGCCTCCGTCTTGCGCGCGCCGCAGGAGATTTCCGTGCCGGCCTCCTGCGTGAAGGCGATGATGTGGAGGCCGCCGAAGCCCGCCGCCGAAAGACGCAGCGCGCGGTCGCCGGCCTTGAGGACGAAGACCATGCCCTTCGGGCCGCAGTCGATGCGCGTGAGCAGGGCGAGCAGGCGCGTCTCGCCCGCCTGCGGCTTGCGCAGCGCGTCGTTGATGGCCTGCGCCATCGCCTCGGCTATCCGCTCGTCTTCAGACTTGCGCGTCTTCGTCGTGTCTTCGGGCTCCTTCTCGTCCTCCTCCTTGCGCACGATGAGTCGCGGCTCGCCGCCGCCGCCGCGCTCGAAAGCCTCGCGCGCCTCCTTGTACTGCTTAACCTGCTGCTCGTAGCTCTTGATCGAGGCGAGCACCGACTGCGCCGTCGCGCGCATGCCGGGGTCGGCGCCGTCGCGCGCGAGCAACTCGGCCGTCCGGCGCGCGTCCTCGAACTTCTCCTGCTTCAGGTAGAGCTGCGCGAGGATGAGCGCGTAGTGCTGGTTGCCGGGCGCGAGCGCGAGCGCCTGCCGGATGAGCTGCACGCCCTCGGCCGGGTTGTCGTCGTTGACGAGGTTGACCCACGCGAGCAGGTGGTAACTCTCGGGGAAGTCGGGGCGCAGGCTGATGGCCTTGCGCAGCGCCGCGCGCATCTCGGTCGCCATCTCGGACGGGTAGCCGGACTGCATGTGGCCGCCGTCGCCCATCCCGGCGCGGCTGATCGCGTAGGCGAGGTAGTAGTGCGCGAGGTAGTTGGTGGCGCCCGAGGCGGCGGCCTCGCGCAGGTGGACGATGGCCTCGGCGTTGCGCTTCTGCCTGAGCCGGGCCATGCCGAGCGAGGCGCGCGCCATGACGTTCGTCGGGTCGAGGTCGAGCGCGCGCTGGAGGCGCACGGCCGCGTCGTCGGCGCGGTTGGTGTGGAGCAGCAGGTCGCCGAGGTAGGCTTCGGCCTGCGCGTCGGTGAGCGGCGCGGCCGTCATCTGCGAGTCGAATTCGAGCTTCTGCGCGAAGGTCACGATCCGGCTCATGAAGGAGTTCGACTGGACGTACTTCTGCAACTCCTTCTCCAACGCGGCCGCGTCGGTCTGGAAGGCGCGCTTGAACGCCTCCTCGGTCGGCACGCCCTTCTTCGACAACGTGAGAAACTCGCCGAGCTGCGGCAAACGCTTGCCGTCGTTGCCGAGGATGAGGTAGTGCACGAGCGCCCACGACTCGGCGTAGAAGAGGCTCCGCACGTCGTGCTTGTTGCGCTCCAGAGAGTAGTGCGTGACGGCGAAGAGTTGCGAGAGCGGGATGAGCTTCTGCTCGCGCAGCAGGCGGACGTGGTAATCGACGAAGCGGCCGAGATGGACCTTGCGGTCCTCCTCGATGAAGAAGGTGCTGTAGTACTCGGCCAGCCCCTCGTTGAACCACGCGGGTGCCTCTCCGGCGTCGAGCGAGTTGTTGACGAGCAGGTGCGTGTACTCGTGGTAGATGGTGCCGTAGGGGTTCTCGGCGGCGCTGCCACGGTCGGGCATCAGCGTGATGTAGTTCACGTCCTCGCCCGGCTGGAAGTAGCCCGCGACCTCCACGGTCTTGCCGTCGGCCAGCGGCTTGAAGGGCTTGTAGGCCGAGTCGTTCTTGAAGACGACGACGGTGGTCTGGACCGGCGTGTTGAAGTTGACCTGCGGGAACAGGTGCGTGAACACGTGGCGGAACTGTTCGAGTCGCGTGGCGACCTGCCGAATCTCCTTCTCCGAGGCGTTGCCGACGAGGAAGAAGTTCTGCGAGCGCACGCTCGTCCATGTGTCCTTGGCGGCGACGGCCTGCGCGGCCAGCAGCGCGAAGAGGGCGGCGACCGCCGCGCGCGCGAAGAGGGAACGTGTGTGGTGAGTCTTCATTGCTTTACTGCTTTACTGTGAACCGACGTGGACGCGCGCGCGGGGCTAACGGCGCGGGGAGAGTTGGAACGTCGCCTGCGCGGGCTCGCTGTAGCCCGACGCGCCGAGGTTCTCGACGCTGACGCGCACGACCCCGGCCCCGAACCCCTTCGGCAGGCGGACGACGATTGAATCGCCCGTGTAGAGCGCGAGGTCTTCTTTGCCGAGCGTCGCCGTCGCGCGACCCTCCTGCGCGAAACGCACGCGGACGAAGTTCGGGTTGGGGTCGAGCCCGCGCACGCGGATCGAGACGTAGCGCGCCGAAGAATCGTAGACGGGCGCCATGCGCGAGTCGGCCGGCTGCGCCGCGCCCAATTGTCGGAGGTGCAAGTACTCGTCGGCGCTCGCCTCCGCGGCGCCCCGCACCTCGGGCGCGAGTGCTTCGGCCGTCACCTCGATCTGCGCGGGCTCGCTCGACGCGCCCTCGTAGTCGGCGCGGGCTGGGTTGACGAGCCGGACGTTGACCGTCCCGGTCAACTGCTTCGGGGCGCGCACGATGAGGAAGACGGGCACGTCGGTCGGCATCGAAGGCATCATGACGGCGCTGTTGAGCTCGGGCGCGACGCTCTGGCTCGACGTGCCGTCCGGGGTCTCGAAGACGACCGTCACCTTCGAAGGGTCCGGGTCGAGCGCGCGCCGCCGGTCCACCGAGATGTTCAAAGCCTGGCCGGCGCCCACGCGGCGCGGCGTGACGGAGAGCAGGCGCGGGGCGGCCGCCTTCGGCGACTCGAAGGCGCGCTCGGCGTCGGTGATGGTGACGGGGACGAGCGCCGCCTCGCCCGTCAGTCCGCCCGCGCGCAGAGAGACTTCCATCTCCGCCTCGCCCGGCGCGAGCAGTTCGGGCACGTCCACTTCAAGCTCGTCGCGCGCCGCCATGTTGCTGAAGCCGCGACCGCCCGGCAGGCTCCTGCTCCCGCCCGCGTGGTGGACGACGCGAGACGCGGCGTCGTAGAAGGTGCCGCCCTGCTTGAAGCGGATGACGACGCCCGCCTCCGCGTCTTCGGGGTCCGCGAGCGGCATCACGCGTATCTCGACGCCCTTCGCCCCGCGCTCGAACCTGGGAGTCATGCGTTGAGGCGACTGCGGCGTGACGGCGGCGGGCGCGATGCTCACGATGGAGGTCAGCGCGACGAGCGGGCGCTGCGGGCGCTCGACCACGTTGAGCTTGAAGGGCGCGCTCTTGCGGCCCCGGAACGAGACGACGACCTCGGCCTCGCCCACGTGCAAGCCCTTCGGGACGACGAAGGAGACCGCGTGCATCGGCTTCAACTCGCCCGGCGTGTTGGAGCCCGGCGCCGTCTCCCTGACCATGCCGGGGTTTGCCGTGCGCGCGCTCACGGTCTTCGTCGCGCCGTCCTGCGTCAAGACGATGCGCAGGGCGTCGCCGGGCGGAGGCCCGAGGAGCTGTTCGCCCATGTTCTCGACGCGCAGCTCTATGATCTGGCCCGGCACGACGCGGTCGTACGGGAAGACGGAAGAGATGCGGAAACTGCCCCCGGCCTGCGCGAGGGCGGCGGGCGCACAGAGGAGTAAGAAGAGAGAAGCGAGGGCGAAGAGTTTCATCGAAGGTTGCTCCGTAGTGTGTCGCGGGGAGGCGTCACGGAAACGGCGAGATTATAAGTTCGAGCCCGGCCGACTTCAAGAAGCGCGGCCGCTAAAACGAGAGCCCCCGTCGGACTTGACCGGGGGCTCTCGACTTTAACGCGACGTTATAACGAGCGCGCTCAAACGTCCGCGCTCACTTCACGCGGCGCAGCAGCGCCCACCCGGCGGGCAACGCCGCCGCCGCGAGCGCGACCTTCACCACGTCGCCCACGAGGAACCAGCCGACGCCGAGCCGGAAGGCTTGCGCCGCGTCGCCGCTCAGGAAGGTGAGCCACGCCCAGCCGCCCGCGAGGATGACGAACGACCCGAGCGCCATCGCCGCCGCCGCCGTCACAAAGCGCCTGTCCCAACCGCGCTCGGCCAGATACCCCGTGACGTATGCCGCCACGGGGAAGGCGAACAGGTAACCGGCCGTCGGCCCAAACAGATGCCCGACGCCGCCCGCGCCCCCACGGAAGAAGGGCAGCCCCGCCGCCCCTTCCAACAGGTACGCGAGCATCGCCAGCGCGCCCAGGCGCGGCCCCAACAGCGCCCCCGTCAAAAGCACCGCGAACGTCTGCCCCGTCAGAGGCACGGGCGTGAACGGCAGGGGCACCACGACCTGCGCCGCCGCCGCCGTCAGCAGGCTGAAGCCCACCACGACCAACGCCGAACGCGTCCAGTCCAACGGCGCCGCGACCGCGCCCACCAGCGTCTCCGCTCTCGCGTAGCTGTTCACAGTTCCAGGTCCTCCTCGGCTTCCGTCTCTTTAACGGGTGGTGTCGCGCCGCGCCGCGCCGCGCTCGACGCCGGCCGCGTGAGCCTTGCCTTCGAGCTGACGACCCGCGAGCCCTTCCTTGTCGGTCCCCATCTCGCGCGTCTGCACTTCGGCGCGCCCGCTGCGGATGCGCATGCCGTAGAACGAGCGGTAGACGAAGTAGGCCGAGATGAAGAAGAAGACGGCGGCCAAAAGGTAGTTGAGCGTGTGGTCGCCACGGCTGCGGTAGACCGAGAGCGCCAACTCGACGGCGAGCAGCCCGAAGAGCGTCGTGAACTTGATGACCGGGTTCATCGCCACCGACGAGGTGTCCTTGAACGGGTCGCCCACGGTGTCGCCCACCACGCACGCGTCGTGCAGCGGCGTGCCCTTCTCCTTCAACTCGACCTCGACGATCTTCTTCGCGTTGTCCCACGCGCCGCCCGCGTTCGCCATGAAGATGGCCTGGTACAACCCGAAGAGCGCGATGGAGATGAGATAGCCGATGAAGAAGTACGGGTCCACGAACGCGAAGGCGAGCGAGGCGAAGAAGACGGTCAGGAAGATGTTGAACATCCCCTTCTGCGCGTACTGCGTGCAGATTTCGACGACCTTCTTCGAGTCCTCGACGTTGGCCTTCGTGACCGTCTCGTCCAGGCGGATGTTGTTCTTGATGAACTCGACGGCGCGGTAGGCGCCGGTCGTCACCGCCTGCGTCGAGGCGCCGGTGAACCAGTAGATGATGGCGCCGCCCGTGATGAGCCCGAGCAGGAAGAGCGGGTTCAGCAACGACAGATTCTCGTAGAAGGTCGCGAGCCCCTGCGCCTCCGAGAGCGACGCGCGCGTCGCCCCGGCGATGGCCTCGCCGCGCAGGACTTGAATGATCGAGAAGATCATCGTCGTCGCGCCCACCACGGCCGTGCCGATGAGCACGGGCTTGGCCGTCGCCTTGAAGGTGTTGCCGGCGCCGTCGTTCTCTTCAAGCAGGTGCTTGGCGCGTTCGAAGTTGACCGTGACGCCGAAGTCCTTCTTAACCTCCGCCTCGACGTTCGGCACCTGCTCGATGAGCGACAGCTCGTAGACCGACTGCGCGTTGTCCGTCACCGGCCCGTACGAGTCAACGGCAATCGTCACCGGCCCCATGCCGAGGAAGCCGAAGGCGACGAGGCCGAAAGCGAAGACGGCGGGCGCGGCCATCAGCCCGCCCAGGCCGTACGTGCTGAAGACGTAGGCGATGGCCATCAGCGCGGTGATGGCGAGGCCGATCCAGTAGGCCGAGAAGTTGCCCGCGACGAGCCCCGACAGGATGTTCAAAGAGGCGCCGCCCTCGCGCGAGGAGATGACGACCTCCTTGACGTGCGCCGACTCGGTCGAGGTGAAGACCTTGACCAACTCGGGGATGATCGCGCCCGCGAGCGTGCCGCAGGTGATGATGGTCGAGAGCTTCCACCAGAGCGAACCGTCGCCGAGGTTCGGAATCATCAGGTACGAGACGACGTAGGTGAGCACGACCGAGATGATCGACGTGACCCAGACGAGCGACGTGAGCGGCTTCTCGAAGTTCATCGTGGCGGCGCCGGAGTAGCGCGACTTCGCCACGGCCTCGTTCAGGAAGTAGGCCGCCGCCGACGCCACGATCATCATCACGCGCATGACGAAAATCCAGACGAGCAGTTGCACCTGCACGGCCGCCTGCGGCACCGCCAGCAGGATGAAGGTGATGAGCGCCACGCCCGTCACGCCGTAGGTCTCGAAGCCGTCGGCGCTCGGCCCCACGGAGTCGCCCGCGTTGTCGCCCGTGCAGTCGGCGATGACGCCCGGGTTGCGCGCGTCGTCCTCCTTGATGCCGAAGACGATCTTCATCAGGTCGGAGCCGATGTCGGCAATCTTCGTGAAGATGCCGCCCGCGATGCGCAGCGCCGCCGCGCCGAGGGATTCGCCGATGGCGAAGCCGATGAAGCAGGGGCCGGCGTAGTCGCGCGGGATGAAGAGCAGGATGCAGAGCATGATGAGCAACTCGACCGAGATGAGCATCATGCCGATGGACATGCCCGCCTTCAGCGGAATCGCATAGATGGGGTACGGCTTGCCGCCTAAGCTGGCGAAGGCCGTGCGCGAGTTGGCGAAGGTGTTGACGCGGATGCCGAACCACGCGACGCCGTACGAGCCCGCGATGCCGATCAAACTGAAGAGCAGGATGACGACGACCTTGAAGGCCGGGAAGCCGTGCGTGACCGTCCCGTTGTCGTTGACCGTCTCGGCGAGGAAGCCGAAGTAGAGTCCGGCGATGGCCCCGATGAAGAGCCACAGGATCATGATGAACTTGCCCTGCGTGACGAGGTAGGTCTTGCAGGTCTCGTAAATCAACTCCGAGATTTCACGCATCGAGCGGTGGACGGGCAGGTTCTTCAACTGCGTGAAGATGGCGAGCCCGAAGGCCAGGCCCAGCACGCAGACCACGATCCCGACGAGCAGCAACGTGTGTCCGTCCACGCCGAGGAAGCGTTGCGACGAAAGGTCGGGCAGGAGCAGGTTGGCCTCGCCACCGGGGCGGTGGCCGGTCTGCGCGCCGCTGCCGGCGCCCGCGCCGGACGACGGTTGCGCCACGACGGAAGTCGTCAGCGTTGCGAGCGCGAAGAGAACGGTTAACAAGCGGAGCAGCCCCTTTGACATGCCCGGCGATAACATCTTAGACAAGTTACACGATTCCTTTCCTGTTGGTTCGTCTGAAATATGGCGAGTGTAAAACGCCTCCGGGGGCGGAGGCCGGCCGTGCGGCACGCGCGCACTCGACTTCCCTTCGTCGCACGAGAGGACGTGCTCCTACTGTCCGCACAGACCCGTTTTTTGGTCTCGCTAAAAGAGGGGCATTATCGCCGAAAAGGCCGGAAAGTTCAAAGACAGAACCTGTCGATTGCGGAATGCGGATTTCGGATTGCGGATTGAAAGACAAGACCGTTCTCATCAATCCGCAATCCGAAATCCGCATTCCGCAATCTCATTCGAGCCCCACGGTCGTGTGCGCGGGCGTGAGCGTGTCGCCGCGCCGGTCCCCGCGCAGCTTCAACAGCGCCGTCACCGCGAGGTAGAGCGCGAGGCAGACGAGCGCGGCCGAGGCGACGGCGTTGATGAACTCGATGTCGAACCCCTTCGTCACGCGCAGGTTCCCCACGACCATCGAGACCAGCGCCCAGAGCGTGATGACGAGCACGAAGAGCATCGGGACGAGCGTGTAGGCGATGCGCCGCCGCGCCTGGTAGAGCCAGGCCGTGATGGTCAAAAGCGTGAGCGCCGCGAGCAGTTGGTTCGACGCCCCGAAGAGCGTCCAGAACTTCGACCACGAGTTCGGCGGCGCGAACGCGATGAAGTAGACGGGGAGTGCGATCGTCAAAAACGTCCCGGCGAGCGCGCCCGCGCGACCCTTCCAGCCGAACAACTCCTGCACGATGTAGCGGCCGAGGCGCGTGCACACGTCGAGCGTGTCGAAGACGAAGGTCGAGAAGGCCATCGCGCCGAAGGTCGTCGCCACCGCGCGGTTCTCTTCGCCGACGAACGGGAGCAGCGTCAGAAACTTCCCGATGCCGTTGCCGTAGATGGTGCCCGCCGCCGTGTTCGGCTTTATCTCCGAAGGGGCGAGAATCATGATCGTCACCAGGGCGATGAGCGCGACGAACCCTTCGGCCAGCATCCCGCCGTAGCCGACGGGCTTGATGTGCGACTCGCGTTCGACCTGCTTCGAGGTCGTGCCCGAGCAGACGAGCCCGTGGAAGCCCGAGCACGCGCCGCACGCGATGGTCACGAAGAGGAAGGGGAAGAGCGAGCCCGTCATGCCGGGCACCGTCCAGCCCTTGAAGGCGGGCTGCTGAATCTCGTACCCGCCGAAGAAGACGCCGACGACGCCGAGCGCAATCGCCGCGTAGAGGATGAACCCGCCCAGATACCCGCGCGGCTGCAACAGCGTCCAGACCGGCACGACCGACGCGACGCAGCAGTAGGCGAGTATCAAAAGTCCCCACCCTTTGTGCGACAGCACGAACGTGTTCGACATCAGCGTCCCCGCCCAAGAGAGCGCGAAGGCCGCCGGCACGAAGATGACTGTGACGAGCCAGAGCGGCGGGTCGAGGTACTTCTGCACGAGCCCCAAGACGAGCGAGAGCCCGAGATAGAGCACGCTTGCCGCCGCCACCGCGCCGCCCGGGTTGAAGGCGACGCCGCCCGCCGCCCGCAACTCTTCCGAGCCCGCGACGAACGTCCCGGCCGTGATGTCCGCGAAGGCGACGATGACGTAGACGAGCGCGATCCAGATGAACGTCATCATCGCGCGCCCCGCCTTCGACCCGAGGTGCTCGCGCGTGATCTCCGCGACGGAGGTCGCGCCGTGGCGCACCGACGCGGCGAGGCTCGCGAAGTCGTGCACCGCGCCGATGAGGACCACGCCGAAGCCTATCCACAGAAGGCACGGCAGCCACCCGAACGCCTGGCACGCGAGGATGGGGCCGGCAATCGGCCCGGCCGCCGCTATCGCCGAGAAGTGCTGCCCGAAGAGGTAAAACGGCCGCGTCGGGACGAAGTCCACGCCGTCGTTGACCTCGTGCGCGGGCGTGCGCCGCGAGTCGTCCAACTGAAACTGTCGCGCGACCCAACCGCCGTACAAATGGTATGCGGCAACCAACACCAGCAGGAATCCTATCGCGAGAAGAGTCAGGCTCAAGGCAGGAACCTCCGTCCGAATCCCCGGCGGGGCACGAGCGCGGAGATTATAAACACGAAGCCGCGCGCGCGGAAATTTTCTGGCCCTCGGCTGATCCTTCCGCGCGCACGGCTCCGCGTTATAGGTGCGGGCGGCGACGGCGCCGCCCCGCGAGTAGGCCCGTGGCGGCGGCGCCGGGGGAGGCGGGCTACAGTCATCATACTTAGACGGCGGCGGCCGTTCGGCCGCCCGGAATGATAAAGGAGAAGTTGTTATGAAAAAGATTCAGCGCATCGCCCTCGGCCTCGCCCTGCTCGCCGCGCTCGCGGGCGGCGCCGGCGGCGCCTCGGCCAAGAGCAACAGGGCGCGCGCACTAAGCGGCACCGTCCAGAGCATCGACCTGCGTGCGCGCACCGTCGAGGTGCGTGAACGCGAGACGGGCCGCGTCGTCAACGTCCGCGTGCCGGAAGGCGCACTCGTCCGGACCAACATCACCAACCAGCCCCTCGTGCAGATCGAGCGGCTGCTCCCCGGCATGACGGTCAGCGTCGTCGTCCAGTAAGCAAGGCCACGAGCAGAGGGTTGAAGAGGGCGGGAGGGACGGTTCACCTCCCGCCCTTCGTCTATCTTGAGTTAGTCGGGGAAGGATTCGTCGATGTTGATGTCGCGGCGGGCGAGTTCGGCGACGAAGGCGTCCGAAGGGATACAGCGTTCCTGCGGGACCGCGCCGCGCCGGGTCGTAAGGCCGCGCGCCATCATCTGCGCGACGAGCGAGGCGGGGAAGGCCGTCGTGCGCTGCATGGCGGAGAGGCCCGTGCGCGGGTCGAAGCGGTCGATGATGTCGTAGCGCAGGCGCTTCGTCGTCGCTTCAGCGGCGAGCCGACCGACGAATTCGAGACGGATGAAGACGAGGTCGGGCTCGTCCGCCGGAAGGCGCCGGTTGAGCATCTCGCCGAGGAGTTTGCGCGGCGCGACGCTCACGCCGCCGGCCTCGACCGCGTCGCTCGAAGCGAGGCCGAGGTCGATGAGGAGCTTGAAGCGTTCGCAGTGGCCGGGGTAGCGGATGGTCTTGTAGTCGAGTTCGCGGACTTTGCCTGAGAAGGTTTCAGGCAGCGTCGAGGTGCCGCCCGAGGTCTGGAACGCCTCCATCCGCCCGTGGGGCTCCGCGAAGTCGAGCGACTCAAGCTCGGTCATCGACTCGACCTCGACCAACTCTCCGTCGCGGATGACGCGCGCGCGCTCGACGTACTCGTTGATGAGCCCTTCGACCGAGAAGACGATCTGATAATCGAGCGGCGGGCGCGGCTGTTGCGGGAGGCCGCCGACGCGTATGTGTATCTCGTCCAACTGCTCGAAGCGCGCCGCCCCGTGCGCGGCGAGCACGGAGACCATGCCGGGCGCGAGGCCGCAGTCGGGGACGATGTTGACGCCCGCCGCGCTCGCCTCTTCATCCAGGGCGAGTTCAGCATCGACGACCGTGTTGTTGCCGCCGAGGTCGCAGAAGTGCGTCCGCGCCTCGACGGCCGCGCGCGCGAGCGAGAGGTTGTGGAAGTACGTGACGCAGCTCAAAGCGGCGTCGTGCTCGCGCATCAATTCGACGACGCGCGCGCGGTCTTCAACGTCAACCTGCGCGGGCCGCACGCGCGCGTCGCGCAAAGTCTCGGCGACGGCGCGCGCGCGCCCCTCGTCCACGTCGGCGACCGTCACCAGCTCGACGCCCTCCGAGTTGTGCGCGAGGTCGTAGGCCGCGCCGAGCCCCATCCGCCCCGCGCCGAGTACGAGCACCTTCATCGTTCGAGGGCCTCGCCCGCCGCGCGCTTCGTGCCGAGCGCGGCGCCGGCCACGCCGATGGCAAGGCCGACGAGGACCATGATGAAGCCCGACAGCGTGCGTCCGTGCTGCTCTGGGTCGGCGCCCGTCAGCTTGTCGAGGAGTTGCGCGAACGTCGCGTCGTGCGGGATGTAGAAGAGGAGCCCGACGGCGACGAGCAGGAACCCGAAGGCCGCCGCCTTCAGGAGCGGCGGCGTGCGCGCGGCGCGCCCGGCCTTCTGCCCCACGCCGCTGCGCGAGTAGCCGTAGGCGAAGTAGATGACGAGCCCGATGGCGAGCCAGCCGAGGAAGCGCCAGTAGGAGCCCTCGGGCAGGAAGTAGATCAGCGCGGCGCACGAGACGGCGCCGAGGATGGGCAGCAGGTACGGCCCGAACGGCACGCGGAACGGGCGCGGGCGATTGGGGTCTTTGCGGCGCAGGATGATGACGCCGACGCAGACGAGGATGAAGGCGAAGAGCGTCCCGATGTTCGTCAAGCTCACCATCTCGTCCACGGTGGCGAAGGCGGCGATGCCGCCGACGAGGAGGCCCGTGATGATGGTCGTCACGTGCGGCGTCTTATACTTCGGGTGGACGCTGGCGAAGACCGGCGGCAGCAGCCCGTCGCGCGCCATCGAGAAGAAGATGCGCGGCTGACCCAACTGGAAGACCAGGAGCACCGCCGTGTGCGCGATGACCGACCCGGCCGCGACGATGGTGTTCTGCCACGTCGGCGCCCCCACCTGTTCGAGCGCCATCGTCAGAGCCTCGCCGCGCTGCGCGGCCGTCCAGCCTCGGACCACGTCCCACGAGATCATCCCCGTGAAGATGGCCGCCACGACGACGTAGAGCACCGTGCAGATGAGCAGCGACGCGATGATGCCGATGGGCAAATCGCGCGCGGGGTTCTTCGTCTCCTCGGCGACGGTCGAGACGGCGTCGAAGCCGATGTAGGCGAAGAAGACGACGGCCGCGCCGGTCAAAGTCCCCGTCCACCCTTGCGGCTGGAACGGCTGCCAGTTCTTGACCATCGTCGCGGGCGAGACGTAGTAGAGCGCGACGCCGACGAAGAAGAGCAGGACGATGATCTTGATGAAGACCATCCCGGCGTTGAACCCGGCCGACTCCTTGATGCCCCAGACGAGGACGATGGTGATGAGCGCGACGATGCCGAAGGCGAGCAGGTTGAAGACGATGGGGATGCCCGCGATGTGCGGCGCGGCTTCGAGTATCTCGGGCGTCGCCGTGCGGTAGTTCGACGCGAGCCAGTCGGGGAAGGGGATGCCGAGGTTGTTCAGGAGTCGCTTGAAGAACTCGGCCCAACTGATGGCGACGGCGACGTTGCCGATGGCGTACTCGATGATGAGGTCCCAGCCGATAATCCACGCCACGATCTCGCCGAGCGTGGCGTAGGAGTAGGTGTAGGCCGAGCCCGAGATGGGCACCATCGAGGCCAGCTCCGCGTAGCAGAGCGCCGTGAAGCCGCAGACGACCGCCGTGATGACGAACGAGAGCATGAGCGACGGCCCCGCCCCCGCGCGCTCGGCCGTGCCCGACGCGGCCGTGCCCACGGTGGCGAAGATGCCCGCGCCGATGATGGCGCCGATGCCGATGAGCGTCACGTTGAAGGCGCCGAGCGTGCGCTTCAGGGAGAACTGTGGGCCGCCGGCCGCGGCCAGGATGTCGTCGAGATTTTTGGTGCGGAAGAGTCCTCGGAGCAAAGTCTTGCCTCCAGCCTCACGGAGTTGGAATTGCGCTTGGTTCGTTTGGGGCGTGCCGCCTCGCCGCGGCCGGCTTGGACGCCGGAGTTTTACACAGCCGCGCGCGGCAAGGCAATAGGAAAGAGTAGGCAGTAGGCAGATGGCAGTAGGCAGTTGAAGAACAAGAAGGCAAAGCGGTCTAACAAAACGACGCGTTGAAAAAAAAATAGAGGGCGGCGAGATTGACAACTCGCCGCCCCGATTCGTTCGGGCAGATTCGTTAAGACACTTCCGGTCTTAACTGCCTACTGCCTACTGCCTACTGCTTTCCCTCCGTCGGGAGGCCGGCCGCCTTCCATGCACCCATGCCGCCGAGGAGGGCGGCGGTGTCTTCGATGTGCTGCTGCTTGAGTGTGAGCGCCGCACCGGCGCTGGTGTGTTCGGCCGGTCAAGTGCAGTAGAAGACGAGCGTCTTGTCGCGGGGCAACTCGCCCGCGCGGTTGGCGACCTCGTCGTAGGGCATCGAGAGCGCGCCCTTGATGTGCTCCGTGTCGTAGGCCGTCTTCGTGCGCGTGTCGTAGATGACGACCGAGCCGTTGTCGATCATGGCCTTCAACTCCGACGGGTTCACGCGCCGCACGCCGTCGGCGTGGATTTCGGTCGTCCCCGTCGGCGCGCCCGACTTCGCGGTCACCTTCGGCGGCGGCGCGCCCGCGCTCGTGTTACCCGCCGAGTCACCCGCCTTGCACGCGCCGAGCAGCGCGGCGGCGGCCGCGAGCGCCAGTATGGTCGGGATGAAAACTCTTCTCCTCATCATCAAATTCTCCGAAAGATTGATTGCGCGGGCGGCACGCCTCCCGCCCCACCCGCGCCGATAGCATCGCACAGAACCCTTCCCGCAAGCCAGCCCGCGCGCCGGAAAGGCTTCCCCGCAGGGCACCAAGTGTGCTATAGATGCGCAAATTTTAAAGTCAGAACGGGCCTTGCCCCGAGGGGCGAACGCGGGAGTGTTGAGGATGAGAGACACCGTACGGGGAATACTATTCTCAAAAAAGGCGACGCGCTCTTTCTGCGTGCTGCTCGCGGCGGCGCTGCTCGTGCTGGGCGCGTGCCTGCCGAAGTCGGGGAACAACGCCCGCAAGGGAGAGACGCGCGTCATCACGCTCTACGGCTTCTCGGTGATGAAGGAGGTGATGGACAAGGCCGTGCTCCCCGCCTTCACGGAGAAGTGGAAGCGCGAGCAGGGCGAGGACGTGCGCTTCGTCGCCTCCTACGCCGGCTCCGAGACGATCACGAACCAGATACTACAGGGCGTCGGCGCGGACCTCGGCATCTTCTCCATCGAGCGCGACGTGCAGCGCCTCGTCGAGAAGGGGCTGGTCAAAGCGGACTGGAAGACGGGCTTGCCCCAGAGCGGCATCGTCAACAAGACGCCTTTCGTCATCCTCGTCCGCAAGGGGAACCCGAAGGGCATCCACGACTTCGCGGACCTCGCCAAGCCCGGCGTCAAACTCATCCACCCCGACCCGGACGGCTCGGGCGGCGCGCAGTGGTCCATCCTCGCCATCTACGGGTCGGAGTTGAAGAAGTCGCAGGCCGAGGCGGGCGCCCCCGACACGGCGCGCGCCCTCAACTTGTTGAAGTCGGTCTGGAAGAACGTCATCTCGACGCCTGGCTCGGCGCGCGAGGCGCGCACGCAGTTCGAGACCGGCTACGGCGACGCGCTCATCACCTATGAGCTGGAAGGGCTCTTGATGAGGCAGGCGAACGCGCCCTTCGAGATCGTCGTCCCGCGCTCGACCATCTTCAGCGAGCACCCGGCCGTGCTCATCGACAAGAACGTGACCGAAGAGGAGCGCCCCGTCCTCGCGGCCTTCATGCAATACCTCTGGAGCGACGAGGCGCAGCAGGCGTTCGTCAAGTACCACTTCCGCGCCGTCACCAACGACGCCTTCAACGACGCCAACAAAGAGTTCGCACGCATCGAGCTGCCCTTCACCGTCACCGACCTCTTCAACGGCTGGGAGCGGGCCTACCCCGACATCATCGACGGCGTGTGGAGAAAACAGGTCAAGCAGAAGTGAATTCGTCAATCATCAATCGTCAATGGTTTAAGACTCCTTCTTCCTATTCACGATTTACGATTCACGCCTGAAAGCCTATGAGCACAGCAATCTCGGCGATGCGACACGTGCGGGGGTTCGACCCGGCGAAGCCGTTCGGGCTCGGGATGGTCATCCTGTTGATGCTGCCTCTGGTGTTGTTGCCGCTGGCGTCGATCTTCATCTTCGGGACGAGCAGCGGGCTGCGGAGCTTCTGGGCGGCGCTGACGGCTTCGGACGCGGTCTTCGCGCTGAAGCTGTCGGTGGTGACGAGCTTCTGGGCGACGGCCTTCAACGTCGTCTTCGGGCTGCTGGCCGCCTACGTGCTCTCGCGCTACACGTTCTTCGGGCGGACGGCCATCATCGTCACCATCTCGCTGCCGACCGCCATCCCGACGGCGGTCGCGGGCTTCGCGCTGCTGCTGCTGTGGGGCAAGTACGGGATGATCGGGCAGTACATCTCGGAAGAGCACCAGTTGATGTTCACGCCGTACGCCATCATCCTCGCCAACATCTTCGTCACGTTCCCGCTCGCCTTCGGCGTGCTGATGTCGGTCTTCGAGACGATGGACAAGTCTCTCGAAGAAGCGTCGGCCACCATCGGCGCGACGCGCTGGCAGACCTTCTGGCACGTCACGCTCCCCAGTTTGCGCGGCGCCATCGTGACGGGGGCGCTGCTCACCTTCGCGCGCGCCATCGGCGAGTTCGGCTCGACCATCCTTGTCTCGGGCAACCTCGCCGGGAGCACGCAGACCGCGCCGCTCTACATCTTCGCCAAGTTCAACGAGGGGCAGGTCGAGGCGGCCAACGCCGTCGCCATCGTGCTCGCGCTCTTCTCCTTCGTCATCTTCAGCATCCTCTTCTTCGCGCGCGACTGGATCGAAGGCAAGTGAAGCCGTGTGAGGTGAACCCGCATGCTCCCCGAAAAGGTCACCGACGACTCTGACACGACACCCGACGCGGGCGCCGAACGCGACGGGCCTCGGAGCGCCCTGGCGCCGGCCGACGCGCCCGCCGCGAGCGTGCGCGGTTTGAGCAAGAGCTTCAAGGGCGTGCGCGTGCTCGAAGACGTGAGCTTCGACGTGGCCGAGGGCGAGGCGCTCGTGCTGCTCGGCGCCTCGGGGTCGGGGAAGACGACCATCCTGCGCATCATCGCGGGGCTCGAACGGCCCGACGCGGGCACCGTCCACTTCCACGGCCGCGACGTGACCGACCTGCCCGCGCGCGAGCGCGGCGTCGGCGTCATCTTCCAGTCCTACGCGCTCTTCCCGCGCATGACCGTCGAGCAGAACGTCGGCTACGGCCTCCGCATCCGTGGCCGAGGGCGCAAGGAGCGAAAGGAGAAGGTCGAGAGCCTCCTGGAACTCGTCCACCTCGCGGACCAGCGGAAGAAACTGCCCGCGCAACTCTCGGGCGGACAGCAGCAACGCGTGGCGATTGCGCGCACGCTCGCCTACGAGCCGCAGATGCTTCTCTTCGACGAGCCCTTCGGCGCGCTCGACGCGCAGATACGCGTGCGCCTCAGGCGCGAGATACGGGCGCTCTTGCGCGACGTGAACGTGCCCGCCCTCTTCATCACGCACGACCAGGAGGAGGCGCTGGAACTGGGCGACCGCATCGCCGTCCTGCACGCCGGCCACCTCGAACAGATCGGCACGCCCGAGGAGGTCTACAACCGGCCCGAGACAGAGTACGTGGCGACGTTCCTCGGCGCGGCCAACGTCCTGCTCGGGGTCGTCGCGGGCGGCAACCGCGTCGAGCTGGGCGCGGTCGCGGTCGAGGCCGGGACGGAGGCCGCGCGCTTCCACGTGGGGCAGGCGGTCAAGCTCGTCTTCCGGCCCGAGGACGTGCGGCTGACCCACCCGGGCGAACTGCCCGACGACTGCAACCCGCTCGCCAACGGCGTCGTCGAGGAGAAGCACTTCGTCGGCGCCTACGAGCGCCTGACCGTCCGGCTCGACCTCGTCGCGCGCCGACCCGCGCCGGGCGAGCCACCGCTCTACGACATCTCCGAGGCGCCCGAGCGCCGCCTCGGCGTCCCCGTCATCGTCACGCGGGCCAAGCCCGAGGTGAGCGCCGCGCCCCTGCGCGTCGGCGACCGCGTCACCCTCTGCCTCGACGCCTTCCGCGTCCTCCCCAACTTCCCCCTCGCCTCCGAACGCGGCGGCCGAGTCCATTGAAACGATGAACGATGAACTAAATACAAAACGGCTTCAGTTCATCATTCATCGTTCATCGTTCCTACTTTCTCCCTGAGCAACCCCGCGTGCTATCATCGCCTCAAAATTGCTGTCAGGAACGGGCGGGCGAAAGGGAAGTGTTGAGGGACGGTTCACGCCTCTGCCGGCGTGCCGACGGCGCCGGCGTCCCCGGTGAAAATTCGTGAAGGTCTTATGAAGTCAAAACTGCTCAGACGCAATCTCTCTGTCTTCGCGCTGGTCGCGGCGCTCCTCTGCGGCTCGCTCGTCGCGCCCGCCTCGGCGGCGCTGCCGCAGCGCAACGCCGCCAGGCCCGCGCCGCCGAAGCCCGCGCGGCCGGCCCCGACACCCGCGCCCGCGCCGCTCGCCGAGGCCGCGCCCTTCGTCAACAAGGTGCTGCCGAACGGGCTCGAAGTCATCGTCCTCGAAGACCACTCGGTGCCGCTCGTCACGGTCGAGCTGGCCGTGCGCAACGGCTCGTTCACGGAGCCGCCCGAGCTGAACGGGCTGTCGCACCTCTTCGAGCACATGTTCTTCAAGGTGAGCCCGACGCGCGGCCGCATCACCGACTACATGCGCGGCATCGACTCGCTCGGCATCGTCTACAACGGCGAGACGCACGAGGAGGTCGTCAACTACTACTTCACGACGACGACGCCGAACTTCCCCGTCGCCATGCTCTACATGCGCGACCAGGCCGTCTACCCCGGCTTCAGCGAGGAGTGGCTGGCGAAACTGCGCGCGGCGAGCCCGCAGGCGGCCGACGTGATCCGCAACGAGGTCGAGCAGCAGTTCGCGCAGGAGCGCGAGGTCGTCGTCGGCGAACTGGACCGCCACGAGTCGAACCCCTACGGCGAGTTGAGCGTGCAGATGAACCGGCGGCTCTTCTACAAGTACCCGAGCCGCAAGGACCCCGGCGGCAGCCGCCAGACCGTGCGCGCGGCCACGACCGAAATCATGCGCACCATCCAGTCGCGCTACTACGTCCCGAACAACTCGGCCATCGTCGTCACCGGCGACGTGACTCCGGCCGAGGCGTTCCGCGTCGTCGAAGAACTGTTCGGCGAGTGGAAGCGGCGCGAGAAAAACCCGTTCGAGGATTTCCCGCTCGTCGAGCACCCGCCGCTCGCGAAGAGCGAGGCCGCCGTCATCACGAAGCCCGTCGCGAACGTCGTCATCGAACTCGGCTGGCAGGGGCCGTCCATCGGCAAGGACGACGCGGCCACCTACGCGGCCGACGTGTTCTCCTTCATCCTGCGCCAGCCCGACTCGCGCTTCCAGCGCGCGCTGACCGATTCGGGGCTCGCGGCCGCCGCCGGCTTCGGCTACTACACGCAGCGCAACGTCGGCCCCATCACGCTCATCCTCCAGACGACGCCCGACAAGGCGAAGGCCGCGACGGCGGCGGCCTACAACGAGATCGCGCACTTCAACGACCCCGACTACTTCACCGACGAAGAGCTTGAGAGCGCCAAGGCTTTGCTCGAAGCCGACGACCTCTACTCGCGCGAGAAGCTGTCGGAGTATTCGCACACCATCAGCTTCTGGTGGGCCTCGACGGGTCTCGACTACTTCCGTGGCTACCTCAAGCGGCTGCGCGCCACCTCGCGCGCGGACATCAGCCGATACCTGACGACCTACGTGCAGAACAAGCCGCGCGTCGGCCTCGCCCTGCTGTCGGAAGAGTCGCTGAAGGCGTCCGGCCTCACGGAGGCGGACCTCCTCGGCGAGCCCGCGCCGAAGGCGACCTCCGCCACCGCCGGCAAGTGAAGAGTTGAGCCTCCGACACGGTTTAAAGGGACTTGAAATGACGACGACTTTCTTGCACATCCGCCGCGCCGCCGCCGCAGGGGCGCTGGCCCTCACCTTCTTTCTGTTGACGGCCCCCGCGCCCGCGCGCGCGCAGGCCACGGCCCCGGCGCCCGCGCCGACGCCCGCGCAATCGCGCGAGGTGGCCGACACGCTGCGGCTCGTCACGGAGTTCGAGGTGAACGGGCTGAAGGTGCTCGTGAAGCGGCGCGAGGGGAGCCAGTCGGTCGTGGCCGGGCTCTTCCTGCGCGGCGGCGCGCGCAACGTGACGGCCGAGAACGCGGGCGTCGAGGCGCTCATGCTCGACGTGGCGACCGAGGCCAGTCAGAAGTTTCCGCTCGCGGTGATGCGCAGGGAACTGGCGCGCACGGGGACGGGCCTGAGCTACGGCGTCAACTACGACTACTCCGTGCTCTCGCTCGCCAGCACGCGCCGCCACTTCGACCGCTCGTGGGACATCTTCGTGGACTCCGCGCTCCACCCGAGCTTCAGGCCCGAGGACTTCGAGCGCGTCAAGAGCCGCACGCTCGTCTCGCTCGCCGACAACGAGGACACGCCCGACTCCTTTCTGCAAGAGTTGCAGTCGCGCGTCGCCTACGCCGGCCACCCGTACCTGAATCACCCGCGCGGCACCGTCGCCTCGGTCACCGCGCTCACGCTCGACGCCGTCAGGAAGTATCACCAGCAGATGTTGCAGACCTCGCGCCTGCTGCTTGTCGTCGTCGGCGACGTGGAGCCACAGGACATCCGCCGCAAGGTCGAGGCGTCGTTCGGGCGGCTGCCGAAGGGCGACTACAAGGTCGAGCCGCTGCCGCAGCTCTCGTTCGCGGCGCCGACCGTGGCGATAACCGCGCGTCCGCTGCCGACCAACTACGTGCAGGGCGTCTACGCCGGGCCGCCGCTGACCTCCAACGACATCTACCCGATGCGCGTCGCGTCGAGCATCCTGCAAAGCCGCGTCTACACCGAGGTACGCGTGCGCCGCAACCTCTCCTACGCGCCCGACGCGTTCCTTGGGAGTCAGGGCGCGAACACGGGCGGCATCTACGTCACGGCCGTTGACGCCAACCAGGCGGTGCAGGTGATGCTCGAAGAGATAAAGCGGCTTCAGGCGCAGGAGATCAGCCCCGACGAGATCAAGGCGACGGCGCAGCAGTTCCTGACGCGCTACTACGTGGGGCAGGAGACGAACGCCGCGCAGGCCGGCGAGCTGGCGCAGTACGAGTTGATCGGCGGCGGCTGGAGCAACTCGGCCGTCTTCCTCGACCGCCTCCGCGCCGTCACGCCCGCCGAGGTCAAACGCGTCGCCAATACCTACATGCGCAACCTCCAATTCGTCGTCATCGGCAACCCACAGAACATCAACAAGGACATCTTCACTCAGAAGGCCGGGGAGTAGGTAGAAGAACAGGTAGTCAGTAATGAAAACAATTTCGGCGGGCGTTGGGTTTGAAACCCTTAACGCCCGCCGATGTTTTTCTACTGACTACTGACTACTGCCTCACCGTCCGATCTCGCGCAGCAGCTTCTGGTGGAGCGTGGCGTCGAGCGGCTTGAGGAGATTGGCCTGCGCCAGCGCCTCTGCGCGTTCGCCGAGTTCGAGGTGGACGGCGCCGAGGTTGTAGTGGCCCTCGGCCAGTTCGGGGCGCAGGGAGACGGCGCGCTTGTAGGCGTCGAGCGCCTTGTAATAGTTGCCGGCGTAGTAGTATGCGTCGCCGAGCTTGTTCAAAGCCTCGTAGGAGTTGGGCCTCAACTTCAACGCCTGCTCGAAGGCGCGGATGGCGTCCTGATTCTTGCCCTGCTTCACCTTGCAGAAGCCGACCTGAATCCACGCGTCGGCGCGCTGCGGGTTCTTGTTCACGGCCGTCTCGAAGTAGCCGAGCGCGCTGTCGTAGTTGCCGAGCCAGAGCGAGTTCAAGCCGTTGCGATACCACCAGTCGGAGAGGGCGTCGGGCTTCTGCTCGTCGCCGGCCTTGCGCGCCAACTCCTCGAAGCTGACGAGGCGCTCGGCCGGCTTCAGGCCGTTGAAGCGCGGCGCGCCGAGCGCGAGGTTGATGTTCTGCCCGTTCATCACGCGGATGGTGACGATGCCGACGACCTGCCCCTTCATGTTGAAGACGGGGCTGCCCGAGTTGCCGTGCGAGATGGGCGCCGTGATCTGCACGATGCGCCCGAGCCCCGGCACCTCGCGCACGGCCGAGACGATGCCGTCGGCCACCGACCCTTCGAGCCTTAAAGGGTTGCCGATGACGAAGACGCGCTCGCCCTCTTCGGGAACGGCGTCGGTCGTCTCGACGACGCTCGCGCGCTCAAGGGGCATCTCGACGCCGAGCACCGCGAGGTCGCCGTCCTCGTCAACGCTCTTGAGCCCGGTGACCTGGTAGGTCTTGCCCTTGCCCTCGAACGTGCGCACCTCCGCGTGGTGCGCGCCCTCGACCACGTGCAGGTTCGTCAGCACCTGGCCGGGGCGGACGAAGAAGCCGCTGCCCGTGAGCGCCACCTCGCCCTTCGCGTTGTAGGTGATGACGGAGACGACCGAGGGCTTGACGCGGCGGATGAGTTCGGGGAGCGACTCACCCTCGGCGCGCGCCGCCGGGGCGACAAAGAAGAAAAGGGCGACGAGCGCCAGCCACGGGGGAAGCTTGCGGTTCAACATCTCGGGGGCTTTCTTCTCAAAAAGGAGTTCGGAGCACGAGACTTTCAAAGGCTCCGTCGGGGAGGGGTTCAACGGGTGAAACCCGGCTGCTCTCGGCCGCGCCCTGTCGGGGGGCGTTCGGCCATTATGCCGTGATTCGCGCAGATGTCAACAGCTTTATGTCGAAATTGTGTCAGACGGCCGTAAATGCCCTTTGTGACCTCATCTTAACCACAGAGGTCACAGAGGTATTCGCAAAGGTCGCAAAGGGAGAGGGCCGCCCCCGCAAAGGAGCGGCCCTCTCATCGGCGTGTCTGAACGGCTTCGTCTAGCGGATGACCGTGCCGACCACGGCGCCCGCGATGGCGTCGCCCTCGGGCTGGAGCGTGACGAGCAGGCCGAAGTCGGCGAGCGTCGTCTCCGATTTAATCTCGGCCTCGTTGCGCTGGCCCGTGTTCACGACCTGTCCGAGCTTCGTGTACTTGTTGTCGGGCGAGACGGCCCAGAGCACGTAGACCTGACCGGCGGGCGCCTCCTTCAGTTCGTGGAAGCGCGCGACGACGACGGTCGGGCCGTCCTTGCGCGGCGTGATCTGGAAGTTGACGCGCGCGCCCGTGAGCGCGCCGGCCAGCTTGACCTTCACGTCGGTCGTGTCGCCCCGGTCGTAGGTCGGGATGCCGAGCATCGGCGCGGTGTAGGCGGTCGTCGCGCCAGCGGTCGTGGTCGCCGCGACGCGCTCGCCCTCGGCGCTCGTCATCGGCACGACGGCGAAGCCCTGCGGCACGGCGCTGCGGAAGGCGTATGCCGTGGTCGGCATGTAGGTCGTCAGATTGGCCTCGGGCGACATGACGAGCATGAAGCGGTCAAGCGGCGTGTGGAACGCCTGCGTCGAGACGCCGTTCGTGAAGGTGACGGGGCCGAGCATCGTGACCTTGCCGAACGGGTCAACCGCGTACAGGTTCATCGCCGCGGCGTCGGCCGGCAAGCCCGACAGGTCGAGCGTGACCGTCGTGTCGTCGTTCACGCGAATGATCTTCGCGCGCCCCTTGGCGGTCGAGAAGGTCTGCGCGGGCGTGAAATCGACGACGACCTCCTTGCCCGCCGGATAATGGATGACCGTCCAGGTGCCGTCCGGGTTCTGGACGGCCTGCGCGGTCTGGGTCGTCGTGACGACCGTGGTCTGCGTCTGTGGTTGTGGTTGCGGTTGCGGCTGCGGCTCCTGCGCGAAGGCCGTGGGCGCGAGGCAGAACGCCAGCACTCCGGCGGCCGCGAGGTTAAACAAACGTCTGCTCATTCGTCTTTCCCTCCGTTCGTTGCTAACACATTTTTCCCCTTGATTAACGTCCGCCCCCGAAGGGCCGAACCCTAGGAAAATGGCAACGTCCGTGCCGCCGGAGTGATGTGTTTGAGGGGAAAAAAGTTAAACGCCCGGCGGCTCGTCGCGCGAGCCGCCGGGCGGAAAGATACGGTACAAAACTGCGTACGGCAGTCGTTTTTTCAGTACGCGCACAGCTCCGTGATGGCGCGGTAAACGTCGTCCACCTGCGGGAGGATGTGGTCTTCGAGCTGCGGGGCGTAGGCGACGAAGGTGTCGAGCGCGGCGACGCGGCGGACGGGCGCGTCGAGGTGCTCGAACAGCTCTTCGGAGACGCGCGCGGCGATCTCCGCGCCGAAGCCGTGTGTGCGCGTGTCCTCGTGTGCGACGACGAGGCGGCTGGTCTTCATCACGCTCGCGGCTATCGAATCCCAGTCGTAGGGCGCGAGCGTGCGCAGGTCGATGACCTCGACGCTGATGCCGTTCTGCTGCTCGGCCTGCCGGGCGGCGACGAGCGTGCGGTTGACGAGCGCGCCGAAGGTAACGACCGTCACGTCGCTGCCCTCGCGCACCGTCTTCGCCTTGCCGAAGGGGATGAGGAAGCCGTCCGGAGGATACTGCGACTTGTTATAAGCCTGGCGGTAGAGGTGCTTGTGTTCGAGGAAGAGCACGGGGTCATCCGAGCGTATCGCCGTGCGCAGCAGGCCGTTGGCGTCGAGCGCGTTCGAGGGGTAGACGACGCGCAAGCCGGGGATGTGCGTGAACAGGGTGTCGCCCGACTGCGAGTGGTAGACGGCGCCGCCCTTCAGGTAGCCGCCGACGGGGCAGCGGATGACGACGGGGCACTTCCACTCGCCGCCCGAGCGCCAGCGCATCAGCGCCAGCTCGTTGCGAATCTGGTGGTAGGCCGGCCAGATGTAGTCGAAGAACTGTATCTCGACGACGGGCTTCATGCCGCGCACGGCCATGCCGATGGCGCGGCCGACGATGTTGGCCTCCGCGAGCGGCGAGTTAAAGACGCGCGCCGCGCCGAACTTGCGCTGGAGGTTGGCCGTGACCTTGAAGACGCCGCCCTTGCCCTTGACCTTATCCAGATGCTGCTCGCGCGACACGTCGGCCACGTCCTCGCCGAAGACGACGATGCGCGCGTCGCGCGCCATCTCCTCGTGGAGGCAGCGGTTGATGTGGTCCACCATCGTGCCGGCGTTCCCCCAAAGCTCCGCGCCCTCCTCGTTGTCGAACTCCTTCGAGGTCGGGTCAACGTCGGGCGAGTAGACGTGTTGCGCGGCCGTCTCGGCCTTGGGTTGCGGGCTCGCGAGCGCGAGGTCGGCCGCCTCGTTGACCTCGCGGTCAATCTCGTCCTTGATCTTCTGCAACTCGTCCTGCGTGACGAAGTCCTCGTCCACGAGCAGCGCGCCGAAGCGCTTGACGGGGTCGCGCTCGGCGTCCGACATGCGCTCCTCGTCCGGCCGATAGAGCTTCTCGTCGTCCGAGAGCGAGTGCGAGTAGGGGCGGATGACCTTCGCGTGGACGAGCGCCGGACCCTTGCGCTGACGGCAGTACTCGACGGCCCTCTTCAACGTCTCCAGAGACTCGACGGGGTCGGTGCCGTCGCAACGCTCGACGAGGAGGTCCGGGAAGTTCTCGACCAGCCGCGACACGTCGCCGCCCGCGGTCTGCACCTCGACGGGGACGCTGATGGCGTAGCCGTTGTCCTCGATGAGGAAGACGACGGGCAACTTCAAGTTGCTCGCCGTGTTCAGCGCCTCCCAGAACTCGCCCTCGCTCGTCGTGCCGTCGCCGGCCGAGCAGTAGGCGACCTCGTCGCCCTTGAAGCCGACGACGTGCTGCTTTATCTCTTCGCTCAGCCCGCCGCGATAGCTCGCCTCCGCGCAGCCGACGGCCTGCAAGAACTGCGTGCCCGTGGGCGATGAAGAAGAGACGATGTTGAACTTCGTGTGCCCCCAGTGCGAAGGCATCTGGCGGCCGTGCGAACTGGGGTCGGCCTCGGCGCCGACGGCGGCGAGCAGCATCTCCAGCGGCGTCATGCCGAGTTGCAGGCAGAGCGCGCGGTCGCGGTAGTAAGGGAAGAACCAGTCGTAGCCCGACCGGAACGCCATCCCGGCGGCCGTGAGCACCGCCTCGTGCCCCGCGCCGGAAATCTGGAAGAAGATTTTGTTCTGCCCCTTGAGCTGAATCTCCTTGTCGTCGATGCGCCGCGACAGGTACATCGTCCGGTAGATGCCCACCATCTCGTCGCGCCCCAACCCGCGATACTCGCGCGCCTTAATCTCGGTCGCCATACTTAATTCCTTCTATGAAAGTGAAGAACTCTAATCCTCTTCGAACTCGGTTTCGATGGCGAAGCGGTAGTCCTGCGCCATCGAGGGGTGGCCGTGGGCCTGTGCGACCTCGGCGCCCTTCTCGTAGGCGCGGCGCGCGGCGTCGCGGTTGCCGATCTTCAGGTAAGCGGAGGCCAACATGCCGTAGGCGTTGCCCTCGTCGTCGGCGCGCTGGAGGTAGTCGGCGAGCACCACGATCTCTTCGTCGAAGCGCCCGGCCTTCTCGTACTCCTTCGCCAGCCCGAACATGACCGCCGTGTTGTCGGGGTCGCCTTCGAGCATCATGCGGAAGATGTCTATGCGTGATGCGGCCATTACTTTCCTATGATGAGCTTGGCGATGGTCTGCAACTGCATGTTGGACGTGCCCTCGTAGATGGCGCCGATCTTGGAGTCGCGCCAGAGCTTCTCGACGGGGTAGTCCTTGACGAAGCCGTAGCCGCCGTAGAGTTCGATGGCCTTCGACGACACCTTCTCGGCGACGCGCGAGGAGTAGAGCTTGGCCATCGCCGCCTCCTTGACGAAGTTGAGGCCGGCGTCCTTCATGCGCGCGGCGTTGTAGACCATCAGGCGCGCGGCCTCCAACTCGGTCGCCATCTCGGCCAGTTGGAACTGCACGCCCTGAAACTGGTTGATGGGCTGCTTGAACTGCGTGCGCTCGGCCGTGTAACGCAGCGCGTGCTCCAGAGCGCCGCGCGCGATGCCGATCATCTGCGCGCCGATGCCGATGCGCCCCTCGTTCAGCGTCTCGATGGAGACCTTGTAGCCCTTGCCCAACTCGCCGAGCACGTTCTCTTTCGGCACCTTGCAGCCGTCCAGGATTATCTCCGTCGTCGAGGAAGCGCGGATGCCGAGCTTGTTCTCCTTCTTGCCGACGGAGAAACCCTCGAACCCCTTCTCGACGATGAAGGCCGTGATGCCGCGATAGCCGGCCTCCGGGTTGGCGTTGGCGAAGACGATGAAAATGCCGGCCTCGTTGCCGTTCGTGATCCAGAGTTTTTGACCCGTCAACTCGTAGTGGTCGCCCTTATCGACGGCGCGCGTCGCCATCGCAAAAGCGTCGGAGCCCGAGCCCGCCTCGCTCAGCGCGTAAGCGCCGACGGTGTCGGAGGCGAGGCGCGGCAGGTACTTCTTCTTCTGCTCGGGCGAGGCGTAGCGGATGAAGGCGTTGTTGACGAGCGTGTTCTGCACGTCCATCAGGACGCCGACCGAGGGGTCCACCCTCGACAACTCCTCGACGCCGATGATGGCCATGAAGAACGACGCGCCCGTGCCGCCGTGCTCCTCGGGCGTCTCGACGCCCATCAGTCCCAGCTCGAAGAGCTGTTTGAGGACTTCGGGCGCCATCTTCGCGTGCTCGTCCATCTCCTCGACGCGCGGCCGTATCTCGCCCTCGGCGAACTCGCGCACGGAGGCGCGGAACATCTGCTCGTCCTCGGTGTAGGAGGTCAGGGGGCCGGCGGCGTAGCTTTCGGTTGCTGCTTTACTCATGGCTTAATTCTCACAGGGATGAAGTATCGACTTTAACGGCACAGCATCGCTCAGACGCGCCGCTTTGGTCAAACGCAGAAATGATGGATTCATTTCCCCATTGCTTCATTGGGTCATTGATTAATTGGGTCAATGAACAAATGATTGGATGACACAATCCTTTAATCCTCGTTGATGATGCCCGTGGCGCGCAGCTCGTCGTGGCCGGGGATGTCCGCGGCCTCGACGGTGGAGAGGATTTCGCGGTCCACCTTCGGGAGCGAGACGAGGCGGTTGGCCTGCTTGCTGAGCGTGGCCTCGAAGAGGTTGCGCGCGGCGCGCGCGTTGCCGAACGTCTCGTCGCGCGAGGCGCAGAGCACGCCGAAGACGGACGCAAGTTCCTTCTCCGCGCCCTCGGTGAGTTTGAAGTCGGCCTTCTGGCAGAAGGTCTTGAAGATTTTGACGAGCTGCTCGACGCCGTAGTCGTCGAAGTGTATGTGCTTGTTGAAGCGCGAGCGCAGGCCCGGGTTCGAGTCGAGAAACTCCTGCATCCGGCCCGTGTAGCCCGCGACGATGACGACGAGGTCGTCCCTGTGGTCCTCCATCATCTTCAAGAGCGTCTCGACGGCCTCGCGGCCGAAGTCGTTCTCGCCGCCCGAGGCGAGCGTGTACGCCTCGTCGATGAAGAGGACGCCGCCGAGCGCCTTCGTCGTCACCTCGCGCACCTTCATCGCCGTCTGGCCGACGTAACCCGCGACGAGGCCCGCGCGGTCGGTCTCGAAGAGGTGGCCGCGCCGCAGCACGCCGAGCGTTCTGTAAATCTGCGCGACGAGCCGCGCCACCGTCGTCTTGCCCGTGCCCGGGTTGCCGTAGAAGACGAGGTGGCGCGAGGCGGGCAGAGACTTGAGACCCTGCTCCTCGCGCAGCTTCTGCACCTTGAGGAAGTTGATGAGCTGGCGCACGTCCGCCTTCACGCGGTCGAGCCCGACGAGCGCGTCCAACTCCGCCATAAGCTCTTCGAGCGGGCGCGGCGGCGGCAACTCTTCTTCAACAGGTTCGGCCTCGGCGGCGTTGTCCGTTCTACTCTTCGCGTGTGCGCCGTCGGGCGCGTCGTGAGGGCCGCCGGGGTAGAGCGTCTGCTTGAACTCGGCGAGCGCGGCGGCCTCCGTGGGCGTGACCGTGCCGTCGAACTTGATGACGAGGTTGGCGAAGTGGAAGAGCGCCTGGCGCGCGCGGTCGGCGAAGTTGGTGCCGTGGCGCGAGTCGTAGGTCTCCAGGTAGGAGACGCTGACCGGCGTGCGGTCGAGCCGCTTGAGCAGGTGCGGCGGCAGGTCCGTCGAGTCGCGCAGCGGGAACGTGTCGAGCCCGGGGACGAGGTCGAAGAGGCGGCAGACCTCTTCGTAATAGCGTTGCTTCGTCGCGTCCGAAGTCTCGCGCAGGTCGATGAAGTGCTGCGCGGTCAGCTTGAGGTGGTTGTCCATCACGGACCCCGCGTCGGGCGCGCCCTCGCCGCGCCAGACCACCCGTATGCTCTCGCCGAGCGGCGCCACCAGCGCGGCCAGCGTCCGCCGCACGGCCGCCGCCAACCTCCTGTTCTCCTCGTCCAGCAGCACGCGCCCTCCGAACCTTCTTACTCTAAAGGCGCGTGATTATAACACCGGACCCGCGCCCGTCACCTGCCTGTCTTGAAGAGAGCGAGGCGGTAGAAAATGAAAGAGCCGCCAGAAATTCCGGCGGCCTGTTTCGTCGTTGAACTGACTGATTCGATAGCGCGTACGGGACTCGAACCCGTGGTCTCCGCCTTGAGAGGGCGGCGTGTTAGCCGACTACACCAACGCGCCAAAAACGAGGCGATTATAGAGGCCGGACGGTGAGATGGCAAGCGCGCGGCGGATGTTGACGGAGGGTGTGGAGGGGGGCGGTTGCGGTGTTATACTCAATGCGGACGCGCCCCACGCTATCAAAGTTATTGTCGGAGAGTCGAATTTCTAAATGGTACAAGACCTCTTCGTCGAATCGAACGACGCCGCGCACGAACCCTCCAGAGACCAGCAGTTACCCGCGGACTTTCCCTTAGGCATCGACGGCTTCAACTACGGCGACCTCCACCGGCCGGGGCGCCTGCGCGCGCTGGCCGAGGCGTTCTACGCGGAGGTCGCGGGCGCGGACGCGGGGCTCGGCGCGCGGCTGAAGGAGTACGTCGGGGCGCGCGGCGAGAATTTGAAGGGGACGAAGGCGGAGTCGGAACTCATCATCGAGGCCGCGCCGCACCTGTCGCGGTTCGTCGCGCGTCTGTTCCGCGTCGAGGAGGAGCGCGAGCGGCTGGCCGATGGGATAAGGGCGCAAGACCCGGTTTTCCAGTTCAAGCAGTTCGTGCAGCGGCGCGCGACGAAGAGTTTTCCCGCCGAGCGCGCGGCCGCGTTGGACGTGGAGGCGGCGGACGTGGCGCTCGAACGTTTACGGCACGCGGCGTTCGCGGACACTTTGGGCGACGACCGCGAGTTGGGCGTGGCGCGGATGGCGGCGCGTCTGTTGGAGTGGGAGAAGAACTATCCGAAGGAGGGCGTGCGGCAGGAGGAGGCTTGGTCGGACGAGCGCGCGCGTGAGACGGGGGCGGCCGCCGGGCGTTTGAAGGGGAGCGAGGCGGAGGCGGCGCTCGCGGCGTGGCGGGCCGAAGATGATGAGAGTGGTGGGGACGAAAATCGCGCCTTCGTCCGGTCGTCGTTGCGGCTTTTGGAAGCATGGTCGGCGGCGCACGCGCTCAGGCCGGAGGCGAAGGAGCGTGTGAAGGGTTGGGTCAGTTTCCGCTTCCCGCACCCGCTCAACTACGAACATCTGGTGCAGCTCGAACGGCCCGAGGCCGAGCTGCCGGAGTTGATGCGGGGACTTGATAAGAACCTGCGGCGCCGCGACGGCTTCAAGCTCACGGACAAGCGTTACACACAGCGCGAGGTGTTGGAGGAGGTCCATTATTGCCTCTACTGCCACGAGCGCGACAAGGACTCTTGCTCGAAGGGGTTGAAGGAGAAGGACGGGTCGCTCAAGAAGAACCCGCTCGGCATCACTCTTCAAGGCTGTCCGCTCGACGAGAAGATTTCTGAGATGCACGTCTTGCAGCGCGACGGCGACCCCATCGGCGCGCTCGCCATCGTCTGCATCGACAACCCGATGTGCCCGGGCACGGGCCACCGCATCTGCAACGACTGCATGAAGTCGTGCATCTTCCAGAAGCAGGAGCCGGTCAACATCCCGCAGGCCGAGACGGGCGTGCTGACGAACGTGCTCTCGCTCCCCTACGGCGTCGAGATATACGGCCTGCTCACGCGCTGGAACCCGCTCAACGCCAAACGACCTTACGCGCTCCCTTACAACGGCAAGAACGTATTGGTCGTCGGCCTCGGCCCCGCCGGCTACACGCTCGCGCACTTCCTCCTCAACGAAGGCTTCGGCGTCGTCGGCATCGACGGGTTGAAGATAGAACCGCTGGACGATGCTCTGACCGGCGGCGGCGGCCGTCGCGTGCCGCGCGCGGTGCGCGAGTATGAAGAGATCACGGCCGAGTTGGACGAGCGCGTGCTGGCGGGCTTCGGCGGCGTGTCGGAGTACGGCATCACCGTGCGTTGGGACAAAAATTTTCTGACGTTGATGCACCTGACGCTGGCGCGGCGCGACCGCTTCCGTTTCTACGGCGGCGTGCGCTTCGGCGGGACGCTGAGCATCGAAGACGCGTGGGGGTTGGGCTTCGACCACATCGCGGTCGCGACGGGCGCGGGCAAGCCGACGCTCGTCTCGATGAAGAACAACCTCATCCGTGGCGTGCGCAAGGCTTCGGACTTCCTGATGGCCTTGCAGCTCACGGGCGCGGCCAAGCACGACTCGATGGCGAACCTACAGGTGCGTCTCCCCGCCGTCGTCATCGGCGGCGGGCTGACGGCCATCGACACGGCGACGGAACTCTTCGCGTACTACCCCGTGCAGGTCGAGAAGATGCTGGAACGCTTCGAGGCGCTCGCGGGTGAGTTCGGCGAGGATGAGGTCTGGAAGCGTTTCGACGCGGAGGAGCGCGACGTGCTCGAAGAGTACGTCGCGCACGGCCGCGCGGTGCGCGACGAGCGTGCGCGGGCGGCGGCCGCGAATGAGGAGCCGGACTTCGTGCCGCTCGTGCGCGCGTGGGGCGGCGTCTCCATCGTCTACCGCAAGAGGATGATCGACTCGCCGGCCTACAGGCTCAACCACGAAGAGGTCTCGAAGGCGCTCGAAGAGGGCATCAACTTCATCGAGAACATGTCGCCGGCCGAGGCCGTGCCCGACGAGCACGGCGCCGTCGCGGCCGTGGTCTTCGAGCGCGTGACGCGCGACCCCGCCACGGGCAAGTGGCACGTCAACTGTGACGACACGCTGCGCGTGCCGGCGCGCACGGTCTGCGTCGCGGCGGGCACGAGCCCCAACACCATCTACGAGCGCGAGCAGCCCGGCACCTTCGCGCTCGACGACTGGAAAGAGTTCTTCGCGCCGCACAAGGTTGAGAGTGTTGGGGACGGGACGTTCAAACTTGTCCCGGCGGCGAAGGGCGAGCGTGGCTTCTTCACGTCGTATGAAGACGGCGGGCGGTTCATCAGTTATTACGGCGACAACCATCCTGTTTACGCGGGCAACGTCGTCAAGGCGATGGCGTCGGCGAAGGACGGTTTCCCCGAAGTCGTCGCGCTCTTCGCGGAAGAGTTGGCGGCGCTGAAGGAAGAGGAGCAGCCCGCGCGCGACGAAGCCTTCGGGCGTTTGGTGGAGACGTTGGACGAGAACCTCGTCGCGCGCGTCGAGCGCGTCGAGCGTCTGACCGACACCATCGTCGATGTCGTCGTGCGCGCGCCGATGCAGGCGCGCAAGTTCCACCCCGGCCAGTTCTATCGCTTGCAGAATTACGAGACCGACGCGCCGACAATCGAAGGGACGCGCCTCACGATGGAGGGGCTCGCGCTGACCGGCGCGTGGGTCGATAAGGAGGCGGGGCTCTTAAGTCTCATCGTGCTTGAGATGGGCGCGTCGTCGCGGCAGTGCGCGCTCTTGAGGCCGGGGCAGGAGGTCGTCGTCATGGGGCCGACGGGGACGCCCACGGAGATTCCAGAGGGCGAGACCGTGCTGCTCGCGGGCGGGGGCTTGGGTAACGCCGTGCTCTTCTCCATCGCGAAGGCTCTGAAGGCGGCGGGCAACCGCGTCGTCTACTTCGCGGGCTACAAGGACGGCAAGGACCTCTTCAAGCGCGAGGAGATTGAAGAGGCGACCGACCAGGTCATCTGGTCAACCGACACGGGGCGCGAGGTCGAGCCGCGACGGCCGCAGGACGCGCACTTCCGAGGCAACATCGTGCAGGCCATGCTCGCCTACGCCGAAGGGAAGTTCGGCAAGCCGCTGTTCGACCTGCGCGAAGTGGACCGCATCATCGCCATCGGCTCCGACCGCATGATGGCCGCCGTGAAGGCCGCGCGCCACGGCGTGCTCGCACAGCATTTGAAGAAGGGGCACGTCGGCGTCGGCTCCATCAACAGCCCGATGCAGTGCATGATGAAGGAGGTCTGCGCGCAATGTCTCTGCAAGCACGTTGACCCAGAGACTGGCGTCGAAAGTTTCGTCTTCTCCTGCTTCAACCAGGACCAGCCGCTCGACCACGTTGACTTCGCTCACCTCAACGCGCGCCTGCGCGCCAACACCGTGCAGGAGAAGCTCTCGAACCTGTGGCTGGATAGACTGCTCCGCGCCAACGCTTAGAGCCACTAACAAAAATGGCCGTTGATTCTGCCCCAACAGATCATTGCGTTCGCCAGATGCACCAGCGCCTCGTGCATGTCGTCCCGCTTCTCGTCGCGCACCCGCAGGCGGCGGAACCCTTGCTGCCAGCTAATC
>DASVGG010000039.1:0-1075 GCA_036379655.1 Pyrinomonadaceae bacterium
GAGACCTCATGGACGCGCCGCAGGCCGAGCGCCGCGCGCTGCTCAAAAAACTCTTCCGCCCCACGCGCCGCGTGAAGATGACCGACTCCGTCGTCTCCGACCGGCGCGAAGACCAGGACGAGTTTTTCCGCCGCGCGGTGCGCGAGGGTCACGAAGGATTGATGGTCAAAGACCCGGACGCGCCTTACACACCCGGCCGCCGCGCCGAACACTGGATGAAGTTGAAGCCCGCCTTCGAGACACTAGATGTTGTGGTCACGGGCGGCATCTGGGGTTCGGGCCGCAGACGCGGTCTGCTCTCCAGCCTCTACGTCGCCGTGCGCGACAAGGACGACTTCAAGACCGTCGGCAAGGTCGGCACGGGCTTCTCGGAAGAACTGCTCCGTGACCTCACCGCGCGGCTCGAACCGAAGATCATCACGACGCGCGGACGCGACGTGGAGATCGAACCCGAGACCGTCATCGAAGTCGATTTTCAAGACATCCAGAAGACCAGCCGCTACCCCGCGGGCTACGTCCTCCGCATCCCCCGCTTCAAACGCGAGCGCACCGACAAGAGCGCCCGCGAGGCCGACAATCTCGAACGCCTCGTCCGCCTCTACAAACAAACACACTAATCCCGAAGGTCGATGAGCCACGCGTGCGTGAGGTCTTGTGCGACGAGGTGTGCGTTGAAGTTGAGCCACGCGCGTGCGCCGTCGAGGACGTTCGAGTCGGAGGTGACGGCGATGTCCGCGGAGTTGACGATGTCGCGGTCGGGGTTGAACTCCAGCGCGATTGTCCACGGCCAGCCGCGCTCTTCGGCGATTCGTCTGAGCGTCGCGGCGAGACGGCCGCTGTTGGAGACGGGCCGGTCGAGCAGCCAAGAGACTTTGCGCGGCGCGAGCCGTTCGAGCGCGAGGCCGATGATGTTGATCGCGCGCTCGGTTTCTTCCACCGAACGGTACGAGCCGTGGACGCTCGACAAGTCGCGCACACAGCCGTCGCGGCAGCACACGAGCACGCCGCCGCCGAGCGCCGCCTCGGCCGTGATGACGACGTTGAAGCCGTCCACGACGAGGTCTGCGCCGCGCAC
>DASVGG010000040.1:0-4986 GCA_036379655.1 Pyrinomonadaceae bacterium
TGAGGGACGAGGTAGGCGACGAGCCGCACGTCCCCTTCGCCGTACTCCCGCGCCACCACCGCCGCCGCCGCCACCGCCCCGTGCCCCTCGGCCGCCGTCTCCACCTCCCCCAACTCGATCCTCATCCCACGCACCTTCACCTGCCCGTCCAACCGTCCCTCGTAGAGTAGCTCCCCGCCCTCCTCGAACCTCCCCGCGTCACCCGTCCGGTAGAGCCGCCCGCCCCACACCCCGCCGTGCGGGTCCGGCACGAACCGCTCCGCCGTCAGCCCCGGCCGATGCAGGTACCCGCGCGCCACCTGCGCCCCGCCGATGTAGAGTTCGCCCGTCACCCCCACCGCCGCCGGCTCCATCCGCCCGTCGAGCACGTAGAGCGCCGTGTTCGCCACCGCCCTCCCGATCGGCACCACCCCGACCCGGCCCCCGCGCGCGCACTCCCACCTCGTCACGTCCACGCCCGCCTCCGTCGGCCCGTACAGGTTGTGGAGCCCCGCCCACGGCAGCCGCCCGAAGAACCGCTCCTGCAACCCGTAGCCCAGCGCCTCGCCGCTGCAGACGACGCGCCGCAGCCCCCGGCACCGCCCCGCCCCCTCCGACTCCAAAAACGCTCCCAGCATCGACGGCACGAAGTGCGCCGTCGTCACCCCCTCCTCCTCGATCAGCCGCGCCAGGTACTCCGGCTCGCGCTGCCCGCCCGGGCGCGCCAGCACCATCCGCGCGCCCGTCATGAGCGGCCAGAAGAACTCCCAGACCGACACGTCGAAGCTGAAGGTGGTCTTCTGCAACACCGCCTCGTCGGGCTCCAGCCCGTAGGCGTCCTGCATCCAGAGCAGCCGGTTGACGACCCCCCCGTGCGTGTTCATGGCCCCCTTGGGCCGCCCCGTCGAGCCCGACGTGTAGATGACGTAGGCGAGGTGGTCGCCCCCCGCCCCGCCGTCGATGTCCGCGTCCCACTCCGCCCCGGCCTCACCCTCCGCCCCGTCGCCGACCCCCACGTCCTCCACGGCCAGCACCTCGTAGGCGCGCCCCCCGGCCTCGGGCAGCGCGTCGAGCAGCCGCCGCTGCGTGAGCAGCACGGGCGCCGCCGCGTCCTCGATCATGAACGAGAGCCGCCCGGCCGGGTACTCCGGGTCCAGGGGCACGTAGGCCCCGCCCGCCTTCAGGATCCCCAAGAGCGCGACGACCATCTCGACCGAGCGCTCCATCAGCACCCCGACCAGCACGTCGGGGCCCACGCCGAGCGCCCGCAGGTGATGTGCCAACCGGTTGGCGCGCCGGTTCAGCCCGGCGTAGCTCACCCGCTCGCCCTCACAGACCAGCGCCACCGCCTCGGGCGCGCGGGCCGCCTGCCGCTCGAAGAGGTGGTGGAGGAGCAGCCCCGGCGGGTAGGCGGCCGCCGTGTCGTTGAACTCGGCGAGCACCCGCCGCCGCTCGCCCGCGCCCATCAGCGCCAGCTCCGAGAGCCGGGCGCGCGGGGTCCGGGCCGCCTCGGCCAGCAGGTGCCCGAAGTGGCGCAGCATGCGCGCGACCGTGGCCGCGTCGAAGAGGTCGGTCTTGTACTCGACGGCCAGGTCGAGCCCGCCGCCCTCGGCCTCCGTGGCCTGGAGCGTAAGGTCGAACTTGGCCGCCCCGTGCGCGGACTCCCACGCGCTCACCGCGAGCCCGTGCGCCGCCCCGGGCGACTCGGCCCCGGCCGGCACGTGTTCGAGCGTGAAGAGTACCTGGAAGAACGGCGCGTGGCTCAGGCTGCGCTCGGGGCGCAGCTCCTCGACCAGCTTCTCGAAGGGCACGTCCTGGTGCGCGTAGGCCCCCAGCGTCGTCTCGCGCACCCGCCCGAGCAGTTCGCGGAAGGTGGGGTCGCCGGAGAGGTCGGTGCGCAGCACCAGCGTGTTGACGAAGAAGCCGATCAGCCCCTCGGTCTCGGCGCGCCCGCGCCCGGCGATGGGCGAGCCGACGGCCACGTCGTCGCGCCCGGCGTACCTGGCGAGCAGCGCCTGCCAGCCCGCCAGCAGCGTCATGAAGAGCGTCGCGCCCTCGCGCCGCCCGAGCGAGCGGAGCGCGGTGGCGACCTCCGCCGGGACGCTCGCCCGCTCGACGGCCCCGGCGTGCGACTGCTCGGCGGGGCGGGGGCGGTCCGTGGGCAGCGCCAGGAGGGCGGGCAGGCCCGAGAGGCGTGCGCGCCAGTAGGAGAGCTGGCGGTCGAGCGCGGCGCCTTGCAGCCAGGCGCGCTGCCAGTGGGCGAAGTCGGCGTACTGGACGGGAAGCTGCGCGAGCGGCGAGGGGAGGCCGGCGGAGAAGGCGGCGTAGAGGGCGGTGACCTCCGAGACGAGCAGGCGCATCGACCAGCCGTCGCTGACGATGTGGTGGACGGAGCAGAGCAGGAGGTGCTCGTCGGGGGCGAGGCGCAGGAGCGAAGCGCGCAGGAGCGGGCCGCGAGCGAGGTCGAAGGGGCGGCGGGCGTCGCGCGCGGCGGCGGCGCGGGCGGCCTGCTCGGCGGCGGCCGGGTCGAGGGCGGAGAGGTCGCGCAGTGGGAGGGGGCAGGGGGCGGGCGGGTCGACGAGTTGGCGGGGCTCGCCGGCCTGGAGGAGGAAGCGCGTGCGCAGCGGTTCGTGGCGGCGGAGAAGCTCGGAGAGGGCGCGGGCCAGGGCGGCGGCGTCGAGAGGGCCGGAGAGGCGCAGGGCGGCGGGGAGGTTGTAGGCGGCGGCGGCGGGGTCGAGCTGGTGGATGAACCAGAGCCGCTGCTGCGCGAACGACAGCGGCAGAGGTCCCTGCCCGCGCTCCACGCACACGATGGGCGGCATCTGCTCGGTGCTATCACCCTCACGTGCCTCTTCGACTCTCTTCGATAAAGCGACCACGGTCGGCGACTCGAACAGTGTGCGCAACGGCAGCTCGACGCCGAACTCGCGGTGCAGCCGCGAGATGACCTGCGTCGCGCGCAGCGAGTGCCCGCCCAGCTCGAAGAAGTCCGACTCCACCCCCACCCGCGCCAGCCCCAGCACTTCCGCCCAGATCGCGGCGACGGCCTCCTGCGTCGCTGTCTGGGGAGCCGTGTAGGATGCCTCGGCGGCCGAAGCACCAGGGTCAATGCTCGACAACGCGCGGCGGTCTACCTTGCCGTTGGGGGTGAGCGGCATCTCCGGCAGCAGCACGAAGGCCGTAGGGATCATGTAGGACGGCAGCTTCTCCGCCAGGTGGCCGCGCAGTCGCGGCTCGATGCTGCCCGCCAGCACGCCCCGCAGCGGATCGTTTGCATAAACGTGCCAGTCCGCGACCGTCCCCTTTTTCGCGGTCGCGGCTACGACGGCCTCACCCGGCCGGCGGCCCGACTCGGCTTCCACTCTCCGGAAGAAGAGGTCGAAAGAGTCGTCCGAGCCCGCCTCGCTCCAAACGACCTCGACCGTGTAGGGAGTGCCGGCGACGAGCGCCCAAGCCTCTTCGGGCTCCACCCCGCGCCCTGCGTCCGTCGCCGTTAAAGCCTCGCGCAGGGCGGCGACCGTCGTCTCCGCCTCGGCCTCGGCCAGCAGTCTGACGCTCTCGGTCGTCGCCAGCAACCGCGCGTTCGGCACGCGCCTGATTGTCAAAGACTCCGGGCCGTCCTCGACCAGCAGTCGGCGCACCGAGGCGAGCGTCAAGTCATGCTCAGACCAGCCGAGCGAGACGCCGCTCGCGGCGTCCGGCGGCTCGGGGCCGCCCACGTGCAGGGTCACGTCGTAGCGGAACTGTGTCAGTTCGTTGCGGGAGTGCCCGCGCTTCAGTTGAATCTCTACGCGGCTGACGCCCGGCAGGTGATGTGCCAGCGCGTCGAAGAAGGATGGGTCGAGGCACAACTCTTTCTCTTTGAGCACCTGTTGTCGCACGCGCCCACGCAGTTCTTCGGCGGACAATTCTTCGGACGCGCGCGAAAGCTCGACCGACGCGTGGAAGGCTTCGAGCAGCCGCAGGCTCCTTACGTCCCCGACGAAGACGCGGCCCCCGCCCCCCACTGACCTGACCGCCTCCGCGAGCACACGCGCCAGATAGTCCACGTCGGGGAAGTACTGGACGACGGAGTTGAGGATGACTGTGTCGAACCCTTCGGCCTCGAATCCCGCGAGCGAGTCGGCGGCCCCCTCACGCAGCGTCACGTGCTGAAACTGCTGCCCCGCCCGCTCCAACTGATGCCGGACGAAGGCCAGCGCCCGTGGCGAAAAGTCTGTGCCGCGGTAGTACCGGCTGTGGGGGGCGACGCGGAAGAGAAGGAGGCCGGTGCCGCAGCCGATTTCGAGGACGCGCGCGGGGCGGAGCGCGAGGATGTTGCTCACCGTCCGCTCCACCCACTCCCGCATCTCGCCCGCCGGAATCGCCTCCCCCGTGTAGCTGCTCTCCCACCCGCTGATGTTGAAGGTCGGGTCGGCCTCGCCCGCCTCCTGCGCGTAGGTCTCGTCCCACGCCATCCGCCACTGCGCCGTTAACTCCCCCTCCTGCTCTTTCTCCTCCGACCCCTTTGCCTCCTCGGCCTGTGTCTTCCCTCTCGTCACGACGTAAGCCACCAGCCGCCTCTCACCCTCACCCTCCTCGCGCGCCACGACCACCGCTTCGCCGACCAACTCGTGCTGCTCCAGCGCCGCCTCTATCTCGCCCAACTCGATGCGATGCCCCCGCACCTTCACCTGCTGGTCCGTGCGCCCCAGGAACTCCACCTCCCCGCCCGCCACGTACCGCGCCACGTCCCCCGTCCGGTAGAGCCGTCCACCCGCCTCCCGCCCGAACGGGTCGGGCACGAACCTCTCCGCCGTCAGCCCCGGGCGGTCGAAGTAGCCCCGCGCCAGCCCGTCACCCCCGATGTACAACTCGCCCGCCACTCCCGCCGGCACCGGTTCCATGTATGCGTCCAGGACGTAGAGTTGCGTGTTCGCCAGCGGCCGCCCGATGGGCACCGCCACCGCCACCGCCCCCGTCACTCGCTTGAGCGCCGACCAGACGGTCGTCTCCGTCGGCCCGTAG
>DASVGG010000041.1:0-1155 GCA_036379655.1 Pyrinomonadaceae bacterium
GCACGTCAACATCGGGACGATCGGGCACGTGGACCACGGGAAGACCACGCTGACGGCGGCGATCACGAAGGTGTTGGCCAAGCACAACCCGAAGATCACGGTCCGCGCGTTCGACTCCATCGACAACGCGCCGGAGGAGAAGGCCCGGGGCATCACGATCGCGACGGCGCACGTCGAGTACGAGACGCCGAACCGCCACTACGCGCACGTCGATTGTCCCGGCCACGCCGACTACGTCAAGAACATGATCACGGGGGCGGCGCAGATGGACGGGGCGATTCTCGTCGTGGCGGCGACCGACGGGCCGATGCCGCAGACCCGCGAGCACATTTTGTTGGCCCGCCAGGTGGGCGTGCCCGCGATGGTCGTCTTCATGAACAAGGTCGATGCCGTGGACGACGCCGAACTCCTCGACCTGGTCGAGCTGGAAGTCCGCGAGTTGCTTAGCGCCTACGAGTTCCCGGGCGACGACATTCCCGTCATTCGCGGCTCGGCGCTGAATGCGCTGAACGGGGACGCGGAGTGGGAGAAGACGGTGGACGAGCTGATGGCGGCGGTCGATTCTTACATCCCGACGCCGGAGCGCGACGTGGAGAAGCCGTTTTTGATGCCGGTCGAGGACATCTTCACCATCCAGGGGCGCGGGACGGTGGCCACCGGAAGGATTGAGCGCGGGACGGTGAAGGTCAACGAGCAGGTGGAGATCATCGGCATCCGGGACACGCGGACGACGACGGTGACTGGGGTGGAGATGTTCAAGAAGCTCTTGGACTCGGGCGTGGCGGGCGACAACGTGGGCCTGCTCCTGAGAGGCGTCGAACGTAAAGACGTGGAGCGGGGGCAGGTCATCGCCAAGCCGGGGAGCATCACGCCGCACACGAAGTTCAAGGCCGAGGCGTACGTTTTGACCAAAGAAGAAGGAGGGCGTCACACGCCGTTCTTCACGGGGTACCGGCCGCAGTTCTACTTCCGGACGACGGACGTGACGGGTGTGGCGCACCTGCCGGAGGGCGTGGAGATGGTGATGCCTGGGGATAACGTGGCGATGGAGATCGAGTTGATCACGCCGATCGCGTTGGAGAAGGGTTTGCGGTTCGCGATCCGCGAGGGCGGGCGCACCGTGGGCGCCGGCACCGTCTCCGACATCATCGAGTA
>DASVGG010000042.1:0-1008 GCA_036379655.1 Pyrinomonadaceae bacterium
TGACCTTCACCCGGTTTAGTGGACACCGTGGTTAAGCTGCCTGTGGCAGCGTCCGCGCGGCGGCGTGCCGCGCTTCATATTCCGTCGGGCTGAGGTAGCCGAGCGCCGAGTGCCGCCGCTCTCGGTTGTAGAACACTTCGACGTACTCGAAGATGTCAATGCGCGCTTCGGCCCGCGTCGCGTACCGCCGACCGTGGATCAACTCGGCCTTGAGCGTCCCGAAGAAGCTCTCGACCGCCGCGTTATCGTAGCAGTCGCCGCGCCGCGACATGCTGACTTGCGCGCCCAACTCCGCGAGCCGCGCCTGGTACTCGGCGCTCGCGTACTGACTCCCCCGGTCGCTATGGTGGAGCAGTCCCGCACCCGGCAGCCTCCGCCCGCAGGCCAGCGCCAGCGCCTCGACGACGAGGGCCGTGGCGAGCGTCGCCCCGCAGGCATGCCCGACCACACGCCGCGAGAAGAGGTCGAGGATGACCGCCAGGTACAGCCAGCCTTCAGCCGTCGGCACATAGGTGATGTCGGCCGCCCAACGAAGGTCGGGTTCTTTGGCGCGGAAGTCGCGCCCGAGCAGGTTCGGGGCGACCGGCCGGTCATGCCGCGAGTCGGTCGTGCGCACAGCCCGCCGGGGGCGGCGCGCGTTGTGACCCGCCTCTTGCATCAAGCGGGCGACGCGCTTTCTGGAGCAGCGCGTGCCCAGCGTGCGCAGCTCGGCGTGAATGCGCGGCGACCCATACGTGCAGCGGCTCCGGGCGTCGGCCTCCCTGATCTGCGCCAGCAACTCGCCGGCGCGCGCGGCGCGCCGAGAAGGCTCGCGCTTGAGCCAGGCGTAGTAGCCGCTCTTCGAGACTGAGAGCGCCCGGCACAGGCGCGCGACCTTGTGTTCTCCCGCGTGGTTCCGCACGAAGCGGAACTTGTCTACGAGCGCGGCACCCGCGAGAAGATGCCGAGCGCTTTTTTTAGGATCTCGCGCTCCTCGCGCAGCAACTCGTTCTCTCTGCGTAGGGCGGC
>DASVGG010000043.1:0-16597 GCA_036379655.1 Pyrinomonadaceae bacterium
CACGACGTGTTCGTCATCCGTGAGCCGCAGCAGTCTGACGCGCAGCAGCGGCCCGGCCGTCAGGTTGAAGGGCGTGCGCGCCTCCTCCGCGAGCAGTCGCTCGACTTCGGACTCAGCGCCTTCGCTCTTCAGCGCGCTCAGGTCTTCGACTTCAAGACGCAAAGGCTCGGGCTCGTGAACGACCTGCGCGGGCTGGTCATCCACCTGCTCGAAGGTCGTGCGCAAGACCTCGTGACGGCGCATCACCTCGGAGAGCGTCCGCTCCAACGCGTCGGCATCCAGCCGCCCGCTGAGCCGGACGGCGAGCGGGATGTTGTAGGCCCCGCTGTTCTCCTCCAACTGGTCAATGAACCAGAGCCGCTGCTGCGCGAACGACAGCGGCAACGCACCCTCACGCCCTACCTTCTCAATCCGACCGACCTCCATTTCTGTTGTCCCGCCGCGCAGCGCCTGTTCCACCTCTTCCGCCATCGCGCGCACCGTGGGGTGGTCGAATAACTTTTGCAACGCCACCTCTACGTGGAGCGTTTCGCGCACACGCGAGATCAACTGCATCGCCAGCAGTGAGTGCCCGCCCAGCTCGAAGAAGCTGTCCGCGACACCCACGTCTCGCACCCGCAGAACGTCCGCGTACATGCCACACATCAGCTCTTCGAGAGCCGTGCGTGGGCTGCTCTCGCCGTGACCTTCGCGTCCCGGCCCCACAGCCTCTTCCGGCGTCGGCAACGCACGACGGTTTACTTTGCCGCTGGGTGTGAGCGGCATCTCCGGCAGCAGGACGAAGGCCGAAGGGATCATGTATTCCGGCAGGCTCTTTTGCAGGTAGCCGCGCAACTCGTCATTTGACGGCGACCACTCCTGCTCCGGCACGACGTATGCCACCAGGCGCTTGTCGCCCGGCACGTCTTCCCTCACCATCGCCGACACGGCTCGGACGCGCGCGTGATTGGCGAGCGCCGTTTCCACCTCGCCCAACTCGACGCGGAATCCCCTGACCTTGACTTGCTCATCCTTTCGCCACAGCCATTCCACGTCTCCGCCCGGCAGGTAGCGCACCACATCCCCCGACCGATAGAGTCGCTCGCCGCCCGCGGAGAACGGATTCGGCACGAACCTCTCGGCCGTCATGTCGGGGTGGTTGAGGTAGCCGCGCGACAGGCAAGCGCCGCCGACGTATAACTCGCCGGGGACTCCCGCCGGCGCGGGTCGCATGTGCGCGTCGAGGACGTAGAACCGGGCATTCGCCAACGGCCGCCCGATGGGCGGCAGCGTCGGCCAGTCAGAGACTGACGCGGGCAGCATGAAGGCGGCGACGGCGTGGGTTTCGCTCGGCCCGCACTGATTGTCGAGCGTGCAGCCCGGTAGATTCTCGAACAGAAGGCGCAGGGGTCTGGTCGTCTTTAGCTGCTCGCCCGCCGACATTATCTGGCGCAGATTTCGCGGCCACACGTCCTGGGATTCGGCCGCCTCCGCCAGATAGTTGAGGGCCACGAAAGGCAGACAGAGTCTCTCGACCCGCTCGTCCGCCAGCACGCGCAGTAGTTCCCGACCGTCGCGCCGCGCTTCCTCGCTGATGAGCACGAGGCTCGCGCCCGCGCACAGGGCCGAGAAGATTTCCTGGAAGGAAACGTCGAAGCTGAGCGAAGCGAATTGCAGCGTCCGCGGCGGCGGCCCGTCGGCCGCCGCGCGCGCCACCTGCCACTGGACGAGGTTGACGAGCGGGCGGTGTGTCATCGCCACGCCCTTCGGCCGACCCGTAGAGCCGGACGTGTAGATGACGTAGGCAAGGCTGTCCGGCGTGGCGAGCGGGGCAGGGGATTGATTGCTCCGGCGTGAGATGGTCTCCCATTCGGAATCGAGGCAGACGACCCGCGGCCCGTGTGCGGGCAGTCCCGAGACGAGGGGCTGTTGCGTGAGCAGGACTTCGACCCGAGAGTCTTCGAGCATGAGGGCGAGGCGCTCCCGCGGATAAGACGGGTCGAGCGGCACGTAGGCCGCGCCGGCCTTGAGCACCCCCAGCACCGCCACCACCATCTCGGGCGACCGACGCACGCAGATTCCTACACAAGCATCAACCCCCACGCCCATCTCGCGCAGGTGGCCCGCCAGTTGGTTGGCACGCCCGTCCAATTCTTCATAAGTCAACTCCCCGCCTTCGTAGACTAAGGCGACGGCTTGGGGAGAGCGTTCGACCTGCGCCCCGAAGAGCTGGTCGAGAGTGCCGCTGCACGGGTAAGAGATGTCCGTGTCGTTCCATTCGACGAGCAGGCGGTGGCGTTCGGCGGGCGTCAGCGGAGAGTGTGCGTCGTAGCGCCCGCGCGGGTCGCCCGCCATCGCTTCGAGCGTTGCGAGGTAATAGTCCGCGAGCACCTCGATCTGCTCCGCGCGCAACTGCGTGGTGTCACAGATCATGAGCAGTTCGACGAGGGAGTGGCGCAGATCAACGTCGAAGTTCGCCATGACGGCGAACTCCGTTTCGGCCACGCCCGTCCCGCCCAGGACCTCCAGCTCGCCGAATCCTTCGAGGCTTTGAAAAACGTGAAAGTGCGTATAGTTGAAGCAAGTCTCGAAGAGGGGCCGCGCGCGCGCCGGCCCGTTTGTGTCGAGCTGGAATTGAGCCAGCGGGTAGCGGCGGTGGGGCAGCATCTGCAATTCGGCGTCGAACGTCTCGCGGATTAAGTCTTCCCACGTGCCGCCGTCCAGTCGCGCGCGGAAGGGCAGCGCGTTGAGGAACAGCCCGATGGCGCGCTCGCCGTCGGCCACTTCGGGGCGGCCGTTGGAAATCACGCCGGTCAGGACATCCGTCCGCCCGCTCAGCACGCTCACCACGTGGAGGTGCGCGGCCATCAGGATGTGCTTGAGCGGCACGGCGACGGAGCGCGCCAGCTTGTTCAGCCGCTCGCCCAACTCGGGCGAAAATCTGACGTGAGACGTGCGGAACCGGCTTTGCTCCTCGCCGCCCGCCGGTAAGGGAGGGACGGCCAGCCCTCTCGCGGGTTCAACGTCCCTTAAGAGCTCGGCCCAGAATTGACGCGACTCGTCAGAAGCCCTGGCCTGTATTTCGAGCGCCACGTAATCGCGGAAGGAGACCGCCAGGGGCGGCGCGCCGACGCCTTCGCCTCCGCTAATGATGGAGAGATAAATCTTGAAGAGGTCGGTCAGGAAGACGGCGTCGCTCCAGCCGTCGAAGATCGCGTGGTGGGCGGTAAACGTAAACTGTAAGGTCTCGTCGGTGCGGCGGTGAACGTGGAAACGCAGCAGCGGCGCGTCGGCCAAATCCAGTCGCCGGTACTTGTCAACGTTTATCCAATCCGCTACCGCACGCTCCCGTTCGTCGGGGGCGAGCGCGCGCAAGTCGTCAACCTGCAACGGGATTTGTACTGTCTGGTGGACGAGTTGCAGCGGCTCGCTGAAATTCTCCAGGTCGAATGACGTACGCATCACGGCGTGCAGCGCGGCGGACTGTTGTAAGGCCGCCTGCAAAGCCGCCTGGTCGAAAGGCGCCCTGAGATGGAGGCTGTTGACGGCATGGTACAAGGCGTCGCCGTGCTGTAGCTCGCTCTGGAAGACCATCCCGGCCTGCATCAGCGTCAGGGGGTAAGCGTCCTCCACGCCGTCGGGAATCTTCCGGCGGTCTTCGTCGGAAATCAGGTCGAAGGGCACGCCCCGCGTCGCACCTTCAGACGGGGCCGGCGACGTGGCGAGGTGCTCGGCGAGTTTACGGATGGTCTGGTATTTGAAAAGCTGCTGAAGCGTCAGGTTGAGGCCGCGCTCCTGCGCCTTCGACAAAACCTGAACGCTGCGAATAGAGTCGCCGCCGAGCGCGAAAAAGTTGTCGTCAATGCCGAGGCGCTCGACTTCGAGGACCTGCATCCAGCTACCCGCCAGAATCTCTTCGACCGGATTGCGCGGCGCCACGAAGGCAGTCTCCGACTCCGGCTTGACCGCGTCGGGAGACGGCAGAGCGCGGTGGTCGATCTTCCCGTTCGGCGTCAGCGGCAGAGAGGCGAGCGTGACGAAGGCCGCGGGGATCATGTGCTCCGGCAGCTTCTCCTTCAGGAACTCACGCAACTCGCCGGTGGAAGGAGACTCATTCCGGGGCACGATGTAGGCCACCAGGCGTTTGTCACCCGCCCCCCCGTCATGCAGCACCACCACGCCCTCACGCAGCAGCGGGTGCCCGGCGAGCAGGGATTCGATCTCGCCCAACTCGATGCGCAGCCCGCGCAGCTTCACCTGATGGTCGATGCGGCCGAGGAACTCGATCTGCCCGTCCGGCAGGTAGCGCGCGAGATCGCCCGTCTGATAAAGCCGCGCGCCTTCGCGACGGCTGAAGGGGTGAGGGACGAAGCGCTCGGCGGTCAACTCGGGGCGGCCCAGATAGCCGCGTGCCAGGCCGTCGCCGCCGATGTATAGCTCGCCCGGCGCGCCAACTGGCACGGGCCGTTGATCCTCGTCGAGCAGGTAAATCTCCGTGTTGATGATGGGGCGGCCAATCGGCGGTCGTTGCGTGGCGTCGGCGCACGGCGCGAGCGTCGCCCACACGGTAGTCTCCGTCGGCCCGTAAGCGTTGAAGAACCTGCGCCCTTTAGACCAGCGCGCGACGTTCTCGGCCGAACAGGCTTCGCCGGCGACGATGATCGTGCGCAGCGCGGGCAACTCTTCGGCCGGCAGCGAAGAGAGAATCGAGGGCGGAATCGTGAGGTTGGTAATCTCACGCTCGCGCAGCAGCCGCATCAGTGACGGGCCGGGCAGCAGTGAGTCGGGCGTGCCGAGACAGACGGTCGCGCCCGCGCGCAGCGCCATGACGATCTCAAAAATCGAGGCGTCGAAACTGAGCGAAGCCAGTTGCAGCACCCGTCCGCCCGCCGGCTCGGCGAAAGCCCTGACCTGCGCTTCGGCCAGATTGCGCAAACCGCCGTGCTCAACCATGACTCCCTTGGGCCTGCCCGTCGAGCCGGAGGTGTAGATGACGTAGGCCAGATTGCGGAGCCCGACGTTGACGGGCAAATTCTCGCCGCCCTCTTCGGCAATCGTCTCCCACTCTTCGTCAAGACAGACCACCTGCGCCCAGGAGCCTGGCAGCACTTCCAACAGCCGTTGCTCGGTCAGCACAATCGGCGCCTGCGCGTCTTCGAGCATGAACGCCAGACGCTCCACCGGGTAGGTCGGGTCGAGCGGCAGATAAGCCCCGCCCGCCTTCATGATGCCGAGCAGCCCGACCAGCATCCGCACCGAACGCTCGACGCAGATGGCGACGCGCACGTCAGGCCCGACGCCCAGCTTGCGGAGGTAGCCAGCGAGCTGATTCGCGCGCGCGTTCAACTCACGGTAGGTCAGTCGCTCGCCTTCGTAGATGACCGCCAGGTCGTCGGGCGCGCGCTCGACCCGCGACTCAAACAGTTCGTGAAAGCAGAGTTCCGGCAGGCCGTCCGCCCGCGTGTCGTTCCATTCGACGAGCACCCGTTGACGTTCCGCCTCCGCCATCTGCGGCAGGGCCGGCGGACTCTCCTGAACGTCATCCACCCTCGCGTTCAACTCGCGGACGGAGCGCGTGGGGTCTTTGACGATGTCCTCAAGCAGGTTTTGGAAGTGGCCGAGCATGCGCTTGACGGTGGCGACCTCTAACAAATCGGCGCTGTAGGCCATGGTGCCCGTCATCCGATCCCCCTGATTAGACAGCGAGAGGATCAGGTCGAACTCGGTGGTCGTGTTGGTGACGGCGAACGGGGTGACGGTCAGGCCGGGAAGCTCGAAGCTGCCGGTCATCTGCTGCATGTTATCGACCCTGAACAAGGCCCCGCAGAGGTACGCCGGCCCGATGCCGCGCTCGGGCTGGAGCGCCTCGACGATTCTCTCGAAGGGCACGTCCTGGTTGCTCTGCGCGTCGAGAACCGTCTCGCGCACCCTGTGCAGAAAGTCCCGAAAGCTCGGATTGCCGGAGAGGTCGCCGCGCAGGACGAGGTGATTGATGAAGAACCCGATAAGCTCCTGAGTCTCGACGCGACCCCGCCCGGCGACCGGGGAGCCGACGTTGATGTCGTCCTGCCCCGTGTGGCGGTGGAGGAGGACGTAGAAGGCGGCCAGCAGCGTCATGAAGAGCGTCGCGTTCTCCTGACGGCTCAACTCTTCGAGCGCGCTGAAGGTGGCCGGCGACAGGTCGAACGACTCGAACCCGGCGCGGCGCGTCGGGGTTGCGGGGTGCTCGTGGTCGAGGGAGAGCGCCAGCGCGGGGTTGCTGCCTGTCAACTGATGCTTCCAGTAGGCGAGCTGCCCGGCGAGTGTCGCTCCGTTAAGTCTTTGCCCCTGCCACGTGACATAGTCGGCATACTGTATGGGAAGTTTGGGGAGCGGCGACGGGAGCCCTGCCGAGAAGGCCCCGTAGAGGGCGGCCAGCTCGCGCAGAAACACGCCGATGGACCACCCGTCGCTGACGATGTGATGCATGGTTATGAGCAGCACGTGCTCGTCGCCGCCGAGGCGGAACAGCGCCGCGCGGTACGGCGGGCCGCCCGCGAGGTCGAACGGCCGCTCCGACTCTTCGTTAATCAAACGCGCGGTGACACCCTCGCGCTCCGCCGCGTCCACTTCGCTCAAGTCGGTGACGTGCAGCGCCGTCGGCTCCGCCGGGGCGATAACCTGTACGGGCTTCCCCTGCGACATCGGGAAGCACGCACGCAGCACCTCGTGGCGGCGGACGATCTCGCTCAGCGTCTGCTCAAGCGCCGCGACATCGAGGCCGCCCGTCAGCCTCATCGCCCCGGCCATGTTGTAAAAGGAGCTGTCCGGCTGCAACTGGCTCATGAACCAGAGCTGCTGCTGCGCCAGCGAAAGCGGACTCGGGGCCGACTCACTGCGGCGCGGGATGAGCTGCTTGTTCTGCGCGTCAACACTCTTTTCCTTGAGTCGTTGCGAAAGCAGCGCGAGCTTTTCCGGCGAGAGAGCGTCAAGGCGTTTGGATAGTTCACTCAAGTTTGGTTCTCTTCCGCCACCCGAGCAGTGGACTTAGCTTGTATTCTTTAGAAGGTTCGCTGGTTTCCGAAGATGGGGTCCGCCGGGGCGAAGAAAAATTGTCGTTAACGTCGATTCACGACGGCCGGTTGATAACCTTCACTCGAAGCGCGGAGTTACGTTATGCGCGGCGCGGAAAGGTTCTCGCGGCGCGAGTCGTGCCGCCCCCTTGCCGCTGTTAACGCTTAACCCATCTGTGCAGGTTGGACTCTAGTTGAAGGGTCGGAAGAAGTCCTTAGTAGGGCGCTCAACTTTTCTTCAAAAATTTCTCAGCGCACTATCAAGTGCGCTCGGCGCGTTGAGCGGCGGGGGAGGCGGGCGCGGTTCGGCCTTCAGGTGGTCGTCGGCAAGCCCGACCGAAACCACCCCGGGGTTCAAACTATTGGGAACTGTTCCCGATTTATGCTGCCTGAATCAGGTTGAGGCGCCTGAGCAGATCTGCAAACCGCAGGTCGGAGCGTAGGGTGTCAACTTCCGGGGTGACCTTGATCAGCTTCATCCACGCGTCATTAACCTCGGAGGCTTTTTCAAACCATTCGAATGCCCTGGGCGTCTCGCCGAGGGCGGTGTAAATCAGCCCGACGCTGTAAGGCGGAACGTATCCTCGCTTGGACAGCTCTTCCAGTTCCGCGAGGACACCGCGCGCCGCCTCCCGCTCCCCGGCCATTGCGTGCGCATGCCCGAGAAAGCCGAGGATCACGGGAGAGGTGTCGAGCTGTCGCGCCGCCTGAAACTCCGTGACGGCCTTGGAGAATTCTCCTATTTGCGTGTAGGCCATTCCGAGCGTCATCCGCGCGAGGAAAAAATTAGGATTGTACGTCAGCGTCTTCTCAAGTTGACTGATGGCGCGGTCGAACTGGCGCGCGTGGATATAATGCCAGCCCAGGTATTGGTTAACGCTGTCGTTAAGCGGGTCTAGTTTGAGGGCCAGCAGGCTCTCGGCCAGAGAGTCTTCGACGCGGCCCATCGCCATTAAAAAGTGGGAGTACCAGGTGTGCGCGTGCGCGTAACGCCAATCAAGGTCGATGGCTTTCTGAAACTCACTTTCGGCGGCGGACCAGTCCTGTTCGTACATCATTTTAACGCACGCCAGCGAGGTGTGAGCTTCGGCGAGCGTCTCGTCTATGGATAATGCCTTTATCGCCGCGGCCTTAGCTTTCGGGCTGGTCTCCCACGGGGGGATTATGCCGTAGAAGTCGTAGGAGACGTATGAGTCGGCAAGGCCCGAGTAGGCTAACGCGTAATCGGGGTCGATTGCGATTGCTTCTTGAAAATGCTCTATCGCTTTCTCGTAACCCGCCACCGTGCGCTTGTTCCAGTAATAACGGCCTTTAAGATAAGCCTGATAGGCTTCCGGTTTCTCGGTGAAGTATTTACGGAGCTGCTGCTTCTTTTCCTCCGTGAGCTGGACGTTCAGCTTGTCCGCAACGCTCAGGGAAACCTCATCCTGCATTTCCAGGATGTCGGACAGGGGAATGTGGTACCGCTTAACCCAGAGCTGCCAGCCGGTCCTCACCTCGATCAGCTCGGCCCTGACGACAAAGACGTTGCCCCACACGAGAAGCCTGCTGACCAGCACCGTGTCGGCCCCTAACTCGCGCCCGACCCGCAGCGCATCGATGTCCTGCCCCTTGTAGCGAAACACCAGACTGCTCGCGATGACGCGCACCTGCGTGAGCTGCGTGAGACTATTGATGATGCATTCCGTGATTCCGTCCGAGAGGTACTCGACCTCCGCGTCGTTGCTTTCGTTAATCATCGGCATGACGGCGAGGGACTTGCCGTCCCCCTCCCGCCGAGCCTCCACCTCATCCTCGGCGCCGATTTCGTGCGCCGCCGCCGACTTTTCCGTCTCGGGGGCGTCAACCTCCCCCTCGACCTCCCTGACGGGGGCGACGAAGCGGTACCCGCGTTTGGGAATGGTCTCGATGTAGTGAGCTTTCAGCCCCTCTCCCATCGCCTTTCTGAGCATGAAAATGTTCTGCGTGAGGTTGGCCTCCTCGACGTAGCGGTCGGGCCAGAGCAGGTTCATCATCTCCTCTTTCCCTATTATTCGTCCACTGTTTTCGACCAGCAGGACGAGGGTGTCGAAAACCTTCGGCGGGAGCGCCACGGGCTGCCCCTCGTGCAATAGAAGGTGCTCTTCGAGGTCCAAACGGAACGGCCCGAATTCATAAAGCCGCTTGGGGTGGTTGCCCATATGTCTCGTGAGAGTCCTTGAGGTGGTACTGAGAATTTATTGAAAAAAAGTTGAGTGGGTTCTTGAAGACATTTTAGAAGACCTTCAATAGAGTAGGTGGCTCATGAGGGACATTTGGGGCATAACCGCTTTAGGTCGCAAATCCGGTTAGACGACGTAATGAGGTTACGCAACCGCCGAGGCAAGAAACTAAAACCTGGCAAATCCCCTTATGATGAAAGCCAGATGATGAAAGCCAGTCTATTGCAATTCCGTGCCCGAAGCAAATGAATTGCCGAACGACAGTTTCCTGGATAGAACCTGCGAAATCGGATTGAGAGACTTATCTTGGAAATCGAAAAAATAACCAACGTTTCTCGCTGGTACGCGGTTTACACCAAGCCCGGTGAAGAAAGCCGCGCCAACCAGAACCTGATCGGTTGGGGCGTTGAGACGTTTTCGCCGAAGATTAGGAAAAAGAGGTTGAATCCCTTCACCGGCAAACCGCTCTCTGTCTCCGCCTCTTTATTCCCGCGCTACATCTTCGCGCGGTTTGATGCCGACAAGATGATGCACAAGATTTCCTACACGCGCGGCGTGAAGAGTGTGGTCAATTTCAATCACACGCCGCTCGCCGTGGAGGACGAGATTATCGCCCTGATTCGGGCGAAAGTCGGTGAAGACGGCTTCGTCCGGCTCGAAGAAGAGTTCAAGCGCGGCGACGAGGTGCGGATCGATGACGGCTCCATGTGCGGAATCAAAGGCATCTTTGACTCCGCCATGAGGGACGAGCGCCGGATCAGGATACTCCTGACGGCCATCAGCTATCAGGCCAGCGTGATAGTCGAAAAGGCGCTGGTGCAGAGAGCCTGCGTGACTTTACCGCCCTACAAAAAATTATGAGGGCGGGCCGGAAGGCCCACGAATCGAAGACCCGTTAAAGGGGCCTACCGGGTCGGTTGAAAAACCACGAGCCGACCTCTTCCGAAGCAGTCGCGAATACTCCGCTTAACCTCATATCCGCCGCGGGGGAGAAAATCTTTCGCGTACAGTGCGGTAGCTCTACCCGCCGTTCAACGCCCCCACGACAAGTCGCCCGCCCCCGCCGGCAAAGGCCGCGCGCGAGTTCGCCGCGGACCGCAAACGCAAAGCGGGCGGCCCCCCATACGAGACTTACAATCTACCCAGCTTGAGGAGACACAAATGAATAGAGATGAGCAGGAAGACGTGACGATCTACAAAGTCGTCGTCAATCATGAAGAACAGTATTCGATCTACCCGGCCGAGCGTGCCAACCCCCTCGGGTGGAACGACGCGGGGAAGGAGGGGCTGAAGTCGGAGTGCCTGGCCCACATTAAAGAAGTGTGGACGGACATGAGGCCGCTCAGCTTAAGGCTCAAGATGATGGACGCGACTCCGCCAACGGGCGCGCCGTCCAACTAACCTCGCCGCGCGGGTCGGGTAACGAAAGACAGTCCAGTTAAGACCCGGAAACCAGCCGCACACAAACTTTACCTCCGCGCGTAAACTTTCATGAAGCTCATCACCTTCCTTCTGCGTTCGTCCCCGCCCGCGGTGCTGGTAGCGATTGCCGCGGGTCTCGTCGCCGGCATCAGCAACACGGGCCTGCTGGCGTTGATTAACGCCAACCTCAACCAGACGGGCACGCCGTTGATAAATTCGCCGTGGACCTATGCCGCCATCGGGGCCGTCATGCTCCTCAGCAGGTGCGGCTCCTCCATCGCGCTGACGCACCTCGCGCGCGGGGCGATCTTCGACCTGAGAATGCGGCTTTGCCGTCGCATCGTCGCCGCGCCCCTGCGACATCTCGAAGAGCTCGGCGCGCCGCGCCTGCTGGCCGCGCTGACCGACGATGTGCCCGCGATCTCTTTCGCCCTCACCACCATCCCGCTCCTGTGCATGCACCTGGCGGTCCTCGTGACGTGCCTGGTTTATCTGGCGTGGCTCTCGGGGCCGGTATTCATAGGCGTGGCCAGCTTCATGGTGGTCGGCATTTTAAGCTACTACATACCCTCGACGCGGGCCGTGCGTTACATGCGCATCAGCCGCCAGTGGTGGGACCTTCTCTCGCAACACCTGCAAGCGTTGACGCAGGGGACGAAGGAGTTGAAGCTCCACCGGCCGCGCCGCGAGGCTTTCTTCACCGACTCGCTCGAAGCGACCGCCAACGCGGCCCGGCGCGACAGCATGCGCGGCGACAACATCTTCGCCATCGTCTCCGGCTGGGGGCAACTCCTGGTCTTCGTCCTGATCGGCCTGCTGCTCTTCGTCGTGCCCACCTACCAGCAGGTGGATCGCCAGACGTTGGTCGGCTACACGCTGCTCGTGCTCTACATCATGACGCCGCTCGAAGTCCTTCTAAACCTCATACCGAGTCTCGGCCGGGCGAACGTCGCGCTGCTGAAGGTGGAAGAGCTGGGGCTGTCGCTGCAAAAGCAGGCGACCGAGGGGCACGAAACGCCCGTCGCGCCGCTGGCCCCGTACGAGAGCGTGGAGCTGAAAGGCGTGACGCACGCTTACCGGCGCGAAGGCGTCGAAGAGACCTTCATCTTCGGCCCCGTCGATTTGAGTTTTCGCCCCGCGGAGCTGGTGTTTCTCATCGGCGGCAACGGCAGCGGCAAGACCACGCTGGCGAAACTGCTGACGGGGCTCTACATCCCTGAGTCGGGGGAAGTGCGTTTGAACGGCGAGGTCGTCACTGACGAAACACGCGAACATTACCGCCAACTCTTCTCGACGGTCTTCTCCGACTTCTACCTCTTCGACACTTTAATCGGCCTGCACATAAAGGATTTGGACGGGCAGTCGCGCCGCCGTCTGGCCGAGTTACAACTGGGGCACAAGGTGCAGGTGGTGGACGGGAAGCTCTCCACCACCGACCTGTCGCAGGGGCAACGCAAACGCCTCGCCCTGCTGACCGCGTTTCTCGAAGACCGCCCCTTCTACGTCTTCGACGAGTGGGCCGCCGATCAGGACCCGCACTTCAAAGACGTTTTCTATCTGCAAATGTTGCCGGAGTTGAAGGCGAGCGGCAAGACGGTCCTAGTGATCTGCCACGACGACCGCTACTATTACATGGCAGACCGGATCATCAAGTTGGACTACGGCAAGGTGGTCGCCGAGGCCGCCGGCGCGTACAGCGAACCCGCCATGGCCGCCGCCTTATGAGCGCGCCGCCGCGCGGTAACGCTCGACCTCCGCGTGACACGTCACATCGGATTCCTTCACAACTCCCTACTGTCGTCCCCGCCGGGCTGCTCGTCGCGCCAGTCGCGTGACTTTCGCGGGAGGTCAATTTTGATTAGAAACCTATTATTGGTCGGCCTCATCTTCGGCTGCTGCTCCGCCGCCCGCGCGCAGACCGCGCCCGTGGAGCAAACACCTGCCGTCGCCGATAAGACAGCGACGGCCGCGGGCGTGGCGGTAAGGACGGCCGAGGAGTTGGCTGCGGAGAAGGCGCGGCCCGTGGTCGTCAAGCTCTTCGAGAAGCCGCCCGTCATCGACGGCAGGCTCGACGAAGAGGCTTGGGCGGGGGCCGCCGTCCTCCAGGATTTCTACCAGACGCAGCCCGGCGACAACACCGCCCCCTCGCGGAAGACGAAGGTGCTGCTCGGCTACGACAAAGAGTATCTGTACGTGGCGTTCTACGCCTACGACGAGCCGGGCAAGGTGCGTTCGACCATCGCCAAGCGCGACGGCGTGCTGGAAGACGACAACGTGCGCATCTACCTCGACACCTTCAACGATCAGCGCAAGTCCTACGTGTTCATCTTCAACCCGTTGGGCGTGCAGCAGGACGGCATCCTGACGGAGGGCGGCGCCGAGAATTACAGCGTCGATGTCGTGATGGAGTCGAAAGGCATGCTGGTCGAAGACGGCTACACCGTCGAGGTCGCCATCCCTTTCAAGTCGCTGCGCTACGTCGCGGGCAAAGGGAAGCTGTGGGGCGTTCACGTTTTACGCAGCATCAAGCACCTCAACGACGAACAGGATTCCTGGCAGCCGATTGCCCGCGAGCGGTCGGGATTCCTGACGCTCGCGGGACACCTCACGGGGTTGGACGAACTCTCCGGCGCGCGCACGTTCGAGATCATTCCGAGTCTCACGCTGTCGGAGTCGGGGCTCCGCACGAGCGCCGCGCCGGCCTCCTCCGCGCCGGATCGCTTCGTCAACAAGCGCCTGAAGTTCGACCCCGGCCTGACCGCGAAGCTGGGCATCACGCCGACCATCACGCTCGACCTCGCCATCAATCCCGACTTCGCGCAGGTCGAGGCCGACCAACTCGTCGTCACGGCCAACCAGCGCTTCCCCATCCTCTTCGAGGAGAAGCGACCCTTCTTCCTCGAAGGCATCGAAATCTTCGACACCCTGCTCACCGCCGTCCACACGCGCGCCATCATCGACCCCAGCGTCGCCGTCAAACTCACGGGCAAGAGCGGGCGCAACACCTTCGGGCTTCTCGCGGCGTCGGACGTTGCGCCGGGCAACTTCAGCGAAGAGGAGCGGGCCGACCCGGCCGTCCGCGCCAGGTCCGGCGACCTCTTCGGCAAGAGTGCTTACATCGGCGTCCTGCGCCTGAAGCGCGACATCGGCGCGGAGAATAGTCTCGGCCTGCTCGCCACCACGTATAACTTTAAAGGCAGACATAATCACCTCGGCGGGTTCGACGGCAGGTTCCGGTTCAACCAGACGACGACCTTTCAGTTCGAGGCATTTGCCACGACCACGAGGGGCACCTTCTTCGACGCTGACCTCGGGGGCAACGTCTACCGCACGGGCAACGGCTTCGGGTACGCCTTCCGCCTCGACAGCAACGGGCGCAACTGGAGGAACTCGTTCACCGGCACGGGGCGGACGCGCGATTACAGGGCCGATGTCGGCTTCACGCGGCGAACCGACACCAACACCGAGTCGCTGAAGATACAGTATGTCTCCGACCCGAAACCGAAGGCCACTGTGATCTCCTGGAGCGCCCTCAATTTCACGCAGGTCTCGTTCGACTGGAAGGGGCGTTCGCAGGTCGTCCACACGAACTCGCAGGTCAACTTCAACTTCCCGCGGCAGGCTTACCTCGGCTTAGGTTACAAGAAGGGCTACGAGCGTCTGTTCGAGGAGGAGTTCGGGCCGAAGCGGACGGCCACGCGCGCCGGCACGTTTCTCGGCGACGATTCGGAGCGCTCGGCGAAGAATCAAGACTTTTACGGCTTCGTCGGCATGACGCCGAACAAATCTTTCTCGTTCGACGTGGAAACGCATTACCTGATGGGGGCGCTGGACTTTGACTTCGGCAGCCTCCCGCGTTACCCGCGCGTGAGCCCGGCGGCGCTGCTCGACCCGGACGCGCCACTCGACCCCGGCCCCGGCAACGAGTTCATACTCACTTCGGTCTTGACTTACAAACCCACCGAAACCTTACGCCTGTCGCTCAACTACACGAAAGACAGGCTCGTGCGCAACGACACGAAGCGCGTCGCTTACGACGTGAACATCTTCCAACTGCGGGGCACCTACCAGTTCTCGCGGTTCACGTTCCTGCGCGCACGGGTCGATTACGACACTCTGGCGGCGAACTTACGCGGCCAGTTCCTGCTCGGCTGGGCGCCCAACCCGGGAACCGCCTTCTACGTCGGCTATAACGACGACGTGAATTATAACGGGTACAACCCGTTCACGGGCCAGTACGAGCCCGGCCTCAGGCGCAACAACCGCACCTTCTTTCTCAAGATGTCCTACCTCTTCCGCTACACGCGCTGAAGATATAAACAGAACTCGCGGCGGGCCGCCGGCCGGCTTCCAAGGCTTCTTCCGCTGCTCGGGAAGCCCGGCGGTTCCGCGGGCGTTTGTTCGCGCGCGAACTCAGACACGGTTATTTAAAAAAACATGGAAGTCTTGGATCATAAACCGCAGGCAAGCGGGGCGGGCGGGCCGCCCGCTTCGCCCGACGAGGTCTTCATCTTCCCCGTCTCCTATTCGCAAAAGGGGCTCTGGTTGATGAGCCGCTTCGAGCCGCGCAGCGCCGCCTACAACATCGCCACGGCCCTCCGCCTGACGGGGGCGCTCAAAGTGGACGTGTTGGAACGCAGCCTGAACGAAATAGTCCGGCGGCACGAGTCCCTGCGCACCACCTTCGCGATGATCGAGGAGCGCCTGGTGCAGGTCGTCCACCCGTCGCAGACCTTGCGCATCGAGACCGAAGACCTCGCGCATCTGCCGGAAGCCGAGCGCGCCGAGCGCGTCGGGCAACTAGCCACGGCGCACGCGCAGGAGCCGTTCGACCTCTCGCGGTGTCCGCTCATCCGTTTGAAGCTGCTGCGCCTCGCCGGAGACGAACACGTCCTGCTGTTGTCGATACATCACATCATCGGGGACGGGTGGTCCACGGGGGTGTTCGTCGGCGAGATGGCGACCCTCTACAAAGCGTACTCGGCCGGGTTGCCTTCGCCGCTGGCGGAGCTGCCCATCCAGTACGCGGACTTCGCCCTGTGGCAGGAGGAGTGGTTAAGCGGGGCGATGTTAGAGTCACACCTCTCGTACTGGCGGCAGCAGTTGGAAGGGGCACCCCCCGTTCTGGAACTGCCGGCGGATCGACCGCGGCCCGCCGTCGAATCCTTCAAAGGAGCTGTTCACCCGCTCGTCCTCTCGGCACGTCTGACCAAAATGCTCAAGGAGCTGAGCCACCAGGAGGGCGCCACCCTCTTTATGACCCTGCTCGCCGCGTTTCAAACGCTGCTCTACCGCTACACCGGGCAGCAAGACATCGTCGTCGGCTCCGCAATAGCTAACCGCGACCGCGCTGAGACCGAACAGTTGATAGGTTTCTTTGTTAACACGCTGGCGCTGCGGACAAAGCTCGCGGGAAATCCGCGCTTCACTGAGTTGCTGAAGAACGTGCGCGAGATGACGCTCGGCGCGTACGCGCACCAGAACGCGCCGTTCGAGCTGCTTGTCGAGGCTCTCCAGCCGAAGCGCGACCTCAGCCGCTCGCCCGTCTTCCAGGTCATGTTCATCCTCCAAAACGCCCTGACCTCCGTGTTGGAACTGGCCGACGTTACCCTCAAAACGCTGAACGTTGACAACAAGACGGCGAAGTTCGACCTCACGCTCTGGATGCAGGAGGAGGCCGGGGGATATTTGAGCGGAGTGCTTGAGTACAACACGGACCTCTTCGACGCCTCGACCGTCGCGCGCATCGCCGACCATTTGGTGGTGCTGCTCGGGGCGGTCGCAGAGTCGCCGGGGCAGCATATCGACGCTCTGCCGCTGCTGACGCCGGGCGAGCGCGCGCTGACGCTCGAAGGGTGGAACGCGACCGCGGGGCGCTACCGGCGAGAGGCGTGCCTGCACGAGCTGTTCGAGGAGCAGGCGGCGCGCACGCCCGAGGCGGTG
>DASVGG010000044.1:0-21010 GCA_036379655.1 Pyrinomonadaceae bacterium
CTCTTCCGCGAGGACAGCCGCGCGCTGCGCAGCGTCGCGCGTCACCTCGGCGCCGACGACTACTTCGCGCGGGACGCGACGGCCGAAGAGCTAAGCGCGCGCCTTGCGTCGCTGCTCTGGCGCGCGGAGTCGGGCCGCCGCTCGTCTGACGCGTCCGCCGAACAGCGTTCCGAGATAGACAACTTTCTCTTTCTGCTCGACGCCGTCGGCGCCGACGCGCGCGCGGGCGCGACCGGCTCGCTCGCGCTCTTAGAAACCGGAGATAACTTTCAAGGGGCGAGCAACGACGACTTACACTCACGCTCTCCGGCGCTCGCGGCCGCGCACGGCTTCCTGAAGCTCAACCTGCGGCGGCTCGACGCCGTGGCCTTCTACGGCCCCGCGACGCTGCTCGTCTACCTGCACGGCGCCGACGGGCCTTCGGCGCGCGCGACGCTCTCGCGACTGCGCGAAGAGTTCACAGAGTCTCAAGGCGGCGGTGAACTCTTCGTCGGCATCTCCTCGTTCCCCGCGCACGGGTCGGAGGTCGAGCGCCTGGTCGAGCAGGCGGAGGCCGCTCTGGGCGACGCGCGCGGCGAGAACTCCGCGTCGCGCGTCGTCGTTTACGGCTTCGCGGAGGCGGCGACCGCAACCGTGCACGACGCCGAGCGGCGCACGCAGCGGCGGAGGATGACAAACGTCGGGAACGAACTCGCGCCCGCCGCCGCGACGACGGCGAACGTCTCGCGGGCGGGCGGGAAGTTGAAGCGAGTGATGCTCGTCGTCGCGGACGCCGAGCGGATGGCGCAGGTCAACCTGCTGATGCGCTCGGCCGCTTACGAGGTGCGCGCGGCCTTCGACGGCCAGCACGCGCTCAACCTCCTGCGCATCGACCGGCCGGACGCGCTCGTCGTGGATTACGAGCTGCCCGGCTTCGACGGCGTCGAGATGCTCAGGCGGCTCTCGAAGCAGTCGCGCGCCGAGGGCGTGCCGCCCGCGCTGCTGCTCCTGCCTTCGGGCCGCGAGGGCTTGCGCGACGAGGCGCTCGCGGCCGGCGCTCAAGGCGTGATAGGAATGCCCTACGACGCCGTCGAACTGCTCGAACGCTTGCGCGAACTCTGCGAGAGGGAGTGAGGGAGTAGATGGAAAACTGTCACGTCTGCGGCACGCGCCTGAGCGACGGCGCGCGCTTCTGCGCCTCGTGCGGCGCGTCCGCCGGCTCTGAAGAGACGCGCTACGCCCCCGACTTCGCGGGTGAAGAGACGCGCGTCGCGGCGCCCGCGCGCCCGCGCCCCGCGCAGCCGATGCAGGTCCGCCCCCTCCCCACCTCGACCCAACGCTCCGACGCGGGGCCGCTGTCCGACGAGGAGGAGCGAACCATCTTCACGGTCGGCCCGACCCTTCTCTTCGTCAAGATCGGCTACCTGCTGGCGGCGTTGGGGGCCGTCGCGCTCGTCGTGCTGCTCGCGTGGCAGCCGTGGGTGAGCGTACCCGTCTACGTCTCCATCCCGCTCTCCCTGGCGCTGCTGCTCTGGCCGGCCTACAAGCACCTGATGCGCAACAGCGTGCGCTACACCCTGACCGACTCGAAGATCGAGATCGACGAGGGCTTCGTCTCGCGCAGGACGCGCAACATACCGCTGCGCAACATACAGGACGTGTCCGTCACTACCACCATCCCGCAACGCCTGCTCCGCTTCGGCAACGTCGTCGTGGACAACGCGAGCGACGCCGCCGGCGCGACCGTCCTGCGTAACATCCCCGACCCGCGCCGCCACGCCGACCAGATTCTCCGCGAGTTGCGCCGCTGGCGCTAAACGCTCTCGCGGACTTATCATCAGACGGGCGGAACCGGCACAACGACGCCGTTGTCTAACTCATCCAAACGCTTTGCCAAGAGGGCGCCGCGAGGGTTTGGCCGGGCGCCACTTTGTCCGCCGGAAAGGTTTTGCCGTGCGATTATCGAAGTTGAAGAAGCTATTGTCTGCGCTGTCCCTCTTCGCGCTGTGCGTCGCGGGGGCTTCGGCCCAAGGGCAGACGGAGGGGCAGGAGTCCGTCGCCGTCGAGGCGGGCGGGCCGCCCGTCCTCGTCATGCACCTGCCCGACTGGGAGAAGAAGGGCGCGGGCGATTACGTCTACGCCACGAGCCTGGCCGCGCTGCAAAAGGCCACGGGGGATCAGCCCGCGCTCGACGCCTTCGAATTCGACTCGGGCGTTGAGGCCGTCACCTCGAAATACGAGGCCGGGCGGCTCGTCATCGTCGAGTTCCCAACGCCGCAGCACTCGGTGGACGCCGACGCCGCCATCAAGCGGCGCGTGGAAGAGTTGAAGGCGGCCGGCAAGCCTACGCCATCGCTCTACAGCCGCGTCGGCAACTACTCGGTCTTCGTCTACGACGCGCCCGACTTCGGCGCGGCCGAAGGGCTCGCCTCGCGTGTGAGGTACGAGAAGGACGTGCGCTGGCTCGGGCGCAACCCGCACGCGGAGGAGAAGGCCGTCCGCGCCTACACCTCGACGATGGGCGGCGTCATCATGACGACGCTCATCACGACGGGACTCGCGATTCTGCTGTGTCTCGGCGTCGGCGGCGCCATCGGCGGCCTCGTCTTCCTGCGGCGGCGCTCGCAACAGTCCGCGCGGGAGGTCTACACCGACGCGGGCGGCATGGTGCGGCTCAACATCGAAGATTTGAACACCCCGCCGGCCGCCTCGAACCTGCTCGGGCGCGGGCAGGAGTAAAGTTTTTTGAAGAAGGAGCCTGCCGGGCGTCTTCTTCCGCCAAAGCAAGAAAGCGCCGTGAGTCGAAACTCACGGCGCTTTCTTGTTATAGAGTGACCGGTCACAAATATGCGGGCTACTGATCTTACTGCGGGGCTCCCCCAAACCCCTACAGAAACGGAATCAGTAGCCCGCTAATTGATGGCCTTCGACGACTCTGCTGACAACGCCTCTGTTCCCCCAAAGAGTTGTTGCCGGCAAGAAGTGAGAGAAAACCTCCCCCAAAGCTTTCACTCACTAGCCGTCTCCGAGCCTGACCCGATAACTCTATTTACCCCTTACATTTTATCTGTCCCTTGCCTGAGCAACGACCATGCCATCAACATATTGTTCAGTTCCCGGCAACCTCCGAGCATTTAAATTCCCCTGTAAAACAGTTCGAAATAAAAATTTCCCGCCTTTTCAAGCAGTTAAAAGGCAGGAAATAAAGACTATAAAAGCTGTCTGCATTTGATACTTGATAGATACTGCGTGAGCGATTCTGCTACACGGCCCTCTCTTTTCACAGTTTACAACCGTACAGTTACGCACGTTCGAGACTGAAAGAGGCTCGAATTTCGCCAACTTTTTCACCACGATGGTTCTGTACGGGGAAGCTCGCGTAAGGCGAGAGCGTTTTGTAGGCGTCCTCATCCAGTACATCGAGCTGCCGAAGGGCCTCGATGGCAATGGTCGAGCGCGCACGGCGGTCTTCGCCGTCCTCGATCTTGAAGGCGAGGCCGAGCCCCTTCGGCCAACGCTCGCACGGCAGGACGCCCGCCGTGTAGACGCCCTCCGCGCCGATTTTCGAGACGAGGCGGCCCCGGCCGGCGCGCATGACCTCCGTGTCGAAACGCTCGTGCGTCCCGCCGACCAGCTCCGGGCGCGAGTTCATGGACGCGGTGAGGCGCGCGCAGGCGGCACGTGTCTCCGCGTCGAAGCCTTCGGGCGGCGCGGCGAGGCGCGCGTACATGAGCGCCATCGCGCGGACGGGCATGCCGAAGACGGGGACGCCGCAGCCGTCGGTGCCGAGGGCTATTTCGTCGGCGTTTATGCCCGAAAACTGCGAGACGGCGCGGAGGACGGACTGTTGGACGGGGCCTTCCGGCTCGTCGTATCGCTCGGGCGGGGCGCCCAGTTGGAGCGAGAGGGCGAGCATCCCCGTGTGCTTGCCCGAGCAGTTGTTGCGCAGGATGCCCGGCGACTCGCCGCGCGCGCGCAGGCGCTCGGCCGTCGCGCGGTCGAAGGGCTCGTGGACGCCGCATTTGAGGAGAGTTTCGTCGAGGCCGATCTTTTCGAGCAGGCGCGCGACCGTCTCGACATGCAGGTCTTCGCCGCTGTGCGAGCCGCAGGCGACGGCCAGCTCGGCCTCCGTGAAATTGAAACGTTCGGCGGCGCCGCTCGTCAGGAGCGGGACGGCCTGGAAGGGTTTTCCGGAGGAGCGAAGGTATGTAACCGTCTCGGGCTCGCCCAGGAAGGCGACGAGACGGCCGTCGCCGTCAACGGCGGCGAGGTGGCCGCGATGGCGCGACTCGACGATGGGTCCGCGCCAGACCTCGACGAGCGGCGCGGGCCGCGGCACGTGCTGACTTTGATTTCGCGGCTTCAAATTGGGACAAATCTTAAACGTGAGGGGCCGGGGCTCGCAACCGTCGGCCGCGTCCGCAGGGTTTTCCACAGGTGGAAAACCCTTGATGAAAAGCTGAGGGGCCGCCGTCAGTGCGTCTGACGGCGGCCCCTCTATCTTTCGACACTCTTCAAATCGAAAGTTTGACCTGCTTGTTCTTATTTCCCGGCTTTCGGGGTGGTCGTCTTCGGGCGCGTGCGCGTCAGGACGGTCAGTTTCACGGGTCGTCTCCCGAAGCGCATGGCCTCGGACGTTTGCGGCACCCAGATGTCGATCTTGCGACCGCGCACGGCGCCACCCGTGTCAGCGACGAGGTATTCGCCGCTGTAGGAGCCCGCATCGAGTCTCACGCGCGTCCCGATGGGTAGAACCCTGCGGTCGGCGGCGATGATGCCGCGCCGAACGCCCGAGCCGCTCGCGGTGCGCCCGCGAAGGCTGTAGGCCGTCGCCGTAAAGGTGACTGCCGGGGTGACGGCCTCCGCTTCGGCTCCTGTCTCTGTTTTGTCAATCGCGGCCTTCGTTTCGTTCAGCGGGGCCGCTTCCGCCTTCTTCTCTTCCACGGCGCCGTCCTCAGCGGCGTCCGCCGTCTCTGTAGACTCGGCGCCGTGGTTGCTGGTCTCCGTGACGGCGCCCTTCCGTAGCATCTCCCTCGGGTTTTGCCCGAGGGGTTCCGCGACTGAAGTCTGAGCTAAAAAGAGCAAGGAACATGAGAGGAGAACGGCCACGGCCGCGCTCCCCCCAACAAGGGGTTTAGACATTCTCGGTCCTCCTACCGATTTCAAGTCTCTCAGCGGCGCGCGAGGAGGTAAGTGACCTCCCGTCCTCGACCTCCGGCTCTAGGAGTTTGAAGAGTCAGCCGGAGTTGGGGAACAACGTCCTTGATGCGTTGCGCTGAAAGAATCTGATACAAAAAGAATGACAAGCGAACATTAAGCCCGCTTGTCACGCAAGAGAAAGTAACACAAGGGTTTAGAGCCTGTCTAGTTGCAATGTGCCCTAAAAATCCGTACCGAAAGGGGACTCGCGGCCCCGTTTTTTAAGCGTACGAAGACGAACGAACTCCTGCCCTTTCAAACCGTTAGAGGCCCTCGTTAAACCGCGTCCCTGTTCAGCCAAACGCCTTGGTAGACGACCTCGGCCTCGCCCGTCAGAAGCACCTCGCCGTCCTCGCGCCAGAGGACTTCGAGCCGGCCGCCGGGCATCGAGACCGTCACGTGCCGGTCCGTGTGGCCGCCGACCATCGCGGCGACGGCCGCCGCCGAGGCGCCCGTCCCCGAAGAGAGCGTCTCGCCCGCGCCGCGCTCCCAGACGCGCGCCTCGATGTGCTCGCGGTCTAAAATCTTGATGAATTCGACGTTGGTGCGCTCGGGGAAGGCCGCGTGCGACTCGATGGCGCGGCCGAGGCGGCGCCAGTCAACCTCTTCGAGGTCGTCCACGAAGGCGCAGCAGTTCGGGTTGCACATCTGGAGCGCGGTGACGCGGACGGTCTCGGAGGGGAGCGCGAGAGGGTATTCGCGCACCTCTTCGAGCGGCGTGTCGGTCAGCATGGGGATGGAGGCGCTGTCGAAACGCGGCCGCCCGATCTCGGCCTCGAAGCGGAAGGCGCCCGCGCCCAACCTCTCCTGCAGACGGTAGCGTTTGACGCCCGCGCGGGTCGAGAAGCGCAACTCCTCCCCCGACCAGAGCCCCGCGTAGTGCAGGTATGCGGCGGCGCAGCGCGAGCCGTTGCCCGACATCGCCGCCTCGCCCCCGTCGGGGTTGAAGATGCGCAGACGAAAATCGCCCGCCTCCCCTTCCCCCAGGGGCTCCACCACCGCGATACCGTCCGAGCCCGCGCCGAAATGGCGGTCGCAGACCTTCTTCACGAACTCGAAGAACGGCTCGCCCGCGCCGACGCGCTCGAAGCCCTGGCTCAAACCGGCGCCTTTCAGCTCCGCCGCCTCAAAAACGAGGTAATCGTTGCCGTAACCGTGGAATTTAATGAAACGCATGCGATTCTAAGGCTCGACTTTCCTCCTCCGAAGCGGAGATTTTCACCTCGGAGCACCAAAAATCCATCCCGGAACCCCGTCATTCCGCTTTTGAACCGGAACGTTCCGGTTCTGAACCGGAATGTCGGGGTTTAGAACCGGAACGTTCCGGTTGCAAAGCGGAAATTTGCGGTTTGAAACCGAAACATTCCGGTTCCAGACCGGAATATTCCGATTCCAGACCGGAATTTTCCGGTTCTAAACAGGAACGTTCCGGTTCAGAACCGGAACGACGGGGTTCCGAACCGCAACGTTCCGGTTCGGAGGCGGAACTTATAGCGGCGTTCACACGCACGCGACCTCACGCCGGGAGCGCGGGCATCCTGCCCGCCAAAGCGTGCGCCAGCACGCTTAGCCGTCCGGCGCTATTTCTCAACGTCGAGAGGTAAAGTCTCCCTCTATTCGCGCTGACGCGCTCATGGCGGGCAGGGATGCCCGCGCTTCCGGGGTGCTGTTATCGCTCATGAACGCCCGTTGAAGGAGGCGAGGAGGACGGCGATGGCGTCCGTAAACTCTGTGCGCGGGTTGGCGTCGCGCGGCGGGTTGTTGATCATGAGCGAGAAGACGAGCCGCTCGCCGGCGGCGCTGAAGACGTAGCCGGAGAGCGAAGTCGCGGTCCCCAACGTCCCCGTCTTCGCGCGCACGTTGCCCTGCGCGGGCGTGCCCTTCATGCGGTTGCGCAGCGTGCCGTCCACGCCCGCGACGGGCAAGGCGAGACGGAACTCGGAGCCGAAGCGGTGGCGGTTCATGTAGACGAGCAGTTGCAGCGTCGTCTCGGCCGTAACGAGGTCGGAGCGCGAGAGGCCGGAGCCGTCGTTCATGACGAGGCCCGTCGGGTCGATGCCGGCCTGCGTCAGGAAGCTTCGGACGGCACGTTCGCCCGCGTCCTCGCTCGAAAGCTTCGGGTCGGCCGTCCCGCTCATCTTGCCGAGCGTGCGCAGCAGCAGTTCCGCGTAGAGGTTCTGGCTCGGCTTCAAGACCTGCGCGGCGATGACGGAGAGCGGCGGCGACTTGCGCGCGGCAAGCTCGACGAGCGAGGAGACAGGCAAAGGCTTCTCGACGCGCCCGACGGCATCGACCGTGCGCGTCTGACCCGTGAAGACGACGCCGCGCCGTTCGAGCGCCGTCCGCAGCATCGCGGCGAAGAGCATCGCCGGGCGCGAGACGGCGAGGCTCGCCGTGTAGCCTCGGTCGTCGATGGGCAGGCGGCCGCGTATCTCGATGGTGTTCTGCCCGAGGGCGCGGTTGACGCTCAGCTCGCGCGTCGTGCCGCGCTCGCTCGTGGTCGTGCGGTCGATGATGGTGACGAGCGGCGTCGAAGGCCCGAGCGTGATGCGCGCGGGCGAGCCCACCGAAGCGCCGGGCTTGACGGAGAGGTCAACCGAGTTGTCGTTGACCGTCAGCGCCGACACCTCCGCGCCGTAGTACCACTGCAAGTCGTCCCACTCCCATCCCGCAGGGACGGGCGCGCCCGTGAAGTAGCTCTCGTCGGCAACCATATCGCCCTCGACGCGGCGGAGGCCGGCCGTGTAGATGTCGGCGGCGAGCGCGTCGATGGAGAGCGCATAGTCCGTGTTCCCTTCGGGGTTGAAGCGCACGGCGAAGGAAGGGTCGCCGCGTCCGTAGACAACGAGGTCGCCGCGCACTATGCCCGCGCCGTCGGGCCGCGCGGGCGCGTAGACCGACGTGATGAAGCGATAGTCGGGCGTCAGGCGGTCGAGCGCGGCGGCCACCGTGAAGAGCTTCATGTTCGACGCGGGCTGCATCCACTTGCGCGCGTCCTGCTCGAAGACGACGCGCCCCGTGTCGAGCGACGCGACCTTGACCGCCACGTGCGACGCCGCGAACTCCGGCCGCGAGATGACCTCGCGGATGCGCGCGCGCAACTCTTCGAGCGTCTGCGGCGCCGCAAGTGTCGGCGTCGGCGTCGGCGTGGGAGTCGGGGTCGGAGTCTGCGACGCGGCGGGCGTCGGCGTCGGCCGCGCGGGAGTCGCCTGCGTGCGCGCGGGAGTCGGCGTCGGTGTTGGCGTCGGCGTCGGCCTGACCGTCTGGGTCTGCGTGCCTACGCGCCGCTCGCGCCGCGACTCCTGCGCCGCCGGTGTCGCTCCGAGCGGCACGGCCGACAGGAGCAGCGCGAACAGCAGCAACGTCTTGACGAAGAGAGTCGGCCGCCGCGTTGAAGGTTGATTCATTTTTGAAGGCATGGTCGGGCGTTAAGGCTTGATTTGGACGGGCGTGCCCTTCGGGAGTGTGTCGAAGAGTTCTTTAATCTCCGGGTTCTCCAACGCGACGCAGCCGAACGTCCAGTCGCGGCCGGTGCCGCCGCCGTGGATGAAGATTTCGCCGCCGAGTGACGTGTTCCACGGTGGGCAGCGCCCGGCCGTCAACGCGCTCGTGATGCTCTTGTGCTGCGCGCGCGTGATGAGCCCGTCGCGCAGGCCGCGCTCGGCGTCCTCCGCGTTCGGGTAGGTCAGGCCGAGCGAGAGATAGAAGTTGCTGCGGTCGTTCTTCATGCAGACCTGAAACTCTCCCTCCGGCGTCCGCCCGTCGCCCTGCCGCACCTTGTCGCCCTCCGGCGTGAAGCCGAGCGCGACGCGGCGAACGCGCACAAGCTCGCCGCCCGCGTAGAGCCTCAGACGGCGCGCGCCCTTCTCGACGACGAGACGCGGGTCCGTCAGAGGGAGCTTGAGCGGTCGTTGGTTCAACTCCTCCTCCTCCCTCGTCAAAGCCGCAACGCCGTCGTCGGTCGCGACCGGCGCGGTCGCGGGCGTCACGGGCGTGTCCGCGCGGACCATCTGCGTCGCGCGCGCGCCGCACGCCGCGCCGGCCGCGACGCACGCGCCCGCGAGAAGCATGAAGAGAAGGCCGCTGCCGTTCGTCATCTTTACTCCACCTCCACCGACGCTCTGATGCGCGTACGCGGGCAGAAGGTTTTCAACAAGGCGCGTCCGAGGGGAACGACGCGAGGAGTTCTTCCGTGCTGGCCGTGGCCGTGCCGAGTTTGCCGACGACGACGCCGGCCGCGTGGTTGGCGAGCACGGACGCTTCGACGAGCGTCGCGCCCGCCGCCAGTGAGGCCGCGAGCGTCGCGATGACGGTGTCGCCCGCGCCCGTCACGTCGTAGACCTCGCGCGCGGCCGTGGGGACGTAGACGGGCTCGCCGCCTTCGCTCAAAAGCATCATCCCGCGCTCGCCGCGCGTGATGAGGACGGAGCCGCACCCGAGCCGCCCGAGTATCGAGCGCGCCGCGCGCGCCATGCCCTCGTCCGTGTCGTCTTCCGAGTTCGTCACGCGCAAAGCCTCGTGATGGTTCGGCGTGACGAGCGTCGCCGGGCGGTACGCGTCGAAGTTCCGCAGCTTCGGGTCCACGAGCACAGGCACGCCCGCCGCCTCCGCCGCCGGCAGAATCTCGCCGAGCACCACGGGCGTCACCGCCCCCTTGTCGTAGTCGGAGACGACGAGCGCGTCCGACTCCTTCAAAAGCTTTCTGAGCGCCGCGACGATGCGCTCCTCGACGGGGCCGTCAACGTGCGCGCGCCGTTCGCGGTCCGCGCGCACGACCAGTTGATTGTGCGCGATGATGCGCGTCTTGAGCGTGGTCGGGCGGCTCACGTCCGTTATCAAAGTCTCTTCGCGCGCGTCGGCGCCCGCGTCGCGCAACTCGGCGCGCACGCGCTCGCCCGCGCGGTCGGCGCCGACGACGCCGACGAGCGACGTGCGCAACCCCAACGCGCGCAGGTTCGCCAGCACGTTCGCCGCGCCGCCCAGGCGCACAGACTCGCGCCGTATGTCCACGACCGGGACGGGCGCCTCCGGCGAGATGCGCGACACGTCGCCCCAGACGAACTCGTCCAGCATCACGTCTCCGTAGACCGCGACCGCACGGCCGCGCATCGCCGCGACGATCTCGCCCACGCGTTGTAGTGTCAGAAACATAAACAGAGTAGGCAGATGGCAGTTGGCAGTAGGCAGTCGCTCCGCGTTATGAAGTTGAAAGATTAAATCATAGGTTCCGACAGCAGGGTTTTCAACTGCCTACTGCCATCTGCCTACTTTGTGTTCATCACTCTTTCGACGGCGGCGAGGACGCGTTCGACTGGGACGCGTCGGATGCATTGGGGCTCGCCGAACTCTGCGCAGGTGTAGCCGGGGCAGGGCGCGCAGTGCATCTCTTCGCGGACGACCTCGGCGGGCGCGGCCGTCCACGGGCGCCAGTGCGCGACGTTGGACGAGCCGAAGACGACGACCTGCGGCACGCGGACGGCCGCCGCGATGTGCGCCACGCCGCTGTCGTTCCCGACGAAGAGAGCGGCGCGGGCGGCGAGCGCCGTCAACTCCGGCAGGCTCAAGTCCGTAAAGGCCGCGAGCGGCGCGGACGTGTGCGCGCGCACTTCGTCAATCACCTTCTCTTCACCCGGCGCGGCGACGGCGACTGTCGGCAGTCCACGCGCCGCGAGGTGCTCGACGACGCGCGCGAAGTTCGAGGCCGCCCACGTCTTCGTCTCGAAGGCCGCCGCCGGGTGTATGAGCGCGAAGGGTTGAACCGGGGAGAGCTTCGCCTCGTCTTCGAGCCTTTGCTCAACAACTGCCGCGACAGCTTCGTTGATAGGGAGGCGCGACGCGGGGCGGTCCGTGACGGGCACGCCCGTCCAACCGAGGAGCGCGAGTTGCTGCTCGGCCGAGTGCGTCTTCTCCATGCCCCAGAGTTGCGCGGAGGGCGGCGCGCCGTGGTTGTGCAGCGCGGCGTATGCGTAGTCCGCGTAGCCGACGCGATGCGTCGCGCCCGAGGCGCGCACGAGCAGCGCGGCCGTGCTCCCGCCGTGGAGGTTGTAGGCCACGTCGTAGCCTTCGGCGCGCAGACGCCGCGCGACGCGCAGGCGCGACGACTGGCTCTTGCGGCGGACGGTCAAGACCCTGTCCACGTCGTCAGAGCCTTCGAGCAGCGGCGCGACCCAGTCTTCCAAAAGCACGTCGATGCGCGCATCGGGCAGGAAGCGGCGCAGCGCGTGGAGCGAGGGCGTCGCCAGCACCGTGTCGCCTATCGAGCGCAGGCGCACGACGAGCACGCGACGGACGCGCGCCCAGTCCCAGCGCGCGGGCGCGAGCGGGCGCGGCTCCGCTTCGCCTTCGAGCGGCCCGCCCTCGAAGAGCGCGGCGCCCGCGAAGCCGCGCGGCTCAGTCTGTCTTCCGAGGCTCTTCATCCTCGACGGTCGCCTCTTCGACGATGAGCGCGGGGATGTCGTTGCGGACGGGGTAGACCCTGCGGCACTCCGTACACTTGATGCCGCTCGCGTCCTCCTTCAACACGACCTTCCCCTTACAGGCCGGGCAGACGACCCTGAACGTCTCGATGAACTCCGCCGTGATTGGCAACTCTTCGCTCCCCTCTCGTGAATCGTGAATCGTTAATCGTTGACAAGGATAAGGCCGTGAGCCGTGAACCGTAAACCGTGACAAGAGAAAATCCGTCGTCTCTCGACACGATTCACGATTTACGATTCACGATTCACGGCCTTCATCGGGATGCCCCCGGCGGGGCGGAGTGTGATGCGGGGCTCGGTGCGAACTTCGGCGCCGGGGGCGAGGCGCAGGCGCCAGCGGCGCGCGAGCGCGGCGAGGATGAGCACGGCCTCCATCCACGCGAAGCCTTCGCCGACGCAGCGGCGCTGGCCGCCGCCGAAGGGGAAGTATGCGAACTGCGGGCGCGCGGACTTTGCTTCGGGCGTGAAGCGTTCCGGGTCGAAGCGTTCAGGCTCCGACCAGAAGCGCGGGTCGCGGTGCATGACGTACTGGCTGACGAGGACGAGCGAGCCGCGCGGGATGCGATAGCCGCCGACCTCGTGGTCTTCGAGCGCGAGCCGCCCGACGGCCCACGCCGGAGGGTAGAGCCGCATCGACTCAGCAACGACCATCTCCGTGTAACGCAGTCGCGGATAGTCGTCCGCCGTCGGCGGACGGTCCTTCAAGACCTCGTCAAGTTCGTCGTGCAGCTTCGCCTCGGCCTCTGGATTTTGGGAGAGTAAGTACCAGGTCCACGCGAGCGCGTTGGCCGTCGTCTCGTGTCCCGCGAGGAAGATGGTCATCACCTCGTCGCGCAGTTGCTCGTCGGTCATGCCCGTCCGGTCGCCCTCTTCGTCAACGGCGTGCAGGAGGGTCGAGAGCAGGTCGCCACGGTCGAGCCCCTCGCGCCTGCGCTCCTCGATGATGCGATAGATGACCGCGTCGAGACGCGCGCGCGCACGCTCGAAGCGGCGGCGCGGTGGGAGCGGAAGTTTTTCCAGCACCTCAGAGAACGGGAGCATCAGGTAGCCGAAGAGGCTCATCACCTCCGAGAGCGCCGCGCCCACCTCGTCCGCGTCCGACTCAACGTCGGCGTCGAACAGGGTCTTGCCGACGACGTTGAGCGTGAGCCGCATCATCTCGGCCGACACGTCCAACGTCTCGCCGTCGCGCCAGCGCGCGGCAGCTTGCCCGGCGTACTCGACCATCGTCGCGGCATAGCCGCCTATGCGCTGCTTATGAAAAGCGGGCTGCGCGAGTCGGCGCTGGCGGCGCCAGAAGTCGCCCTCGCTAGTCAAAAGCCCTTCGCCGAGCAGGCGCTTGGCGCGTTGCAGCGCGCGCCCCTTCATGAAGCGCGCGTGGTTGGTGACGAGCACATCTTTGATGTAATCGGGATGGTTGAGGAGGTAGACGGTCTGCGTCGCGGCGTTGAAGCGCGCCACGTCGCCGTACTCGCGCGCCACGCGCGTGAGTAGCGCGAGCGGGTCGCGGCGGAACTGCACGACGTGGCCGACCGGCCAGTAAGCCCTCGGCCCCGGCGCCTCCGTGAGCGCGGCTACCATCTTTGCAGACTCCTTTCGGCCGACCGTTTAAGCCTTCGTCTTCCGCTCTGTTATTATAGCCGCGAACGGGCCGGGGCGCGCCTCACGGCGCAGGTTTCCTGCTCTCGAAACACCTCGCGACGGAGTTTGAACGGTTGTCACTGGAGTTCGCCATCGAGTACCCCTGCGCGCTGCGCGCGCGCTACGACGAAGAGCACCTGCGCGCCTGGGGGCGGCTCGGGAGCCTGCACACGCGCCTGACGACGGGCGAGCACGTCGCGCCGTCGGAAGAGAAGGTCCGCTTCGTCGAACGCGCCGCCGACGAGATCGAGCGCATGAAGACCGAGACGGTCATCTGCGCCCGCTGCCCCGCGCGCCTGCCCACCGAAGCCGCGGGCGAGGGCGAGCCGGTGGGCTGCCTGGGCCGCGTCACATACCCTGTAGAAGGACAGTTCGAGAAGTTCCTGGCCGACCGCGTCCAACTCGCGCTCGACACGATTGACGAGCAGGACTGGCCGCGCCTGTTGAAGGTGCTGCTGGATAACGACTCGCCCTTCGACGGCGAGGGCACGAAGTCTCTGCGCGCGGTGACGACCTCGAACGGGCTGCGCTTCTTCGAGCTGCGCCTGCCGATCCGGCTCGCGCGCCAGGGCTCGCACCTGACGACCGACCACCTCTTCGACGCGCTCGCCGGCTTCACCTCCGAAGACGCCGCGCGCACCACCTACACGCGCGAACTGCCGCTCTCGGCCGCCGCCGACTACTACGACTTTCTCGACCTCATCCTCCGCCTCGACCTCTCCGAGGCCGAGCGCCAGCGCGTCCGCGCGCGCAGCCGCAACTACCAACAGTTCCTCCGCCTCCTCGCCGCCCTCGAAGTCGCCGAGTCTCTGCGCACAAGAGTCCTGATGGACTGATTGGAACGATGAAGTATGAACGCGGAACGATGAACTGAAGGCAATGGTCTTACAGTTCATCGTTCATCGTTCATCGTTCATACTTCATCGTTCTCGTTCTTATCCTCGTCCATCTGCCGCAGCGTGTCGAGGATGAGGTTGGTGTTGGACAATGCTTGAATGCGGACGGGAAATTCGTTCTTGGACTTGGTGAAGTCGAAGCCGCCGGAGGTGACTTCGACGAGGAGGCGGAAGGCGAGGGTGCCGCGCGCGTCGGCGCACTCGGCGTCCACGATGCGGCCGTCGTTGAAGAGAACGCGTCCGCGCCGGCCGGGGCCTTCGATGGCGAGCGCGCCCGTCAGGCGCGAGTTCTCAAGCACCTGCACGGCGTCGAAGATGCTGACCGTCGAGAGGTCGCCCGCGAAGGTGACGGCGCGCGGGGCCGCGGCGGGCGTTGGGGCCGCTGGCGCGGGCGCGTGCTGGAGGTCTGGGCGGCGCGCGCGGCGGATGGCTTCGAGACCGGGCGCGATGTTGAGGCGCGGGTCGATGTGCTTGGCTTCGAGCAGGCGCTCGTGCGCGGCGTCGAAGTTCTCGCGGCCGATGTAGAGGTTGACGAGCGTGAGGCACTGGCGCGCGGCCTCTTCGGGCTGGCCGTGCGAGAAGGCGATCTCGCGCAGCTTCTCGCGCAGGACGATGGAGCGCGGCTGGTGCGCGATGGCCTCCAGAAGGCGCTCGACGGCGCGCTGCGGCGCCTGGTACTTGACGAAGAGGTCCGCGTCGAGCAGCGCCGCCTCGACGCTCTCCTCAAGACTCTTCGGCTTCTCGCGGTCTTTCATCTCGTCAGTCGTCCGGCGCCCTTAAACTCCACGCCGACCGAGTTTATCACGAGCGACCATCCGGCGCGTCCCCGACACGATTTCGTGCGCGGCGCGCGCCGCGCACGGGCGAAATGCGCCGCCCCTTGCGTGCGCGCCCGTACGCAGCAGGCCCCACACCTCAACCTGTGTCTTAAACGCCGACCCCTAAATTAACTTTTTTCCTTCGCTCGGAGTTCGTTTCCGCGCGTTGCGGCGGCACGCGCGCGCAACTGTTGCACGCGGGAAACATGGCACGGCACGTGCACACGCAAAGTGAGTTAGCCCCCTGTCGGACGGTCAAAACCAGAAAGGTCATTTGCCGATGCACGATGAGTTGTCATTGGAAGTTTTGTCGCCGACGCTGCGGCTGGTGAATGCTGACTGGGACGCGAGCGTCCGCCGTCTCTGCGCGGGCCTGCGCGCGGAAGGCGCGCGCCAACGCAGCGAGGGCGACGGCGTGCGCGCGCTCGTCGGGCGGCTGAAGCGGACGCGGCCTTCGACCTACACGCACTGCGTCCGCACCGCGCGTTTCGCGCGCAGGGTCGGCGTCGCCTTCGGCTTCGACGAGGCGCGGCTGCGGCAGCTCTCCTTGACGGCGATGATGCACGACATCGGCAAGGTGCTCGTCCCCGAGTTCATCCTGAGCCGCCCGCGCCGGCCGACGCGCTTCGAGCGGTACGTCTTGAACCTGCACCCGAACTTCGGCGCGCTGCTCTCGTCCTACTACGGGCTGACGGCCGAGCTGCGCATACGCACGCAGCACCACCACGAGCGCTGGGACGGGCGCGGCTACCCGCACCGCCTCGGCGGCGAGGACATCCCTTTGATGGCCCGCGTCGTCCAAGTGGCGGACACCTTCGACGCGATGGTCGAGCAGCGCGAGTACAACACGCCGCGCACCATCGACGAGGCCGTCGCCGAGTTGCGGCGAGAGTCGCGCACGCAGTTCGACCCCCGCGTCGTAGAAGCTTTCCTCGACACCCTCCCGAAGGAGTGACGGACCCGTGACGAACTGGATGAGGCGCCGCATCGAACGCTCCCGCGCACGCTGCGACCGCGCCGCGACAAGCCACAAGGCGAACAAAGAACAAGAGGCGGAGAGCCAGTCGAAGCTGGCGGCCGCCGCCCCCCACGCAAACGAGCCGAAGGGTCGCTGACCGCCGACGATGCCGAGTCTCTTCCGAGGGCCGGCGCGTCTTGAGTAAGAGGGCCGTGCGTCGCCGGCCCCTGCCCTTTCGTCGCGGCGCGCACGCGGCTCGTTCTTGACTTTCACCTGCCTTTCAACTAATTTTCCACGCGCTCCGACGAGCCCCGCGCAAGCCTTCACTCCGAACCCCGAGGGCCTTTCGCTGGCGACGTTATTTCCTTCGTCAGACTGCCCGGCGTCAAAGCCTTCGCTTCCGGTCCGGCCCGCCGCCCGGCCCACTCTTTCAGATCGAGGTGACACCATGCCCCCAACGAACAGCACAGGCATTCGGAACAACAACTTCCTGAACGTCAAGAACGGCTCGGACCCCTGGCAGGACGCCAACAGTCAGACAGCGCGGACGGACGAGCGCGGGCACGCGGTCTTCACCGACCCGGCCTACGGCGTGCGCGCCGGCATCATCCTGCTGCGCTCATACTTCTTCAAGCACAACCTGCGCACCGTCGCGGAGATTCTCGCGCGGTGGGCGCCCGAGTCCGACACCGTCGGGTCGCTGCCCAACGCGCCGCAGAACTCGCCGGTGGAGTACTCGACCTTCGTCGCCTCGCGCATGGGCATCAGCTTCAACCAGAAGCTCGACATCTTCAAAGAGGATAAGACCGTCGGCAACATCGCGCGGCTGCGCGCGCTCTTCGGCGCGATGGCCGAGTACGAGAACGGCAACGGTTTCCAGGTGCCCGAAGACGTGTTCCACGCCGGCCTCGAACTCGTGCAGCCCGGCATCACCGACACGGGCGAGGAGGACGCCGCCGCCGAGGACGCCGCCGCCGCCGAGTCGGCCGCCGCTTCGGCCGACATCGCCGCGAACGACGCCGCCATCGTGACCGACACCGCCGCCGTCGTCGCCGAAACGGGGGCCGTGCCGCAGGACGTTGAGGACTGGAAGATCAGCGGCTCGGTCGGCCGCTGGGAGAGGCGGGCCGTCAACCGCAAGGAGGACGTGGAGACCGTGCAGGAGATGCTGCGCGGCGCCGCCATGATTCTGCGCGACCAGCAACTCGACCCCGGCACCGTGGACGGCTCCATCGCGAGGGCCGGTCGCAGGTCTCAGACCATCGAGGCCATCAAGGTTTTCCAGAGCCGCTTCATGACTTCGCCGGACGGCGTCATCGGCGTCGGCGGCCGCACGTGGCGCGAGTTGATCACCGTCCTCAGCCACGGCGTCGAGGGGCCGCCCGAGGAGGAAGAGCCCGCGCCGGCCGACGGCGACCGCAGGTTCTTCTTCCCCGTGAACCCTCTGCCGAGGGACAGTTGGACGGTCGCGCCGCGCTGCTACGGCTCGCGCCGCGCGAAGGGCGCGCGCGCGCACGCCGGCTGCGACCTCTACGCGCCCATCGGCACCGTCGTCCACGCCATCACGGACGGGACGGTCGTCCGCGGCCCCGTGCCGTTCTACGCGGGGACGTACGCGATAGAGGTTGACCACGGCGACTTTCTCGCGCGCTACGGCGAGGTGCAGGGCGAGGCGTTCGTGCGCAAGGGCGACAACGTCAAGGCCGGCCAACCCATCGCCAAGGTCGGCCGCCTCATCGGCATCAGCGTGCCGAGCGCGATGCTCCACCTTGAACTCTACGACAAGAGCGCGCACGGCCCGCTGACGGTGCCCGCCTCGCAGAGCGCGCGGGACAAGCAGGGGCGCCCGTTCCTCCGCCGCAAAGACCTCATCGACCCGCAGCCGAAGCTCGAACAGTGGAAGTCGAACCTCCCCAACCAGGGTTAACGCAGCGCAGTCCAACGCAGAGACGCAAAGACACGGCCCGTTGAGCTTAATGCTACGGGCCGTGTCTTTGCGTCTCTGTGTTCAATTCCTTCATCCATCCTCAATCAGAAATCCAGGCGCAGGCCGACGCGCACCGCGCGCGGCCGCATCGTGCGCGTGGGTACGAGGAAGTTGTCGGCGAAGACCTGGCGCTGTGCGTCGGTAGCGTCGGGTCGGAGCGAGTTGAAGTTGATGAACTCGGCGCCAAAGGTGTAGGTCGTCTTGTTGAGCAGGTTGTCGATCTCGACGGTGGGCCGCAGGCGCGCGCGTTCGTTGAGTCGGAACTCGCGCTCGACGTTGAGGTCGAAGGCGAAGAGGGCGGGGCCGAGTCCCGCGTTGCGCGCGAGGTCGCCGGTGCGGCCGACGGCGGGGAGCCTGAAGGCTTCGAGCACGCGCGGGTCGAGCGGCTCGCCGGGGCGCCGCCAGTGTATGAGGCGAGGGTCGCCCACGAACGAGGGACGGTCGTTGGACACGTCGTCGAGGTTGCGGTCGGCGCCGCCGAGACTGACGTTGAAGGGCGCGCCCGAGGCGAGGCGGAGCACGGAGGCAAGTCGCAGGCGCCCCAGCGCGCGCGGCGCGTCGAGCGTGGCGGCGAGGACGAAGCGTTGGCGGCGGTCGAGCAGGCTGCGCGCACGCTCCGCGCGGAAGTCGCCGACGCGCAACGCGCTCGAAGTGTTGACGACGCCGTCGTCAATCAGACGCGACAGCGTGTATGCCGCGCGCAGAGAAGCCCCGGTCCCCTTCTCCGTAAACTTGAACCTGCGGCGCGCTTCGACGTTGAGCCCGTGGTAGAAACTGTTACCTATCGACGCCAACTGTTCGACCTGCACGCGCGAAGGGTCCGGGCGCAGCGGCCGGAGCGCCGCGAGCGCGGCGTCAATCGTCGCGTTCGAGCCGATGCTGTTTAAGTTGAAGACCGTGACGGGGACTCCGAACTCGACGACACGCGTGATGTTATCCGCGTCGGGCGGCGCAAGGGTGAAGCGAACCAACTCGCCCGCCGTCGAAGCGCCGTAGACAGGCCGCGCGCCCGACGAATCGCGGAAGTTGGCGAAGTCGCGCGCGAGGAGATAATCGGCGAAGTCCTTGAAGCCCGACGGGAGTCGTGGGGCATTGGCGTTGAACTCTCGCCAGAGATGAAGACCTCGGCTGAACGTATAGTTTGCTTCGACGACGAAGCCGCCTCCCAACTCGCGCTCGAAACCAAAATTAATCTGATAGCTCTCCGGGATTTTTATGTTCGGGTCGAGCCGGCGCGAGAAGTCCGTGAGGCGCGTGCCGAAGTCGCGGACGAGCGGCGAGTCGGCCGTGAGCGTTTCGGGGAAGCGCAGATGAGCGTCGATGAAGGCGCGGCGCGATGCGTTGGGTAAGTTGTTCGTGTCGAGTTCGACGACCGTGCGGCCGAGCGTGAAGTCGTCGATGGTGCGCAGCAGCGCGCGGTTGTAGAAGACGCCCGCGCCGAGTCTGACGACGGTCTTCCCCTTCCCCGTCGGGTCGAGCGCGAGGCCGAGGCGCGGGCCGAAGTTGTCGCGGTCAACGAGGACGCTCTCGCGCTCGTAGCGCAGGCCGGCCGTGAGCGTGAGGCGTGGCGCGGGTTGCCATTCGTGTTGAAGGAAGAGGCCGGCGTACGTGTTGCGCCGCGCGGACTCGGTGCCGAAGCGTTGACGGAAGCGCGAGGGCGCGTTGGCGAGGAAGTCGCCCGCGCTCGCGAAGCTGTAGGTGCCGGTCGCGTCGGCGAGGTCTTTGTAAGTCGAGCGGACGCGCTGCACGTCCGCGCCGAGTTTGAAGAGGTGCGGGCCGCGAACGACGGTCAGAGTCTCTTGAAGTTGAAAGCGCGCCTCGGCGCGGTCGGTCGCGCCGGAGGTCGAAGAGCCCGCGACGAGCGTGCCGGAATGCGCGGCGAGCGGGTCTTCAATCGTGATAAGCACGACGGGGCGCGTGCCCGCCGCGCGCGCGGACGGACGCAGTCGCGAGGCTTGGGCGCGGAGTTGGTTGACGATGGAAGGCGTGAGCACGAGGTTGTCCGTGTAGGCGAGCGCGTCGGTGTCGCGTCTGCGCCCTTGCAACCCGTCGGCGAGGCGCGAGCCGCCGCCGAACTGGCGCAGGTTCTCGGAGCGTCCGAGTTGGAAGAGGAACGCGCCGTTGTGCGTCTTCGAGTAGTCGTGGTCGAGCCGCGCGGTGAACGAAGTGGAGCGCAGGGGCGTCGCGACGCGCTCGACGAAGGGCGCGAGTTCGGCCGGTGCGTTGGGCGGCGTGGCCCCGGACTCGGAAGCCTCGAAGCGGCGCCCGTCGAGCGTGGTGGGGCGCGGGAGTTGGAACGCACTGTTCTGCCCGAGGGGCACGAGCACGTCTATCAGCGCCGAGTCGAGCACGTGCTCGCGTTCGTGGGCGACGAAGAAGAAGGTGCGGCCACGGCCGTCGTAAGCAGAGGGCAGGCGCGCGGGGCCGCCGAGCGAGAAGGCGGGCCGGTGCTCTTGTAAGGGAAGACGTTTGAGCCCGCGCCGGTTGTTGTTCCACGTGTTCGCGTTGAGACTTTCGTCTTTGAAGAAGTATGAGAGACGGCCTCTTAGACTGTTCGAGCCGGAGCGCGTGCGAAGGTTGACGCGGCCGCCGGAGGCGCGGCCGTATTCTGCGGAGAACTGGTTGGTGATGACCTGCACTTCTTCGACGGCGTCGAGCGGCGGTTGAAATCGCTCGCGTGCGGCGCGGTCGTCGTTGTCGTCGAGCCCGTCGATGGTGACGTTGTTCGAGTAAGCGGCGCCACCCGCGAGCGCGAAGGTACCGGCCTCCTCGGGCGCCTCGGCCGCGCGTTGTGCGTGGCCGGATGCGTCGCGGTCTTCGGCCGCGTCGCGCGTCGAGAGCGGCTCTTCCGTCACGCCGCCGAGCAGGAAGACGAAGTCGAGCGGCGAGCGCGAGAAGGAGGGCAGCCGCTCCACCTCCGCGCGCGTGACCGAGCCGCCCGCGACCGTTCGCGTCGTGTCGATAAGAGGTGTGTTGTGCTCGCCGACGATGGTCTCTTCCGCGACGACGCCCTCGGGGCGCAGCGTGAAGTCGAGGCGCAACGTCTGCCCCGCGAG
>DASVGG010000045.1:0-31001 GCA_036379655.1 Pyrinomonadaceae bacterium
GCGAGGATTTGCGAGTCCGAAGCCATGACGGCGGCCATGATGCCTGCGCCGAGCAGCCCCGCCAGCCAGAGCGGCGCGTAGCGTTGCAAGAGCAGCAGCAGCACGTCGTCGCCCGCGGATTTTTCGCGCAGCTCTTCGCGCTGCTCCGGCTCCATCGTCTTGCCCTGCGTGGCGAGCACGCGCCGCGCCTCCTGCTTGGCGCGAATCTGCGGCACGTCGGTGACGCGGTTGGCCATCACGCCGAGGAAGACGCACGGCAGCCAGATCGCCATGATGCAGAGCGGGTAGAGGATGACCGTCTTCTTGAACTGCGCCATTTTCTTCGCCGTCAGGCAGAAAATAGCGATGTGCGGGAAGGCAATGGCCGAGAGCGGGATGAAGGTGTAGCTGAAGAAGTAGTAGGGCGAGATGCGCTCGCGCGTCAAAAGCCAGGAGGTCGCGGGCGCCGAGCCGAGCGCCTCGACCGCGCCGCTAAAGCCGCCCATCCCCGCGCCGATGACGCTGATGGCGATGACGCCGAAGACGAGGAAGAGGATCGTCTGAAACGTGTTGACCCACGCCGTCCCGCGCATCCCGCCGAAGAAGACGTAGGTCATCACCACCATCGCCACTATCGCGCCGCCGAACCAGTACGGCACGAACCCGCCCGAGACGGCCGACAAAGTCGTCCCCCCGCCCATGATGCCGATAATGATGTAAGGAACCAGGAGCACCGCCTGCACGGCGAAGATGACGGTGCCGATGTGGCTGCACTCCCAGCGGTCGCGGAAGATTTGGACCGGCGTGATGAAGCCGTACTTCTTCCCCAAGGCCCAGACGCGCGTGCCGATGAGGAAGATGGTCAGAGGGATGACGAGCCCCGACGACGACGCCATCAGCCCGTAGGTGACGATGCCGTTGGTGAAGGCGTTGCCCGACGAGCCGAGGATGGCGACCGCCGTCATGTTCGTCCCGAAGAGCGAGAGCAGGAAGACGAACGTGCCGAGCGAGCGGCCGGCGAGAAAGAAGTCTTCGGCCCCGTGCCCCTTCGAGCGGCGGAAGGCGAAGACGCCGATGTAGACGACGACCGCGAGGTAGATGAAGACGAAGATGGCCGGTATCAACTCTCGTCACCTCCTTCAGTGTCCGAGCCCTCGACCTCGCGCTCAAGGTGGTGCGGCCACGCGTGGCGGACGAGCAGCCACATCAGCAGCGCGCAGGCCACCGAGAAGCACGCGTGGTAGAAGAGGCCGACGGGGATGACGCCGAAGACCGGGTAGGGCGTCCGCCAGAACCAGAAGTCCTGGTGGAGCACGTAGAGCGCGGCGACGGCCAGGACAAGCAGTGCTCGTTTCATCGGGGTTCGTGTCCTCGAATCCGCAGGCGTTGGTGTCGGTGTTTCGGTCGAACGGGCCGCCGACGGGAAAGACCGGGCGGGCGGCGGCTCGGTTGTTATACGCGCACGGGGCGCGCGGGTTCAACCCGGGAAGGGAATTACAGACCCTCCGCGTCACTTTCGTCCGCAGGATTGGAAGAAAGTCTGCCGCGCGGGACGCGTGCGTGAATAAACATAAAAGTTGATGAAAGTTTCTTGCCGAGACGAACCCGCGCGGCCCCGAGTCGCGTATTATGCCTCATCAACCCGAGAGCCTTCGCCCGTCAGGTCGAGGACAGACGAGACCGCCACACACCTTTGAGGAGGCATCCGATGAAACCGAAATCCGTCCACGCCGCGCTGTTCGCTTTGCTGGTTCTGTTGACAGCAAACGTCGCACGCGCGCAAGCGCCCGCACCCTTCGAGCTGCCCGAGCGCGTCACCATCAAGTCGCAGGTGCTCGGCGAGGAGCGCACCGTCCTCGTGCGCACGCCGCCCGGCTACGCGGCGCGCGCGGGCGAACGCTTCGCGGTCCTCTACATGACCGACGGCGACGCGCACATCCAGCACACGAGCGGCACCGTCTCGTTCCTCGCGCGCAACGCGCGGATGCCCGAGATGATCGTCGTCGGCATCTCGAACACCGACCGCACGCGCGACCTCACGCCCACGCGCGTCGAGCAACTCCCCGGCCAGCCGAACGTGCGCTTTCCGACAAGCGGCGGGGCCGACAAGTTTCTCAAGTTCATCGAGACGGAGTTGATCCCGCTCGTCGAATCGAAGTACCGCACGCAGCCCTACCGCTCGCTCGCCGGCCACTCGCTCGGCGGTCTCTTCGCCGTCCACGCGATGCTGACGAAGCCCGAGCTGTTCAACTCTTACATCGCCGTCAGCCCCTCGCTCCAGTGGGACAACTTCGTGATGATCGACCGCGTCAAGGAGTTCTTCAAGACGCGGAAGGAGTACAACCGGACGCTCTTTGCCTCTCTCGGTAACGAGCCGGGCGACATCGGCGACGCCTTCGGGATGTTCCAGGACGAGCTGAAGCGGCAGCAGGTGAAGGGCTTCGCCTGGGAGGCCGTCCGCTACGACGACGAGGACCACGGCTCGGTCGTCCTGCGCAGCCACTACGCGGGGCTACGGAAGATGTACGACGGCTGGCAGTACCCGCGCGACCCCGCGACGGGCGCCATCGCCGGCGGGCTGAAGGGCGTCGAGGAGCACTACCGCAAACTGTCTGAGCGTCTGAACTACACGGTGCTGCCGCCCGAGGCGCTGATGAACCTGGTCGGCTACACGCTGATGGGGCAGGGGAACATGGAGGAGGCCGTCGCCGCCTTCAAACTGAACGTCGAGCGTTACCCCGGCTCGGCCAACGTCTACGACAGCCTCGCCGAGGCGTACGAGCGCGGCGGCAAGCTCGACCTCGCGCTCCCCAACTACGAGAAGGCGCACGCGCTCGGCGTGCAGACGAAAGACCCGAACACCAACGTCTACAAGACGAACTTCGAACGCGTCTCGGCGCAGGCCAAGCAGGCCAAACCCGCCGCCACCGACGCGAAGAAGTGAAAGAGGATTAACCGCAGAGTCACGGAGGCACGGCCTTAAGAATTTGAAATCTCAAATTATCCTGGCCGTGCCTACGCGGGAGACGGGCTGCCGGTGGCGGCGGCCGGCGGCCCGTCCTGCGTCAGAGCCTCTTCCAAGACTTGAATCGCGCCGCTGATGCGCAGCATCGTTTCGCGCACGCGCGCCTGCTCCGCCTCAAGCTCGCGCAGGCGCGCGCCCCCTGCCTCGAACTCCCTCTTCAACTCTTCCAGTCGCTTCCGCAGTTGTTCTTCCATCGTCTGTTCCTTCGCGTGTCTATACGGGTCAGCACCACCCGCTACCGTGGGTGGTGCTGACCGCTATGATTGCCGCCGGAGTTCATCCTGGAGCACGCGGATGCTCCGGCGCAACTCGTCGATAATCTTCTGCTGCTCCTTCGCCACGCGGGTCAACACGGGGACGACCTCGAAGGGCGAGATGCTTTTTCTATCCACGCTGGCTAAGTTGGCGGGCATCTCTTCGGCGATGAAGCCGAGGTTTTGCCGGAACGTCCGCTCGCCCTTGTAGTCGTACTTGACCGGGTTGAGGTGTTGCAGCGTGGTCAACGCCTCGTCGGCGGTGAGGTCGGAGATGTTCTCCTTGCGCTCGCGGGTGCAGGCCATTTCGATGGTGAACTGCTCATAGTCGCCCTTCACGTCTGCCTGTCTTACGTTCCAGCTCTCAGTACTGTCGCGGGCGCTCACGTATTTACCGTGGTGCGTCCTGAACCGTATCTTGCCGCCGCAGGAGATGGCGCCGTCAACCTGCACGTTACCTTGAACGACGAGGTTGCCGGTGCCGCCCCACTCCTTGCCGATGGTGACGCCATCCTTGTTGAGCAGGTAGAGTTTCTCATCCCCTGTAATGTGCAGCCGCCCGGGACTGGTTATTCTTTTGGTCGCGCCCAACGTGAAGTCGCCCGTCACCTCCAGCGTCGTGATGCTGACCTTGGCGCCGTCCGGGTTGATGTTGAGCCCGCCGCCGCCCGTGTTCTCGATGACGGAGACGTTGCCCCCGTCGCTCGACGGGCGGACGATGAAGTTCGAGCCCTTGTGCTCGCACTTCAGGCTGTAGGCGGTGCCGCCCCCCGTATCGACGGAGAGCCGGATGCTGTCGCTGCCCGGCGTCCCGATGCCGACGTTGCCCTTGCTGGTGATCCTCATCCGCTCGACAAAAGGGTTAGTGTTCAGCTCGGGCTTTTTCGTGGAGAAGGTGAGGTGCGCGGAGTAGTGGCCGTCGTCCTCGCCGAGAATCCGCGCGGCGCCGTTGTTACCTTCCGTGTTGCAGAGGTGGAAGTCTATCGCCGCCGCCGAGCCGGTGTTGCCGCCGAAGTTCGCCAACGTCAGGACGGGGCCGAGCTTGCCCACCGCGTCTTTGCGGATGTGCAGTAGCGTGAGAGGCTTCGCCGTCATGAGGCCGACGCCGACGTTGCCGTCCGTGCTGACGACTAACGAGGAGGCCCACGTCGCCGCCCGGTTGTTCTCTCCGAAGTCGCCGATGGCGAAGTTGAAGTTGTCGTCCAACCCGAGCCTGAAGTGGCGCGAGCCGCTGCCCTTCTTTTTGCCGATGACGATGTAGCCGTCAGAGTTATCGACCGACGAGTCGCCGATTGAGAGCGGCCCGAGCGGGTTCTCCGTCCCGATGCCGGCCTTGCCGTCGTTGTTCATCAGGACGAACCGGCTCCAGTTGGCCGCGCCGTTGTTGCTCGTCTTCCGCACGTACACTTTCTGGTCGTAGAAGCCGCCGGCGATCTGAAGCGCGAAGTTGTTGGCATTGTTGCTGTGCCTCGCCTCGATGAGGTGCTGCCAGCCGGTCGCGCCCGAGTAATAGTTCACCGGGTTCTCCGTCTCGAAGAAGCCGCTCCGCGACGCGGTGGTGCCCGCGTTGTCTTTCGTCTCCGTCCGCGACGCGCTCGACCCCCAGTAGACCGACGCCGGAAACGTGTAGTTGCCGCCGCCCGTGTTCTCGCCGAAAGTGCCGGCCGAGACGTTCTTCGCGGGTATCTTCTCCGAAGAGGCGGCGGTCGCCTGCGTCGTGCCGTCGGGGAACTTGAACCCCTCGGACTCCGAGTGAATCATGCCGCCGACGACGAGCCTGCTCTTCGGCTCGACCGACCCGACGCCGACGTTGCCCCGGTCGAAGACGAGAAAGTTGTCGAACCTGCCCAGGTTGTTGACGAGGTCGAAGTGGTAGGAGACGGCGTCCCTCGCCGGTGCCTTGGAGCGGAGACTCAGTCTGTACCTACCACCCTCCGCCATGAAATCCATGAGCGTGCCGTCGTAAGGCCCGGGGGTGGTGAGGACGCTCAGCCTCGCCGCCGACGGGGGCGTCCCGATGCCGACGTTGCCCTTGTCGTCAACCGTCAGGCGGTCGGCGCCCTTGCCGCCGTCGAAGAAGTGCCACGCGCCCGCGTCGTCGGCGTAGACGGCGAACTCCTTGCCGTCGGCGGACGAACCGATGCGGCTCCCCGCATAGCGGCGCTTCGACGGGCTCACGTCGGCGACGGCCTTGTTCCGGTCGAGCTTGACGACCGCCAGCACGACTTCGGGCGCGTCCGCCGAGGGCGCGGCGACCTTGGCCGACACCTGCGGCCGCTCCGTCCATCGCTTGTAGCGGTCGCCCTCGGTCTGCGTGTCGCTCGTATCCTTGTCCGCCTGGTCTGTCACGTCCCTGTACTTGATGGTGACGTAGACCTGCGCGTCCGCGCCGAACTCGTCGAGGCCGAGCGCGGCCGAACGCTCCGGCAGCACGATCTCCTGCCCGAGGCGGTCGATGGCGACGCCGGGCGCGACCGTCACCTTGCTCTCGTTCGGGACGCGCTCGACCTGCAACCCCTCGACGATGCCCCACGTGTGCAGCGCGCGGTTGTGGAAGCGGCGCATCTGCTTATGGTAGAGCTGCTCGTCGTTAAAGTCCGTCTCAACGAGGAACTGAAAGTTGTAGTAGTTGAGCCGCTTGATCTCGCTCTTGAAATATTTGAAGGGGTCCTGCTCTGCCATGATTGCGTTCCTCGATGCCTGACTTTACTTCGGCTCGTCCGGGGTCGTCTTCGCGCCCGCCGTGCCCAGCAGTGTGTTGACGCCGACCTGCGAACGCTTCCTGATCTGCAAGGACGGCGTGTCGAGCCGAAGCCGGTAGTTGGTGTGAGCGGGCTTCTCAAGCTCGACGAGCGCCTGCGCGATCTCGAACTGCCGCTGCGTGACGGCCCACTCCATGGGCGGGAGCGTGATGGTGACTTGGAAGAAGTAGGGCTTCTCTTTATCAACCTCGACGGTCGGCACGGCGGTCAGGTAGAGCGCGAGCAGCTTCCGCAAGTTCTCCTGCGTGCCGCGCTTCTGGTAGAGCGGGATGACCTGCGCGACGAACCGTCGTTGCTGTTCGAGCGACATGTCCGCGCGGAGGCTGAGCGCGGCCCACTTCGCGAGCCACGGCAGGAATTCGACCGGCGTCTCCGACGGGTCGTAGAGCGCCGCGAGCCCGTCGATGATCTGCTCAAGCCCGCGCGGGTTCTGCTCCGTGCCGAGCTTCGCGTTCACAGGCGCGTCGTCGCGCCCGAGCAGAATCTTCTCGAAGGCCAGAAGGAATTGGCCGAGGAAAGGGTCTTCCGCGAAGATGGCCGGCAGGTATTGCAGCAGGCCGCCGCCCGGCGTATGGGTCGTCTCTGTCGGCATCGTGGCCCCTTCTACTGCGCGTCGGATTGTTTCGTGTCGTACTTCTTATCGAACGTCGCGCGCACGGCCATGATGTCGGCCGCCCCGACCTGCACGCTCACCAACTCGTCCGGTTCGAGCGTGTACGCGTAGACCTGTTCGTCCTGCACCTTCCGCCGCGCCGCGCCCCTGTCGCCCGCCGGTTGGCCCGCGCGCGGCGCGACCGAGAGGTCGAGCTTGAGTTCGGAGACGTGGTCAACGCCGGGCAACCGGTCGAGGAGCGCATAGACCTCCGAGACATAGACGCTGCGCCCGAACGGCCACCCGCGACCGTCGGGGCCGCCCAGCAACGAGTCGAAAAAGTTCTTCAACGCATCGACCGCCAACTCCGTGACGCCCATCGCCGGTTTCGCGGGCGTCTCGCCCTCCGCCTCGGGTTTCTTCACGACCGGAGTTCTCTCCAACGCGCCCGGTTTTAACTGTAGTTTCGCCTTCACGGTCAACTTCACGTAACGCGCCTCGACAATGTGCAGCCGCGTCGTCAGGAGCTTCCGGTCTTCGAGGTCTTTCCTGACGGCCTCCAGGATCGCCGGCACGTCCTTCCCCTTCGGGACGACGACGACGCTGACGTGCCCCTCGCGCACCTTCAACGGCGGCGCGAAAGGGTCTGGGTCGTCTTTGAGGTTCAAGAGGGGCAGGGCGCGCGCGCGCGCAACGTCTTTGTGCGCGGCGACGGCCAGACGTTCGTAGTCCTCGACCGTCACGGCGCGCACCGTCCGTCGCAGTTCGAGCACCATGTCGCGTATCTCGTCACCGAGCGGGCGTTCCGGTTTGAACTTGTGTTCGGGGCCGAGGATCAGTTTGAGGAAGGCGCGCTTGTTGTCGTCGGTGACGCGATTGACGCGGTAGAGGAGCATCTCCGTCAGGTATGCGAACAGCTCGACGAGCGTGACGCCGGGGTCCGAAGGGTTGTGGTTCGTCCACTCCGGCGCGTACGAAGGGATGAGCGCGCGCGCCTCTTCCACGAGGTCCGCGTAGCGTCGGTCGTCGAGGTTCGGCAGGCTGAGCGGCATACAAATCTTTCCTTCAAGGACTCGGGCGGGCGGCCCCTTCAACTGTTAATCGAAGACCAGTTTGATAACGTGAACGCCGGAGTAGACGAGGAAGTAGTCCGTCCAGTCGGGCAGGGTTTTGATGTCGATGGGCTTCTCCTTGCCGCTCACCTCCAACGCCGCGTCCAGCTTCAGCCGGCGGACGTAGCCCACGCCCGCGACCGACTCGATGACGGCGTAGATGTCCGAGTCGTGCGGCCTGCGGCCGAAACTCCAACCCGCGCCTTCGGCCCCGCCCGTCAGCGGGTGCAGGAAACGCGCGAGCGCGCCCGCGACGTTCGCGTCGAGGTTGCCGACCGCCGCCGCCGACTCGGGCACGACCTCGGCCAGCACGGTGACGCGGACGTACTTGGGCGGGACGATGACGAGCCGCACCACTTCCACCGCGCGCCTCGGTTCGAGGTGCGAGCGGACGGCGTCGAGCAGTTCAAGACTCGGGTACGGCTTGGCGTCGGCCGAGTTCGGCACGACGACGAGACTGACGACGCCCGTCTTCAACTTGTTCTGCTCACTCCTGGCCGCGAGGTCTTGCAGCGGAAAGCACTTGACGCGCGCGACCTCGGACGAGGCCAGCATCGCGAGGTCTTCGTAGTCCTGCACGGTGACGGCGCGGTCGCGGTGGCGGATGGTGCGCGGGCCACGGCGGACGAGCGAGTCGCGGCTTTCGGCGTCGGCGCCGCCCGTCGCGGGCTCGGCGTTGGAGACGCGGTCGATGTACGGGATGGTCGTCTTCAGCTCAATGATGGTCTCGGCGGGGCGGTTGCCGGCGCTGCCCCCGCCGCTCTGATAGGACTTCAGTCGCAGGTTGCCCGCGCCGCGCGGCGGTATCAGCCCGTTGAGCCCGTCGCCGAAACTGACCTCGCCCGTCAGGTGGTTGACGACGTAGTGTCGGTCGCGCGGCCCCGAGCCGTAGAAGTCCGGCACCTCGTGCCAGCGCACCCAAATCTCGACCGGGCGCTCGGTCTCGTCGAGCGTCACCGTGACGGCGTCCGGCCCCTCCTCGTCCTCGATGCGCGCGCGCTCCTCGGCCGAAGGGCGGTCGGGCTCTCGCACCTGAAGACGCTGACCGGCGAGGACGGGCGCGGCGGTGGTCGTGAACTTCTGGCCGGCGCTGGCGTCGCTCGACCCCAGGCTCTCGTCGCGCACGGTCAACGTCTGCGCGGCCATCACCGTGTTCAGACGCAGCGAGCGCAGGCGCGGCTCGAACTGGTACTGCCCCGAAGTCCACGCGACCCTCACCCAGAAGCGTTCGAGCCCGAACTCGCCGCGCGGAGTGAAGTCGGGCGGGGCGAGGAATTCGAGCATCCCCGTGCGCGTCAAATCGGCCGTGCCGTCGAAGACCGTCAGCTTCGACCACGCGCGCCCGTCCCAGTATTCCCATTCGAGACGCGGCGGCGCGGAGGGCGAGGCCACGACCTCTTCATCAGGGAGCGGGTCGGAGACGCCGACGTAGAGACTGACGACGCGATTCGGGAACGGGCGCGGCGCGCCGGGCAGCGTGAAGCCCACGTAGAACGTGACGGCCGTCTCTTCAATAGTTTGAAAAGGCTCGAAGGTCGCGCCGCGCGGGACGGTCTCGAAGTTGAAGTTGTTGTAAGTGACGATTGCGTCGGGCGGCTCGGTCTCCGTCACGGCGTAGCCGACCGCGAGCGCCTCAACCGTCGGCGGCGCGAACGACGCGGGAACGAGCGCGTATTCGTCGGGCGTTGGTGGGTTCGTCTGCGCGGGCTTCTTGAGTTTGTAGTAAGCCTCTTTGCCGTAGTCGCCCGAGACGATGCGGACGCGCACCCAGAAGTTTTCGACGCCGTTGACGGCCGTGCGCGCGGGCGCGGCCGGGAGCGTGAAAGAGACGCGTCCGCTCTTCGTCAGGGCTTGCGTTTCGTCCGTGGGCGCCGTGCCCGCGACGCTCTCCTTGACCAGGGGCTTCCCGTCGGCCGTCAACTCGGACGTGAACAACTGCGTCCAGCCGCGCCCGTCCCAGAACTCCCACGCGTGCCTGACGACGGGCGGAGGATACTCCTTCTCGGTCACGGGATTGACCACGGGGCGCGTGACGTTGAACTGGATCGAGACCTTCGCGCCTTTGGCCGAGAAGGCTTCGGACTGCGCGAGGTAGAGCGCGTCGCCGACGCGCGGCTTCTCGCCGAAGGGAGGGAAAGTTTTGCTCGCATCAACGGGCGTGTAGTTGAGGAAGGCCGCTTCGACCGGCAGACGCTCAAGGCCCAACGCGCCGTCGAGCGAGCGTTCGAGCAGCGCCGTTAAAGTGACCTTGCCCAACTGCGGCAGTTGCGCGCGCGGGTTGGCCTCCGGCCTGAAAGCGGCGGGCGGGAGCTGCGTCGTCAGTCGCGCCCGAAGCCAACGCCCGGCATGGACGCCGACCACGCGCGTCCGCACGACCGGCAGTCCCGTCAGCACGACTTGATTGACGCCGCCCTTAGTAAAGGAGGCCGTGCCGTCCGCGACGAACCCGCTCGCGCCCGGCGTCACTCGCGCGTCCGAGGGGGCCGGCGGGATGGCTTGCCATCGCTCCCCGTCCCAGAACTCCCAGACCAGACTCGGCGTCCCCGCGGCGGCGTTGAACGCCTGCTTCAACTCGAAGGCGACAGTCAGCTTCTTCAAGGCCGGGTGGCTCAGGAGACGTTCGTGGCTGAAGTAGAGGCTGTGCTCGATGAAGGAACCGGTGACGAAGACGAACGTGCCCTCCGAGTCGGGCGCGTCGAGCTTCGCGCCCTTGTCGTCGTACGAGTCGTTGCGAGGGTTGCGCGTGAAGGCGGCGTCGAGCCGCGCGGCGACGACCGTCAACTCGCGCTCGGTCTCGAAGACGACCGGCCCCGCGTCGCCGTCGGCGGGCTTGGCCGCGACCTGCGTCCCCACGGGGACGAGCGCATCGGTCAGGCTCCCTGTGGTGAGGTAAAACGTCAGCGGCACGCGCGCCGGTCGCGGCGGCAGGGCCGAGAGTCCGAGCAGGTCGAGGTATGCGAGCAGGTTCTTCTCGGGCGTCTTGTTCAGCCGATGAATGACCACCTCCGAGAAGCGGCTGAAGATGCCGACCAGCGCCGCGCCGAGGCCCGGCGCCGCGAGCTGCTTCTCCCAGTTCGACTGCGGCGCGTAGGCCGCGAGCAGTTTCACCAACTGCCGCGAGATGTCCTGCGCGCTCCGCTCGTCGATTTTCGGGGCCGACTCTTCCATCACGCCGCGCTGCCCTCAAGGTAGAAGGGATAGACCAGGTTGAAGACCGTGTTCGTTGACCTGATCTGGTAGTCGATGCTGACGTACAGCACCTCGCCGTCGCCGCCGGGCGAGACCTCGACGCCGAGCACGTCGATGCGCGGCTCGAACGACACGAGCGCGTCGCGCACCTCCTCGGCGGCCTCGCTCGCGGCCGTCGAGGAGTTGACGCCGAAGACCATGTCGTAGATGCCGCAGCCGAAGTCGGGCCGCATGACGCGCTCACCCTTCGCCGTGCCGAGGATGACCCAGATGGACTGGCGCACGCTCTCCTCGTACTCAGCCACGGCGAGCGCGCCCTTGTCGTCGAGCGCGACGGGGAACTGCCAGCCCTTGCCGAGAAAAACTTTGAACATAACGCCCCCGAGTCCCTCCACGCTTCAGCCGATAAGGACCGTGCCGGCGGCGACGACCGTCCCAACGGGCAGGTCGGACGGGTCGTTGCAGGTCAACGCGGTGTCGCCGCCGCGCGCGGCCATCTTGCCGTTGATGAGCACGGTCGGGCTCCCCATTTGTATCGTCGCCTTGTTCGTCGGCGGCTTCTGAAAACCCGTGCCGGGCGGCGTCGGGACGTGCGGCGGCGTGTTGTCGGCCGTGCTGCCGACGGTAGCCGCCGCCATCCCCATAATCTTCACGTCGCCGCTCAGCCCGCCGCCGATGACGCCCGCGAACGGGTGCGGCAGGGGCGTCGGCACGGGTCCGCCCGGCGTAGGTATCATGACGATGTGCGTGTCGATGGCGACTATCTGGTCGCCCTGCTTGGCCGCGGGCATTCCCATGCGTGTGCCTTTCGTTTCAGAGCCTCAGTTGAGGTTGACGAGCGCGCCCTTGACGTTGGCCTGGGCCGTCGCCTTCAGTTCGAGGTTCGCGCCGGCCTCGACCTTCGTGTTGGCGGCCGACTTGATCTCGACCTCCCGCGCGTCGAGCGTGATCTTGCCCTGCTTGGCCGAGAGCACGATGTCCTGGTCGGAGGTGATGGTGATGGTGTTCTTCGACGTGTCGATGCGGATGCTGTTCTTCTCGCTCTTGTCGATGACCTCGATCATCTCCTTGCCGTCTTCGTCGGTGAGGCGGATGACGTGGCCGCTCCGCGACTTGATGACGCGGACGTTGTTCTTGCCGTCCTCGTTCGACGCGGGCGGCGCGTCCTTGCCGTTCCACAGCGAGCCGACGACGTAGGGGAAGCGCACGTCGCCCTGCTCGAAGGCGACGAGGACTTCGTCGTCCACTTCGGGCAGAAAGTAGAAGCCGCGACCCCCGCCCGCCGACGGCACGGCGACGCGCGCCCAGTTGCTCTCGTCCTCGTCGCTCAGCCAGGGGAAACGCAACTTGACGCGCCCCATCTTCTCGGGGTCCTGGTTGTTGGTGACGACGCCGACGACGACGCCGCTGACGCGCGCCGCCGCTTCGTCGCGCCCTTCCGCGATCAGGTCGTAGAGGTTCACAGCGCGTTCCTCCGGAACGAAAAGCGCGTGGTGTAGCCGCCGACCTCGAAGACGTGCGTCGTGGCCGTGATGTAGTAACGGCCGCCGAAGCGTTTGCCGACGCCGTCGATCTTGACGACCTTGCCCGGGCGCAGGTCCGTGCGGCCGACGCAGGCGGCCTCGCCCGTGATGAGTTCGAGCGAAGCGATGTTGAGCCGCGCGAGGGCCAGCTGGTCGGCCTCGGCCTGCGCGGCGACGGGCGTCCGGCTCATCAGCTCGGTCGCCGCGCCGAACGCCTTCTGCGAGAGCGCGGCGCCGGCCTGCTTGCCGCCCATCTTCGCGGCCACGTCGCTCGCCTGCGACTTCCCGACGATCTCCTTCTTGTTCTTCGGGTCCCAGCCGCGCACGGCCACGCCGCTGACCTGCCCGGCGGAAGAGAGGCGCGGGTTGAACTCGATAAGGTCTTCGTCGGCCTTCAGCGTCAGCACCTCGTCCTCGCCGTGCGCGACGGGGCGGAAGTGCAGGGTCTTGCCCTCGACGAAGACCTCGTAGTTGATGCGCCCCGCGCGCTCAAGCAGGAACTCGAAGTCCGTCCGGTCGGCCTGGATGACGTAGTCGTGCATCACGTTGCTGTCTTTCGCGGCAGGCGTCAGCCCGGCCTCGTTCGCGATCTGCGTGGCGATGTCACTGTCCTTCTTGTTGACAAAGGAGCGCGTGTGACGCCCGCGCGCGAGGCGGTGGCGCTGGTCGTAGCCGCGCACGACGAGCGAGGGCAGGCGGTGTGCGCTGAACGACGGTTCGAGCCCCGTGATTTCGCCCTTGAACATGCTCGCGAGGTCGTCGGCGTAGCCCATCTTCACCTCGACCGAGTTGCCGACGGAGAACAACTCGTCGTCAACCCACGCGAACGCTTCGTCCATGTCGTCGGAGGCGACAATCTCAAGCGAGAACATGCCGGGCAGCTCCGTGTCCTCCTCGACGCTGACGTGGACGACGTGCAGCGCCGGCTCGACGGGGAGCGCCGAGCCGTTGACGAGAATCTCAAAGACGGGGATGGGCACGTCCGCCCCTTGCGCGGGCATCGCTTCAGCTCACCTCAACTCTTCTTCGGGATGGTCAGAACGCTCCCGACCTGCTGGCGGCGCGGGTCGTCCTGCCGGTTCGCCTCGGCGATGATGCGCCACAGCGTCGGGTCGCCGTAGACCCCGGCGGCGATGCTCGCGAGCGTGTCGCCGCGCTTGACGACGTAAGTGGTCATCTCGGGGTCCGTGTCTTTCAAGTCCTTCTCGGGGTCGAGGAACTCGCGGAAGCTGACGTTAAGGGTCGCGCGCAGCGGCTCGCCCGTGCGGCTGAAGAGCGTGAAGTGCTGCGAGAGCGAGGTGACGACGCCCGTGAAAGGGAAGTCTGAGTTCTTGACCTTGCGGCCCCAGGAGATTTTGCAGACGGGCGGGTGCGGGTTCTTGCGGTCGGCCATGATGCGCGTCAGCGCGACGAGTTTGCCCGTCTCCCTGCGCACGTCCTTGACGCGTTCGTCCGACTCGGTCACGTCGTAGAAGAGTTCGAGCGAGAGCGTGCGGCTGCCGCCGCCGCCGAAGGTGAGCGCGGGCGCGTTGAACTTCCGCTGCGTCGCGCTCGCGCCGCCCGAAGGGTCCCACGAGACGGACTTCTCGATCGAGTAGCTGTTCGGGTTGAACATCACCGTGATCTCCTTCAACCTGGAAGGAGGCAGCGGCGTGATCTTGAGTTTCTCGTTCATTTCCTTCCCAACCCCCGCCGCTCGCGCTCGACCAGAAGCCTGCGCGCGAGGTGGCGGCTCACCTGCTCCGTGAGTCTCTGGACGTTGATGTCGTCCGCTGGCGCGGCGGCGCGGCCCGGCGTGAACGTCTCCGTGACGCCCGACGACGACGCGTGTTTGACTGCGGGTTTGTCATCGCCGCGCTGATGCGACGGCTCGACGCGCTCGACTGCGGCGGGGTTCGCGGCGAGCGGCAGCGGCGGCTGCGCGCGTTGATACCCGGACGCGCGAACGGAGTCGCCCGCGAACTCGTGTGTCTCTCCCGCGGGCGCGCGCAATTCTCTCGCCTGTGCGAGAGGGCGCGGCGTCGCAAACGATGCGGACGCCGTCCGCGTCTCGCCCGCGACGGGCAACTTCACGCCCGTGCCCTTCGCTCCTTCGGCGATGATATTCATGCCTTCCGCCGCAACGCTTTTGTTGAGAGTTGTCCCCTGTGCTTCGTTTACGACGACCGCGCCCGACGCATCCACACGCTCGCGCGTGCCGACCTGCGCGCGCGACGCGGGCACGAGCGGGACGGCATCCGCACCGGTCGATTCGTTGACTCTCGATTCGTTGACTCTCGGGACGCCCGGCGTCGCGGCGGCGGTCGGGTTGTTCACAACGGCGGCGTCGCTCGTCCCGGTCGAGCCGCGCGCGCGAGGTCTGTCCTGCTCCGTAGTCGATGGCGTTACACGTTCTTCGACCGACGGGACAGTCCGGGGCGCGTGGGATAATGTTGATTCCTGCGCGGGGTTTGGGGCGTGACGCGGCCTCGGCGTCTGCGCGGAGTCGGAACTCTCAGAGTTCGCGGCGTGAGTCTCTTTGAAGGGGGAAGGGGATTGAAGGTCGCGCGCGCGTTCGTGCGTCGGCACCGTCAGTTCAACCAGAGGCTTGAAGGCTTCGCCCTGTTCCTGACTGACGACCTCGCCGCGCACGCGGCTCGCGCCCGCGTCGGGGTCGGGGTCGGGACGCGCGGGCGAGAAGGTCGGGACACCCCTGCGCGCGATGCGCTTCGTCTCGGTCGGAGCGGCGTCGGCGGAGTCGTCGGGGACGTGTGCGGCGAGTGTGAATATCTGTTCGGCGGCGGGCGCGGTTTGACTGACCGGCGCGGCGTTGAAGTTACTGGCCGACGTGGCGGAGAGATTGATGTTCTCGCCGCCGTCTCGCGCGCCCTCCCGGTTCATCGGCTCGGCGAAGGCGAGGCCCGTCATGCCTTCACCCTCAGTCAGGCCGTAGCGCGTGCGGAGGTGTTCGAGGAGGGGGTTGCGCGCGGCGAGCCAGTCCATGATGCGCGCGTAGTGGCGCTCGGCGCCGCGCACGTCTATCAGGCCGAGCGAGTCCGTGCCGCGCGACAGCAGCCGCGCGGTCAGAAGAGAGCCCGGCCCTTCGGCCGTCGTCTTCGGCTCGCCCTGCTCGTCGCTCATATGACCCTGGAGATGCCGCCCGCGACCGCCAGCGCGCCCGCCGTCTTCTGGTTGAAGACGGCCTTGACGTTTTCGGTGAGCGGCTGCGTGAGTCCGCGGTGCGCCAGCTCGATGCTGGTGAAGGCCACCTCGCTCGAACTCGCGTTGAAGTCAGGCCCCGTCCACTTGACGGGGATGGCCCCCTTGAAGTTCCACCACACGACGGGGACGTGCATCCGGTTCAGGAGATAGACGGTGCCGTTCTTGCGGACGACGTTGCCGCGCATCGTCTCCTGAAACCAGAGCCACATGCTATCGACCAGCGTCAGGCCGCGCTTGAGCACGAGCGGGCCGCTCCTGATGGGTCCGACGAAGGTATGCTCGAAGTCGTTGACGCCGCCCTCGCGGTAGGTGTAGGTCTCCGCCTCGACTTGCAGGCCGCTGCACTCGGAGAAGCCGCCCGCGAAGATGCCTTCGATCTCGACGAAGAAGTTGAAGACGTGAAACGGGTCGTTGCGCGGAAACGCCTTCGCGTCCGAAGTGGAAGCCATCCGTGTGTCCCTCCGAAGTGTGCGCGGGCCGCGTCGCTTAGAAGTCTCGCGAACGGCCCGACCCTTCGTTCAGTCGGCGGTTGATGCGGGCGATCTCTTCGACCCAGCGGCGGCGCGCGTGGTGTTCGAGCGCAAGGATGTCGTCGTGCGGCCAGTGGAAATGAAAGGCGATGTACGCTACCTCCTCATAGAGCCGCGTTAAGGGGTAGCGCCAGACCCCCCCGGGCTGTAGAGCTCCAGCTCGAAGGGCTGCTCGCAGTGCGGGCAGACGGCGCGGACGCGGTCGTGCCCGTTCTCGTTGACGCGCCGGTAGAGGTCTTGCAGGTAGGCGAGGTCGGCGGCGTAGAGTCCCTCGATGACCTTCGGGTTGATCTGTTCGAGCGTGCCCAGACGCGTCACGACGCGCGCGAGCAGGATGACGAGCAGGTAGGCCGGGTTGCTGTGTACACGCGGGTCTTTGAGCGGCGCGATCTCGTCGAAGGCCGTGGCGAGACGCATCGTGCCCTCGCGGTGCAACACGCCCTCGCCGTCAACGTAGCCCTTGGGCAGCGTGAATGGGAATTCGTTCTGTAGCATAAAACCTTTAAGCCTTCTTCAACTCTTCGTGGGCGAGTTCGAGCGTCTCGACGGCGACGGAGCTGTCGGTGGCGTTGAAGCTCGGCCCCGTCCACTTCGTCGGCCACGCGTTGAGGAAGTTCCAGCGCAGCTTCTCGTTCCCGGCCTCGTCCATCAGGATGATCGAGCCGTTCTTGCGCTCGGCCTTCCCGTCGAGCGCCGTCTGATGCCACTTCCACAACTCGCCCGAGTCGGTGACGCCCCACTTGAGCGTGATGTTCGAGAAGCTGTTCAAGCCCGTCAGCTTCCGCTTGTGATTGGGGTCGGCCCCCTCGCGGTACTCGGTCACGTCAATCGTCGCGTCGAGCCCGGAGCATTCCTGAAAGCCCGCGCGGGTGATGCCGTCGATTTCGACGAGAAAGTTAAACCCGCGATAGGGGTCAACGCGGTTTCCGGTCGGCATAGGATTCCTCCTTCGGTTTCACGTTCAAATAAAGTGTCGGGCGCGCGGCTCAACCGGCGACGGCCGTCGCGGCGCGGTGAAAGATGCGCACCACGACGAACTCGGCGGGCGCGGCGAGCGCGAGGCCGAGTTCCGTCACGGCCCGGCCCGCCTCGCGCGTCTCGGCCGGGTTGGTCTCCTCGTCGCACTTGACGTAGAAGGCTTCGTCGCGCGACTCGCCCTTGAGCGCGCCCGTGTACCAGAGCGTTTCGAGGTACTGGCTCAACTCGCGCGAGATGCGCACCCAGAGGCGCGGCGCGTTCGGCTCGAACGCGGCCCACGCGAGGTTGATTTCGACCCAACGGTTGATGGTTAAGAACTGGCGCCGCACGTTGACGTAGCGCCAGGCGTTGTCGCGGCTGAGCGTGCGCGCGCCCCAGACGCGGATGCCACGGCCGGCGAAGGCGCGGAGGCAGTTGACCCCCTGCGGGTTCAACTGTTCCTGCGCGCGGTTGTCCACGTTCGTTTCGAGGTTGATGGCCCCGAGCACCTCTTCGTTGGCGGGCGCCTTGAAGACGCCGACGCGCGCGTCCGTCCGCGCGTAGATGCCCGCGACGTGCCCGCACGGCGGGACTGCACGCAGCTTCCCCGTCGCCGGGTCGAAGACCTGTATCCAGGGATAGTAGAGCGCGCCGTTAAGTTGGTCGGGCTGTCCCTGTGTCAACGTCTCGCGCTGTGCGATGACGGTCTCGGTCGTCCTCTCCGGCAGCGCGTCGAGGATGGCGAAACGGTTGTTCTGCTCGGCGCAGTGCGCGAGTGCGTGTTGCTGCACGCGCACGACGGCCTGCGTGTCCTGCTTCGTCCGTGGGCTGAGCAGCATCGCGTCCGGCACGGCCAGCAGGTCGAAGTCTTCGACGGGCGCGAGTGCGTCGATAGCTTTCTTGAGCGCCGCCTCGCGGTCGGGCATGGCCGGGTCCACGGGCACGACGTAACAACTCGTGCCGCCGTTGCCGAAGAACCCCTTGACCGCGTCGGCGAGGTAGCCGTCCGCGGGCGTCCTGAACGTCGCGACGAACTCCTCCTTGCGCGACAGTTTGAAGGGTTGGCCGAGGCGCGGCCCGCCCTTCGCGTCGGCGAAGACCTCCGAGACGAACCCGACGAAGGCCGGCACGCCGGTCTCGAACGGCGTCTCCGGCCGGAGAAAAATCTCCCTGCGGTAGACGCCCGGAGTTTTATAGCTTGCGGGCATGGGCTGTGTTTGGCTTGACTACTGTCCCGGCGCGCTGAACTGGCTGATGCGGATGACGACGAACTCGGCCGGGCGGACGATGGCGACGCCGACCTCCGTCACGACCTGCCCGAGTTCCCTCAACTCCGGCGGGTTCGTCTCGGCGTCACACTTGACGTAGAAGGCTTCGGCCGCCGTGGTGCCGAAGAGCGCGCCCGAGCGCCAGACGTTCGTGAGGAAGGCCGTCACGTTGCGCGTTATCTTCTGCCAGAGCGCGGGCGTGTTCGGCTCGAAGACGACCCACTGCGTCCCTTCTTCTATCGACTCGCGCAGGTAGATGAGCGTGCGCCGGACGCTGACGTACTTCAGGTCGGCGTTGGCGTCGCCGCCCGCCGTGCGCGCGCCCCAGACGCGGATGTTGCCGTTCATCGAGCGGATGAGGTTGACGCCCTTCGGGTTCAGTCCGTCCTGCTGGCTCTTGCTCAGGTTGTAGGCCAGCCCGAGCGCGCCGAGCACGGTTTCGTTGGCGGGCGCCTTGTGGACGCCGCGCTCGGTGTCCACGCGCGCGTAGACGCCCGCGACGTGCCCGCTCGGCGGGACGAGGCGCATGTCGCCGGTCGCCGGGTCGAAGACCTGTATCCAGGGAAAGTAGACGGCGGCGTAGTCCGAGTTCGGCGGGGCGGCCGAGTTGGTCTTGGACGTGTCGAAGAGCGTCAGGTCGGGCGTCTGGGCCGTCCCCACCACCTGCGGGCTGTCGAGGATGGCAAAGCGGTCCTTCGTCTTCTGCGAGCAGTGGGTGATGATGGCGTCGCGCGAGTTCTTATCGGTGAAGCCCGGGGCGGCGACGATGGCGATCTCGTCGATGGCCTCGAAGGCGGCGAGCACCGACGCGATGTCGGGCGACTTTGCCCCCGTGGTCGCGGCCGGCGGCGGCGGCGTCTCCGGCGGAGTCACCTTACTGTCCTTCGCGCCCCCGCCCTTCGCGCCGCCCGTCGTCTCCGTCGTGCCGGCCGCGCTCGCGTCTTCCGTCTCGGCGTCCGCCGGGGGCGTCGTGTTGGGCGGAGTGGACGGAGTGGGCGGAGTGGGCGCGGGGGCCGGGGGCGCGAGGCGCGCGACGTAGCAGCGCGAGCCGCCGTTGTTGAAGAAGCCGTAGACGGCGTGCGCGAGGTTGGCCTGCCCCGCGTCGGTCGAGAAGTCGCCGAAGAATTTTTTGTACTCGGTGAAGTTCGTGCACAGCTTCACCTCGCCCGCCGCGACCGTCTTGAGGTAGACCCTGACGACGATCTCCACGCCGCTCACGGGCGCCGTGTCGAATGTGAGCTGCGAGGAGGCGCCCTCGTTCGTCACCTTGAAGCCGGTGTTCGACTCGGAGGCGGTGCCCATCTTGACCTTCACCGTGGCCTGCTCGGGGGGCGCGGCCGCGAGTTTGAAGACGGTCTTGGTGCCGTCCCCCTTCCCAACCTTCTCTTCGGTGATGAGGGACTCGTTCGGCACGGTCCCGATGAAGCCCGCGGTGCTCGTGCCGACCCCGGCGATGGCCTTCACTGCCGACGGCACTTCTTCGACGTAGACGCCCGGTGAAAGGTATTGCGGCATGTTTTTTTCTCCTCGCAGCTATCGGTTGGGTTGACCTATGGCACTTCTTCCGTGGTCTCTTTGACGAGGCCGGTCTCGGCCCCGGGGTCGCGCAGGCCGAGGCGCAGGTGCTCTGTTTGGACGAGCGGCGCGGTCACATCCGGCCCGGACGTTTGCAGCTCAAGCGTGGCGGTCACGATGAGCGCGGGGCGCAGCTTGTTGCCGAGCGCCGACCAGAAGTCGGCGGGGTCTTTCATCTCGTCCCGGTTCGTCCCGCCGACGCTCAGAGGCACCGGCCGCCCCTGTTGCTTGAGACTGCCGCGCAAAAACCTGTCGGGTATCGTCGGGTAGCGCGCCAGCACCTGCATCGCACGCCCGAGCAGGTCGTGCTCTTCGAGCACAAGCTCCGGCCCCGTGCCCCCCGCAGCCCACGCCGTCAGCAGGTACGAGCAGTCAACGCGCATCGGCGGGCGGCGGATGACGGCCTTGCCTTTGAGGCGTTCGATGACGGGCTCCTTGTCGCGCAGCAACACGTTCTCGCGGATGTCGAAGAGGAAGAGGTCGAGCGTCGTCTGCGACGGGTTGAACTGCTCAGACGGCCGCTCGAAGGCGACCTGCGCCTCGACCAGTTTCTTGAACGACTTCTCCTTCCCGAGCTTCGGGTCGTCGAGTATCGCCTGCAATGTCTCACTCAGATCGCGAATCATCTTTTTGCCGCGCCCGTCCGCCCGTCCTCTTCGTTCAACTTGCGCCCGAGCTTCTGATACTCGCGCCGCGCGGCGCGCATGAGGTGCGGCGCGCGGATGACGCGCCCGTCGGCGGCGGCGTAGAACGCCGAGGCGAGCGCGATGTTTTTAATGTGGCCGCCCGCGAGCCGTATGGTGCGCGCGAGCGCGCCGAAGTTTACGTCGTCGCCGAGCGGCGTCTCCGAGGGGAAGACCGACTCCCAGATGCGGCGCCGGTACTCTTCGTCGGGGAAGGGGAACTCGACGATGACGCGCATGCGGCGCACGAACGCCTCGTCCATGTTCTGTCGCAGGTTGGTCGCGAGAATCGCGATGCCGTCGAACTCCTCAATCTTCTGAAGCAGGTACCCGATCTCGATGTTGGCGTAACGGTCGTGCGCGTCCTTGACCTCCGAGCGTTTGCCGAAGAGCGCGTCGGCCTCGTCGAAGAAGAGCACGGCGTTGCTGCGTCGCGCCTCGCGGAAGATGCGGTCGAGGTTCTTCTCGGTCTCGCCGATGTACTTGCTGACGATTTGTGAAAGGTCAATCTTGAAGAGGTCGAGGCGCAGCTCGTTGGCGATGACTTCGGCCGCCATCGTCTTGCCCGTCCCCGGCGGCCCGCTGAAGAGCGCGACGACGCCACGGCCCGCCGTCATCTTCCGCCCGAAGCCCCACTCGCCGTAGACGACGTGCCCGCACGCGGCCTGCGCGCAAATCTCGCGCAACTGCTCCAACTGGTCGTCGGGGAGCTGTATGTCTTCCCACTCATACCTGGGCTCGACCTTCGCGGCGAGCGCGGAGAGTTCGTGGCGCGACTGTGCGCGCGCCGCCGCGAACAACTCCCGCGCCGTCGGCCGCGACGCTTGATGCAAGTTTGAAGGCGACGCGGCCCCGCGCAGCCGCGCCTTCAACACCGCGTCGCGCACCGCGCCCGCGATCTGACGACGCGAAAAACGGAAACGCGCGGCGAGCGCGTCAACGTCCGGCACGTCGAGGCCGACGCCCTCTTCCGACAGACATTCGAGCCACAACGCGCGACGCGCGGCGAAGTCGTGCGGGCCGAAGGCCACCGTCAACACCTTCAACTCTGTTCGGCCTTCGGCGGGCGGCGGCCGCGCGCCCGACATGATGCACGGGCCGTCGAACTCGCACAGCGCATCGAGCAGCGCGTTGAAAGCGGCGGCGTGCTCGTCGCGACGGAGAACGTCGAGGCCGTCGAAATACGGCAACGCTTCGTCGAAACGCGCTTCGTTGAGGATGACTCTGAACAGGCCCACGCCATCACCCGCGACCATGCGCGGCACATCAACCGCAAGCAGCCGCAGCCCCGCGTCGCGCGCCAGCGCCTCGGCCGCGCGCCGCTTACCCGTGCCCGCCTCGCCCTGAAAGTAGACGGCCAGACGTTCGCCCGACGCGCGCGCGCCCACGGCGACTTCGAGCAGCGCGCGTCGCGCGTCCGCGTCGAGCGGAGACTGGGAGCCACAGTCCGCAGGCGTGACCAGACGGCAGAAGGGTGCGAGCCGCGCGTCGAGACACTCATGCGCCGTCAGGAAGCGCACCAACTGTTCGTCGAGTTTGAGTCCTTGCGCGAGGAGCGGGGTCGGTTGCTGCTCGGCGTCGGGTATCAGGTGCAGCAGGCCGTGACGCACGAGCGACGAGTCCGGCGCGAAGTGCGCGCGGCGAGAGAGCTTCGCGCCCGCTCCGTCGCACAGAAGGCTCAGCGCCATGTCAACGGTCGGCCGCTTCCGCGTGATGTCGTCCTGTAGGTATGCGTAGAGTTGTTCGTAGCGCCGGTCGAGTTCGGGCGCGAGCGCGACGAGCAGGACGTTGAGGTCGAAGACCGAAAGGTCGTAAACGTCGGCGACCCGACGGAGTCGCGCGGACGACTCCGTCGGGTCGTGCAACTCCTCACCGTCATTCGTCGCGGAAGCGAACGCGGGCTCTCCCGGCTCGCGCGCGAGCAGACGCTCGACCCCCTCGTGCGTGAGGTAGAGTCCGCGCAGTTGTTCGGCCGCGCCCTCATCCACGTTCGCCGTCGCTTCACGCACGGACGAGAGCGCCGCCGCGAGCATGCGGTCGAGCCCGCGCAGCGCGGACAGGATCGACGCGCGCTCCGCCCCGTCCCGGGGAGAGACCAAGCCGCGTCGCTTTTTCCTGGGCGCTACCATGCGGAGAGAGGCCCGGGGTTACAACGTCACTGCGGGTTAAACGTAGACCCGAACGTAGCCCGCCGACCGACCGCCGGGGTCGCCGGCAGTTGATGCTTCTATTTCTGAGCTTGAAAAAGAGAGACCGTGGCCCGGTTACTGCCTGACCACGACAAGGACGATATCCGATAGGGCGGGGCATACTTTATGCCCGCCACCTTACCGTGTCAATAAATTTGTCGGCCGCGTCGCACAAAAGAGGAGCGATGTGGATTGAGAGACTGACTTGAAGTAAAGTTTATGCGCATGCGAACTCATTTTCCGAAGACAATACCCGCACTGATGCTCGCCGTCTCTCTGCTCTTCATCGCGACGTTCGCGTCGGGGCAGAGCGGCACGCCCGCTTCGTCCTGCGACAACTGCCCGGAGTGGAACAAGCCACAGCAGCCGTTCCGCGTCCACGGCAACACGTACTACGTCGGGCCTCACGGGCTGACCTCTCTCCTGATCACCTCGAAGGCCGGGCACGTCCTCATCGACGGCGCGCTGCCCGAGTCGGTCCCGCAGATTGTCGCCAACATCCGCGCGCTCGGGTTCCGCGTCGAGGACGTGAAGCTCATCGTCAACTCGCACGTACACTTCGACCACGGCGGCGGCATCAGCGAGTTGCGGCGGCTCAGCGGCGCGAAGGTTGCGGCCAGTCCCTGGAGCGTCGAGGTCTTGACGAAGAGCGGCGTTGGCAAGGGCGACCCGCAGTTCGGCGGCATCGTGCCGGTGGCGCTGGTGCCGCGCGCCGACACGCTGCGCGACGGCCAGACCCTGCGCGTCGGCGACATCCGTCTGACAGCGCATTTCACCCCCGGCCACACGCCCGGCGGGACGAGTTGGACGTGGAAGTCGTGCGAAGGCAAACGCTGCCTGAACCTCGTCTACTCCGACAGTATGACGCCGGTCTCGGCGGACGGCTTCCGCTTCTCCGACAGCCGCGAGTACCCCACGGCCGTGCAGGACTTCGAGAAGAGCTTCGCCTTTCTCAAGTCAACTCCGTGCGACATCCTGCTGACCTCGCACCCGGACGCGTCGGGACTCTGGCAACGTCTGGAGGGGCGGCAGAGTGGCGTCCGTCCAGACCCTCTGGTCTCGACGAACGCGTGCAAGGAACTGGCCGAGCGCGCCAGCGAACAACTCCGGCGCAGGCTCGCGACTGAGAAGGAACGTTGAAGGTTGGAATTATCGACGGAGCTGTGCGCCGCTGAAGACGAGAGTCTCGCCGGGCTTCATTTCGTGGAAAGGTATCCGTAGCCGCTTGAGTTCGTCGGCGAAGGCGTCCGCGTTCGGCGTGATGCCGGGGAAGGTTGCGAAGTGGTGCGGGACGGCCAGCCGCGCGCCCACGGACCGCGCGGCCCTCGCCGCCATGCGCGGCTCCATCCCGAAATGGCCGCCGATGTTGAGCAGGGCGAGGTCAACGCGGTACTGCTCGCCGATGGTCTCCATGTCCTTGAAGTAGGCCGTGTCGCCCGAGTGATAGATGGTCGGCCCGCCCTTGATGATGATGACGAAGCCCGCCGGGTTGCCGCCGTAAGCACGCTCCGGCTCGGTCGCGCCGGCCTTCGGATTAAAGACGCTGCTCGAATGGACGGCGGGCGTCATGGCGATTGTTACTTCGCCGCCCGCGAGCTGTATCTCGCCGCCGATGCCCATGATCGCGTCGGTCTCGGCCTGCTTACCGGGGAAGTCGGCGAGCTTGACGAGGTTGGCCGCCAACTCCGGATTGCTGACGAGCGCCGCGCCCGTCTTCCTCGCTATCTCGACCGCGTCGCCGACGTGGTCGCGGTGCCCGTGCGTGAGGAGAATGTAGTCAACTTTCGTGACCGAGGCTAAAGGGTCTTTGCCGTCTTTGGCCTCGGGGTTAGAAGGATTTTTGAGCCACGGGTCGATCAGCAGCACGGCGCCTTTGGGCGTGGTTATCGAAAACGCGGCGTGCCCGAACCACTGCACCTTCGTCTCCTGCGCCGACACACTTTGAGCGGCAACGGTCGCGAGCACAATTAACGCTAAAAGAAATTTGGACACCTTCGAGACCCCTTTCAAATGAAGCACGTGTGCGGCCGATTCTAGTCATCGCGGTCGAGGAATGGCAAGATACGTACGTGCCGGTAACTTGATTGAAGAGAGGACGAGCATAGATGGAGCAGAGAGAGCGCGTGCGCACGTTCCGTTGGGACGAGATGGAGAAGGAGTTCGTGACCGAAGGCATCGACCGCCGCATCATCAACGGCGACCGGATGATGCTGACGCACGTCTACCTCAAGAAGGGCGCCGTCGTCCCTCTGCACTCGCACGACAACGAGCAGATAACATACCTCCTTGAGGGCGCGCTGCGCTTCTGGATCGGCGACGAAGCGTCGGAGCCCATCGACATCCGCGCGGGCGAGGTGCTGCACATCCCCTCGAACGTCCCGCACAAGGCGGAGGCGCTCGAAGACACGCTCGACGTGGATGTCTTCAGTCCGCCGCGTCAGGACTGGCTCGACAAGACGGACGATTACTTCAGGCGGAAGTAGCCGATGGACCTGGGTCTCAAGGGTAAGGTCGCGCTCGTCGCGGCGGCCAGTCGCGGGCTCGGCCGCGCCGTCGCGGAGGAGTTGGCCGCCGAAGGCGCTTCGCTCGTACTCTGCGCGCGCGGCGCCGGGCCTCTGTCGGAGGCGTGTGAGCAGATCGAGCGCGCGACGGGCGCGGCGGTCTTAGGCGTCGCGGGCGACGTTTCGTCTTCCGAGGACGTGTCGCGCATCGTCGGCGCAGGGCTCGAACGCTTCGGCCGCGTGGACATCCTCGTGACGAACTCGGGCGGACCTCCGGCGGGCACCTTCGATAGTTTGAGCCCGCAAGAGTGGGAGGCCGCGACGCGGCTGACGCTGACGAGCGTGCTTGAGTTGACGCGCGCGGTGCTGCCCGGGATGAAGGAGCGGCGTTGGGGCCGCATCCTGAACGTCACCTCTATCGCGGTCAAGCAGCCCGTGGACAACCTGATGCTGTCGAACAGTCTGCGGGCCGCTGTGACCGGCTTCGCGCGCACGCTCGCCAACGAGGTCGCGGCCGACGGCATCACCGTCAACAATCTTCTGCCCGGCTACACCCGCACGGAGCGCGTCGAGGAGTTGGCGCGCGCCCTCGCGGACAGGGAAGGACTCGCGGAGGCCGACGTGCGCGCGCGTTGGGAGGCCGAGATTCCGATGCGTCGCCTCGGAGAGACGAGGGAGTTCGCGGCCCTCGCCGCCTTCCTCGCCTCGGAGCGCGCGAGCTACATCACGGGCACCTCCGTCACGGTTGACGGCGGCTGGGTGCGCTCGCTCCTCTGAGCTTTCACACATACCTCGCGGCTACTCTCACGACTCGCCACAGGGCACCCACGGCCCGCCGCGCGAAAGGGTTGTCTCATCCCAAATCCGTTGTCGCGTTGAGACGCCCGTCATATATTCCCCGCGCCCTATCGAGCCCACAACATGAAGAAGCCGCGGCGGGTCAAGCACCCTCGCAACCGTAGCTCTGACGCTGTTCAAGTAACACCCACGCCGGTCTCCACCATCGCGGGAGCCGCGCGCGTGTAAGCAACTCTCCGTCTCCCCCAACCCAGTGCATCACCTCGCACTTCGTCGGCCGGCAGCGCCGCCGGGGTAACCCTTCTTCAATATTCGACACAAGGAGGAACCTCGTTCATGAGATTCAAGAAGATTTCTGCTCTTGCCCTCTTCGCCCTCGCCGTGGCCGTCCCGGCGGTCCTGACGCGCACCGCCAGCACGCAGACCGTCACGGAAGCGCCGGCGGGCTTCGACAACCTGACGAACGGCTTTCTGCCACAGGGAGACCCCGACAACGAGAACGAACAGCCCGGCACCTTCGTCCAGGCCAAACGCGCCTTCGAGGAGCGCGACGAGGTGGACGAGGGGCTCGGCCCCGTCTACAACGCGCAGTCCTGCGCCGAGTGCCACCAGAACCCCGTGACCGGCGGCAGCAGCCAGATAACTGAGTTGAGAGTCGGCCACCTCGACGCCAGCGGCGCCTTCGTGCCGGCGCCCGGCGGCTCGCTGCTGCACGCGCGCGCCACCGACCCGCGCATACAGGAGCGCGTGCCCGACGCGCCGCGCATCGTCTTCACCAGCAACAACCAGATCGCCGTCATGGGTCACGACGGCGGTCAGTCGGGGGCGATAACCTTCGGCGTCCCTCAAAAAGGGTCGCCCGCCTTCTCGCCCGACGGGCGGAAGATCGCGTTCCAGAGTCTCATCGGCGCCAAGTGGGACATCTCCGTGATGAACCCGGACGGGAGCAACCAGGTGCGTCTGACGACCAACGTCAACGCGGACGACATCTCGCCCGCGTGGTCGCCCGACGGGACGAAGATTGCCTTCGCCTCGAATCGCAACGGCACCTACGACATCTTCGTGATGAACGCCGACGGCTCGAATCAGGTCGCGCTCAACGTCACGGCGGGCGACGAGGTGCAGCCCGCGTGGTCACCCGACGGGACGAAGATTGCTTTCTCGAAACAGAACTTCTCGCCCAACGGCATCTTCCGGATGGAGAGCGACGGCGCGGGGGCGATTCGTCTCACCAACACCGCCGGCATCGACGACCACCCGACCTTCTCTTCCAACGGCCAGACCATCGCCTTCGCGCGCAAGTCGGGCTCGACCGGCGACATCTACACCGTCCCCACGGTCGGCGGGACGCAGGTGCAGTTGACCAACGACCCCGCGCTCGACGAGGCGCCCGCGTGGTCGCCCGACGGCGTGACCATCGCCTTCGCGAGCAACCGTGGCGGCGCGGGCTCGCACATCTTCGTCATGAACGCCGACGGCGGTTTTCAGACGAAGCTCTCGACCCTCTCGGTCGTGGACACGCTGCCCGCTTGGTCGCGCGACAGCGGCGAGACGGTGCGTACCTTCCGCACTTCTCTGAGCGTGATGGGCGACGGCTTCGTCGAGGCCATCGCCGACTCGACGCTCCAATCAATCGCGGCGGGACAGCCCGCCGGGCAGCAGGGCACGGTCGTCATGGTGAAGGTGCTTGAGTCGGAGGGCTGCCCGTCGAACTGCGCGCAGGCCGTGGGGCGCTTCGGTTGGAAGAGTCAGCACGCGAGCCTGCTCTCCTTCTCGGGCGACGCGTACGTGAACGAGATGGGCATCACCAACTTCCTTTTCCCGAACGAGAACACCTCGCTCGGCCGCTGGATCGGCTACACCTCCGGCTTCGACCCGGTCCCCGACCAGGTCGCGTGTCCCGACGACCCAGACCGTTTCTGCGGCGAGGACCAGGCGAAAGACATCGAGGAGTTCACGGACTTCATGCGCTCGCTGAAGGTGCCGCCGCGCGACCGCGACCTCGTGCCCGACGACGCGACCGACCCCGGTTCCGCGCTCTTCAACTCGGTGGGCTGCGCGGTCTGTCACGTCCGCACCATCACGACCGCGTCGCCGGGCTCGCTCGTCAACGGCGGCACGTTCTTCGTCCCGCCCGCGCTCGGCAACAAGATCATTCATCCCTTCAGCGACTTCCTGTTGCACGACATCGGCACCGGCGACGGCATCGCCGACGGCGGCACCAACGGCAACAAGATGCGGACGCCGCCGCTCTGGGGCTTGCGCACGCGCGAGCGGCTGATGCACGACGGCGGCGGCTCTTCGAGCCCGCCCACCAACAGCGGGTCGCAGACCTTCGCCATCAACGAGGCCATCATGCGCCACGCCGGCCAGGCCACGAACGCGCGCAGCAACTACGTCATCCTCTCCGCGATGCAGAAGCGGCAACTCATCAAGTTCCTCAAGTCGCTGTGAACTTAAATGGGGATGGAGGGGAAGTAACCACGGAGACACGGAGGCACGGCTAAAAGCAATTTGAGATTTCAACTTTGAGATTTCAAATGCTTAAAGCCGTGCCTCCGTGTCTCCGTGGTTAACTCTCTTGTGTGTCGCGCAGCGGGAGGCTCATGCGGACGCGCACGCCGCGACCGGGGACGCTCGTCAACTCGAAGCGGTGCCTCTTGCCGTAGAGATAGTCGAGCCGCGCGCGCGTGTTGGCGAGCCCGACGTGCCCTTCTATTGCCGACGCTTCAACTCCGCCGACGCCTTCGATGCCGCACCCGTTGTCGGCGACGCAGAGGTGCAGCGTCTCGCCCTCGCAGCCCGCGCTGATCTCGACGTGGCCGCCCGCCTCGCGCGGACGGAGCCCGTGGCGGATGGAGTTCTCGACTAACGGCTGAAGAATCATCGGCGGGACCAACGCCCTCAGCGCGCGCGGGTCGATCTCCATCCTGAAATTGAGCCGCCCTCCGAACCGCTCCTGCATCACCTCCAGATACTTGTTCACGAACTCAAGCTCACGCGCCAGCGGCACCTCCTGCTCGCCCATCTGCGCGAGGCTGAAGCGGAGCATGCCGCTCAGGTTCATCACCATCTTCTCGGCCGCCTCCGGGTTCTCGTTGATGAGCTGCGCGATGGTGTTGAGGGTGTTGAAGAGGAAGTGCGGCTGCAACTGCGTCTTGAGAAGTTGGAGCTGCGACTGCTGTAGACGGAACTCGCGTTCCTGCGCCTCTCGGAAGTGAAGCACGGCCTGGTGGACGGCCACGATGCTCGCATAGGCGAGGACGCCGTTGAAGACGAAGCTCCAGGGGCCGACCAGTCTCGGCACCTCGTTGAAGGAGTCGCGCGCGTCGCCGATGAGCGTCAGCCCGAAGTGGTACAGCGTCGTCTGCGCGGCGGCGAAGAGCACGCCGAATCCGAAATGTATGAGCAGCCGGCGCGGCAGGTCGCGCCGCTCGACCTTCCAGCGGCGGCTCACGAAGAGTATCGGCGGCACGAGCGCGGCCCACGAATACGTGCCGAGCGCAAGCTTCGCCAGCAGTTGCCCCCACGGCAGCGGCTCGGGCGAGCGCAGGTTGTAAAAGTAGACCTGCGGCAGCAGAAGCAGGAGCTTCAGCGTAAAGACCGAGACGACAAGCAGCGCCGTCGTCCATCGCGAGCGCGTGCGTTCCGTGACCGCCATGAACTCATTAAACGTTCACGCGTGCGGGTTGTTGCGCGCCTTTGCGTCCAACGCGATGGACTTAAACCACGCGGTCTGGACGTGTCGTTGGTGCCATCGTGTAAAAGGGAACCGGCGGCGCGAAGCCCTCGTTGTAGGCTGGGTGAAACCCGACGCGCGAGAGGCCGACGCCTCTCTTTGTGCGGGTGCGTCACGCCCCGCGACGTTCAGACTCCTTAACGACATGGGCACGATACGAACGCTGGTCGTCGACGACGAGGCCGCCGCGCGCAGGCGGCTTAGGCGGTTCCTTGACGAACTGCCCGACGTGGAGGTCGTCGGCGAATGCGAGGACGGGCGCGAGGCCGTGGCGTGCATCGAGGGGCGCGCGCCCGACCTGCTCCTCCTCGACGTGCAGATGCCGGGGCTCGACGGCTTCGGCGTCATCGAGCGCGTCGGGGCAGGGAAGGTGCCGGCCGTCATCTTCGTTACCGCTTACGACGAGTTCGCCCTGCGCGCCTTCGAGGCGCACGCGCTCGACTACATCCTGAAGCCGGTCGAGCGCGAACGCTTCCGCGACGCATACGAGCACGCGCGGACGCAGATCGGTAACGCGCGCGCCGCGCGGCTCGACCGGCGCCTGCACAGCCTCCTCGACGAGTTGCGCGACGGCGCGGGGCAGCACCGCGTGAGCCGTTTGGAGATCAGGTCGTCGGGGCGCACGTTCTTCATGCGTGTGGAAGAGATCGACTGGGTCGGAGCGGCCGACAACTACCTCGAACTTCACGCGGGCAGGGAGACGCACCTCATCCGCGGCACCCTTTCGCAACTGGAAGCGCGCCTCGACCCGCGCATGTTCGTCCGCATCCACCGCTCCACGCTCGCCAACCTCGAACGCGTCAAGGAACTGCGTCCGCTCTTTAACAAGGACCACGTCCTCCTCATGCGCGACGGCACACAACTCACCGTCAGCCGCACCTACTACGAACACCTGCTCACGCGCCTGCGAGAGTGATGAACAAACACCCGCCCACACTTGTCGTCGCGCATGACAGACCACGTTGAGACAATCCGGATAATTCAACCTAAGTTTCGCCCAAAATAGCGCTGGTGTGCCTATTGTAACTGTGTGACTGTTCGCGGGAGAGACCTCCCGCAGAGATTATGCGAGAGCCTCCGCGGGAGGTCTCTCAAGATGAAGAAGTCGCACCCCGCTCCGGCCG